>NZ_JBEZNG010000013.1:0-262681 GCF_040653035.1 Streptomyces malaysiensis subsp. malaysiensis
GCGTCGACTTCGCCGGACACTCCGGACACGTCGACACCATCAAAAACCAACTGCACCAAGCACTCGACGGCGTCACCGCCACACCCGGCCACATCGCATGGATGTCCACCGTGGACACCGACTGGGCCGACCCCACCCACATCGACGCCGACTACTGGTACCGCAACCTCCGCGACACCGTCCACTTCGAACAAGGCACCCAAGCCCTCCTCACCCAGGGCTACCGAACCTTCATCGAAATCAGCACCCACCCCGTCCTCACCACCGCCATCCAAGACACCACCGAAACCCACCCCGAGGTACGGGCCACCATCACCGGGACGCTGCGCCGCGACGACGGCGCCGCGGATCGTGTACTCGCGGGGCTCGGGGAGCTGTTCGCCGCCGGGGTGCCGGTGGACTGGGCCGCCCTGTTCGCCGGGGCCGGGGCCCGCCGGGTGCCGCTGCCCACGTATGCCTTCCAGCACCGGCACTACTGGCTGGAGCAGGCCAGGACACCGACGCGGGCCGAGACCACCGACGGCTCCCTCTGGGCCGCCATCGAGGACGGGGACGCGCAGTCCCTCGCGCGGGATTTGGAGGTGGACGCCGCGGCCCTCGGCACGGTGCTGCCCGCGCTGGCCTCCTGGCGCCGCCGCAGCCAGGAGGACTCCCTCACGGACGAGTGGCGCTACCGGGTCGGCTGGACCCGAGTGGCCACCGCCGACCCTCAGCTGTCGGGCCGGTGGCTGGTGCTGGTCCCGTCCGTACGGGCCGACTCGGCGCCGGTCCGTGCGGTGCTGGACGGGCTGGCCGCGCGGGGCGCCGAAGTGGTGGCCGCCGAGGTCTCCGAAACCAGCCGGGAGGCGCTGGGCGACCAGGTCAAGTCGGCGGACGGCGGTGCCGGGGTGGTGTCCCTGCTCTCATGGGACGACCGCGCCGACACCGAACACGGCACCGTGTCCATGGGCACGCTGGCCACGCTGGCGGCGGCGCAGGCGTTGCGGGACCACGGCGTCACCGCTCCGCTGTGGTGCGTCACCCGTGGCGCGGTCGCGGTGGCCGGTGAGACGGCCGACCCGGCGCAGTCGGCGGTGTGGGGATTCGGCGCCGTACTCGGGCTCGACCACCCGGACACCTTCGGTGGCCTGGTCGACCTTCCCGCCGAAGGGGAGGGTGGCGACGCGGAGTTGCCGGACGCGCTGTTCGCGGCGCTGTGCTCCCCGGAGGGGGAGGACCAGCTCGCGGTGCGCGCCGAGGGGCTGTTCGCACGCCGGATGCTGCGCGACCGGGACGGCTCCGGCAGCGCCTGGAAGCCGCGTGGCACCGTGCTGGTCACAGGTGGCACCGGCGGGCTCGGTTCGCATGTGGCGCGCTGGCTCGCCGCGAGCGGGGCGGACCATGTGGTGCTGCTCAGCAGGCAGGGCGGTGAAGCGCCGGGCGCGGCCGAACTGGTGGCGGACCTGGCGGGGGTGGAGGTGACGGTCGCCGCGTGCGATGTGACCGACCGGGACGGCGTGGCCGCGGTGCTGGCGGCGGCGGAGCGGACACATCCGCTGACCGCGGTGGTGCACACCGCGGGTGCCGGGCTGCTGTCGGCTCCGGTCACCGAGCTGACCGCGGAGCGGTTCGCCGCCGTGACGGGGGCGAAGGTGCGTGGCGCGCTGGTACTCGACGAGCTCGTCGGCGACCGTGAGCTGGACGCGTTCGTGCTGTTCTCCTCCGGCGCAGGTGTCTGGGGCAGCGGTGGACAGGCCCCGTACGCGGCGGGCAACGCCTTCCTGGACGGGCTGGCGGCCCGGCGGCGGGCGCGCGGGCTGGCGGCCACGTCGGTGGCGTGGGGCGGCTGGGGCGGCGGTCTCGGCATGATCGACGCCGACGGCGGCGACCAGTGGCGGCGTATCGGCATCCTGCCGATGGACCCGGCGCCCGCGCTGCGCGCGATGGCGCGGGCGGTGGGCGGTGGCCTGCCGAATGTGGTCGTCGCCGACATCGACTGGGCGCGGTTCGTACCGGGATACACGATGGCCCGGGAGCGGCCGCTGCTGCGTCAGTTGCCCGAGGTCGCCGAGATCCTGGCGGCAGACGCGTCGGACGCGGCGGACGCGCCGGGCGAGGGGGCGTCACAACGGGACGTGCTCCTGGGCAGGCTGGCCGAGCTGACCGGCCCCGAGCAGGAGGTGTTCCTGACCGACCTGGTGCGGCGCGAGGCGGCGGCCGTGCTCGGGCATGCCGACGCGGACGCGGTGGAACCGGAGCGGGCGTTCAAGGACACCGGATTCGACTCGCTGACCGCGGTGGAGCTGCGCAACCGGATCAACGCGGCCACCGGGCTCCAGCTCTCCCCCACGGTGGTGTTCGACTATCCGAAGCCGACCACGCTGGCCAGGAAGGTGCGTACGGAGCTGGTCCCCACCGTGGACGCGACGGCGGACGGGGCCGCGGACGGCGTGGCCGCCGACGCGCGGGGCCGCGAACGGGAGATCCGGCGGGTGCTGGCTTCGGTGCCGTTGCGCCGCTTCCACGAGCTGGGGGTGCTGGACGCGCTGATGCGCATCGCGGACTCCGCGGCCAACGACCTGGACGGCCTCGATGACTTGAGCGACCCGGGCACCGCCGTGGCGGCGGAGACCTCCGCCATCGCGGACCTGGATGACGACGAGCTGGTGAGCCGGGCGATGCGCGGCACGACCTTCGGAAACGACTGACGCCGCGGTTGCGGAGAGGAGCACACATGGCTGCGTCCCGGGAAGACCTGGTCAAAGCGTTGCGTACCTCGCTGATGGACGCCGAGCGGCTGAGGCGGGAGAACGACCGGCTGATCGCCGAGTCCACCGAACCGGTGGCGATCGTGGCGATGGCATGCCGGCTGCCGGGCGGGGTGACCGGCCCTGAGTCGCTGTGGGAACTGGTGGACGAGGGGCGGGACGCGATCGGCCCGTTCCCCACGGACCGCGGCTGGGACCTGGACACGCTCTTCGACTCCGATCCGGACGCCGTGGGCAAGTCCTATGTACGCGAGGCGGGATTCCTGGAGGGCGCGGGCGAGTTCGACGCCGCGTTCTTCGGCATCTCACCGCGCGAGGCCCTGTCGCTCGACCCTCAGCAGCGGCTGCTGCTGGAGACCGCGTGGGAGACCTTCGAGCGGGCCGGGATGGATCCGCGGTCGGTGGAGGGCCGGGACATCGCGGTGTTCGCCGGGGGCAGCGGCCAGGGGTACGGCGGCGGTCCGGGCGCGGCGCCCAAGGGCCTGGAGGGCTACCTGGGGGTGGGCGCTTCGGGCAGTGTCATCTCCGGACGCGTGTCCTACACGCTCGGGCTCACCGGGCCCGCCGTGACCGTGGACACCGCCTGCTCCTCCTCCCTCGTGGCCACCCATCTCGCCGTGCAGGCGCTGCGGTCGGGCGAATGCTCCATGGCGCTGGCCGGTGGTGTCGCCGTCATGGGCCAGCCCACCGCCTTCGTGGAGTTCTCCCGCCAGCGCGGCCTGGCGCCCGATGGCCGCTGCAAGTCCTTCGGAGAGGGCGCCGACGGCACCACCTGGTCCGAAGGTGTCGGACTCGTCCTGCTGGAGCGGCTGTCCGACGCCCGCCGCAACGGCCACCAGGTCCTGGCCGTCATCCGTGGCACGGCGGTCAACCAGGACGGCGCCAGCAACGGGCTCACCGCGCCCAACGGCCCCTCCCAGGAGCGGGTGATCCGGCAGGCGCTGTCCAACGCCGGGCTGACGGTGGCCGATGTGGACACCGTCGAAGCACACGGCACCGGCACCGCGCTCGGCGACCCCATCGAGGCCCAGGCCGTACTTGCCACCTACGGCCGGAACCGCCCCGCCGGACAACCTCTCTGGCTCGGCTCCCTCAAGTCCAACATCGGCCACGCACAGGCCGCCGCCGGCATCGCCAGTGTCATCAAGACCGTCATGGCCCTACGCCACGGCCGGCTGCCGAAGACCCTCCACGCCGAACACCCCACCACCAAGGTGAACTGGACCGAGGGCGCGGTGTCCCTGCTCACCGAGGCGCGGCAGTGGCCGGAGACCGAACACCCCCGCCGCGCCGGGATCTCCTCCTTCGGCGTCAGCGGTACGAACGCGCACATCATCGTCGAGCAGGCTCCGGAAGCGAACACCGCCGCCCAGGAATCGCCCACGGGATCGGCCGAGCACGCCGAGCCCGGTCCGGTCGCCACCGGGCCCGTGGTGCCATGGGTGCTCTCCGGTCACACCGAGGCGGCGCTGCGCGCCCAGGCCGCCCGGCTGCTGACCCATGTGCGGGAGGTGGCCACCGACAGCCCGTGGGACGTGGGCTGGTCGCTGGCCACCACCCGGACCCGGCTCGACCACCGCGCGGTCGTGCTGTGTGCCGATGCCGAAGAGGCCGTCGCGGGGCTGGCAGCGGTGGCCTCGGGCGCGTCCGCCCGGTCAGTGGTCACCGGCTCCGTGGCCTCCGGAAAGGTCGCGGTGCTGTTCACCGGCCAGGGCAGCCAGCGAGCCGGAATGGGCCGGGAACTGCACGGCCGCTACCCGGTGTTCGCCCGGTCCTTCGACGACGTATGCGCTCACTTCGGCGATCTGCGCGACGGGGACGAGAAGGTCTCGCTCGCCGAGGTGGTCTTCGCCGACGAGGGCTCGGCCACGGCGGCGCTGCTGGACCGCACCGAGTTCACCCAGCCCGCGCTGTTCGCGCTGGAGGTGGCGCTGTTCCGGCTGGTGGAGTCGTGGGGGGTGCGCCCCGCGTATGTGCTGGGCCACTCGATCGGCGAGGTGGCCGCGGCGCATGTGGCCGGGGTCCTGTCCCTGCCCGACGCCTGCACACTGGTACGGGCGCGTGGGCGGCTGATGCAGCGACTCGACGCGAACGGGGCGATGGTCGCGGTGGAAGCGGCCGAGGACGAGGTCGCGCCGCTGCTCACCGGGCAGGAACACCGCGCCTCCATCGCCGCGATCAACGGCCCGACCTCCGTGGTCGTCTCCGGTGACGAGGACGTGGTCACGGCGGTGGCGGAGACGCTGGCACGGCAGGGCCGCAAGACCAAGCGGCTCGTGGTCTCGCACGCCTTCCACTCCCCCCACATGGACGGAATGCTCGACGCGTTCCGCGAGGTGGCGTCGCGGCTGACCTACTCGCCGCCCCGGGTGCCCGTGGTGTCGAACCTGACCGGCGGGGTCGCGGATCCCGAGGAGCTGTGCTCCCCGGAGTACTGGGTGCGGCATGTGCGTGGCGCGGTGCGGTTCCTCGACGGTGTCCGCACCCTGGCCGACGAGGGCGTGCGCACCCATCTGGAACTCGGCCCGGACGGCGTGCTGACCGCGATGGGCCAGGACTGTCTGCCGGATGCGGGCGCGGAGGCGGATACCGCGTTCGCGGCGTTCGTGCCGTCCCTGCGTCCGGGCGTCCAGGAGGCCCACGCGACGCTGGCCGGGCTCGCGGGTCTGTACGTCCGCGGTGTGCCGGTGGACTGGGACGCGATGTTCGCCGGGTCCGGCGCCCGGCGCGTCGCCCTTCCGACGTACGCCTTCCAGCATGAGCACTACTGGCTGGAGCGGCCCGCCGGCTCCGGCGACGTGGGCGCTGTGGGGCTCGGCGCGGCGGGCCATCCACTGCTGGGCGCGGTGGTGCAGCTGCCGGAGACGGGCGGTGTGCAGCTCAGCGGGCGGCTGTCGGTGCGGGCCCAGCCCTGGCTGGGCGAACACATCATCTCCGGCGCTGTACTGGTGCCCGGCACGGCCATGGTGGAGCTGGCGGTCCGCGCCGGGGACGAGACCGGCACCCCGGTGCTGGAGGAGCTGGTGATCGGTCAGCCGATGCTCCTGCCCGGCGACACCGCGCTGAGCGTGCAGGTCGTGGTGGGCTCGGACGAGGGCGGGCGGCGCACGGTGCGGATCTACTCCCGCGCCGACGGGGCCACGGACTGGACCGAGCACGCCACCGGCACGCTCGTGGCGCAGGGCCCGGCACCGCTGGACGGGGCCACCGGCGAGTGGCCGCCCGCGGAGGCCGAGCCGATCCCGGTGGAGGACTTCTACCGTTCGCTCGTGGACGCCGGCTATGCGTACGGACCGGCGTTCCGCGGGCTCGCCGCCGCGTGGCGCCTGGACGGTGAGGTCTTCGGCGAGGTGGCGCTGCCGGAGGCGTACGCCGAGGAGGCCGAACGGTTCGGCATCCACCCGGCGTTGCTGGACGCCGCGCTGCACGCGGGCAACTTCTGCCTGCCCTCCGACCCGGCGCGACAGGTGACCCTGCTGCCGTTCGCCTGGAACAACGTACGTCTGTACGCGGGCGGCGCGTCCGCGGTCCGGGTGCAGGTCCGCCCGGCCGGTGACGATGCCTTCTCGGTACGTCTGACCGATGGCTCGGGCCGGACGGTGGCCTCCGTGGAGGCGCTGACCCTGCGCGCGGTGGACCCGGCCCAGCTGGAGACGAGCACGGCCGACGACGCGCTGTGGACGGTCCGGTGGAGCGAACACCCCCTGCCGGACGGCACGGTCTCCTGGGCCCCGCTCGGCGAGGCGGCGGCAGGGGGCGATACGGCCACCGAAGGCACCCTCCCCGACGTCCTCGTGGCCGACACCCGCACATGGGCCGAAGACCTCACCGAGCCGCTGCCCGCGCGGGCCCGGGAGCTGACCGGCCGCCTGCTGGAGGAGATCCAGCGGTGGGTCACCGACGATGCCATGGCCGGGACGCGGCTGGCCGTGGTCACCCGCGGCGCGGTCGCCGTGCACGGCGACGCCGAGGTCACCGACCCGGCCGCCGCCGCGGTCTGGGGTCTGGTCCGCTCGGCCCAGGCCGAACACCCGGGGCGGCTGGCCCTGGTGGACGCCGACGGCGCGTGCGAGGAGTTGCCCGCGGGTGTGTGGTCCGGGGACGAGCCCCAACTGGCGGTGCGCGGTGGCACCGTATGGGTGCCACGCCTGGCCCGGGTCGAGCCGGGCCTGCGCGTGCCCGAGCAGCGGTCGTGGCATCTGGACTCGGCCGAATACGGCACGCTGGACAATCTGGCGCTGTTGCCCGACGAGGCCCGGACCGCACCGCTGGAGGCCGGTCAGGTGCGGATCGAGGTCCGCGCCGCCGGGCTCAACTTCCGCGATGTCCTGGTGGCCCTCGGCATGTATCCGGGCCGGTCGGTGATCGGCACGGAGGGCGCCGGTGTGGTGACCGAGGTCGGCCCGGACGTGGCCGACCTGGCCGTGGGCGACCGGGTGATGGGCCTGTTCTCCGGCTCGTTCGGCCCGCTGGCCACCGCCGACGCGCGCACGGTGATCCGGATGCCGGAGGGCTGGTCGTTCGGCACGGCGGCCGGGGTGCCGGTGGCGTATCTGACGGCGCTGTACGCGTTGCAGGACCTCGGGAAGGTGCGGCCGGGCGAGACGGTGCTGGTGCACGCCGCGGCGGGCGGTGTGGGCATGGCCGCCGTCCAGCTCGCACAGCACCTCGGCGCCACCGTCCTGGGCACCGCCCACCCCTCCAAACACCACGCCCTCCACCGGCTCGGCGTGCCCGCCGAACGGCTCGCCTCCAGCCGCGACCTCGGCTACGCCGGCACCTTCCCCACCGCCGACGTCGTCCTCAACTCCCTCACCGGCGAACACATCGACGCCTCCCTCGGCCTCCTCGGCCCCGGCGGCCGGTTCCTGGAGATGGGAAAGACCGACCTGCGGGAGCCCGGCGAGGTCGGGGCGCGCCATCCCGAGGTCACCTACCGGGCGTTCGACCTCGGCGGTGAGGCCCCCGCGGACCGGGTGCGGGAGTTGCTGCGCCAGCTGGTGGAACTGTTCGAGGCGGGCCGGATCGAGCCGCTGCCGGTACGGCACTGGGACATCACCCGAGCCCCGGAGGCGTTCCGCTGGATGAGCCAGGGCCGTCACACCGGCAAGATCGTGCTCACCATCCCCCGCACCCTCGACCCCGACGGCACCGTCCTGATCACCGGCGGCACCGGCACCCTCGGCGCCACCATCGCCCGCCACCTCATCACCCACCACGGCGCACGCCACCTCCTCCTCATCAGCCGCCAGGGCCCTGACGCCCCCGGCGCGACCGAACTTGCCACAGAACTCACCGAACTCGGCGCACACATCCACATCACCGCCTGCGACACCGCCGACCGCCACCACCTCACCACCACCCTCGCCAACATCCCGCCCGACCATCCACTGACAGCCGTCATCCACACCGCCGGAACCCTCGACGACGGCACCCTGACCGCCCTCACCCCCCAACGACTCGACACCGTCTTCCGCCCCAAAGTCGACGCGGTCACCCACCTCCACGACCTCACCCGCGATCAGGACTTGGCGGCGTTCGTGGTGTACTCGTCGGCCGCCGGAGTGCTCGGCGGGCCCGGCCAGGGCAACTACTCGGCCGCCAACGCCTATCTGGACGGCCTCGCGCAGTGGCGGCGTGCGCGTGGACTTCCCGCCACCTCGCTGGCGTGGGGCATGTGGGCAAAGACCAGCGGTATGACGGCCGGGCTGGGCTCCGGCGATCTGCACCGGGTGCGCCGCGGTGGCATCGTCGGGCTGTCCACGGCGGAGGCGCTGGACCTGTTCGACCGGTCGGTGGCGTCGGGGCTGTCGCTGCTGATGCCATTGCGGTTCGACTTCGCAGCCCTCGGCGCGGAGGCCACGGAGCCACCGCCGCTGCTGCGCGGTCTGGTCCGGCCCGCCCGGCGTACGGCCCGGCCGGTGCCGAAGGCCGCTGAGGGCGGGCTCGTACAGCGACTGGCCGGGTTGCCCACGGCCGAACAGCAGCGGCTGCTCGTCGAGTTGACCCGCGAAGAGACCGCTTCGGTGCTCGGGTTCCCCACCGTCGACCCCATAGGTCCGGAACAGGCGTTCCGGGACCTGGGAATCGACTCGCTGACCGCGGTGGAGCTCCGCAACCGCCTCAACACGGCCACCGGGCTACGGCTGCCCGCGACGCTGGTCTTCGACCACCCGACGCCTCAGGCCACCGCCGAGTTCCTGCGCGACCAGCTGGGCGGGCGGACCGTGGAGGCCGCACCCCGGCCGACCCACCGCCGCCGGTCCGCTCCGGACGGAGCCGAGGATCCGGTCGTCGTGGTGGGCATGGGCTGCCGACTGCCCGGTGACGTCCGCACCCCCGAGGACCTGTGGCGGCTGGTGGTCACCGGAACCGACGCGATCGGCCCGTTCCCACAGGACCGGGGGTGGGACCTGGCCGGGCTGTTCGACCCCGACCCGGACGCCGTGGGCAAGTCCTACGTACGCGAGGGCGGATTCCTCACCGACGCGGGTGGATTCGACGCCGCCTTCTTCGGCATCTCCCCGCGCGAGGCCCTGTCGATGGACCCGCAGCAGCGCGTACTGCTGGAGACCGCCTGGGAGACCTTGGAAGGCTCCGGCATCGTTCCCACATCACTGCGCGGCCAGGAGGTCGGCGTCTTCGTCGGCGCCAGCGGCCAGGGGTACGGCACCGGCCCCGGCGCGGCGCCGGAAGGCTTGGAGGGCTACCTCGGGGTGGGCGGCGCGACGAGCGTGGCGTCGGGCCGGGTGTCGTACACCTTCGGCCTGACCGGTCCCGCGGTGACGGTGGACACGGCGTGCTCCTCCTCGCTGGTGGCCATCCACCTCGCCGTACAAGCCCTGCGCTCCGGCGAGTGCACGATGGCACTCGCCGGGGGCGTCGCCGTCATGGGCCAGCCCGGCGCCTTCGTGGAGTTCTCCCGCCAGCGCGGTCTGGCGTCCGACGGCCGCTGCAAGTCCTTCGGCGAGGGCGCCGACGGCACCAACTGGTCCGAGGGCGTAGGGCTCTTGCTGCTGGAACGGCTGTCCGACGCCCGCCGCGACGGGCACGAGGTACTGGCCGTGATCCGTGGCACGGCGGTCAACCAGGACGGCGCCAGCAACGGCCTCACCGCGCCCAACGGCCCCTCCCAGCAACGGGTGATCCGACAAGCCCTGGCGAACGCCGGGCTGACAGCGGCCGATGTGGACGCCGTCGAGGCCCATGGCACCGGCACCGCCCTCGGCGACCCCATCGAGGCCCAGGCACTCCTGGCCACCTACGGCCAGGAGCGACAGGGTGACGAGCCGCTGTGGCTCGGATCGCTGAAGTCCAACATCGGCCACACCCAAGCGGCCGCGGGCGTGTCCAGCGTCATCAAGATGGTGCTGGCGCTGCGGCACGGCACGCTTCCGCGCTCCCTGCACGCCGAGGAACCCACCGCCCAGGTGGACTGGACGTCGGGCGCGGTGTCCCTGCTCACCGAGGCGCGCCCCTGGCCGGTGAACGGACACCCCCGCCGCGCCGGGATCTCCTCCTTCGGCGTCAGTGGGACGAACGCACACGTGGTCCTGGAACAGGCACCGAACCCCGAGCCCGCACCGAAGGTGGACGACGGTACGGAGATCCCCGGTCTGGTCGCCACCGGCGGAATCGCCCCTTGGGTGCTGTCGGCCAAGACCGCCACGGCCCTGCGAGCTCAGGCCCAATGCCTCCTGGACCACCTGGCATCCGGCGCCGACGCGCACCCCGTGGACATCGGCTGGTCCCTGGCCACCACCCGCACCCTCCACGACCACCGCGCCGTCATACTCGCCGACACCACCACCGAGAGCACTGAGACCACGGCCGCCCTCACCGCCCTCGCGAGCGGACAGCCGCACCCCCGCCTCACCACCGGCCACGCCACCACCCACGGCAAAACCGCCTTCGTCTTCCCCGGCCAAGGCGCCCAATGGGTCGGAATGGGAGCCCAACTGCTCACCACTTCCCCCGTCTTCGCCGAACGCCTCCACGAATGCGCCGCGGCCCTGGCCCCGTACACCGACTGGTCGCTCATCGACGTCATCACCGGCGCACCCGACGCACCCTCGCTCGACCGCGTCGATGTCGTACAACCCGCCACCTTCGCCATCGTCGTCTCCCTCGCCGCACTCTGGCAGTCCTGCGGCATCCACCCCGACGCCGTCATCGGCCACTCCCAAGGCGAAATCGCCGCCGCCTGCGTCGCCGGACACCTCACCCTCCCCACCGCCGCCAAAATCATCACCCTCCGCAGCCAGACCATCGCCCACCACCTCGCCGGACACGGCGGCATGATGTCGCTCGCCGCCCCCGCCGACACCATCGACCTCACCAACTGGCACGGCAAACTCTGGATCGCCGCACACAACGGCCCCAACGCCACCGTCATCGCAGGCGACACCGACGCCCTCCACGAACTCCACACCCACTACACCGACCAAGGCATCCGAGCCCGCATCATCCCCGTCGACTACGCCTCCCACACCGGACACGTCGACACCATCGAGGACGAACTCCACCAGGCTCTGGCCGACACCACCACCGAGCCCGGCACCATCCCCTGGCTCTCCACCGTCACCGGCCAGTGGACCGAACCCCACACCGCCGACGGCGACTACTGGTACCGCAACCTCCGCCAGACCGTGCGGTTCGACGCCACCGTCCGCACCCTCGCCGACGACGGCTACCGCACCTTCATCGAAATCAGCCCCCACCCCGTCCTCACCACCGCCATCCAAGAAACCCTCGAAGCAAACCAGACCCCCCACACCACCGTCACCGGCACCCTCCGCCGCGACGACGACACCCCCACCCGATTCCTCACCCACCTCGCAGAACTGTCCACCAGGGGAACACCAATGGACTGGCCCACCGCGTACACCGGATCACAACCCTCCCAAATCCCGCTGCCCACCTACCCCTTCCAACACGAGACGTTCTGGCTGGACCGTGGCGGTCCGGGCGATGTCCGTGCCGTGGGTCTCGAGGACACCGGCCATCCGCTGGTCGGGGCCGTGGTGAGCGTGCCCGACACCGGAGGTGTGCTGCTCACCGGGCGTCTCTCCCTGCCCACCCACCCCTGGCTGGCCGACCACGCGGTCTCCGGCACCGTGCTGCTCCCGGGTACGGCGATGGTCGAGCTGGCGGTGCGTGCCGGGGACGAGGCGGACACCCCCGTACTGGAGGAGCTGGTCATCAGCCGGCCGATGACGGTGCCGGACGAGGGCACCCTGCATGTCCAGGTGCTCGTCGGCGGCGAGGAGCGCGGGCGCCGCAAGGTGGGGGTCTACTCCCGCCCCGAGGGCATACGGGAGTGGACCGAGCACGCCACCGGCACGCTGACCACGGGGGCCGCCGTCCCGCCGGAAGAGGCCGAGGCCGCGCTGCCGTGGCCGCCCGAGGGTGCGGAGCCCGTGGCCCTGGAGGGGTTCTACGAGCACCTGGCCGAAGTCGGGTACGAGTACGGCCCGGCGTTCCGTGGTCTGAGGGCGGTGTGGAAGCGGGACGACGAGGTGTTCGCCGAGGTGTCGGTGCCGGAGGAGCAGACCGGGGTCGCCGGGCGGTTCGGCATCCATCCGGCGCTGCTGGACGCCACTCTGCACGCCGGGAACTTCTGCTTCCAGTCCGCTGGTGAACGGCCCACGATGCTGCCGTTCGCGTGGACCGACGTACGGCTCCACGCCGTGGGCGCCACCGCCGTGCGGGTGCGCGCGACGGTGTCCGGCGGGGACGGGTTGTGCGTGCGGATCACCGATCCGCGGGGTGTGCCGGTCGCCACGATCGGCTCCCTCCAGCTCCGGGAGACCACACCCGACCAGTTGCGCGCGCTGGCCGCCGCGTCGGGCGGCAATGCCCTGTGGGCGGTCGAATGGGCCGAATGCGGCCTCGGCGCCACCGAAGCGCGCTGGGCCACGGTCGGGGAGAGCGGGCTCCCGGACGCCCCGTCGAGCTATGCCGATGTCCCGGAGGTCGCGGGGGCCGGGGAGCGGCCCGAGGTGCTCGTCGCCGACGTGTCCGCGTGGGTCCCCGAACGGACCGGGCCCATCGACCGTACGCACGTGCTCTGCGCCCGGGTGCTGGATCTGCTGCGGGAGTGGGTGGACCGGCCCGAACTGGCGGACACCCGCCTGGTCGTCCTGACCCGCGGCGCCATGGCCGTCCACGACACCGCCGAGGTCACCGACCCGGCCGCGGCCGCGGTCTGGGGTCTGGTCCGCTCCGCCCAGTCCGAGCACCCCGGCCGGGTCCGGCTCATCGACGTCGACGGCCATTCCCACCAGACCCTGCCCACAGCGCTCACCACGGCCGAAGCCCAACTCGCCCTTCGCGACGCCACCGCCTACACGCCCCATCTGACCGCCGCGCCCACCGGCACATCGCCCCAGCCCCTCGCCCTGGCCCCGGAAGGGACCGTTCTCATCACCGGTGGCACCGGCACCCTCGGCGCCCTCACCGCCCGCCACCTCATCACCCAGCACGGCGCGCGCGACCTCCTCCTGGTCAGCCGCCAGGGGCCCGATGCCCCCGGCGCGGCCCGGCTCGGCGAGGAGCTGACGCGGCTCGGCGCCCGTATCCACATCGCCGCCTGCGACACCGCCGACCGCCACCAACTCGCCGCCGTCCTTGACGGCATCCCCGCCGACCATCCGCTGACCGCCGTGGTCCACACCGCGGGGACCCTGGACGACGCCCTGCTCACCGATCTCACCCCGCGGCGCCTCGACACCGTTCTGCGCCCCAAGGTCGACGCCCTCACCCATCTCCACGACCTCACCCGCGACCTCGACCTCGCGGCGTTCGTCGTCTTCTCCTCCGCCACCGGCGTCCTCGGCACCCCCGGCCAGGCCAACTACGCCGCCGCCAACACCTACGCCGACGCGCTCGCCCAGCAGCGCCACGCCGCCGGGCTCCCCGCCACCTCACTCGCCTGGGGCCTGTGGGGGACCACCAGCGCCCTCACGGCCGGTATGACCACCGCCCAGCAGCAACGGACCCGGCACAGCGGTGTCATCCCCCTGACCGACGCCGGCGGTATGCGCCTCCTGGACACCGCGCTCACCACCCCGCACCCCCATCTCGTCCCCCTCGAGCTGGACCTCGCGGCCCTCCGGAACAACACCGACCCCCACACACTCCCGCCCCTCCTGCGCGGCCTCGTACGCGGCCACCACCGCCCCACCGCCCACGCCTCGGCCCGGCCCGACGCCGCCCCGTCCCTCGCCCAAGAGCTGGCCGCGCTCGACCCGGCCCAGCGGCACCAGCGCCTGACCGAACTGGTCCGCGCCGAGGCCGCGGCCGTCCTCGGACACCCCACCCCGGACGCGGTGGGCCCGGACGACCCGCTGTTCGAGATCGGGTTCGACTCGCTGACCGCGGTGGAACTGCGCAACCGTCTCAACGCGGCCACGGGCCTCCAGCTCGCGGCGGCGATGCTGTTCGACTACCCCACCCCGTCGATGGCCGCCGAGCACCTCCAGGAGCAGCTCGCGCTGGATGCCACGAACGCACCCGGGGCGGCCCGAGAAGCGGCGGAAGACGACGACCAGAGCACGGAGAGGTGAGACGAGCATGTTCGACGTGGCGAAGTACCTGCGGCGCATCGGGGTGGAGTCCATACCCGCACCAACTCTGGACACCCTCCGGCACCTGCACAAACGGCATCTCATGGCGGTCCCGTACGACAACTCGACGGCCCCCGACCGGCTCCCGGCCTCACGGCATCTGACGAACGTCCCGCTGGACCTGGTGTTCGAGCATGTGGTGACCGAGGGCCATGGCGGAGTGTGCTACGAGCTCAACCGGCTGTTCCACACGCTGCTGGCCGAACTCGGCTACGACGTGCGCATGGTGGCGGCGGCGGTACGGCAGGCGAACGGGGCCTTCGGCCCGGAACGCGAGCACACCTTCGACCTGGTCCGCCTCGACGGACGGACCCACCTGGTGGACGTCGGTTTCCCCGGGCCGTCCTATTCGGAGCCGCTGCGCCTGTCCGAGGAGGAACAGCACCAGTACGGCTGTGCCTACCGCGTGACCGAACACGACGGCTACCGGGTGGTGGAACGGCGGCCCAAGGAGAGCGACTGGCAGCCGGTGTACCGGTTCCGGCCGGAGCTGGCCGACCCGTCCGGCTGGGACGCGGTGCGGCTGGACAGCCTGGACGACTACGCACAGGACTCGGTGCTCGCCGGGACCACCTTCCGCAGCCGGGCCACGGACAACGGAAAGATCGTGCTGATCGGCAGGCGCTGCTTCACCGTCGAGGACGGGGTGGAGCACACCAAGGTGCTGGTGAAGGCGGACGAGTTCCAGGACACGGTCGATCTGATCCTGGCGGGCGAATGAGCGGGAAGGAGGCGGCGGTGGACGTCGCGCGGGACACGGACAACGGCGGGCCCAAGACCGATGTGCTGATCGTCGGGTACGGACCGGTGGGGCAGCTGCTGTCGGTGCTGCTGGCCCAGCGCGGCCGCCGGGTGACGGTGGTGGAGCGCTGGCCGGAGCCGTACCGGCACCCCCGGGCGGTCGGGTTCGACAGTGAGGCCGCGCGCATCCTGGCCTCGGCCGGGATCGGCGACTCGCTCGAGAAGTTCACCGAGCCCGCGCGGGACCACGCCTGGCAGAACACCAAGGGCGAGACGCTGATCGACCACGAGGTCGCCGACCGGGGGCACTGCACCTGGCCGGAGGCGCTGTCGGCCTATCAGCCGGCCCTGGAGTCCGCGCTGATCGAACACGGGGCGACGCTGCCGCGGCTGCGGGTGCTGCGCGGCTACGAGGCGGCGGGACTCGCGGACGACGGTGACCGGGTGACCTTGACCGTGGTCGGTCCGGACGGCGAGAGGACCGACCTCACCGCTTCGTGGGTGGTCGGCTGCGACGGCGCCAACAGCCTGGTGCGGGCGAGTGTCGGCACCACGGTGACGGACCTCGACTTCTCCTACGACTGGCTGATCTGCGATGTGCGGCTGCATGAGCACCGCGAGTTCCGGCCGAACAACCTGGAGATCTGCGATCCGGCCCGCCCGCGGACCGCGGTGTCCGCGGGGCCCGGACACCGGCGGTACGAGTTCATGCGGGTGCCCGCGGACGACCCCGCGCACTTCGGCACCGTGGAGAGCGCGTGGGAGCTGCTGCGGCTGTTCGACGTGACGCCCGACAACGGCGTCCTGGACCGGCATGCGGTCTACACCTTCCAGGCCCGCTGGGCGGAGCACTGGCGGGCCGGACGGCTGCTGCTGGCCGGGGACTCGGCGCACCTCATGCCGCCGTTCGCGGGGCAGGGCATGTGCTCCGGATTCCGTGACGCGGCGAATCTGGCCTGGAAGCTGGACCTGGTGCTGAGCGGGCACGCGGCACCGGCGCTGCTGGACACCTACACCAGCGAGCGGCGCGCTCATGTGCGGCACGCGGTGGAGATGTCCGTGGGCCTGGGCCGGGTGGTGTGCATGGCGGACCCGGCCGCGGCGGCGGACCGGGACGCGGCGATGCTGGCCGCGCGGAAGCGGAACATCGGGCCGAGCGCCGCGCGCCGCTCGGTGGTGCGCCCGCTCGTGGACGGGTTGCTGCGGCGGGACGGGCAGGGCCGGCCGGCGCCGTACGCCGGACAGGCGGCCCCGCAGTGGCGGGTGGGCCGCGCGGGCGGCACCGGGCTGTTCGACGATGTGGTGGGCACCGGTTTCGTCCTGCTGTACGGCGAGGACGTGGTCCCGGCGCTGGACGCGCGGCAGCTGACGTTCCTCGACAACATCGGGGCCCGGCTGGTGCGTGTGGTGCCCGCGGACACGCCCGCGGCCGACCTGGAACCAGGGGACGCGCGGGATGTGGAGGGCCGGTATCTGCCGTATCTGTCGGAGATGGGCGCGCTGGCGGTGCTGGTACGCCCGGACTTCTACGTGTTCGGCATCGCCGGGGACAAGGCCGAACTGCCCTCGCTGGTGGACGACTTGGCGGAACAACTCACCCCGACCGCCACCCCGTCCTGAGGCACTCCCCCACCCGAACACGAACTGGTCCCCTTCCCCGAGTGCCGTGGGGGAAGGGGACCAGTTGGTGCGCCCCTGTCGATGTGCGGCTCCGCCGCGTGGGCGCGACCGGCCACGACGGCGCCGCGGCCGATCGACGGCGGACGGAAGACGGCCGACGGAAGACGGCGCCCCAGCGGAGCGATCACGTATCGGAGGTCACGCTCTCCCCGGTACGCGCCGCGAGACGCCGCTCATCGCCCGCCTTGACCAGGGCGTATCTGATCGCCAGCGCCGCCGCGTTGACCGCGTGCAGCGCCTCCTGGGCGCCGGTGTCCGCCCGCTCCTGCCCGGTGGCGGCGGCCGAGGTGCACTGTGCGGCCTCCAGACAGGCGACGCACGCCTCCACGAGGGCGTCCGGCCGCCCGCCACCGGCCCGGCTCAGCTTCGCCAGCAGCCGGGTGATCTCCCGGTGCACTTCGGTGATCGGGTCCGCCACCATCGGGTCAGCGCCCCCGCGCGCCGTCGTCCGCGGGCCCCTGGGCCGGCGGCTGGAGCTCCCCGGCCGGGACGAGGGTGAGGAACCGCTGCTCCCACAGGGCGAACACCTCGGCGGCCAGCGCCTCCGACAGCCCGCCCACGGCCTTGGCCAGATCCCCGAGGGTGGTGGTGCCGTCCACCGCGCCGAGCAGTTCGTACAGCTCGGGCGACACCTTCGCGGACGGGCCGCCGTCGTAGTCGAGGTGGATCTCGTGGACCTTCGTGCCCGCCGAGGCGTCGGGACCGCTGGTCCTGTGCTCGACCAGCCGGGTGACCGGGCGGAACCGCGGCACCAGAACGCCCAGGTCGGGCGAGGGCTTGGCACGCACCAGGCAGTCCTCCACCACCAGGGCGTCCAGGTCGGTGGTCAGGAAGCTGGTCACCACGTCGTCGAGGCTCTGCACGATGGGTTCGGCGTTGTTGTTGAAGGAGGTGTTGAGCAGCACGGGGGTGCCGGTCAGTTCGCCGAACCGCCGTACCAGCCGGTGGAAGCGCTCGCCCGAGGCGGCCGAGACGACCTGCACCCGGGCGGTGCCGTCCACGTGGGTGACCGCGCCGAGTTCGGTACGCCGCTCCGGCAGCACCGGCACCACGAAGGACATGAACTCGTGGTTGCCCTCCGCGCCGGAGAGGTCGAAGTAATCGCGGGCGGCTTCGGCGGTGACCACCGGGGCGAACGGCCGGAAGCCCTCGCGCTTCTTCACCATCGCGTTGATACGGGTCCGGTTCTCCTCGGGGCGTGCGTCCGCGACGATGCTGCGGTGGCCCAGGGCGCGGGGGCCGAACTCGGACCGGCCGTAGGCCCAGCCGAGCACCTCGCCCTCGGCGAGCAGTCCGGCCGCCCTCTCCACGGCGTCTCCGGGGAACTCCACATCGATCAGCGGCGCCCAGTCGGCCAGCCGTGCCCTGATCCGCTCCCGGGTGCCCAGCGCCGGGCCGAGACTCGCGCTGAGCAGCCGCTTCCGGGGCCGTTGGAGAGTGCCCAGGCTCGCCGCGGCGGCGTAGGCGGCGCCCTCGCCCGCGCCCGCGTCGTGCGAGGCGGGGTGGATGAACACCTCGTCGAAGAGGCCGGACTTGAGGATCAGGCCGTTGAGGCTGGAGTTGTGGGCGACGCCGCCGCCGAAGCAGAGGCGGGACAGCCCGCTGGTCTTCGCCCAGTGCTGGAGGATGTGCAGCACGATCTTCTCGACCGCCTCCTGGAGCGCGGCGGCGAAGTCGCGGTGTGCTTGGGTGAACGGCTGGCTCTTGCGGCGCGGCCGGAAGCCCTCGGCGTAGAACAGCGGGCTGACCAGGTTCGGCACCATGATGTTGCCGTGCAGTTCGTACTCGCCGTTGTCCTGGAGGGTGTAGAGCTTGGAGAAGGTGTCGCGGTAGGTCGCGGGGTCGCCCCAGGGGGCCAGGCCCATCACCTTGTACTCGTCGCCGAAGCCGTAGCCGAGCAGATAGGTGGCGTTCAGATAGAGCCCACCCAGTGACTTGGGCACCGGGTAGTCGGCCAGCCTCTCCAGGTGGGTGCCCTCGGCGCGGTAGACGGTGCCGGAGTGCAGTTCGCCCCGGCCGTCCAGCACCAGGACCAGCGCCGAGTCCATGCCGGAGTGCAGATATGTGGAGTAGGCGTGTGCCTCGTGGTGCGGCACATAGACGAGCTTGTCCTCCGGCAGGTCCCAGTCCAGACCCTCCTTCAGCCGCTCCCGGATCAGCTCCCGGGAGTAGCGCAGGGGCACCCGCGGATATTCGGTGTAGAGGTGGTTGAGGACGGTGTCGATGTGGTTCTCGGGAAAGTAGTAGCCCACCGCGTCGACGTCCTCGGGCCGCGCGCCGGCCAGGGCCAGGCACTCACGGACCGCGTTGATGGGGAATTTGGTGGTCTTCTTGATCCGGTTGAGCCGCTCCTCCTCCACTGCGGCCACGAGTTCGCCGTCGCGGATCAGGGAGGCCGCCGAGTCGTGGAAGAAGACCTCGCTCAGCCGCGGCACCACATCGGTGTCCGCGGCGGAGAAGTTGCCGTTGAGCCCGAGCACAAGCACAGTGATCACCCAAACCAGTCGGAGGCGAACGCGAGGATGCGGGGCGGGAGTCGCCCGCCGGTCACCGGGAGCGCGGCAGCGCCGCGTCGGCGAGCTCAGGCGCGGTCAGCCGCAGCGTGGTCGGGGCCGGCTGGAACGCGGGGGTGAGGTGGAGGCGTTCGACGCCCTCCTCGCCGGGGGCCGCGAGGGCGGCGGTGCAGGCGCAGTCGGCGTCGGCGAACCCGGCGAAGCGGTAGGCGACCTCCATCATCCGGTTGCGGTCGGTGCGCCGGAAGTCGGCGGCCAGATGCACCCCGGCACGCGCCGCCTGGTCGGCCAGCCAGTTCAGCAGGGTGGACCCGGCGCCGTAGGAGACCACACGGCAGGAGGTGGCGAGCAGTTTCAGATGCCACACCGCCGGGTGGCGTTCCAGCAGCACGATGCCGACGGCGCCGTGCGGGCCGAACCGGTCGGCCATCGTGATGACCAGCACCTCGTGCGCGGGGTCGGTGAGCAGTCCGCGCAGTACGGAGTCGGAGTAGTGCACACCGGTGGCGTTCATCTGGCTGGTGCGCAGGGTCAGTTCCTCGACCCGGGACAGCTCCCGCTCGGTGGCGCGGGAGATGGCCATCTCGATGTCCAGGGTGCGCAGGAACTCCTCGTCGGGGCCGCCGAACTCCGCCCGCTCGGCGTCACGGCGGAACCCCGACTGGTACATGGTGCGCCGCTGCCGTGAGTCCACGGTGACCACGGCGGGGCTGAACTCGGGCAGCCCGGTGAGCCCGGCCACGTCCTCGGCGGTGTAGCAGCGCACCTCGGGGAGCCGGTAGCCGACCTCGGCGCGCTCGGCGGGCTGGTCGTCCACGAAGGCCATGGCACGGTGTGCGAAGTTCAGCCGCTCCGCGATGGCACGCACCGATTCCGACTTGGGCCCCCAGCCGATGTGCGGCAGCACGAAGTACTCGGCGAGGCCCAGCGCCTCCAGGCGCGCCCAGGCGTGGTCGTGGTCGTTCTTGCTGGCGATCGACTGGAGAATGCCGCGATCGTCGAGGGTGGTGATGACATCGCGCACCCACGCGAACGGCGGCACCTCGCCGTCCTCGAGCAGGGTGCCGCGCCAGAGTGTGTTGTCGAGGTCCCAGACGAGACATTTGACGGCCGCCGGCGGCTCGCTCACGGGCTTCCCCTCCGTCATGGTCGCACCTTCTTCCGCATGTGCCGGGCGAGCACGAGCTGGCAGATCTCGCTGGTGCCCTCGATGACTTCCATCAGCTTCGCGTCGCGGTAGGCACGGGCCACCACATGGCCGTCGGACGCCCCGGCCGACGCCAGGAGCTGTACGGCGCGTGCCGCGCCCTGTGCCGCCTCGCGCGAGGCGACGTACTTCGCGTGCACCGCGTCGACGGCCATGTCGGGCGAGCCGGTGTCCCAGGAGGCGCTGGCGTGTTCACAGGCCCGGGTGGCGTGCCGCTCCGCGACGTACAGCTCGGCCAGGTGCCGGGCCACCAACTGGTGCTCGGCGAGCGCCCGGCCGGACTGCTCCCGGCTGGCGGTGTGCGTGGCGGCGGCGTCCAGGCACGCGCGCAGGATGCCGACGCACCCCCAGGCCACGGACATGCGCCCGTAGGTGAGCGCGGCGGTGGTCGCCAGGGAAAGCGGCAGCCCGGTGCCGCCGAGTACATGCCCGGCGGGCACCCGGACCGCGTCCAGGGTGATGTTCGCATGACCGGCGGCGCGGCAGCCCAGGGGGTTCTCCACCCGTGTGATGCGCACTCCGGGTGTCCGGGCGGGCACGACCACGGCCGTGGCGCCGCCCCGGTACTTCCCGAACACCAGCAGCAGATCGGCGTAGTGGGCGGCGGTGATCCACACCTTCCGTCCGGTGACCACCACCTCGGCGCCGTCGTCGGCGATCTCGGTCTCCATCGCCGACAGGTCGCTGCCGGCGCCGGGTTCGCTGAATCCGACCGCCGCCAGGTCACCGGAGGTCAGCCGGGGCAGAAAGGTGTCCCACTGCTCGGTGCCGCCGAGCCTGCGCACCGTCCACGCCGCCATGCCCTGCGAGGTCATCACGCTGCGCAGGGAGCTGCACCGGGCGCCGACCCGCGCGGTGAGCTCCCCGCCTGCCCGGCTGTCCAGTCCGGTGCCGCCGTGCTCGGGGCCGACCTGTGCGCACAGCACACCGGAGGCGCCGAGTTTGACCAGGAGGTCGCGGGGCAGTTCCCCGGCCAGGTCCCAGGCGTCGGCCCGGTCCCCGATCAACCCGCTGACCAGCTCCGCGTGGTCGGTGGCGGCGTCGGTCACGGCTTGACCCCGCGCAGCCGCAGGACCATCGCGGTCATCGCGTTCACCGTACGGAAGTTGTCCAGCGCCAGATCGGGGCCGCTGATCACCACGTCGAAGGACGACTCCAGGTGCACGACCAGTTCCATGGCGAACATCGAGGACACGGCGCCGGTGCTGAACAGGTCGGTGTCCGGGTCCCAGGTCTGCTTGGTGCGCTGTTCGAGGAACTGCTGCACCTCCTGCGCCACCGTCTCGGCGGTGTGGCTGCCCTGCTCGGATGAGATGGTCACGCCAGCTCCTTCCCGTATGCGTAGAACCCGCGGCCCGACTTGCGGCCCAGGTGGCCGTCGCGGACCTTCTCCAGCAGCAATTCGCTCGGTGCGCACCGGGCGTCGCCGGTGCGTTCATGCAGCACGCGCAGCGAGTCGGCGAGGTTGTCCAGGCCGATCAGGTCCGCGGTGCGCAGCGGTCCGGTGCGGTGGCCCAGGCAGTCCCGCATGAGGACGTCCACGGCCTCCGCCGTCGCCGTGCCCTCCTGCACCACACGGATCGCGTCGTTGATCATCGGGTGCAGCACCCGGCTGGTGACGAACCCCGGCCCGTCGCCGACGACGACCGGCTTGCGCTCCAGCGCGCGCAGCAGATCCGTCACGGCGGCCATCGCCGTTTCCCCGGTTCGGGGGCCGCGGATCACCTCCACCGTGGGGATCAGATAGGGCGGGTTCATGAAGTGGGTGCCGACCAGCCGTGCCGGATCGGCGATGAAACCGGCCAGTTCGTCGATCGGGATGGAGGAGGTGTTCGAGATCAGCGGCACCCGCCCGCCGGTGAGCCCGGCGACCGCTTCGAGCACCTTGGCCTTGGTGGGGGTGTCCTCGGTGACGGCCTCCACCACGGCGGTGGCCTCCCGGCCGTCGGCCGGGGACGCGGTGACCGTCAGCTCTCCGGGCGGCCGGTCGGCGGGCAGGGCTCGCATGAGCTGGGCCATGCGGAGCCGTTCGGTGACCGCGGCCCGCGTCCGGCCGGCCTTGGCCTCGTCCACCTCGACGACCGTCACCGGGATTCCGTGCCCCACGGCGAGAGAGGTGATCCCCAGTCCCATTGTTCCCGCACCCAGCACCATGAGCCGGTGCGCTTCCGCATGTCCGCTCATCAATCGCCTCCGCAGCGCGTTGTGAACAACGTGCCAACCATGACACGCGCTTGTCGCGTTCACGATATTCTCGGGGCGGTCACGCAAATCCCCTAAGGATCCCCCCTACACCCCCCTCAGCCCGGAATATGGGTTCCGGCATTCCGCGGGACGCCATTGCGCGGCACACCGGCGGATTCCTAGCATTGGCCGCATTGACTTTCCCCGGACCTTCCCTTTCCACCTTTGCGGGGTGTGGCAGTCCAATGGCTCAGCAAGTCGATGTGACCGAAGAAATTCTCGGCTATGTCCGGGAACTGTCCCTGCGCGACGACGAGGTCCTGGCCGGGCTGCGGGCGGAAACCGCGGGTCTGCCGGCCGCACAGGCCATGCAGGTGATGCCCGAGGAGGGCCAGCTCCTCGGACTGCTGGTGCGGCTCGTCGGCGCCCGTTCGGTGCTGGAGATCGGCACCTTCACCGGCTACAGCACACTGTGCATGGCGCGGGCCCTGCCGGCCGACGGCACGCTGATCACCTGCGACATCACGGAGAAGTGGCCGGGGCTCGGGCGTCCGTTCTGGGAGCGCGCCGAAGTGGCGGACCGCATCGATGTGCGCATCGGCGACGCGAAGGACACACTGGCCGGACTGCGGCGGGCGGGCCGGGAGTTCGACCTGGTCTTCATCGACGCGGACAAGACCGGCTACGCGCACTATTACGAGGAGTCACTGGCGATGCTCCGGCGCGGCGGCCTCATCGTCCTGGACAACACCCTCTTCTTCGGCCGGGTGACCGACCCCGCCGCACAGGACGCCGACACCGCCGCCCTGCGCGAGATGAACAAACTGCTCCGGGAGGACGGACGCGTCGAGATCAGCATGCTCACCGTGGGCGATGGGATCACGCTGGCGGTCAAACGCTGAGTCCTCGCCTGCCGTGACGGCCACTTCCCGGGGCCTCCCGGGAAGTGGCCGTTCGCGGTCGGTGCTCATGTCGGTGCCGGGCGGGGCTCCCGCCGGGGTGCCGTCGTCACGCCAACTCCATGCGGTCCGCGTAGAGTTCGGTGGGCAGCTGCTCCCGGTGCTTGATGTCCAGCTTGCGGAAGACCCGGGTCAGATGCTGCTCCACCGTGCTGGCCGTGACATACAGCTTCCCGGCGATCTCCCGGTTGGTGTAGCCCATGGCGGCCAGCGACGCGACACGCCGTTCGGAGTGTGTCAGCCGCTCGATCCCGGCGTCCGCCTTCGGCGCCGGCGCCACGGCCTGGGACTGGTCGTCGGCCGGCAGCCACTCCTCGTACAGCGACGCGGCGTCGCACATCTTCGCCACATGCCAGGCCCGGCGCATGGTCCGGCGGGCCTGCTTCTTCTCGCCGAGCGCGTGGTACGCCTGGCTGAGGTCCCACAGCGTGCGGGCCAGCTCGTACTTGTCCTCCTGCTCGGTGAACAGCCCCACCGCCTCGTTGAGCAACTGCGGCCGCCGCTTGGCCGAGCTGGTGGCGGCCAGGAGGCGCAAGGACTGCCCGCGGGCCCGGGCACCGTCCGTATGCGGACGGCTGAGCTGCTGGTAGACCAGGATCCGGGCCTGGTCGTGGTTGCCCTGTGCGAGCCATGCCTCCGCCGCGCCGATCCGCCATGGCACCGGGTCGCAGCCGCTGCTCAGCCCCCAGTCGGTGAGCAGCTCGCCGCACAGCAGAAAGTCCGCGAGCGCGGCCTGGTGCCGGCCGGCCGCCAGGAAGTAGTGGCCGCGCGCGTACAGGTAGTGCAGCCCGTAGGAGCTTTTGAACATGGCGTTGGGCACGGTCTGCGCGACGTGGAACCCCGCCTCCTCGTGCCGGCCCATCCGCGTACACGCCAGGATCAGGGAGCCGAGCGGCAGCCCGACCGCGACACCCCAGGCGCCGGGAGAGGCGTGGGTGAGGGCGGCCCGGGAGCGCTCCGCGGCCTCGGCGAGGTCACCTCGGCGCAGCGCGATCTCCGACCTGGCCGCCGCCAGCACCGCCTGCCGCATCGGGACGTGCGGCCCCGCGCCGGTCTCGCCGAGCGCCCCCTCGCACCATGCGGACGCCAGGTCGATCCGGCCGCCGTAGACCAGCGCGAGCAGGGCGAACAGCCCGGCCTGCTCCTGGCACGCCGGGTCGTGGCCGAGCTGGAGTTCGCGCAGCACCTCCTCGGCCCGCCGGACGGTGTCATGGGTCTGCCCGCCGGTGAGCACGTCCGCCAGTACGGTGCCGGCCCGCGGCCACACCGCCGCCCGCGTCGCGGCGGAGCCACCGTGGTGCGCCGGGGCCGGCCGCCGCTCCGCGAGCCAGGGGTAGGTGCAGGTGAGCGCGGCCTCGATGGCATGGAGCTGGTCGGTGGCGGCGGGGTCCTCGCGCAGATGGGCGAGCAGCCCCTCCACCTCGGTCAGCCCGCCCTTCCACAGCAGCTGCATGAGCAGGGTGACGCTGTCGGGGAGGCCGAGCCGGCCGGCGCGGACGGCGCCGTACAGCGGTGTGTGGTGCCGGGTGGCGGTGGACGGGTTGATCTTCCATTCCGCCTCGGCGAGCTTCGCCTGCAAGGCGGCGCGCCGCTCCTGGTGCGGACACTGTTCGAGGGACTGCTCCAGTAAGTCGACGGCGACGGACGCCTCTTCGCCCACCGCCACCTGCTCGGCCACTTCCAGCAGCAGCTCCGGCGACCATGAATCGGGGATCCGCCCGGCCCGCACCAGATGACGGGCGATCGTGGTGGCGGGCCTGCCCTGGTCGTGCAGCAGCCGCGCGGCCCGCTGGTGCAGGGTCCTGCGGGCCCTCGCCGGCGTGTCGTTGAGCACGCTCAGCCGCGCCGCCTCCTGCCGGAACGCGCCCTCGTCCATCAGCCCGGCGCCCGTCAGCGCCGCCAGCACCTGGCCGATGGGCTCGGGCTCGTGTCCGGTCAGCCAGGCCAGGTCGGTGGCGGGCAGGGAGAAGCCCACCACGGCCAGCGCGCGCACCACGTCCAGGAAGATCGGCTCATTGCGGTGCAGACAGCTCAGGAAGGACTGGCCATAGCCGGTCTGGCGGGCCTCGCCGTGCTCGCGGTAGTCGGCCAGCAGGGTGTGCAGCAGCAGCCGGTTGCCACCGGTGGCGGCGTAGACATCGCCGGCGCGGGCGCTCGCGGTCTCCCCCAGCTCCGCCACGACCACGTCGGCCACCTCGTCGGGGGTGAGCGGGCCGAGGCCGATCCGGTGCAGGCGCTGGGAGCGCAGCAGTTCGTAGCGGAGCGGCAGGGTGGGCGCGGGCAGGCTCAGATCGTCGGTGAACACGGCGGCGATCCGTGCCGAGTCCAGCCGCCGCACCAGTTGGAGGAGGAAGTGCGCGGAGGCCGGATCGCTGTGGCGCACATCGTCCACGGCGAGCAGCAGCGGGGTGTGTTCCGCGTAGTCGATCAGCAAGGTGCACAGCCGATGGCACAGCCGGGCGATCTCGGCCCGGTCCACCGGGTCGCTGGTCCCGCGGAGGATGTCCGGCAGCCCCGGCACCTCGGGCGGCCCGCCCGCTGACTTCCGGGCGCCGCGGGCCAGTTGGGAGACGACACCGAAGGGAAGATCCCGCTCGCAGGGGGAACACGTCGCCGTGATGACGAGCCGGCCGGCCGCCGCGGCCCGCTCGGCGAACGACCGGAGCAGGGTGGTCTTACCGCATGCCAGCGGTCCGTCCAGGAGAAGAGCCTGCCCGGGCCGCACCAAAGAGTCACCGAACGCGTGTCCGAGGTGCGCCGCGGCATTCAATACCGTGTCCATCGGACGGGAATTCCACTCGGTATTCACCGGCATGGCATAGCTGAAGGGCATGTTGAGGGTCCCCGATCGAGGTCGACGAAATATGGACTCGCGATCCTTGAATCAGACCGAACATTGATCGGGAAACGATTCCATCAGTGCGTCCACATCAGCATCAACCCCTACCGGAACCTCCGCCCCCTAACCCGGTCCACCGCATCTCGTCCAGCACACCGCGCTGTTCAGTTATCCGGGACGCGCGCCGCACGGTCAACCCCCTATCGAGGTGGCGTGCCCCTAAAGCGAAGAGGCGATGAATGCCGTGGCGTATCCCCGTTCCGGCCATTCCGCTTCGTGGCGGTCGCCTCTTCCGGAGCGCGCCGTGTCACCCCGCCGGCTCGCGGGGCATCGCGGCGAGGGTGGCGCTGACGGTGTCCTCGGGGATCCCGGGCACCAGTCCGGGCCCGTCGGGGCCGTCCAGGACGAACGTCAGCCCGTCGGTGGCCTTCTTGTCCAGGCGCATCAGCTCCACCAGCTCGGCCACGGGGACCTGGGCGGGCAGCGCGGTCGGCAGTCCGTAACGGGCGACCACATCATGGTGCTCGGCGACCCGCTCCGGGCCGATACGGCCCAGCGCACCGGCGAGCCGGCCGGCGAAGACCGTGCCGATGGCCACGCCCTCCCCGTGCCGCAGGGCGAACCCCGTGGCACGTTCCAGCGCATGCCCCAGTGTGTGTCCGTAGTTGAGGATGTGCCGCAAGCCCGCGTCGCGTTCGTCCGCGGCGACGATGCCCGCCTTGAGCGTCACACTGGCCGCGATCTGGTCGAGCAGCGGCAGCCCGTCGAGATCGGGCGCGCCGATGAAGTGGCAGCGGGCGATCTCACCGAGGCCGTTGCGCCACTCCCGTTCGGGCAGGGTGGTGAGGTGATCGAGGTCGCAGAGCACGGCCGCGGGCTGCCAGTAGGCGCCGACCAGGTTCTTGCCCTCGGGCAGATTCACCGCCGTCTTCCCGCCGACGCTCGCGTCCACCTGGGCCAGCAGCGAGGTCGGCACATGGACGACCGGTGTGCCCCGGTGGTAGAGGGCGGCGGCCAGGCCCACCGTGTCGGTCGTGGTGCCGCCGCCACAGGACACCACCACATCCGAGCGGGTCAGCCCGAATTCCACGAACCGGCGGCACAGGTCCGTCACGGCGGCCAGGTCCTTGGCCTCCTCCCCGTCGCGCGTGGACACGACGAGCGAGGGCACTTTGGGGTCGGGGGTCTGCTCCGGGGGCCGCGCGGTGACCACCACCGCCTTGCGCGCGCCCAGGGCGGACACCACCCGCGGGAGCAGCCGCCGCACACCGTGTCCGATGTGGACGGTGTACGAGCGCTCGGCCAGCGCGACGGTGACCTGCCGGAAAGGAGCGGCGGAACTGGCGGCCGGACTGGAGGTCGACGTGGTCAAGACTGCCTTCCCATCGCTTGCGCGGCCCCGGCGAGAAGCTGTCCCGCCGGGGCCCGAATCGGGTGTGGAGCGCTTTCAGTCCTCGACCGCGATCGCGGCGGCCGGGCACAGGAACGACGCCTCGGCGACGCCGTCGCGCAGCGCGAGCGGCGGACGCGGGTCCAGCAGGACAACGGCCCCGTCCTCCTCCCGCTGGTCGAACACCTCCGGGGCCGCCAGCGCGCAGTGGCCGGCCGCACAGCACTTCTCCTGATCCACCGAGACCTTCACCGTGGTGTTCCCCTCTCCCTCAGTCTTCCGTCGTTCCGGCGGCCGCGCCGGCCTCCGTGGTCACCAGGCGACGGGCACACGGGCGACGCCGAAGTTCATCGACTCGTACAGAAACGCCAGGTCGTCGAGCGGGGCCTCCAGGCGCAGTGCCGGAAGTCGGCGCAGCAGGGTCTCCAGGGCGATCTGGAGCTCGACCCGGGCGAGGGTCTGCCCCAGGCACTGGTGCACACCGAAGCCGAACCCGATGTGCTCACGGGCGTTCGGCCGGCCCAGGTCCAGTTCGTGGGCGTCCGCGAAGTGGGGATCGCGGTTGGCGCTGGGCAGGTTGATGATCACCCCTTCGCCCGCCGGGATGAGCACCCCGCCGACCTCGACATCCTCGGCGGCCACCCGTCCGGTGCCCTCCTGGACGATCGTGATGTACCGGAGCAGTTCATCCACCGCGTTGGGCATCAGCCCGGGATCCGCCCGCAGCCGGGCGAGCTGCTCGGGGTGGCGCAGCAGCAGGACGCCGGACAGGGCGATCATGTTGGCCGTGGTCTCGTGGCCGGCCAGCAGCAGCACCAGGGCGGTGGCGACCACCTGCTGCTGGGTCAGCCCGCCCGTCAGCTCCTGGTCGACGATGAGCCGGCTGAGGAGGTCGTCTCCCGGCGCGGCGCGCTTGGCCGCACACATCCGGCTGACGTAGTCGACCATGACGCCGAGCGCGGCGCCCATCTCCTCGGTCGACACCGTGAAGTCCATGACGCCCTGCGAGGCCCGCTGGAACTCCGCGAAGTCGGCGTCCGAGACCCCCAGCATCACGGCGATCACCTGGGACGGCAAGGGGAAGGCGAAATCGGCCACCAGGTCGGCCGGCGGCCCCTCGGCGATCAGCCGGTCCAGGAGGCCGTCGACGATGCCCTGGATCATCGGCCGCATCGCCTCGGTGCGCCGGATGGTGAAGTGCGCGGTGAGCATGCGGCGGATCCGGGCGTGCTCCGGATCGTCCATCCTGCCGAGGTTGAACACCTCGGCCGGCACCTCGAACTTGGTGAAGCGTGGCATCCCCTTGTGCGTGCCGTCGGCGCTGAACCTGCTGTCGCCGAGCACGGCCCGCGCCTCGTGATAGCCGGTGACGAGAAAGGGGGTGCTGCCGTCCCACATCCGCACCCGGGTGACGGCGGACCGCTCACGCAGTTCCTCGTAACCCGGCGGGGGTGAGAACGGGCATGCAGCAGCCCGCAATTCGGGGTAGTCGCGTATCTCGTCAGTCCTGTCCATCCGTCCGTCCCGTCCGTCGCTCCATCGCCACCACTGCGCTGCCCTGCGGATTGCCAAGTCTGGTGCGTGCGTCCGCGCTCCACTCCCCTAATCACTCCCCTATCCCCCCTTGCCCCGGGCGGGGCGGGACGCTCAGCAGGAGGACGATCCGGCGGCTCCTATGAGCGGCCACAGGCGGCGCGACAGATCCTGCCGATTTCCCACGGAGAGCTTGCGGTAGACGCGGGTCAGATGCTGTTCCACGGTGCTGACGGTGATGTAGAGGCTCTTGGCGATCTGCCGGTTGGTCATTCTCGACGCCGCGAGGGTGGCCACTCGCCATTCGGCCTCCGAAAGTACGGGTGGCTCGGCATCTTCGGCCGATGTGCCCGGGGCCGTTTCCTCGGGTACCCCGGGCTCCCCGGAGTCCTCGGAATTTCCCGGCGGTTGAGGGTCCGCCGGGCTCTCGGCACCGCCCATGACGGGGTCCCGTCGGCTCTCGTGCTGGGCGCTCATTCCGCACTCGTCCATCAGCTTCTGCGCCTCATGCCAGGTGGCGCGCGCCTGCTGGGTTTCCCCGGTGCTGAGAAAGTCCCGGCTGAGTTCGACGAGCGTGCGGGCGAGTCCATAACGGTCGCCGTGCTCGCGCAGGCACTTGACGGATTGGTAGAGCAGCAGCCTGCGTTTGTCCGGGTCTTCCGCCATGGCCAGTACGCGCAGCGCTCTGCCGCGGGTGCTCATGGGGCGGTCGGGCGACAGCTTGAGCTCTTCCAGGGCGAGCCTTTTGGCCTCCACGGGTTCATGTACGTGCAGATATGCCTCGGCGGCGTCGATGCGCCAGGGTGCCAGATCACCGAAGTCCACGGGCCACTGGTCGATCAGCATCCCGCTCACCATGAAATCGTTCAGCGCGGCATAGGGGCGGTTGGTGGCCAGGCAGTATTGCCCCCGGGCCCGGAGGTACTCCAATCCGACAACGCTGTCGAACATCTCCTTCGGCACCCAGTAACGCAGATACCGCTGGGCCTCGTCCAGCCTGCCGATGGCGGTGTGGGCCGCCACCAGCACGGACAGCGGTAACCCGATGGCGACGCCCCAGCCGCGTGGCGGGATGGACCTCAGCGCGGTGCCGGCGAGATCGATGGCCGAGGTGAAGTCCCCATGACGGCACTGGATATAGGCACGCATGGACAGGGCGACGGCACACGGCGTCTTCATATTGAGCTTGTCCGCCGCGGTGAACAGCGCCCCGCACAGGCGGTCCGCCGCCTCCGTCTCTCCCCTCGCGGCCAGTGCCCAGACGATCCGGCAGGCGTACGCGTAGGCGAACCAGAAATGGTTGGAGTGCGACAACAGGTGCATGGTGTCGGGGGAGAAGTCCGCCATCTGCCGGGGATCCTGGAGATGCCCGATCTCCATGCCCAGTTCGTCCACGGAGAGCTGGAGTCCGTGCTCCAGATTGGCCGCCCACAGCCCGTCGACTTCCCTGTCCGAGGGATCCTGGTCGGGGAAGTGGTGGATCAGCGTCGGTTTGAGGAAGGTGACCCACTGCCGGGTCACCCGCAGCGCCGCCATACTGGACGCATTACCGGAGCCACCACTGCCCGACAGCCATGTGAAGGCTTCTTCGACATCGCTGAACCGGCCGAACCACAGCACCATGAAGAGCAGGAAGCACAGATACTGCTCGGGGATGTCCGCGGGGGATTCGGTCCGTATCGCGGCCATCAGCCGGTCGAGCTCGGGTTCGGCGGCCGCCGGATTGCCGGCCCATAACGCGCCGACCAGCGCCATGCGAATGTCCAGGCGCTCCCGCCGGCCGAGATCGGCGCGAGCGGCCAGCCGCAGACCGGCGACCGCTTCTTCCGTACGGCCCTCGTCGAGATTCTTCTGGGCCGCGTGCCAGAGCACCGCCACACCCTTGTGATCAGGCGTCTTACCGGCGGTGACCAGGAGTTCCGCGACCGCGATCGGGTCGGCCCCGTCGGCATACAGAAGTTCGGCCGCCTTCGCGCCGAGGCGGGCCCGCTCCTCCACTGCCAGCGTTTCCAGCGCGACGGATCGGGCCGCGGGGTGCCGGAAGCATCCGTCCTCCAGGAGCCCTGCGGAGTCGAGGACATCGATGGCCCGGGCCGCGCGCTCCTCACCGCATTCGAGCATACCGGCCACCCGCCGCGGGCTGCCGTACGGGCCCAGTACGGCGAGGATCTGTGCCATCTGGAGCAGCGACGGATGGCATAACAGGCTCCAGCGATAGGAATCCCGGAACTCCGCTCCGACCGTGACCTCTCTTTCCGATCCGTCCGGAGCGGACATGAGATGGTCGTGCAGCAGCGCCTTCACCAGCCTTGGATTGCCACCGCTGATGGCGTGACAGGAGGCGCCGATCCGGTCCGCCAGGTCGGCGTCGGCGTGCCGCTCCAGCAGACGCACGACCCCGGACTCGGAAAGTGTGCCGATCTCCACCTTGTAGAGGTTGTGGAATCCCTGCACACGAGCGCACAGATGATGTGTCCGCCCGCTGGTCATCGCGACGAGCGTACGGGTGCCGGACGCATGTCTGGCGATATGCAGAAGGCACATGAGGGAGGGGTAGTCGACATGCTCGACGTCATCGACCGCGATGACCAGTTGTTTGCCGCCCGCGATGCGGTGCAGCACATCCGATATTTCACGGACCAGCATGGCCAGCATGCCGTGTTCGGCTTCCGAATACCGCTCCCCCGCGGTCCGCCAGCGCGCCACGACGTCCAATTCCCCCATGGCCGCGGAGGATCGGATCAGCTGTTCCACGATATTGAAGGGAATGGCGGTGTCTTCCGCGAATCCGGACGCCGTAAGACAGACCGCGTCCGATTCGGCCGCCCGCTCCTCCAGGCTGCTCAATAAGGTGGTCTTCCCGACTCCGGGTCCCCCGACCACCTGGAGCAGCCCACCGTTTCCCCTTGCTGCCGTGCCGAGAACGTCGCGGAGCCTCGATTGATAATCTGTCAGTCCCATACTCATCAGTCCTCGCTGTGGGGGTTGCGTCTGAGCGATGAGTTGATCTCCGCGGTCATCCCACCCCGCGGAAGAAGACTTCTCTGACGAGACAGACATCCGCTGCGCCGACGGCGGCGAATTTTCTGATGTGGATCACCTCCGGTGGAGCCTGGGTCCTTGACGTTCATATAAGCAGAGACACAACCGGAGCGATACCTTCACCCGATTGTGACCTCAGCCACGGTTTCCTGCCCCCGTGTGAACACGCCTGACCGAGCGGGCGGCCCGCACCCGGAGAAGGGTGGGACACCGCCTGCGCCGACGCGCGGAAGAAAAGCGTTCACGGCCTGCCGACGCGAATACACACCTCAGAGTGTGAACCGGTTATGGACCCGGCAGTATTCCCCGCTCTTCGCGAAGCTGGTGGCTTACCAGCAGCCGCCCCGGCCGGTCACCGCTCCGAGCCCGCCACGGCGGGCTCCGGATCGGCAAGTGCCCAACCCGCGGTCATCCCCCGGTTGCCCCAAAGTCATGTCATGTGTCATTGCCGGCAACCTCCTCGCCCTCAGCAGATATCGCATGCCCCGACTCGGTCGCGGAGTTGCGGGGATTGTCCCCCATATGATCACCACGACATCGCGACCATAAACGGCCGCCACCCCATGATTCCCCTAAATCCTTCGCCTTGATTCGGCCGGGATTTATCTGCTTGCAAATCGGCCGAAACGGATGCGCCGGGGACCGATCCGGGGCCGTGCCCTCGGCATACGATGCCCGAAGTTCTGGCTACTGGCCAGATCAGAGACGAGGGAGCGTAAACCGTGACCGTCAAGGGCGCGCTGTTCGACTTCTCCGGGACGCTGTTCCGAATCGAGTCCACCGAGTCCTGGCTGCGCACCGTGCTGGAGCGGAGCCGGACCGTCCTCCCGGAGGAGGAGTTCGTACGGTACGCACGGGCCCTGGAGGACGCCGGCGCGCTTCCCGGCGGCGCGGCGCCACTCGCGGTGCCGCCGCCTCTGGAGGAGGTGTGGGGCGTACGGGACCGCAGTGCCGAGTCGCACCGGGCGGCCTACACCGGTCTGGCCCGCGAGGTGCCGCTGCCCCGCCCCGGGCTCTACGACGCCCTGTATGACCGCCATATGGAGCCCGCCGCCTGGCGGCCCTATCCCGACGCCGCCGAGGTGCTGGGCGAGTTGCGCCGGCGCGGGGTACGGATCGCGGTGGTCAGCAACATCGGCTGGGATCTGCGCCCGGTCTTCCGCGCCCACGGTCTGGACCGGCTGGTGGACGTCTATGCGCTCTCGTACGAGCACGGCGTCCAGAAGCCGGATCCGGGGCTGTTCCAGGCCGCGTGCGACGCGCTGGAGGTGGATCCGGGCGACGCCGTGATGGTGGGCGACGACCAACGGGCGGACGCGGGAGCGGCGGCCCTGGGCTGCCGGGTCCACCTGGTGGAGCACCTCCCGGTGGACCGGCGCCCGGACGCCCTGCGCGCGATTCTCGGCCTGCTGCCGGACGCCGCCGCGACCTCCTGAACTCCCCGAGGACGGGGCCCCGAAGGAGCCTCCGCGGCCGCACCCACCGGTTCGGGCGATCCCCCCGTGTCGCCCGAACCGGCGGAGACATGCGGCCGCCCCCCAGAGGATCGGCGGACAACCCAACGCCCCCTGAGTATATTGGCTGACAGCCAGCCAACGCAGGAGTTACAGCATGGTCCCCCGAAGCCCGTCGGTCAATGAGGAGTTGCGCCGCCGATCCCAAGTCCGTCTGCTGGACGCGACGGTCGAGCTGATCGGCGAGCACGGCTATGAGGCGACCACCCTCGCCGATATCGCCGACCGGGCCGGGGCGGCCCGCGGCCTGGTCTCGTACTACTTCCCGGGCAAGCGGCAGCTGCTCCAGACGGCCGTCCACCGGCTGATGCACATGGAGCTGGCCCGGGGGCTCGAGCGGGAGCCGCGTCCGGAGGGCGAGGGCGCCGGGCGGGAGCTGCTGGCGCGGGCGATCGACGCGATCCTCGGGCTGGCCCGGGACCGGCCGCGGCTGATGCGCACGCATATGGCCGGGATCCTCACGGCCGAGGGCTTCATCCAGTGCCCCGAGCAGCAGCGGCTGGCCGGTCTGCTGCGGGACACCGTCACGCGGTACGGCTCGGAGGACCCCGAGACCGACTACCGGTTGCTGCGGGCCCTGCTGATGGGCGCGGTGGTCGCGGTGCTGCTGCCGGGCGCGCCGATGCCGCCCGAGCGGCTGCGGGCGGAGCTGTTCCACCGCTATGGACTGGACTGGGAGCTCGGACTCCCGCCGGGCGAGGAGCCGCCCGACGGGAGTCGATGAGCACTCAGAGGTGACTCATGGGTGAGGGACGGACCCTCAGCGGTAGTCGGGCTGCGTCTGCGTGTTGAGCTCGCCCAGCCGGACCGAGGCGGCGCTGTCGGTGCGCCGGTCGTCGATCTTCAGGACGTCGAAGCCCTTGTCGATGTCGTTGGAGTAGATGTAGCCGTTGTAGTAGTACGCGGACCAGGAGCCGCCGGTGATGAGCGTGTCGCCGGAGAGCGGCCCGCGCTCGAAGTAGCCGATTTCCTTGGGCTTGTCGGAGTTGGTGAAGTCCCAGATGGAGACGCCGCCCTGGTACCACGCCTGGACCATGATGTCGCGGCCCTTGGCCGGGATCAGCGAGCCGTTGTGGGCGACGCAGTTCTCGGTGTCGGCCTGGTGGCGCGGGATCTTGAAGTAGCTGCGGAAGACCAGCTTGCGCTTGTCGCCCTTGCCGACGATGTCGTAGATGCCGTCGGCACCGCGGTTCTGGCCCACCTCGGCGTTGCAGGTCGCGGCGACGCCGCCGCCCAGCTCATCGGTGAACACGACCTTGGTGCCGCGCTCGTTGAAGGTGGCCGAGTGCCAGAAGGCGAAGTTGACGTTGTCCTCGACCCGGTCGATGACCCTCGGCTTCGCGGGGTCGGCGATGTCGAGCAGGATGCCGTCGCCCATGCACGCGCCCGCCGCCAGCTTCAGCTCGGGGAATGTGGTGAGGTCATGGCAGCCGGTGGTCTGGGAGACGCCGGGGTTGGTGGGCTGGCCGGGGTTTCCGCCGTCCGGGAAGAGGACGGGGAAGTCGATGACGGCGGCCTTCTCGGGCGCCTTACGGGGCACCTTGATGACGGAGATGCCGTCGTGCGGGGGCTGGCAGTCCGGGAAGGTGACGCTGGGCGAGTACGAGGAGACGTAGATGTACACGTCCTTGCGCTCGGGCACCAGGGTGTGGGTGTGCGAACCGCAGGAGGTCTCGACGGCGGCGACGTACTGCGGGTTCCGCTTGTCGCTGATGTCGAAGACCTTCATGCCCTCCCAGGAGGACTTCTCGGTCGCGGGCTGGGTGGTGCTGTTGCAGGAGTTGTCGCTGCGCGAGGAGTCGGTGGAGAGGAAGAGCAGATCCCCTGAGACCGACACATCGTTCTGCGACCCCGGGCAGAGCACCTGGCTCACGATCCTCGGGCTCTTCGGCCGGCTGATGTCGTAGATGACGAAGCCGTCGTAGTTGCCCGCGAAGGCGTACTTGCCCTGGAAGGCCAGGTCGGAGTTGACGCCCTTGAGGTCCTGCTTGGGGATGTTGGTGAGGTGGCTGACATTGTCGCTGTGGACGATCTGGTCCACGCCGGGAATGTCGCCGTTCTCGATGGCGGCCTTGGCTTCCGCCTGCTGACCGCTGGTCACCCGCTCCTTGTGCGGAGCGTCACCGGGGTCGGGCGTCGCGGCCGCCGGGCCGGCGGCCAGCAAGGTGGCCACCAGACCGAAGGCGGCCGCGGCCGCGCCGAGATATCTGCGCCGCTGCGGAGGTCTTTCCCACGGCTTCACTGCGTCCTCCCTTAGTCGCCGTCTCCGTTCGGAGTTGAACGGTTCACGGACCGGGGGAAGTATCGCTCTATCCATGTACACCACAACAGGTAGCAACATGTTCGTAAAGAGATTTTCCCAACGCGCCCGGACCGGCGGCGTCGCTGACGTGCTAAGACGGTCTGCGGATCCCAAGCGCCCCAGGAGGCCACGGTGTTGAATCGCCGTACGACGCTCCACACCGCATCCCTCGCGGCCGCCGCGGCGGTGGCCGCTCTGGCACTCGTCCTGACCGGCTGTGACGCGGAGAGCGGCGGCGGGGCCGACTCCGCGACGGGCAAGGACGGAAAGCCCGCGGTGATCGCGCCGGGCAAGCCCGGCGAGGCGGCCAAGAAGCTGTCGGCCGAGGAGGCGGCGAAGGCGGGGGACGACGACTCCCCCAACGCGGCCGACCGCTCCTACGTCCGCATGATGATCGAGCACCATCGGCAGGCCCTGGTGATGACCGACCTCGCCCCCGACCGGGCCGGGTCGGCGAAGGTCGAGCGGCTCGCGGAGCGCATCGCGTCCGGGCAGAAGCCGGAGATCGAGGCGATGCGCGCCTGGCAGAAGACGGACGGCGGCGAGCCGAAGGGCGGCGACGGGGGCGGCCACGAGGGCCATGACGCGAAGATGCCGGGGATGGCCACCGCGGCCCAGCTCGAGCGGCTGCGCGCCGCCAAGGGCGCCGACTTCGACGCGCTCTTCCTCAAGCTGATGATCACCCATCACCGGGGCGCGGTCTCCATGGCCACGGATCTGCTGGCCCAGGGGAACAACATCCGGGTGGAGGAGATGGCGAACGATGTGATCGCGCAGCAGAGCAGCGAGATCCGGCGGATGCGCCAGATGACGTAGCGGGGCGCCCGCGACCGTAGGGGGCGCGTCGCGGTGCCGGGGGTGCCTCGCCGTGCCGGGGTGCCTCGCGGTGCCGGGGTGCGGAGCTTGACCTCTCGGGCGTCCGCGGCCGGAGGGGGTCGCGTCAGGACCGGACCAGGCCGTACGGGGATCACGCCCGGAGGCGTCACCCGGACCGGTCCCCCGGCGCGTAGTGCCGGACAGGGCGCCCCGCCGGGTGGGATGCTGGAGACATCCTGCGGAAGGAGCTCCTTCGTGCTTCGCGTCGCGGTCGTCGGATCCGGGCCGAGCGGGGTGTACGCGGCCCAAGCGCTCGTCCAGCAGCAGGCTGTCCCCGAGGTGTCGGTGCATGTGCTGGACCGGCTGCCCTGTCCGTACGGGCTGGTGCGCTACGGTGTGGCGCCCGACCACGAGAAGATCAAGTCGCTCCAGAACACGCTGCGCGCGGTCCTGGAGCACCCCCGGGTCAGCTTTCTCGGCAATGTGCATGTGGGCCCGCCCCCGCTGGTGCCCGAGCGGCTGCTGGGGCTCTACCACGCGGTGGTCTACTGCGTGGGCGCGGCGACCGACCGGCGGCTCGGCGTTCCGGGCGAGGAGCTGCCGGGCAGCTTCTCCGCGACCGACTTCGTCTCCTGGTACAGCGCCCATCCCGACGCGACCGGCGACGCCTTCGCACTCGGGGCGGGCTCCGCCGTCGTCATCGGGGTGGGCAATGTGGCGGTGGACGTGGCGCGCATCCTGGCCCGCGGGGCGGAGGAGCTGAGGCCCACCGATGTGCCGCACGCGGCCCTCGGGGCGCTGTCCGAGAGCCGGGTCTCGGATATCCATATGGTGGGCAGGCGCGGGCCGTCGCAGGCGAAGTTCACCACCAAGGAGCTGCGTGAGCTGGGCTCGCTGACCGGCGCCGATGTGCTGGTGCGCCCCGAGGAGCTGGCGCTGGACCCGGCGTACGGGGACCCGTCGGGGCTGCCGGGGCTCAACCGGCGCAATGTGGAGGTGCTGCGCGACTGGGCGCGGCGCGAGCCCTCGGGCCGGGCGCGCCGGATCCATCTGCGGTTCTTCCTGCGGCCGGTGGCGCTGCTCGGCGAGGGTGCGGTGCGCGCGGTGCGGTTCGAGCGGACCGCGCCGGACGGGCGCGGCGGGGTCGCGGGCACCGGGGTCTTCGAGGACATCGAGGCGCCGCTGGTGCTGCGGTCGGTGGGCTACCGGGGTGTGCCGCTGCCGGGGCTGCCGTTCGACGAGGAGCGCGGCACGGTACCCAACGCGGCGGGGCGGGTGCTGCGCGGCGGCGAGCCCTCGCCCGGGGAGTACGTGGCGGGGTGGATCAAGCGCGGGCCGACCGGGGTGATCGGCACCAACCGGCCGTGCGCGAAGGAGACCGTGGCCTCGCTGCTGGCCGACGCGGACGTGCTCGCCGCCCGCCCGGTGGCGGCGGATCCGCTGCGGGCGCTGCGCGAGGCGGGTCTTGAGCCGGTGGAGTGGACCGGCTGGCTGCGGATCGAGGCGGCCGAGGAGGCGCTCGGGGAGGCGCTGGGGCGTACGAAGGTGAAGATCCCGGACTGGACGGGGCTGCTGGGCGCGGCGCGCGGACAGGAGTGAACCGGGCCGGGTGAACCGCCGCCGGGCCTCCGGCGGCGGCCCCGGCTCCCTGCGGCCGGACGGGCGGTTCACGGGTCTCCACGCGGTCCAAGGGGTTGACACACGACGGCAACACCCCTGAAATCAACAGATTGTTTAAGCCTTCTACGGTCGCGTCACCCTGATCCGTCGCCCATCCCTGCGCCGCGCGAGGAGCCGCCATGACGTCCGTACGCCATCCCGTGGACGAGGTGCCGCCGCCCGGCCGGCTCGCCGCCTTCGGGCTTCAGCATGTGCTGGCCATGTACGCGGGCGCGGTGGCCGTGCCGCTGATCGTCGGCGGGGCGATGAAGCTGTCCCCCGCCGATCTGGCGTATCTCATCAACGCCGATCTGCTGCTGTGCGGTATCGCCACGGTGCTCCAGTGCGTGGGGCTGTGGCGGTTCGGCGTCCGGCTGCCGATCATGCAGGGCTGCACCTTCGCGGCGGTCACCCCGATGGTGCTGATCGGCACCGAGGGCGGCGGGCTGCGCGCGATCTACGGTTCGGTGATCGTGGCCGGGGTGGCGATGATCGTGCTGGCGCCGGTCTTCGGGCGGCTGCTGCGGTTCTTCCCGCCGCTGGTGACCGGCACCGTGATACTGGTCATCGGTCTCTCGCTGCTGCCGGTCGCGGGCAACTGGGCGGCCGGGGGCCAGAGCGCGGCGGACTTCGGCGCGCCGAAGAACCTGGGCCTGGCCGTCGGGGTGCTGGTCCTCGTCCTGGCCGTGCAGCGCTTCGCGCCCGGGTTCCTGAGCCGGGTGGCGGTGCTGGTGGGGATCGTGGCCGGGACGGCGGCCGCGATACCGCTGGGCTTCACCGACTTCTCCGGGGTGGGCGGCGCCGACTGGGTCGGCGTGTCCACCCCGTTCCACTTCGGCACCCCTGTGTTCGAGACTCCGGCCGTGGTGTCGATGCTGGTCGTCGCGCTGGTGACGATGACCGAGACCACCGGCGACTTCATCGCGGTGGGCGAGCTGACCGAGCGCCCGGTCGACGCGCGGCGGCTGGCGAACGGACTGCGCGCGGACGGCGCCGCGACCGTGCTCGGCGGGGTCTTCAACACCTTCCCGTACACCGCCTTCGCGCAGAACGTCGGCCTGGTGGGAATGACCCGGGTGCGCAGCCGCTGGGTGGTGGCGGCCGCGGGCGGCATGCTGGTGCTGCTCGGTCTGGCCCCGAAGCTGGGGGCGGTGGTGGCGGCGATCCCGGCCCCGGTGCTGGGCGGGGCGGGCCTGGTGATGTTCGGTACGGTCGCGGCGAGCGGGCTGCGCACGCTGGCCGGGGTGGACTTCCGGGACAACCACAACCTCACCGTGGTCGCGGTGTCGGTCGCCGTGGGGCTGCTGCCGGTCGGCGTGCCGGGGATCTACAAGGAGTTCCCGGACTGGTTCCAGACGGTGATGGACAGCGGGATCAGCGCCGGGTGTGTCACCGCGATCGCGCTCAACCTGCTCTTCAACCACCTGCCGGCCGGGCGGACTTCAGCCCCGGTCGCCGCCGAGGCGCCCCTCCTGGAGGGCCGCGGCGGCGAGGACGCTGTCGAGCAGACCGGGGAACAGCGCGTCTAGGTCATCGCGGCGCAGGGCGTTCATCTTGGCGGTGCCCCGGTAGATCTGGTTGATCACACCGCATTCGCGCAGCACCCGGAAGTGGTGGGTGGTGGTGGACTTGCTGACCGGCAGGTCGAAGACCGAGCAGGACAGCTCGCCCGGCTCCTCGGCGAGCGTCCGCACCACCCGCATCCGCATGGGTTCGGAGAGCGCGTGCAGCACATCCTCGAGGCGGATCTCCTCGCGCCGCGGATGCTCCAGCGAGCGCCCGGTCGTCTGGGGCTGGGGCGCGGTCGGCGTGGTCTGCGTCTGCACGGCTGCTCCTCATCGCCTCGTTCCGGGACCTCCAGTGTAGTTTGACGATCGCCGTACTACTCCAAGCCCGAACGGGATGGTGGCGGTCCCGGCTACCGGACCGCTCGGTGGTACTGGTCCGGGCTGTGCACCCGGCCGCCCAGTTCGGCCGCCGCGTGGCGGGCGAAGTAGGGGTCCCGGAGCAGTTCGCGGCCCAGCAGGACGGCGTCCGCCTCACCGTTGGTGACGATCTTCTCGGCCTGCTCCGCCTCGGTGATCAGCCCGACCGCGGCCACCGGCAGCCCGGTCTCCCGGCGCACCCGCGCGGCGAACGGCACCTGGTAGCCCGGCTCCACCGGAATGCGCACACCGGCGGCGTTGCCACCGCTGGAGACGTCGAGGAGATCCACTCCGTGGTCCTTCAGCAGGGCGGCGAGCCGGACGGTGTCATCCGCGGTCCAGCCGTTCTCCTCCAGCCAGTCGGTGGCCGAGATACGGAAGAACAGCGGCAGCTCCTCCGGCCAGACCGCGCGGACCGCGTCGACGACCTCCAGGGCGAAGCGGGCGCGGTTCTCGAAGGAGCCGCCGTAGCCGTCGGTGCGGTGGTTGCTGTGCGGGGAGAGGAACTCGCCGATGAGATAGCCATGGGCGCCGTGGATCTCGGCCACCTCGAAACCGGCCGCGAGCGCGCGCCGCGCGGCGTCCGCGAACTGGCGGGTGATCTCGCCGATGCCCTCCTCGGACAGCTCGTCCGGCACCGGGTGGCCCTCGTCGAACGGGACCGGGCTCGGCCCCAGCGGCTGCCAGCCCCGCTGGTCGGCGGCGAGCGGCTCGCCGCCCCTCCAGGGAGCGTCGGTGGACGCCTTACGGCCGGCATGGGCGAGCTGGATGCCGGGGACGGTGCCCTGCGCCTTGAGGAAGCCGACGATCTTACGGAACGCCTCGACCTGGGTGTCGTTCCAGATGCCGAGGTCTCCGGGGCTGATGCGGCCCTCGGGGGACACGGCCGTCGCCTCGACCAGGATCAGCCCGGTGCCGCCGGTGGCACGGGCGCCGTAGTGGACGAAGTGCCAGTCGTGCGGAACGCCGGCGCCCTCGTCCGGGTCCGCGCTGTACTGGCACATGGGCGACATCCAGAGGCGGTTGGGGATGGTCAGCGACCGCAGGGTGAAGGGCTCGAAGAGGGCACTCATGAACGTCTCCGTTTCTCCTCGCGCGGCCCGGCCGGACCGCCGCCTTGTACGGCAACTACCGTAGTACGACGATCGTCAAATTACGAAATCCCTCGTATGAGGCCCGTGACCTGCTGTGACGCATGTGGCCCGAGGTGGCGCGGATGACTTCCGGCCCGTTGTCAGTGGTGGGGTGCAGACTCTGTGATGACGGACACATCCCCTTCTCCTCCATCGATCCGCCCACCGATCCGCCACCCCCCGATCTCCTTTCGCCGTTTTCGTTCCGCCGTCCATCTCATGCTCCCCATCTCATGCTCCAAGGAATGAGCCGTCATGAACGATGTCCTGCTCGCCGTCGGCACCCGCAAGGGTCTCTTCCTCGGCCGCTCCGGCGGCCGCGGGGGCTGGGACTTCACCGGCCCCCACTTCCCCATGCAGGCGGTGTACTCCGTCGGCATCGACACCCGGGGCGACCGCCCCCGGCTGCTGGCCGGTGCGGACAGCTCGCACTGGGGCCCCTCGGTCTTCCGCTCCGACGACCTCGGGGCCGCCTGGCACGAGCCCGCCGAGCCCGCGGTGAAGTTCCCGGAGGGCACCGGCACCTCGCTGGAGCGGGTGTGGCAGCTTCAGCCGGCCGGGCCCGACGAGCCGGGGGTGGTCTACGCGGGCACCCAGCCCGGGGCGCTGTTCCGCTCCGAGGACGGCGGGGAGACCTTCGCGTTCGTCCGCAGCCTGTGGGACCACCCCCAGCGGCCGGAGTGGGGCGAGGGGTTCGGCGGGCAGGCCGTGCACACCGTCGTCACCGATCCGAGGGACCCGCGGGCGCTCATGGTCGCCGTGTCCTCCGGCGGGGTGTACCGCTCCGCGGACGGCGGGGAGAGCTGGGAGCCGTCCAACAGCGGGCTCAAGGCGGAGTTCCTGCCGGATCAGTACCCGGAGTTCGGGCAGTGCGTCCACAAGATCGCCCGGGATCCGGTCGACCCGGACCGGCTCTACCTCCAGAACCACGGCGGGGTGTACCGCAGCGACGACGACGGCGCGCACTGGACCGAGATCGGCAAGGACCTCCCGGCGGACTTCGGCTTCGCGGTCACCGTCCATCCGCGCCGCGGCGGCGTCGTCTACGTCTTCCCGGCCAGCGACGGTTCGGACCGCTACCCCCCGGAGTACCGCTGCCGGGTGTTCCGCACCGAGGACGCGGGCGCCACCTGGGAGGAGCGGTGCGCCGGGCTGCCGGGCGAGCCCCACTACGGGGTGGTGCTGAGAGACGCGCTGCGCACCGATGACGCCGATCCGGCCGGGGTCTACTTCGGCAATCGCAACGGCGAGGTCTACGCGAGCGCCGACGAGGGCGAGAGCTGGCGGCAGATCGCCCGTCATCTCCCGGATGTGCTGTGTGTCCGGGCCGCCGTGATCGGCTGAGAGTGATCGCGAAGCGGCACGCGGCCACGCGCTGAGCCACTAGAGTGACGCGGTGTGGCAGCACGACCCTTGAATGAAATTGTGGAAGCGGGCTGGGCCAAGGCACTTGAGCCCGTCGAGAAACGCGTCGCGGCGATGGGTGACTTCCTGCGGGCCGAGATCGCGGCAGGCCGCACCTATCTGCCCGCCGGGCCGAATGTGCTGCGCGCCTTCCAGCAGCCCTTCGACGAGGTGAAGGTGCTGATCGTGGGTCAGGACCCGTATCCGACGCCCGGACACGCGGTGGGGCTCAGCTTCTCGGTGGCGCCCGAGGTCCGGCCGCTTCCCGGCAGTCTGGAGAACATCTACCGCGAGCTCCACACCGACCTCGGTCTGCCGCGCCCGTCCAACGGCGATCTGACGCCCTGGACCCGGCAGGGCGTCCTGCTGCTCAACAAGGCGCTCACCACGGCCCCGCGCCGCCCGGCCGCCCACCGCGGCAAGGGCTGGGAGGAGGTCACCGAGCAGGCCATCCGGGCGCTGGCCGAGCGCGCCCGCCCGCTGGTGGCCATCCTGTGGGGCCGCGACGCCCGTAACGTGCGGCCGCTGCTGGGCAGCCTCCCGGCCATCGAATCCGCGCATCCCTCCCCCATGTCCGCGGACCGCGGGTTCTTCGGCTCCCGCCCGTTCAGCCGCGCCAACGACATGCTCGTACAGCAGGGAGCGCAACCCGTGGACTGGCGCCTTCCCTGACCCGATCGTTCCAGGTGGGCGAAGGGTAGTCTGCCCGCCATGACAACGCATCCGAACACCCCCGCGGGCTGGTACGCCGACCCCGAGGGCACGCCGAACCAGCTGCGCTGGTGGGACGGCGCCCAGTGGACCTCGCATACCCACGCGGGCCAGCCCGGACAGCCCCCGCCTCAGCAGGCCGCCCCGCCCAATCCCAACCCCGCCAAGGTCCAGCACCAGGTGCAGCAGCAGGCACATGTGGGACCCACGGCGGGCGGTGGCGGCTCGCTGTTCACCGAACCGGTGCTGGTGGTGAACCAGAAGGCCAAGCTGATCGAGCTCACCAATGAGTACAGCGTCTTCGACCAGCACGGCCGCACCATCGGTTCGGTGGTCCAGGTCGGCCAGAGCACGATGAAGAAGGTCGCGCGGTTCGTCTCGAGCCTCGACCAGTTCATGACGCACAAGCTGGAGATCCGCGACGCCAACGGGCAGCCGCATCTGGTGCTCACCCGGCCCGCGAAGTTCGTGAAGTCCAAGGTGCTGGTGACCCGCCCGGACGGACAGCCGGTCGGTGAGATCGTCCAGCAGAACGTCTTCGGCAAAATCAACTTCGGCATCCACGTCAACGGCCAGCAGATCGGCGCCATCAAGGCGGAGAACTGGCGGGCCTGGAACTTCGCCATCGTCGACCACACCGACAGCGAGATCGCCCGGATCACCAAGACCTGGGAGGGCCTGGCGAAGACGATGTTCACGACGGCGGACAACTACGTCCTCCAGATCCACCGCCAGCTGCCCGACCCGCTGCTGAGCCTTGTGATCGCCACGGCCCTCACCGTGGACACGGCGCTCAAGCAGGACTCGCGCGGGTTCGGCTGAGCCGGTGGGCGATACGGCGCCCGGCGATGCGGCGACGCATGTGCTCGGGATCGATTCGGGCGGCTCCGGCGTACGGGTGGGCGTGGCACGTACGGACGTACTCGGTGGCTCCGCGGGGAAGCCACCGAGCTGGTCCGCGCCACTGACGTGGTCCTCGTCCACACCCGCCGCGGTCGGCGACCGGGGCATCGACGCGGCGGGCCTGCTGGCGCGGGTCCTGCCCGCCGCCCGGGAGCTGCTGCACGAGGCCGGGGCACGGCGCCTCGGCGCGGTCTGCGTCGGTGCGGCGGGCATGGCCACCCTCGGCGACGATCTGCGCGCCAGGCTCCCGGACGCGCTCGCCGACGCCCTGGGCGTACGGCGGCTCGCCCTGGCGGCCGACGCGGTGACCGCCTACGCCGGGGCGCTGGGCCAGCGCCCCGGTGCGGTCGTCGCGGCCGGGACGGGCCTGATCGCCCTGGGCACGGTGCCCGAGGGCTCGGGCGGCGGGCCGGGCGGTACGGAGGGCGTGGGCGGCGCAGGCGACACATCCGGCATGGGCAGCGCGTCCGGCGCGGGCGACGCGTCCGGGACGGGCGGCACGAGCGGCGCATCCGTCACGAGCGCCCCGGGCAGCGCGTCCGGTGTGCCCGGGACGGGCGGCCCTGGTGGTGCGCACGGTCCAGACGGCGCGGACGCCCCGGCCGCGCGCCCGGACGCCCGCCGGGCCACCGGCGGCTGGCGGCGCGCCGACGGCTGGGGCCATCTGCTGGGTGACTGCGGCGGCGGTGCGTGGATCGGCCGCGCGGGCCTGGAGGCGGCCATGCGCGCGTACGACGGGCGCGACGGCGGTTCAAAGCCTCTGCTGGCCCGTCTGGAGGCCGTGTTCGGCCCCGCGGCCGGGCTGCCGGGGAAGCTGTATCCGCGCCCCGACCGGCCCGCCGTCCTGGCCTCCTTCGCCCCCGAGGTGGGGCGGTGCGCGAGCGAGGATCCGGTCGCGGAGGCGATCCTGCGGGCGGCCGCCCGCCATGTCGCCGAGGCCGCCGAAGCGGTCTGCCCCCGGCTGGAGTCCAGCGAGGTGGCGCTCACCGGTGGGCTGTTCCGGATGGGCGCGCCGCTGCTGACGCCCGTACGCGAGGAACTGGCGGCGCGGCTGCCCGGGGTCCGGGTCACGGAGGCGGCCGGGGATCCGCTGGACGGGGCGCTGTGCGTCGCGGCGGCGCTGGCCGCTGACGGGCTGCGGCTGCCACGGGACCCGGCGCTGCTTACCGTTGTCTGAGCGTCGCCCCGTGGGCCACGTGCGACGCCCCGTACGCCACCGTGCGACGCTCCTTACGCCGCCCCGTACGCACCCCGGCGCGGGCCACAACGCGGCCACGACGCGAGCAGGACACACCGGGCGCCCGAAATGGGCCGCACGGCACGGGTGTCCCGTACGGGCGCTCACCATGAGGCACCCCGTATGGGACACCATGCCCGGCAATTCCGGACACATGGTCGATTCTTCGAACACATATGGCCGCTGAACGCACATCAACACACAACACCAGTCGACAAAGTGGGACAGATGCCCCCAGTCACCCCCTCCCGAACAGCCGAGCCCATAGAGCGACTAACATGCGGCGCCATGAGCTCCCCCACAGGGCCCGCGTCCGGCCTGCCTGTACGAATGCCGCGTCCCCGCCAGCCCGGACGGCACCGCCGACCGGAGCCCGCCGCCGCACCGCTCGGCGCGCCTCCGCTGGTGCTGGCCGTCCCGGGTGCCCCGAGCGACGGCGCTCGGCGCCTGGCCGAGGAGCTTGCGAGCCTCGCCCGCTCCGAGATGCCAGGGCTCGACGCCCAGATCGGTTTCCTGGACGGGGACGGCGAGGAGTACCCGCCACTCGAGGCCGTGCTCACGCGCGCCGCCCAGGAGAACCCCGAACGTCTACGGCAGGCGGCCGAGGCCGCCAAGGCCCTCGCCGACGAGGCGGCGGAGGCGATCGCGGCGGCCGAGGCCGCGGGCGAGGTCGTGAACGAGGTCCCGCCCGTCCCCACGGCCCCCACGGACGGCCCCGCGGCCGTCGTGGTCCCGCTGCTCGCCGGCCCGGACAACGCGCAGCTGCGCCGGATACGCCAGGCCATCATGAGCAGCGGCTCGGCGGCCGAACTCACCGATGTCCTCGGCCCGCATCCGCTGCTCGCGGAGGCCCTGCACGTACGTCTGTCGGAGGCGGGCCTGGCCCGTGCCGACCGCGCCCGTCTCTTCACGGTCGCGACCGCCGCGGACGGCATCATCCTCGCCACGGTCGGCGGCGACGAGGCGGCGCAGGCCGGTGGCATCACCGGCATGCTGCTCTCCGCGCGCCTCGCGGTGCCGGTGATGGCCGCCGCGCTGGACGTGGACGGGGCCGTGGTCCGCGTCGCCGAGCAGCTGCGCTCGGCCGGCTCCGCCCGGCTCGCCCTCGCGCCGTACCTCATCGGCCCGGAGGTCTCCACCGAGCTGATCTCGGCGGCCGCCGAGGAGGCGGGCTGTTCGGCGGCCGAGGCGCTGGGCGAGTACCCGGCCGTGGGCAAGCTGGTGCTGGCGAAGTACGCGGCGGCGATGGGCATCACGCTGCAACAGGCGTCACCGGCGATGCGCTGACACGACGGACGACGGCGAAGCGGCGCAGCACGGACGGGACAGCGGGGGCGGCGACCTCGGCGGTCGCCGCCCCACTCGTATCCGCCGGCCCCTTCGTGGCGGTCGGCCCCGCTCGTATCCGCCGTCGGCGAACGTACGTCAGCCGAAGACCACGCAGGACGCCGCCGGGGCCGGGACCGAACCGCCGCGGTGCGGCACCCCGGTCGAGGGGTCGATGCCGAACCAGGTGATATCTCCCGAGCGCTCATTGGACGCGTAGAGCCTGCGGCCCGATGGATCCAGCGTCAGATCGCGGGGCCAGTGGCCGCCGCAGGGCGTGGTGGTCACCAGCTCCATACGGTCGCCGGACGCGTCGAGGGCGAGCGTGGTGATGCTGTCATGACCGCGGTTGGCGGCCCATACGAAGCGCCCGTCCCCGGAGACCACGACCTCGGCGGGGTAGGTCTCGGCGTCCGTGCCGTCGGGCAGCACACGGGTCTCGCCCAGCGGTTCGAGCACGCCGGACGCGGCGTCCCAGCGGCATGCCGTGATCGTCGGATCGAGCTCGTTGACGACATACGCGTGGTCGCCGCGCGGATGGAACGCCAGATGGCGCGGGCCGCTCCCCGGGCGCAGCCGGACCTCGCGGTGCGGACGCGGTCCGGGCAGCGCGTACACCTGGACCGCGTCGATCCCCAGGTCGACGGCGAGCAGCCAGCCGCCCGACGGATCGGGTGTCACGGCGTGGGCATGCGGCCCCCGCTGCCGCTCCGGATGCGGCCCGCTGCCCTCGTGCCGCAACACGGACGCGGGCTCCCCGAGCCGGCCGTCCGCCAGCACCGGCAGCGCGGTGACGCTGCCGGAGCCGTAGTTGGCGGTCAGCAGCTGCCCGCCGGCGAGCGCGAGATGGGTGGGCGCCGCGCCCCGCACCCGCACGGGCTCCCCGAGCAGCGAGGGCGGATCCTGGGTGACGTCCAGGGCGGCGACCGCGCCGTCGTCGGTCTCGCTCACCGCGTACAGAATGCGCCCGCCGGGGGCGAGCGTCAGATAGGACGGGTTGACGACCACGTCCGTGGAGTTCCGGATCCCCAGCGCGCCGGTCTCGTCGTCGACATCGGCGACGGTGATCCCGGCACCCCCCGCCGAGGTGAAGGACCCGATATACGCCCGCCGTCCGCTTCCTGTCGCGCCCACCGCACTCCCCTTCCGCCGACTCCGGTTCCGGTATCCGCTCGGGCCCGACGGTAACAGAGCGGTCTAGACCAACACGCCGTCCGGCGAAGGGCGTGGCGGCTTCTTGGCATGCTGTCCCCATGAACACCATGCCCGCCGTGATCTTCGACCTGGACGGCACGCTCGTGGACAGCGAGCCCCTCTACTACGAGGCGGGGAGGCGAACCCTCCAGCGGTACGGGATCACCGGCTTCAGCTGGGAGGAGCACTCCCAGTTCATCGGGATCGGCACCCGCGAGACCCTGGAGACCCTGCGCGGCAGATACCGCATCGAGGCACCCGTGGAGGAGCTGCTCGCCGTCAAGAACCGGCACTATCTGGAGCTCGCCGCCACGACCGAGGTCTTCCCCGCGATGCGCGACTTCGTGGAGCTGCTGAGGGCCGCCGGGCATCCGCTGGCCGTCGCCTCCGGCTCGTCCCGCTCCGCGATCGAGACCGCGCTCAAGGCCACCGGGCTGGACGCGCTGCTGCCCCTGTATGTGTCCGCGGAGGACGTGGGCCGCGGCAAGCCGGAGCCGGACGTGTTCCTGGCCGCCGCGCGGCTGCTGTCCGTCGATCCGGGCCGGTGTGTGGTGGTCGAGGACGCCGGTCCCGGGGTGGAGGCGGCGCGGCGGGCCGGGATGCGCTGTATCGCCGTTCCGTACGTGGCGGGTCCGTCTCCGGACGGCGAGCCGTTCGCCTCCGCCGGGCTGCTCTTCCGGGGCGGACAGCCGGAGTTCGACGCCCGGCGCGCCTATGAGTGGACCACGGCCGGTAGTTGACGCCCCCGGGCCCCGCAGCGCGACAGCCCGCGGCCGCCACCCCGGAACACGGTCCCCGGCCCTCCGGTGAGACGATGCGCATGCACATGCCCGGACATTCCCCGGCATGTCGCAGGAGAGACGGAGGGCGTATGGAAAGACGTGGGGGTAAGGCGATCCGCCGCTGGGGAACGGCGGTCATCGCCTCGGCGGCGGCCGTGGCGGTCGCCGCGCCGGCGACCGCGGCCCAGGCCGCCGGGGCCGCGAGCGGTCCGACGGGGGTCAGCGCCAAGGGCGCGTATCTGCTGGACAACAGCGCCAACAAGCAGCTGTGGGCCAAGGCGGCGGACACCAAGCGGCCGATGGCGAGCACCACGAAGCTCATGACGGCGGTCGTGGTCCTCGACAGCCGGGGGCTGGACCTCGGCAAGAAGGTCACCGTCAAGCAGTCGTACATCGACTACACCGCGCGTGTGGGCGGCAGCAAGGCGGATCTGAAGAAGGGGGACAAGCTCACGGTCAAGCAGCTGCTGTACGGCCTGCTGCTGCCGTCCGGCTGCGACGCGGCCATGGCGCTCGCCGATACGTTCGGCACCGGTGACACCACCGCCAAGCGCACCAAGTCGTTCATCGCGCAGATGAACAAGAAGGCGTCCGCGCTGGGGATGACCAAGAGCCATTACGACACCTTCGACGGCATCTCGCAGGGCGGACAGAACTACACCACGCCCCGCGACATGACCAAGCTGGCCAGGCACGCGCTGCGCAACTCCACCCTGGGCACCGTGGTCAAGTCCGTCGACACCATCCAGAAGGCGCCGGCCGCCAACGGCAGGACCAGGACGTACTACTGGAACAACACCAACCGGCTGCTGGGTTCGTACAGCGGCGCGATCGGCATCAAGACGGGCACGGGCACCGCGCCCGGCAGGTGCCTGGTGTTCGCGGCCAAGCGGGACGGGCGCACCGTCGTGGGCGTGATCCTCAACGCGCCCAAGCGCTACCCGGACGCGAAGAAGATGCTCGACTGGGCCTTCCGGGCGAACACCAAGGTCACCTGGCGTCAGCTCCCCAAGGGCACTCCTGAGGACTGACCCGCTCCGCGGACGGTGCCCCGGCCGGATCCCGATCCGGCCGGGGCACCGGGCCGTCGAGGCGGCTGTCAGCCGCACCTACGCGCGGTGTTGATGCACTTCACGGCCTTTCTCATCAGCGAGTTGGACATCACGTTGATGAAGTCGCCGTGGTCGGTCACCGGCTTGTGCAGCTGCTCGGGGAAGCTGTCGACCGCGAAGAGCGAGCCGGGTGCCACCTTGTAGGTGATCCGCTGGATCAGCTGCGGGATGGCCTTGAACCCGCTGGGGCACGCGCCCCTGGCGTCCGCGAAGGCCACATGGGTGCGGTGGTTCGCGCTGTCGGTGTTCTTGCCGTCCCAGCAGCTCTGGAACTTGAACGTACGGACCACCTTGCTGCCCTTGGGGCAGAGCGGGTACTTGTCCTTCAGCTGCCGGTTCTCGAACCCGGTGCAGCTCCAGGAGGCATTGGCGTTGGCCGTGCCGTTGGTGAAGGACTTGGCGTCACCGGTGATGATGCGCAGGAACTTGGGCATCTCCACGACCTTGGAGACCGCGCTGCCACGGAAGGTGATCGACGCGGTGGCCGGGCGCAGGATCCGCCCGATATTGCCCTCGGTACCGCCGCCGGGCTGGTCGGCGTCGACCTCCTTCGTCCCGTCCTGGAGCCGCAGGACCGGCCAGTAGTGGGTGGAGCGGTCGCCGTTGGTGCAGGTGGTCCCGGCGGCGGCGAGGCCGTCGTTGGTGGAGAAGGCGTCGGTGTCGCGGTTGCCGACGTAGTCGTGCATATGGTGGGCGCCGTTGCTCACACCGGGGGCGACGATCACGTTGTCCGAGTTGAAGTGCTTGTTCTCATTGCGTCCGCAGCGCGATGAGAAGGTGCCGCGGGAGGCGTTGGCCCGGGTGCGGGGGTTCTTGACGTTCGGCCTCACCTTGCGGATGTCCACGAAGTCCGCCCGCACCGGGCCGGACTGCGGCGGGGCGCCCGCGGCCGGAGCGGCGGGGGCGGCCGTTCCCGCGGCGGGGGTGGCGCCCGCCGGGGTGGCGGCGGGGGGCGCTCCCTGCACGGTGCAGGGGGCCAGCGTGTCCAGGCCGGACGGGCGGCTCGACACCCGGTCCATCTCGTTCCCGATGCGGTTGAGCGCGCCACGCCGCTGGGCGGTCAGCGGCTCGAGCACCCGGGTGCGCACCCAGTCCTGGTCGGCGCCGGCGCCGCGCGCGGCCAACCGCTGGTAGGCGTCGGCCACCTGGCTGTCCATCGTCGCCAGTTCCTTGTCCACGGTGGGCCGCGCCCGCTGCGGCACACTCGACAGCCGGGTCGCGGCATCCGGGCACTTGACGGTCATCGCCGCTCGCGCCGCCGTCTGCCGCTGCCCGGCCGACTGGCGGGCGGCGGAAGCGTCGTTGTCGGTCATCAGGAGAGCCCCGCCACCCACGGCCAGTGCGGTCACTCCGACCACGGTCAGCCCGATGACCCTGGATCGCTTGTGTCTCTTCTTGTTCCTCATCCTTCGCCCCTCATCGGCAGTCTCCATACGCCGGGGACGCCTTGCCCTCGGCCGCGTCGGACCGCGCCCCCACCATCCGTCCCGGAGTTGGAAGGCACAGCGCGACGCCGATGGATACGGACGGCGAGGCGATCGTTCTCAACGGCGGTCGCAACATCTCGTGAAAAGCCGGAGGAGTCGGTGCGGTGGCGTATCTCCGCAACGGCTTCACCACATATCCACCGGCCTCGGGGACGAAGCCGTTCAGCCATGGCTAAAGTGAGTGCCTCGCTTCACACCCCCCAATGTCCCTCTACGCGCCGCGGAGCCCCCCATGTCCAGCGCGACCTCGTCCACCGGGCGTCATCGCAAAGCCAAGCCCATGAGCCTCGCGCTGCGCCGCGCCTTCATCGTCGCGGCCGTCCCGGTCACCGGCGCGCTGCTGTCGGCTCCCTCCGCGCTCGCCGCCGACAAGACCGCCAAGACCACCGCGACGACCCAGTCCGTGGCCGCCGCCGACGGGCTCGACCCCGCCGAGCAGCGGATCGCGGACAACCTCAACACCCGTGCCCAGAGCCCGAGTCTGGGCGACACCTTCAGCGGTGTCGTGCTGGACTCCGCGTCCGACAAGGTCGTCTGGGGGCACAACGCCGACACCGCGCTGATGCCCGCGTCCAACGCCAAACTGGCCACCGCCACCGCGGCGCTGACCGTGCTCGGCCCCGAGCACCGGTTCACCACCAAGGTGGTCTACGGCGATGGCACGCTCACCCTCATAGGCGGCGGCGACCGCCTGCTGACCACCGCCGACCTCACCGAGCTCGCCAAGACCGCCGCCGCCGGGGTCAAGCTCGGCGGCCTGGACTCGGTCAAGGTCCGCGTCGACGACAGCCTCTTCGCCGAGCCGACCCTCGCCACCGGGTGGAACGACTCGTACTACGACGACCAGGTCTCACCGGTGCGCTCCCTGGTGGTGGACGGAAAGCTGTCCGCGGACACCTCCATCGACGCGGGGAAGGTCTTCGCCCAGCAACTCGCGGACCAGGGCGTCACCGTGGACGGCGAGGTCACCCGCGGCACGGCCCCGGCGACGGACGTCCCGGTGGGACACCATCTGTCCCCCACGCTGTCCGAGACGGTCAAGAAGATGCTCAAGAAGAGCGACAACGACATCGCCGAGACGGTGCTGCGCATGACCGCGCTCGGCGCCGGCAGGCCCGCCACCTTCGAGGACGGCACGGCCGTGGTGCGGGACGTCCTCAGCGGGCACTACGGGGTCTCGATGGACAACTTCCAGATCCACGACGGCAGCGGGCTGTCCCGCGCGGACCGCATCCCGGCGCAGACCGTCGCGGACATCCTCGACCTGGTCACCGACCCGCGCTACCGCGGCCTGCTGCGCTCCATCGACGAGGGTCTGCCCGTGGCGGGCGAGGCCGGCAGCACCCTGGGCCCCGAGTGGGGCCGTTTCGACACCGCGGACTCCCAGTGCGCCGTCGGCCAGGTCAAGGCCAAGACCGGCACGCTGACCGGCGCCATCGCCCTCAGCGGCCTGACCAAGGCGCAGGACGGCCGGTGGAAGGTCTTCTCCTTCATCGAGAACGAATCCTCCGCCGACCCGGCCGCGACCAAGGACACCCTCGACGGCCTGGCCGCCACGGTCAACGGCTGCTGGGCCTAGGGTCAGTCGTCTGTCGTCAGTCGTCAAAGGGGGCGCGCGCCCTGCTCCCGGCGCCTGGCACGGCCGCTCGCCGCGTTGTCGCGTCGCCCGAGTACGCCCAGTACGAGGGCGACGCTCCGCCTTGCGATCGACCGCCTGGCCCAACGGCGGTCGATCAGCCCAGGAAGCTCAGCCGGACCTGGCGCTCGGGGTTGTCGCGGTTGGTGTCGACCAGGCACACCGACTGCCAGGTGCCCAGCGCCAGCCTGCCGCCGATGACCGGGAGGGTGGCGTGCGGCGGCACAAGGGCGGGGAGGACGTGGTCACGGCCGTGGCCGGGGCTGCCGTGGCGGTGGCGCCAGCGGTCGTCCGGGGGCAGCAGATCGCGCAGCGTGGAGAGCAGATCGGTGTCGCTGCCCGCGCCCGTCTCCAGGATCGCGATCCCGGCCGTGGCATGCGGGACGAAGACGTTGAGCAGGCCGTCACCGCCGCCCGCTACCTCCCGTAGATACGCCTCGCAGTCGGCGGTGAGGTCGGCGACGGTCTCGGTGGAACCGGTGGTGACGCTGATGGTGTGGGTACGGAATGTGCTCATGGCTCCATCCTGATACGCCGCCCCGCAAAACTCCCGCAACAAAGGTCCGAGGGGCAAGACACCGTTGACCGGTTCCGGACGTCCTCGCTAGCTTCGTGAGCATGTATACGTCAGCCCTGCTCACCACGCGCGGTCATATCGACCTGCTGCGGGTGGCGTCCGCCGCGTGTCCCGGCCACCGCTGACCTTTCCCCTTCCTCCCCCGCTTCTTCTCCGCCTCGGCAACGCCCCGTTCCGGCCCGTTCCGCCGTACCGGCCCTGATGGTCGGGCCGTACCGGCGTACGCAGGGGCATCGAGGCGTACCCGCTTTGTGGAGCCCCCATGTCCCCGGTTCTCGAACCGGTCGTGCCGCTCTCCGCGCGCCGCCGCACCGTACCGCGCTGGCTGCGGCGCACGACCGGACCCCTACTGCTGCTGGTGCTCTGGCAGGTTTCCAGCGCCACCGGTGTGCTGCCCTCCGACACCCTGGCCTCCCCCGGAACCATCGCCCGTACCGCCTCCGACCTGGTCGAGGACGGCACCCTCCCGCACGCCATGCTGGTGTCGGTGCAGCGGGTGCTGATCGGGCTGGTGCTCGGCGGGGTCATCGGCGTCTCGCTCGCGCTGATCTCCGGGCTCTCCCGGCTCGGCGAGGACCTCGTCGACGCGAGTGTGCAGATGCTGCGCAGCATCCCCTGGGTCGGCATGATCCCGCTGTTCATCATCTGGATGGGCATCGGCGAGGCCCCGAAGATCGCGCTCATCGCGCTGGGCGTCACCTTCCATCTCTACCTCAATGTCTACGCGGGCATCCGTGGTGTGGACGCCCAGCTCATCGAGGCCGGGACCTCGCTCGGGCTCGGCCGCTGGGGGCTGATCCGCCATGTGGTGCTGCCGGGTGCGCTCCCCGGCGCGATGACCGGGCTGCGCTACTCCCTCGCCACCGCCTGGCTGGCGCTGGTGTTCGGCGAGACCATCAACGCCGATGACGGGATCGGCTTTCTGCTCAACCGCGCACGGGAGTTCTTCCAGACCGATGTGATCGTGGTCTGCCTGATCGTCTACGCCGCCCTCGGCCTGCTCGCCGATTTCATCGTCCGCACCCTGGAGAGGCTGCTGCTGCAGTGACTCCGCCCACGCGTAGCCGCGCGGGCTTCCTGGATCGCTGGCTAAGCAGCGTCGCAGAGGACCAGCCCGGCCCTGTCGAGCACGTTCGTTGCGCCGACGTGGTCCGCGTGCGCGGTGAAGCCGCACGCCGTGCATTCGAACTTGGCTTGGGTGACGCGGTTCTCCTTCGCGATGTGCCCGCAGCCTCCGAGGCTGGGCGGGCACGTACGGGAGGTGTTGCGCGCGTCCACCGCGACCACGAGGCGACCGGCACTCTCAGCCTTGTTCGCCAGGATCGTCAGGAACTGCGCCCAACCCGCGTCGAGGATGCTGCGGTTCAAGCCCACCTTGGCCGCGGCGCCATTGGGCAGGAAGGTGCCGGGCGCGTCGGGGTCGGGCCTGGGTTTGGGGGCGCGGGTCATGCCCGCCGTGTTCAGCTTCTCGTGGGCGATCACGTCGTGGTCCCGCACGAGGGTGAGCGCAGTCTTGTGCGCGTGGTCCAGGCGCCGGCGCCGGATCCTCGCGTACAGCTTCGCCACGCGGCGGGCGGCGGCCCTGTGCGCCTTGGTGCGCCGCCGGGTGCGCTTGGGGAACGTCGCGAGGTGCCGCTGCGCTTCGGCGAGTTCGTCGGCGGCCTGGTCGAGGAAGCGGGGGCCTGCGACGTGTGCGCCGTCGGAGGTGGTCAAAAAGTGCGTGATACCCATGTCGATCCCGACGACCGCACCCGTGGCGGGCAGGGGTTCGGCTGGTACGTCGTCGCAGGAGAGGACGGCGTACCAGCGGTTCCCCTCCCGCTTCACCGAGATCGTCTTGACCCGGCCGCGTACGGGCCGGTGCTGGTGGACGCGGACGTGACCGATGCCCTGGAGGCGTACGCGGGTCTGTGGGTCGTGGGGGGTGGAGTCCCAGCCGCACCCGTCGCCGTCCTTGGGGAAGGTCACCGTGTCGAAGTGGCCGACGCCCTTGAACCTGGGGTATCCCGGCGTCTGACCGGCCTTGACGCGGCGGAAGAACGCTTGGAATGCCTTGTCCAGGCGGCGCAGGGTGGCCTGCTGGGAGGAGAACGACCAGCGGCCTTGACGCTCAGGGTCGAACGCCCGGATCTCCTTGAGCTGGGCCGACTGGTCGCCATACTTGATGCTCGTCCTGGAGACGTGCCGGTAGGCGTCGCGGCGTTCCTGCAAGGCTCCGTTGTACAGCGAGCAGTGATCCCGCAGCATCTCGCCCAACGCGACCGTCTGACGGACCGTAGGGCGCAGCAGAAACTTATACGCACGCAACAAAACGCAGCCCGCCCCCTCACTCGTTTCCCCAGGTCAAAGCAGATATCGTCACTCTACCGGCCGTCACTGACAACGCACTGGACTCCGACGCTTCGCGGCCCCGGCCCAAAGATTCGATTCCCCCACGGAAGAACGTTTGATGGTCGACGTTCGCCTCCAGCCCGCCGACGCCCTGGCCGCCTTCACCCGCGGCAAGGTGGACGCCTGGGCCGTCTGGGACCCGTACACCTCCCAGGCGCTGCGCCAGTCGGACGCGCGGGTGCTCACCACGGGTCAGGGCGTGGTCAACGGCCTCAACTTCCAGGTCGCCAACCCCTCCTCCCTCGACGACAAGAAGAAGGCGAAGGTCATCGAGGACTATCTCGGGCGGCTGCGCCGGGCCCAGGACTGGGTCTACAAGCACCCCGAGGCATGGGCCAAGGTGTGGGGCAAGGAGACCGGGCTGCCGTACCAGGTGGCGCTGGACTCCGTGAAGCGCACCAACGGCACCCGGGTGTACGTCGCGGTCGACAAGCCCGCCGTCGCCTCGGAGCAGGAGATCGCGGACACCTTCGCGAAGCTGAAGCTCACCCCGCGCCGCTTCCGGTTCGCCGACTATGTGGACACCCGCTTCAACGGCGATCTGCCCCCGTCCACCTCCGCACCGCGCAGCTACGGAAAGGACTCCTGAGGGACCCCTTTTCGGGAGCGCCCCATCGGGTAAGCGCGTGGAAACAATCAGGCCGCGCGAACACACCCGATGAAACGAGGTGAGCATCATGCACACCGCCACGGCCCGGCGGACGGCCGCCTCGCCGTCCGCGCTGCGGGCCACCTTGGACTGCCGCCCCGAAGCGGCCTCGTACGCACGCCAACTCACCAGCACCTTCCTGGAGAGCCTGCGCCCGGAGCCCGATCGGAGCGCCGCCGAGGCGGTGATGCTGATCGTCTCGGAGCTGGTCACCAATGCCGTACGGCACTCGGGCGGCCGGTACTGCTCGCTGCGCGTGTCGGCCGACCCCGAGGCCATCGCCATCGCCGTCGGCGATGCCAGTCGCGTACCGCCGCACCGGCGCACTCCGGATGTCCGGGGAGAGGGCGGCGGATTCGGCTGGCCGATGATCTGCGGTATGGCCATGGCCACGGCCGTCACCGAGGAGCCGGGCGGCGGCAAGACCGTGAACGCGATCGTCGCCCGGCGGGGGCGGGCCACGGGGCGGGCCACCGCCCCCGCGCCGTGTTGATCCGTCGCCGGCCCAGCGTTACGGCGTCGGGCCCCGCCCCGTAGCCGTCCGCGCGTCGTCGACGGCCACGGCGATTCCGTCGAGGACGCGTTCGAGGCCGAAGACGAAGTCGTGGTCGGTGGCCGGGTCGTCGTACGCGCCGTCCGGCGCCGCCTCGAACAGGCCGGCGGAGAGGAGCAGCGCCATCTGCGGGAAGCGGTCCGGGGTGATGAGCCGCGCCAGGGTCCGGCCGTACGCCCGCTCGGTCTCCTCCTGGCTCAGGCCCGTTCCGCTTCTGCCCTGCGCGTGTTCCTGGGCGAGCAGGGAGGCGTGGCGCACATAGCCGCTGAGCAGGCTCAGGCTCCCGACCTTCGCGGCCCAGTCGAGCTCCGTGCCGCTCAGCGCGCTCAGGCCCGCCTCCATCCAGGCGATCTCATGAGGTCCCATCGGCGGCCCCGCGATGGGGAGGCGGGGGAGCCAGGGGCGCTGGTGGTTGACCAGGCGCTGGGCGACGGCCCACCGCCGTAGCCCCGCACGCCACCGGTCCGGGGCGGTCTCGACATCGGGCGGAGAGCCGAGCGCCAGGTCCCGCATGAGGACGAGGAGCTCGTCCTTGGATCCGACGTGGCGGTAGAGGGACATCGGGGAGACGCCCAGCTCTTTCGCGATCTTCGGCAGCGTCGCGCCCGGCAGCCCGTCGCGATCCGCCAGCTCCACCCCCGTACGCACCACGCGCTCGGTGTCGAGCGCGGCGGGCCGGCCGAGGCCCGAGGCCGGGACCGGCAGCCGCCACAGGCGGGCCAGCTCGGCGGGCGCCTCCTCCTGGTCGGCCGACATGGCGCTCCTCCTTCTCGTACCTCGGTTTCTCACCAGGTACATCATGGCGCACGGCTACTTAGTATCCCTCATATAGATTATTGCTTATACTAAGCTGAGCGCCGAGGGCTCGCTCACGCCCCTTTGCCCGAAGGGCCCTCAATACGACAGGACGGAGAGAGATCCCGGTGACCGCCATACCGACGCAGTCCCATGCCCCGGGCCCCGCGCGGGGCCCAGTCCGCCGGACCGAACGGGCCCTGGCCCCCGATCTGGCCCGGGGCACCATGCTGCTGTTCATCGCGCTCGCGAACGCCGCGGTGTTCGCCTTCGGCAACCAGCCGGGCGCCGAGGCGTCCCCGCACGGCTGGGAACGCCCGTTCAACCTCGTCATGTTCGTCTTCGTCCACGCCCGCGCCTATCCGATGTTCGCCGTGATGTTCGGCTACGGGCTGGTGCAGCTCGCCCGCAGACAGGACGCGGCGGGCTCCGGCCCCGGCGCGGCGCGCTCGGTGCTGCTGAAGCGCAACGCATGGCTCGTCGCCTTCGGCCTCGTCCACGCCGCGCTGCTCAACTTCGGTGATTTCCTGGGGGCTTACGGCATCGTGGGCATCCTCTTCACCCTGCTGCTCCTGCGCCGCGGCGAGCGGGTGCAGCGCGTGGTGCTGTGGCTGTGGGGCGGTATGACGGTGTACGTCGCCGTCGTGGCGGCCATGGCCGGCTACCGCGCCGCGAACAGCGGGTCGGGGTCCGCCGGTGTGCCGACGGGCGATGTGGATTCGCTCTCGGCACCCGACTACGCCGCGTCCGTGGCCGACCGGCTCGGCGAGTGGCCGATCCACACGCTGACCGTCCTGCCGTTCATCGTGATCGTCTGGCTGGGCGCGTGGGCCGCGCGCCGGGGCGTGCTGGAGGACCCGGCCCGCCACCGGCGGCTGCTGATCCGCACCGCGGTGATCGGGCTCGGCATCGCCTTCGCGGGCGGGGCGCCGATCGGCCTCGTCAGCGCGGGCTTCGTCCATGTCGACGGCGCCACCGCGGACGCGTTCCTGACGCTGTACGAGGTGAGCGGCCAGTACGGCGGCCCGGGATATGTGGCGCTCTTCGGGCTCCTCGCCCTGCGCCTGTCCAAGGGCCGCTCCGGCTCGCGGCCGAAACTCCCCGTGGCGGCGCTGGCGGCCCTGGGCCAGCGGTCGCTGAGCGGCTATCTGTGCCAGTCCCTGGCGTGGGTGCTGCTGCTCTCCCCGTTCGCCCTCGCACTGGGCGAGCGGACCGGCAGTCCGACGCTCACCGCGTGTCTGAGCGCCATCCTGGTCTGGCTCGCCACGGTGGCCGGGGCGTACGCCCTCCAGCGCCGTTCGCTTCCGGGGCCCGCCGAGAAGCTGCTGCGGAGGCTTACGTACGGACCCCGGTAGCCGGCCCGGGGCTACGGCGGCAACGGCGAAGGCCGGTCGTCTCGGTGACGACCGGCCCGACGTTCAACCGCTTGCATTCAACCGCCTGCGTTCAACCGCCCACGTTCGACCGTCGGCGTTCAGCCGCCGATGTTCACATCGATGCAGGCGTAGAAGGCGTTGGAGGTGTCCGCGATGTTCCAGATGGCGAGCACCTTCTGCTTGCCCTTCAGGTCACCGAAGTCGACCTGGTGGGTGACGGTCTCACCCGGCTGCGCTCCCCCGTCGTCGATCTCGGCGACCTTCTGGCCGCCGACGAAGTACTGCCAGGTGTTGGTCGAGTGACGCGCGGTCAGCTTCCAGGTGAAGTCGGCCTTGGACGGGACGGGCGTGACCGCCCAGCCCTTGCTGTCGTCGTCGAGCTCGGCGAACCGCGAGTTACCAGCGCTGCAACTCGTCAGCCCCTTGGGGCCTTCGACGCTCTGCGGCTCGTACTTGATGTCGCCGCAGGGCACGGTCCCGGCCGCACACTGGGCCTGGCGGCTCGGCGGGGTGGAGATGTAGCCGTGTGCGCTCGCCTCGGCCGTGGGAAGGCTCAGTGCGATCAGGGGAGCTATCCCCGCGCCGATGACCACGGACAGCTTGCGTTTCATGTTCATGCCAACTCCTTCGCGGCGAGGGCCCCACGCCAGGCGCGAAGCCCTTGCCGAAGGTGGGGATGTGGGGGGATGTGGGGGGTGGCTGTGTCGGAACGTTTCATGGCCGCTCAGGCGGCCGCGAATCCGCGCCGCACTAGGTCTAGACCATACCGGCTGTCCGTTCACGGTCAAGACATGGGACGGAAGTGGTCTGGTCCACTGTCATCCCCATCGATGTCACCGTCCTAACCACCTCACCGACTCCCAACTCCCCAACAGGCCCCGGGCCTTGGCGCCCGGGGGCGGAACGGGAAGACGGTCGGGACGATGAGGGTGGTCGGGACGAGAGGGGCTCAGGACGACAGAGCCGTCAGGACGAGAGGGCCGTCAGGAGGAGAGAGCCGTCAGGACGAGAGAGCCGTCAGCCGTCGCCGGTCGTGGGGAGAGGAGCGGCGGTCCAGCCGCTCCTCCAGACGATCCCGGGCCGCGTCGCGGTGGCCCGCGGACACCAGCGCGAACAGCAGGGTCTCCTCGACGATCTCGCGCTGCGCGGCGCTGCCGCCCACACCGGGGAGCCGTGGCAGCAGGCGCTCCAATCCGCGGGCCGCCTCGGCCCAGCGCTCTTCGAGGATGTCCTCGAAGGCCGTGCACAGCGGGGCGATGACGCTCCGCTGCACCTCATCGGCGCGCAGGGCGTGGACCCGCAGCCGCCGCAGCCCCGCCAGGTCGCCCGCGGCGGTGAGGGCGATGGCCGCGTGCAGCGCGACGAACGCGGTGGCCGGGCGCTCCAGGACGGCCGCGGGCGCCGAGTCCAGTACGTCGCCGATCGGGAACGGGCCCTGCCACGCACCCGCCAGCCGGGCCCGCCACAGCAGGGAGCCGGAGTCGACCAGGGCGCGGACCCCGTGGACCTTCCCCGGGGACAGCTGCTCCGCCCACCGGCGGCGGACCGCCGCCGTATCCTCCAGGGCGAGTTCGTGCAGCGCGGCGTGCCAGGAGAAGTGGGCGCGGTGGGTGCCGCCCCGGCCCTGGTGGGCCAGCCATCGTTCGAGCCGCTCACGGCCCGCCTCGTGGTCGCCGCGCTCGTAGTGCACGTGGGCCAGGGCGTGCATCGCGTGGCCGGAGGCGGGTTCGGCGGCCAGGGCCCGCTCGGCCAGGGTTCCGGCCTCGTCGTAACGCCCCTGCTCCTGGCGCATGAAGGCCAGCAGGGAGGTGTGGAACCAGCCCCCTCCATGGGCCTGGGCGGTCCGCTCGACCACGCGGAGCGCGGTGGTGCCGTCCAGATCGCGCAGCCCGGAGAAGGCGATGGTGGGCACCGCGACGGCGAGCGCCAGCGCATCGCCCGGGTACTCCTCCAGATGGCGCAGGAGGGCGGCGTCGCCGTCCGCGGGCGAGCGCAGAACACGGCGGGAGACGACGTCCACGAAGGAGCGCTCGTAGTCATCGGCCCGCTCGCGCACCGCGCGCCGGGCGTCGGCCAGGGCGCGCGAGACATCCACATCGGCGCCGCACTCATGGCCGATGAGCGCGAGCGCGGCGTGGCCGAGGGCGAATCCGGGGTCGAGCGCCACGGAGCGGCGGAGCGCCCGCGGGGCCCCGGCCCGGACCTTCAGCAGCCGGTCCACACCGAGGCGGTAGGCGGTGGCGGCGGCCGCGTGGGTGCTGAGGGGGAAGCCCGAGGTGTCCATGGGCCGGCGCGCCCGGCGCGGGGCGCGGCCGCCGTCTGCGGGGAGGGCGGGGGCCGTCCACGGGTCGAGGACGGCCTCGGCGATGGCGGCGGCCTGTTCGCGGATCTCCGGGATGGCGGTGGTCTCCCACAACTCGCCACGGCGGGGCGCACCGAGGGTCCACAGGGGGCGGGTGGCGCCGCCGTCGGCGCCGCGCAGCCGCCCGTGGTCGGTGGCCACGCCCATGCTCAGCGGGCCGGGCACCGCGGCGCCCTGGTCGAGCAGACTCCGCCACAGCGGGTCGGCCGTCCCGGGCAGCCGCAGGCCCGGCCCCGTACAGTCCACCACCCAGCCCACGGGCAGGGTGCGCGGGCCGTCGGCGGTGGCGAGGGAGACCGTCAGGGAGCCGTCGGGCCGGGCCGAGGCGGAGGCGAGCCGCCCCTGGTACGTGCGCATCCGCCGGGTGCGGCGCATACGGCCCACCGACTCGGCGGTGGCCGGGGGCATGCGGTGGCGGTGGGTGTTCCACAGGGAGCCGTCCCGCGCCATGAACTCGGCCCGCTCCGCGGTGGACATCGACGCCCAGATCTCGGCCGTGACCGGGCGCAGCCCGTCCACCGCGGGCCGCCAGTCGCCGTGGGTGCGCATCACCCGGCCGATGTGCTGCCGTACCTCGGCGCGCAGCGCGGCCAGGGACAGACCGGGCAGTGGTGTCGTGCACTCGGCGGCGGGCAGCGGGTCCACCGCATGCGGCTGCGGCAGCCTTCCGCCACGGGAGACGGTGTGCACCGTGCGGCCGGGGCGGTCGAGTGTCATGGCGATGTCCACCGAGGTCAGCCCCGTGCCGACGAGGAGTACATCCTCCTTGTGGCGCTGTCCGAGCGCGGCGTCCAGGGCGCCCGGCGCCCAGGGGTCGGCGATGAAGCGGTCGCTGCCGCGCAGGTCCGCCGGTGCCCATTCGGCGGTGGCGCGGGACGGCCCGGTCGCGAGCACCACGTGGTGCGCTTCGACGGTGCCGCCGTCGGCGAGCTCCAGCCGGGCGGACGGGTCCGCTCCGGGCCGGGTGGTCCAGTGGCAGCCGGTGGCCCGGGTGCGCAGCCGGCGGACGCCGACGACGCCCTGCGCCGCCATGATCGCCCGGCCGAGGGTGTCGGCGAGATAGGCGCCGTAGCGGTAGCGCTCCGCGAAGTCGCCGCCGCGCACGCCCGGTTCACCGTGGTGGCACAGCCACCGCACGAAGTGTCCCGGATCGTCGGGGTAGCAGCTCATCCTGCCCGCCGGCACATTGAGGCGGTGGCGCGGGTCGAGGGTGGAGTAGGCGGTGCCGCGGCCGGCCTCGGGGGCCGGGTCGATCAGAAGGAGGTCGAACGGGATACGGCGGCGTGCCGCGGTCTCGCAGAGCTGGATCGCCACCAGCGCCCCGGCGGCACCCGCCCCCACGATGGCGACGGTCTTCCTGCACGGCCCTGACGTCGTACACGGCTCTGGCGATGCCATGTGATACCTCCTGCTTCCCCTGAACCGGTGGGCGAGCAAGACCGATGCCCCGCTCACGCAGCGGTACCGTAGCTATCTAAGTTCACCAATTCAATGAACTTTGTGAACTCATGGGAGAAGGAAAAGCGGGCCTGGACCCAAGCCGGTTGTTTGGTGCCCCGGCCCATGAAACGGACGTGCGTGATAACTTGCGCGGGTGCGGATCACAGCCAAGTCGGACTATGCCGTCCGGGCGATGGCCGAACTGGCGGCCGCGGAGGGCTCACCCCTGACCGCCGAGCAGGTGGCGACCCGGCAGGACATTCCACTGCGTTTCCTCTTCGGCATCCTGCGGGAGCTGCGTCTGGCCCATCTGGTGCGCAGTGTGCGGGGCCCGGAAGGCGGATATCTGCTGGCGCGCCCGGCGAAGGAGATCACCCTCGCCGACGCGATCCGCGCCATGGACGGCCCGCTGGCCAATGTGCGGGACGTGGGCCTCAGCGGGCTGGAGTACCCGGGCGCGGCGGCGGTGCTGCCGGATGTGTGGCGCGCGGTGCGGGCGAGTCTGCGGCAGGTGCTGGAGAAGACCACCTTCGCGGATCTGGCCGCCGGTGAGCTGCCCCCGCTGGTGCGGGCGCGGGCGCGCGAATACCTCGACGACGTCCGCCACTACGACACCTGACCTGATGACATCGGCGTGTCGTGACACCGCCGCCCCTGGCGGAACACGCCGACGACTCCCCAATCCCCCGTTCCCGGGCCCGAGTTCAGCCTTCGTGGTGCCGCCGATCGTCCGGGGCGCCATCGTGGCCGACCGCGCCTCGGCACAGCCCCCGCACACCTTCGGGGCCGCCACCGAACCGCGGCCGACGTCCGCCGATCTGATTGACTTGCGGCTGTGGACCTCTTCTCACACTCATGGACGGCATTGCGCACCGCGGTCGCCGAGCTCGCGGACGAGGACTTCGCCCGGCCGTCGGGCTGCACCGGCTGGCTCGTCCGGGACCTGGTGTGCCACCTGGTCATCGACGCCCAGGACGTCCTGATCACCCTCGTGACACCCACCGACGCCGAACCGACGCGCGACGCGGTGACCTACTGGGAGGTGGCCGACGCGCCGCCGGCCGGCGACGATCCGCTCGACGCGCTGATCGTCCGGCTGGCCGCCGCGTACGAGGAGCCGTGGCTGCTGAAGTTCCACCTCGACGACGTCGGCTCCGCCGCCGGGCGCGCGGCCGGTCTCGCCGACCCGGCCCTCCGGGTCGGCACCCGCGATGTGGTGCTCACCGCGGGCGACTACCTCTCCGCGTACGTCCTGGAGTGGACCCTGCACCACCTCGATCTGATCGCCCACCTCCCGGGCGCGGCGGAGCCTCCCGCCGAGAGCCTCGCCGGATCCCGCCGGATGCTGGAGGAGATCGCCGGGGCGGCGTTCCCCGCGTCGTGGTCCGACAAGGACGCGCTGCTGGTCGGCACCGGGCGGCGGGCCCCGGCCGACGTGGAGAGGGCCGAACTGGGCGATCTGGCCGCGAAGCTCCCGTTCGTCATCGGCTGAGCGGATCAGCGGAAGTCGGCTGCGGTCCGGTGGCGCCCCGAAGGGGCGCGGGGCCGTGTCGAGGTGCGGCTCCGCCGCGTGGGCGCGACCAGCCACGACGGCGCCGCAGACGATCGACGGCAGGTCGGGGCACTTCCAGCTGAGCGCTTAGCCTCCCGCCGGATCGGCACCACCCCTGGGCCGCCGGGGCTGTTCGGCCCGCCGTTCGCCGCGCCGGTGCGGGCCCGGCTCTCGGCGTCACCCCGGGCCCCGGGCCGCCGGGTTGCCCTGGTGGGTGAAGGCGGCCCAGAGGTGCACGCGGTCGAGGTCGGTACGGGCGGCTTCGCCGCGGAGGTGGCCGCGGAGGGTGGGCGGGGGCTCGCGCCGCGGGTCGAGCATCCAGAGCTGGGCCGCGCGCAGGGCGTCCGCCGGGGCGAGGCCATGTGTGCTGACGAAGTCGTGGAAGACGGCCATCATCAGGGCCGTCGAGGCGTCGAGGACCGCCCAGCGCGAGCCGATGACATCGGCCGCGCCACGGGCGACCAGGGCGGTGGACAGGGTCAGGGCCTCGTCGTGGTCGCGGGTGCTGAGGTCCGTCTCGCAGGCGCTGAGCACCACCAGCGGGCCCGCGCCGCCCGGTTGTCCGGCGGCGGCGCCCACGGCGCCGACCGCGCCGACCGCGCCGACCGCGCCATCCAGGATATGGGCCACGCTGAGCCGCCCCGCGTCCTCGGGCCCCGCGGGCGGGGCGGCGAGCCAGAGGGCGGAGCGCGTGGGGTCCGGACCGGCCAGGGCGTGGCAGGAGATGTGCAGGACGGCGACCGGGGAGCCGCCGCCGGGCAGCACGGCGAGGATGTCCTCCGGTGTGCCCGGCGCGTCGCTGACATCGGCCGTGGGGAACTCGCCGTAGCGGAGGCCGTCGGGGTAGCAGGCCGCGCGCACCGCCTCCGCCTCGATCTCCGCCCAGACCAGGCTGAGTTCGGGGTCGGCGACCAGGACCTGCCCGGCGGTGGTGGGCAGCCGGTCCCGGGCGGCGGCCCGCAGGAACTCGGCGCCGGACGGGGCGTAGCTGAACACCGCGTCCTCGCATGCGTAACGGTACTCGCGCCCGTCGGTCCCGTACGGGGTGCGGGCCGCGTGCCAGGCGACCGCGCCGAGTGGCCCGCACGGCACCAGCACGATCCGCGACGGCCGGTGGAGCGGGCCCACGGCCGCCAGGACGGGGCCCATCGCGGCGGGCCAGGCCCAGTCGCACAGCTCGCGCAGCGCCGCTTCCCACTCCCCGTCCCGCACCGCCTGCCGCCCCGCCTCGTCGGTGGCGTCGGCGTCCGTCCGGGAACGCCGGGCGGTGGCGTCGAGGTAGCGCTCGAGTGGCGGGCTGCCGGGGGTCAGCAGCGGCAGCTTCAGGACGGCGGGCGGTGCGTCGCCGGTGCCGGGGCGCAGGATCAGGGCGAAGCCCGGCATACCGGGGCTCTGCCCGGGGACGAGGTGGACGAGCGCATCGGCACCGGCGGCGGCGAGCCCGGCCCGCAGCGCCGGCAGGTCCGGGGGGCCGAGCAGTTTCCGGGCGTCCGCGCCGCTGCCCGCGCCCAGCGCTTCGAGTGCCCTGCGGCGCAGACTGCCCGGGATCTGCGGGCCGGTGGCCCGGCCCAGGTCGGACTCGGTACCGGGCCGGAGCGGGTTCGCGGCGACCTCGGCGCGCCACTGCCGGGCCAGGTCCGGATGGCCCCGGGCTTCGAGGATCTCGGGAATGCCACGGGACGCGGCGCCGGACCGCAACACCAGGGCCCGGCCCAGCTCCAGCGCGTGCACGGCGTCGGCCGGACGGCCGGACACGGTGCTCCAGTAGGCCAGCCACAGCGCCTGTGCCGAACCGAAGCGGGCCACGGCCAGGCCGTGTTCGGAGCCGGGTTGGAGGAGGACGTCCGAGGAGATCCTGGTCAGCGCCTCGCCTCTGGCGGCGAGTCCCGCCGCCCGGTCCTCGCCGGCGCTCGGCCCGCCGCGCCGGCGGCGCAGCCAGTGGGCCTCGGACAGCTGGGTCAGGGCGTCCGCGGTGTGCGGCAGGCCGTCCCCTCCGACGATCAGCTCGCGGGCCCGGGACAGCTCGGTGATGCTCAGGTCGAGCAGGTCCGGGTCGTCGAGGTGGCGGGCCGTGTGCAGCAGGGCCCGGCCGAGCTGGTAGCGCAGCCGGAGTTCCTCATGGGGGGTGGGCTGCGGTCCTTCGAGGGTCCGGTGGACCTCCGCGACGGCCCGGTCGGCCGCGTCCCGGCTGGGTTCGATCATGGTCAGCTGGAGCAGCGCGGAGACGCGCACCGCCGGGAAGTACGGTGCGAGCATGGGCGCGAGCTCCCGTACGTCGGTCGCCACCACCTCCCTCAGATACCGGGCCGCGGCGCGGAATCCGGCCGGATCCTGGTCATGGGCGGCCTGCTCCCGATGGACCTCGGCCAAGGTGGCGGCGAGGGCGAAGCGGTTCTCCTGGTCGGGCGGCAGGGTGTCGTACAGACCGGTCAGCTCCTCGATCAGACGGGGCAGCCCGGTGAGGTCCCCGCTGCGGCGGGCCAGGGCCAGCTCGTGCTGGGCGACGAACACCACCGCGGTGAGCCTGCTCGTGGACGGCACCGCGCCCTCGTCGTCGTGGGCGGCGCGCAGTTCCCTGGCCACGGTCAGGGCGGCGTCGGCGGCGTCGAGGCCGCCCCCGAGCGTCACCGCCTCGTGGAGGCGCCCGGCCATGCCGAAGGACAGGGCGCGACGGGCGAGCGTGGCCTCCTCGCCGCCCTCGGACAGGGCATCGGCCATCGCCCGGATCCGGCCGGCGCTCGTCTCCAGATGCGTCAGATCGCCGGTCTGGGACACCCGTACGGCATCGACCAGGGTGCCGAGCTGCTGCTCGAAACCGAGACGCCCCGGGCCGCCGGGGCGGTCCTCGGGGTCCGGCCCCGGCTCCGACATGGCCTCGTCCAGCTCGTCGAAGTCCATCGTGCCGGGCACCAGGAGGTTGGCCCACACCAGCAGGACGGCGTGCAGCCTGGCGATGCGGGGCCGTTCGGGTGTGTGGGCCGGCAGCTCCCCCAGCGTCCGCCGGGCGACCTCCGCGCCGCGGCGGACACGCTCGGCCAGGACCTGACGGTCACCCTGGCCCGACCTGAGCCCGGTCAGCAGCTCGCGCAGCGGTGCGAACACCGGCCGGTCCAGGCCCAGGGCCGCCACCTCCCCCTCGGCCTCCTCGGGGGAGATGGTGAGCCGGTCCGCGGTCCTGTACAGCCACACCATGAGCTCCGTGAACCGCGCCACGTCCTCGGCGGCCCAGCCCAGCACGCCGCGGACGGCGTCGGCCAGCGGGTCCTCGGCACGCTCCCCGGTCGCCACCTCGGCGGTCGCCACCTCGGCGGGCCGCTCCGCGGCGGCCGGGGAACTGGCCGGGGAACTCCCTGCGGACGGGGCGGAGAAGCCGGAGGAGCGGGACGGCGTCAGCCCGATCTCCGGCCCGAGGAATCCGAGGATCCCGCGCAGGTCCGCTTCCTCGGGACCGACGACGAGGCGCTCCAGAACCTCCCTGGCCTCCGCCAGATCGGCCGGCGTGGACGAGGTCGGCGTGGACGCGGCCGCAGTGGATGAGGCCGGCGGCCGCGGGCCGGTGGCCCGGAGCGGCGGCTTTTGGCGGCGGGCCCGGCTCCACGCGTGCGTGGCCCGTGCGCAGTGCTCCGGGACGAGCAGTTGGAGCAGCGCGCTCCGGGCCTTCACCGCGAACGGGTCGGTGAGCGGCCTGGTGCGGTCGGCCCAGCGCAGATGGCGCAGTGCGCGCTCCCGTTCGAGCCGGGCGTCCTCGGGCGTATCGGCCGCCCCACGCGTGCCCAGCCGGACGCACATCATCACGCCCAGCAGCGGGACGAACTCGTCCCGGAGCGGATCGTCCACGGGCAACAGCCGCTCGATGGCGGCGAGATGCTCGATCGTCTGGGCCAGCGCGGCGGGCCGCGCCGGGTCGTCCGCCGCCCGGCGTAATACGCCACCGGCCTGGCGGGCGGCGGTGGCCGCCCACACCCGCAGCGCCCGCGCGCCGTCCTCACCGCCGTTCCGGCGCGGTTCCTCGTCCACTTCGTGCTCCCCCGTGTCCGGACACATGCCCTGCTGACCAGCGTGCCACGGGGCGGCGGCGGGCAGCCCCACCCGGACGGCACGGTGTGCGGCTCGACGCGGACCGCCGGTGGCCGCCCGGCGCGCCTCCCCGGCCACCGGGGTCGCGAAGACCCGGGCTCATCGGGGGAACGGCTGCCCGCGGCGACCGGTACTCCGTATGCTCGCCGCATGATCGATGTGCCGCTCTCCGCGCTGGAAGTCGCCATGGTCCAAACGGGTACGCGGGCCGTGGACACGCTCCGTGACACCACGGCCTTCGCCCAGCGTCTCGACGCCCTCGGCTATCTCCGACTCTGGTACGCCGAGCACCACCACTCCCCCGCCATCGGCGCCTTCCCGCCCGTCGTCCTGACCGCCCACGCGGCCGCGTCGACATCGGCCATCCGGCTGGGCTCCGGAGGCGTACTCGCCCCCAACCACGCCCCCATCATGCTGGCGGAGCAGTTCGGCACCCTCGCCGCGCTGCACCCCGACCGGATCGATCTGGGCATCGGCCGCGGCCCCGGCACCTTCGACGAGTCCACGGCCCGGGCGCTGCGGCGCGGCGCCGGGCCGACGACGGACGAGGAGTACCGGGACGACGTGGCCTCCACGCTCCGCTTCCTGGTCGAGGAGGTCGCGCTCGGCCCGCTCCCGGAGCCGTGGCTGCTGGCCTCCAGCACCGCGGGTGCCCAGCTCGCCGCGGAGCTCGGCCTGCCCATCGCCTTCGCCCACCACATCCGCCCGGACAACACCCAGGCCGCGCTCGGCCACTACCGTGCGCACTTCTCCCCGTCCCGGTGGTGCGCGAGCCCCCGTGTGCTGGTGTGCGTGGAAGCCATCTGCGCCGAGACCGAGGAGGAGGCCAGGCGGCTGGCGGGCCCGATGAACGTCGTCAAGGCCGGGCTCCTCAAGGGGCACAGCGAGGTGCCCTTCCCCTCGCCCTCCGAGGCGGCCGCCCACCCGTTCACCGCGGAGGAGCGGGCGGGGCTGGCGGCTTTCGGGGCCCATCAGGCGTACGGCACACCCGAGACCGTCGTAGGGCGCCTGGCGGAGGTGGCGGAGGCGACCGGCGCGGACGAGCTGATGCTGGTCACACCGGTCTACGAACTGGCCGCCCGCCTGCGCTCGTACGAACTCGTCAAAGAACACGCCACGAAGCCCTCGGCGGCGGCACCGCGGCCCTGAGCCCGCGGACCCACGGCAGGCGCCCCGGGCCGCCCATGGGCCCGGGCGGCCGCCTCACAAGAATCACACAAAGCCTTCTCCTACGGTCCCGGCGACGAAGACGCACAACTCGTAGGAGGTTGCGCCATGTTCGGCAGTCGCCGTCCACGTGTCCTCGCCGCCCTGTGTGCGGCCCTGGCGATCGCGTTGCTGGCCTCATGCGCCAGAGTGATGAACACGGCGGATGAAGGTGGCTCCGCCGACGCCGACGCCTCGCGTTCGGGCAAGAAGCCCAACATCGTGTATGTCCTCACCGACGACCTGGCGTGGAACCTCGTGGAGTACATGCCGCACGTACAGCGGATGCGGGAGAAGGGGACGACCTTCACCAACTTCTTCGCCACCGACTCGCTGTGCTGCCCGTCGCGTACATCGCTCCTCACCGGTCAGTACCCGCACAACACCGGGGTCTTCACCAACGGCGGCGATGACGGCGGCTACCGCGCGTTCATGAAGAACCGCAACGAGGAGAAGACCTTCGGGCCCGCGCTGCAACGCGCCGGCTACCGCACCGGGTTCATGGGCAAGTACCTCAACGGGTATCAGCCAAAGGACAAGAACGGCACCTCCAAGCCCTATGTCCCCTCCGGCTGGGACGAATGGGACGTCGCCGGGGCCGGTTACAACGAGTACGACTACGACCTGAACGAGAACGGCAAGGTCGTGCCCTACGGGAAGGCCCCCGAGGACTATCTGACGGATGTGCTGTCGAAGAAGGCGACCTCCTTCATCGGCTCCTCTGCGGCGGAGAAGAAGCCGTTCATGCTGGAGGTGGCCACGTTCGCGCCGCACGGCCCGTACACCCCCGCGCCGCGTGACAAGGACAAGTTCCCCGGGCTCGAGGCCCCCCGGACGGACGCCTACGACAAGGCGACCGGTGACGCGCCGAAGTGGCAGAGCACCCTGTCGCCGCTGACGGCGGAGGAGAAGCAGGGGATCGACCGGAAGTTCGCCAAGCGAGTGCGCTCCGTCCAGGCCGTCGACGCCATGATCGGCCAGCTGGAGAAGACACTGGAGGAGAAGGGCCTGGCGGACGACACCTACCTCATGTTCGGGTCGGACAACGGCTTCCACATGGGCGAACACCGGCTCCGCCCCGGCAAGCAGACCGCCTACGACACCGACGTCAAGGTGCCGATGATGGTCACCGGACCCGGCGTTCCGGCCGGTGAGAAGGTGTCGCGACTCGCGGAGAACGTCGATCTCAACCCGACCTTCCTGGACCTCGCGGGCGTGGCGCCGCCGTCCACCGTGGACGGGCGCAGCCTGAGCGATCTGATGCACGGCCGGACGGAGGAGGAGTGGCGCGAGGCCGTCCTGATCGAGCACCATCACTCCACGGTCAAGAAGGACGATCCCGACGCGGCGCCCAAGGACAGCGGCGACCCGCCGACCTATGGGGCGATCCGCACCGAGGACTCGCTCTACGTCGAGTACGTCGACGGACAGCGCGAGTTCTACGCACTGGACTCCGACCCCGAGCAGCTCACCAACCGGGCGGCGGCCCTGTCGCCCGCGCAACGGGACGCCCTGCACCGCACCCTCACCGAGCTCCAGCGCTGCAAGGGCGCGGAGAGCTGCCAAGCCGCGGCCCGGACGCACACCTCATAGCCACGGCCCGCGGCCCGGCGTGGCGGATCGCTTCGGTCCGCCACGCCGGTCAGCCCTGTCCGGGGCCGGGCGCCGGTTCGAGGGCGGTCACCTCGAACTCCACACGGACCTCGTCGGCCAGCTTCAACGCGCCCAGGAACGCGGTGTACGGCTTGATCCCCCAGGCGGATTGGGTGACCGACGCCCAGCCGCGCAGCGTCCCGTCGGGGTCGCCGCTCCCGTGCACCGTCACCGGATGGGTACGGCCCTTGATGGTGAGGTCTCCCGTGATCTCGAAGGACTGGGGCGTCCCGATGACGCGGGTGGAGCGGAAGGTGATCACGGGGTGCGCCGCGGTGTGCAGCAGCCCCTCGCCCGCCAGCAGCCGTTTGATATCCGCCCGGTCGCCATCGGTGAGCGGCTTCAGCCCGCCGCTGCCCTCCCGGACCTCCAGCGAGTCCGTCTCGACCGTCACGCTCACCGACGACTCCTCGGGGGCGCCGCCGACCACCGTCGCGCCCCCGGACCATCGGGTGGCCTCGATCGTCAGATCGTGCCCCGCCCTCCGGCCGAGCCCGGTACGGCTGGTCCTGATCAGCAGTCGCCCGCTCGGCGGGCCAAGGCGATAGCTCATATCCCTCAGTTTCACGGCACTCACCGTACGCGAAGGCCAGGGACTTTCGCGGTATACGTTCCGGTACGTCCCATCAGCACACGGGCGCGGGACGGTATTTTTGTCGCCACTCTTGACGAAAATCAGCGGACGTTCGCATGCTGTGCGGCATGCCATCCCACGATGGCCTCTGTCAGGTGTCAAGCGAGTCCAGCACCACGCCGTAAGACGACGAAGGGCGTGACTGATGACCAGCTCCGAGAAGAGATTGCCCATCGACAGACGGACGTTGCTGGCCGGAGTGGCCGGCTCCTTGGGGGTGGCGGCGGGACTGCCCGCCACCGCCGCCCCGGCATCGTCCACGGAGGTGGCGGCCATGCGGCGCCACCCGCCGAACTGGCCCGATCCCCGGCCCTACGGCCTCGCGGACACCCGGCCGGACCTGTGGCCGCGCGAGGACAACTCCTTCATCCTCCCGCTCGAACCGCGCCCCCGCGACCGGGAGCGCGGCGTGGTCTGGATGCGGGACACCTACGTCAACTGCTTCATGGTGCACGGCCGTCCGGTGTACGTGGCCACCGGCACCACCCGCGTACCCGGGCTCGACGCGGCCGCCCCGTGGAACGACGGCATCTTCGTCTGGGTGTCCCCGTCCCTGCGGGGGCCATGGCGGCTGGCCGACACGACGCGTATCCGGCCCGGCGCCGAGCGGGGCAAGGTGTGGTCGCCCGAGTTCGCCGGTGAGAACCGGCCGGGGCGCACGGTCGTCGCGCCGTGGCAGCGGTACTGGTACGACGACCGGTTCGGCAAGCGCGGCCAGGTGTGGGCCCCGGAGCTGCACCACTTCCGCGGCAGGTGGTACATCGTGGCGTGCATGGGCGACCACTCCCGCAAGGTCGGATCGTTCCTGCTGGTGAGCGAGGGCGGGGTGGAGGGCCCGTACCGGCTCGCCGAGGGCAACCTCGACAAGCCCTTCGGCGACGCGTTCATCGGCGGGCCGGAGTTCATCGAGCCCGGCGCCTACCACCACATCGACGGCAGCCTCTACACCGAGGGCGACGAGGCGCGGCTCGTGCTGCACAACGACCTCTACGCCACCTTCCGCGAGGACATGGAGGACATCGTCCCGACGAGCGGCCTGCCCACGTTCCGGCAGCTGCCCTACGCCCCCGAGCCGTATCTCGAAGGCGCCTACGTGTTCCGGTACGGGGGCAAGTACTACCTGGTCCAGGCCGCGTGGGACCGTACGTCGGTCCATCCCGACGGCGGCACGCGATACGCCTACGACCCGCCGGGACCCGGCCGTGCGCAGTACCAGTACGACGCCGTCGTCGCCGTGTCGGACACCTTCGAGGGGCCGTACTCCAGGCGGTGGACCGCGGGGGTCGGCGCCGGTCACAACAACTTCTTCGTGGACCGCGACGGCCATCTGTGGGCGACGTTCTTCCGCAACCCGAACTTCGGCTACTGGTCCGACCCGTCGCGCATCGCCGACGCCGCCGTACCCGGTGTCGTACGGCTGGAATGGACCGGCCCGGAGGGTCATCGCCTCTACGTCCAGCGCCGGAACCGGGGGCGTACGGCCGGCTGACGCCGAAGCGGGCGGTGATCTCGTGCTCACCGGCGACCCGGACGTCAGGCGGCCGTCGTGTCCTCCACCGGGCGTCGGACGCACACCGGGCGCGCCGCGTCAGGCGTACACCTTGCGCACCCAGACGGCCAGCCCCTCGATGAGCAGCACCAGCGCGAGCACCATCAGCACGACGGTGGTGACCACCGGGAACTGGAGGACCCGGGCCGCGTTCAGCAGGTCGTAGCCGATACCACCGGCGCCGACGATGCCGAGCAGAGTGGCCGAGCGCAGGTTGACATCGAGCTGGTACAGCAGATGTCCGACCACCGCCGGCCAGGCCCGGGGCAGAACGGCCCCGAAGAACACCTGGTGTCTGCGGGCGCCGGTGGCGACCAGGGCACGGGCCGGGCCCGGTTCGGTCTCCTCCAGGGAGTCGGCCACCAGTTTGCCCAGCAGGCCGACCGAACCGACGCCCAGGGCGAGCGCGCCGGAGACCGCGCCCAGACCGGTCACCACGACGAAGACGATCGCCAGGACGAGCTCCGGGACCGCCCGCACCAGCAGGATGACCGTACGGAAGAACCGGGCCACCCGGGGCGACCCCACCACGTTCCGGGCCGCGAGCGCCCCCAGCGGCAGCGCCAGCACCAGCCCGATGAGAGTGCCCGCGAGCGCGATCTGGAGGGTGACCCACAGATCGGCCCAGAGCTGGCCGCCGATCCCACCGGTGCCGGGCGGCAGGAAGTCGCCCAGCGTCGGGAGGAACGACTCGGCGCCGCGCCGCAGGGTGCTCCAGGACAGACCGGAGCGCACGGCAGAGGCGACGACCAGGGCGACGGTGAGCACCAGCCAGGTGGTCCCGCGGATCCGCCGGGCGCTCCAGCGCGGCAGGGTGCGGCGTACGGCCGTGCCACCGCCGGCCGGGGGCCCGGCGGCCGTCGGCGGGGACGGGCGGGCCTGAGCGGTGCCGCCCGGCCGCTCGTCGCGGCGCGCGCCGGGAAACACCGGCCATGAACGGCGGGAGCGCCGCGCCGTGGTGACGTCCTGGAGCAGGGTGCGCCGGATGGCGCCGGAGACCGACTCGGCGACGAAGCAGAGCAGCAGCAGGACCACGGCCAGCGCCATCGCCCGCCGGTAGTCGAGGGTGGTGATCGCCGTGGAGAGCGCGTACCCCAGACCGTTGACGCCGACGAAGCCGAGCACGGCCGAGGCGCGCAGGTTGATGTCCAGGCGGTGCAGCGCGGTCGCCACCAGGGACGGCAGCGCCTGCGGCAGCACCGCGCCGGTGATCTGCTGAAGCCGCCCGGCGCCGGTGGCGCGCAGTGCGGTGCGCGGGCCCTCGTCGGTCTGTTCGACGGCGTCGGCGTACAGCTTGCCCACCATGCCGACGGAGTGGACACCGAGCGCGACCACACCCGTCATCCCGCCCAGGCCGAAGACACGGAAGGCGGCGATGGCGAAGACCACTTCGGGGACCGCGCGGCAGAGCACGATCACACCGCGCGAGACGGCCCGGGCACCGGCCCCCGGACTGGTGTTACGGGCCGCCAGCAGGGCCAGCGGCACACTGAGCACCACCGAGAGCACGGTGGCGGAGACCACGATGGCCAGCGTCTGCCAGATCAGCGAGAGCAGTTCACCGGTCGGCGGGAAGTCCAGCGGCAGCGTCCGCGACAGGAAGTTCACCGCGTTGTCGGCGCTGTCGGTGAGCGTGGCGATGTTGAGCCGGAGCGCGACGAACGCCCATACCCCGCCGCCCACGCACAGCAGCAGTGCCGTGGCCGCGCTGAGCCCGGCGGCGGTGGGCCGGGCCAGGGTGCGCCGGTGCGGACGCGTGGCGCCGGGGCCCGGACCGGGGCCGGTGGGGGGCGCGGCCGGGGGATGCTGTTCGGCTACGGACACTCAGTCCCCCAACGTGTGCACCGGCGACGCGGTGACCGGCACGCCCCCGGGGGCGCGGACGGAGACGGAAGTGGCGGCGGAGGCGGGGTGGCGGACGGCGGGCGGGCCGGCCGCGACGGCGGCGGCCACACTCTCGGCGCCCTCGGCGGCCACCGCCTCGTACAGCCGCATCACCGTCGCGCGGTCGATGCCCTCCGTGGCGACGTCCATGACGACCCGGCCCGACCGCAGACCGACGATCCGGTGCGCCCAGGACAGCGCCAGATCGACCTGGTGCAGGCTGCACAGCACGGTCAGTTCCCGCTCCTTGGCCACGCGCGCCAGCAGCCGCATGACCTGCGCCGAGGACTCGGGGTCGAGGGAGGCCACCGGCTCGTCCGCGAGCAGCAGAGCCGGTTCCTGCATCAGGGCGCGGGCCACCGCGACGCGCTGCTGCTGGCCGCCGGACAGGGTGTCCGCCCGTTGAAAGGCGTGCGCGGCCAGGCCCACCTGCTCCAGCCCGTCCAGTGCGCGCTCCCGCACCGCGCGCGGGTAGCTGAGCAGCCCCAGCCGGGGCCCGCGCAGCGACCCGAGGGCGCCGGTGCACACGTTCTCCAGCACGCTGAGCCGGCCGACCAGATGGAACTGCTGGAAGACGAATCCGATCCGGCGGCGCAGCGCGCGCAGTTCGGACCGGCCGGCCCGGGCCAGTGCGGTGCCGAGGACGGTGCCGTCGCCGGAGGTCGGCGGCTGGAGGCCGTCGAGCAGGGAGAGCAGCGTCGACTTGCCGGAGCCGGACAGCCCCAGCAGGGCCACGACCTCGCCGGGCCGCACCTCGAACGACACATCGTCCAGGGCGAGCAGCGAGTCGGCGCCGGTGCCGAACCGCTTCGTCAGACCGCTCAGCCGGATCACCGGCTCCCCGGCGGCGACGGGGGAGCCGGTGACGGCGGTGGCGGCGGTGGGGGTGGGAACCGGGGCCGTCACGATCCGTCCTTGCACTGCGCGTCCTTGGTGGTGTCGCAGACCGCGCGGACGGAGTCGTAGTCGGAGTCCTTGACCGCGACGAAGCCCCAGTTGTCGTCGATCTTGCAGCCGTCGCCGGAGCACCAGCCCTTGGACTCCATGTAGTCGGCGTTGGCCTTGGTCAGGAACGCGTCGACGATCTTCTTCTGGAGGCTCGCGGTGAGGTCGGTCGAGACCGCGGCGGGCGAGCCGGGGATCTCGGTGGACTTCCAGACCGTCTTCAGCCGGCCCTTCTTGAGCTTGCCCTGCTTGATCAGGTCGCTGTCCACCATGGTGTCGAAGGCGAAACCGGCGTCGCAGTCGCCGGAGGCGACCGAGAGTGCCGAAGCGTCATGACCGCCCGCCATGACCTTGGTGTAGTCGCCGGACTTCACACCCGCCTTCAGCAGACCGGCCTGCGGGTAGAGATAGCCGGATGTCGAGGTCGGGTCCACGAAGCACACCTTGTGGCCCTTGAAGTCGGCCAGGCTCTTGATGTCCTTGGCGTCACCGCGCGTGATGCCGTACGACTGGTAGCCCGGCGTCTCGCCCTTGGCGGTGACCAGCGCGCCGGCCAGCTTCACACCGACTCCGCTGTCCTTGGCGACGACGTAGGAGAGCGGACCGTAGAGCGCGACATCCGCCTTGTGCGCCCGCTGCGCCTCGATGACGGCGGCGTAGCTGGTCGCCTTCTGCATCTGGACCTTCTTGCCGGTCTCGGCCTCCAGCAGCTTGATGACCGGGGCGTACTGCTGGGCGAGCGAGGTGGAGTTCTCGGACGGGATCGCCGCGACCACCAGGGTGTCGGGGTCCCGGCCCTCGGACGTGGAGCCGTCGTCGGAGGCACTGGCGCCGCAGGCCGTGAGCACGAGCGGCAGCAGCGCGGCGGCGAGGGGGAGGCGGAGGTGGCGGGGCATGCGTCGTCCTTCGAGCGGTGGGGCGATTCGGGCCTCCCGGGTGGTGAGGGCACCGGGGATGACGCCAACCCTGCGGAGAGCAGGTGTGCACACCCGCCGCCGTCGGTTACGGCTGTCTGAACGATGCGGGAGGCAACGGGCCGCTTGACCGGACAACCCCGGCCGGTCGTACGCGCCGACACCCGCCGGGGCCGGGCCCGCGGATACGCGGACCCGGCCCCGGTGCGGAACCCCGGCTCCCTGGGCGGGTGCCGGGCTTCGGTGTGCTCGTCAGCGCCCGTCGGCGCCGCCGGTGGTGTCGGTGACGGTGGTGTCGGTGGGCTTGGTGGTGTCGGTGTCGGGAGCGTTGGTGTCGGGGGTGTCGGGGCTGTCGTCTTCGCCCGCCTCCAGCAGGCCCGCCGCCGCGCCCACGATGCGCGGGTCGGGGGGACCGACGATCTCCTCGTCCTTGTCGGTGTAGTCGAAGCGGGCGAGCACACTGCGCATGGCCTCGACGCGGGCCCGCTTCTTGTCGTTGCTCTTGACCACCGTCCAGGGCGCGTACTCGGTGTCCGTCGAGCGGAACATGGCGACCTTCGCGGCGGTGTAGTCGTCCCAGCGGTCCAGCGAGGCCAGATCCATCGGGCTGAGCTTCCACTGCCGTACCGGGTCCACCTGACGGATGGTGAAGCGGGTGCGCTGCTCGCTCTGGGACACCGAGAACCAGAACTTCACCAGGTCCACGCCGTCGTCCACGAGCATCCGCTCGAACATCGGCGCCTGGCGCATGAAGCGCCGGTACTCATCCGCCGAGCAGAAGCCCATGACCCGCTCGACACCGGCCCGGTTGTACCAGGACCGGTCGAAGAGCACGATCTCACCCGCGGTCGGCAGATGCTCCACATACCGCTGGAAGTACCACTGGCCACGTTCACGCTCGGTCGGCTTCTCCAGCGCGACGACCCGTGCGCCGCGCGGGTTGAGGTGCTCGGTGAAACGCTTGATGGTGCCGCCCTTGCCGGCCGCGTCCCGCCCCTCGAAGACGATGACGAGCCGGCGTCCGGTCTCCTTGATCCAGCTCTGCAACTTCAGCAGTTCTATCTGCTGGAGCCGCTTGTGCCACTCGTACTCCTTGCGCTCCATGCGGTGCGGGTACGGATAGTTCTCCCGCCAGGTGTCGACCGGGCTTCCGTCCGGCCGGATGAGTACGGGGTCGTCCTGGTCGCTGTAGTCGACCCGAAGGCCGGACAGCTCGGACAGCAAGGGCGGCGTTGTCATCCGGTCCTTCCCTTCCGCTCTCAGTGGAACTGCGGCACGATCAGATAGATCCCGTAGGCCACCACCGCCGCGCATGCCACGAAGCACAGCCCGGCCTGGGTCAGGCCGAGGGTGGAGCCGGTGCCGTTCTCCTCACGAGCCGCCTCCACACGGGCGAGGCCCAGGACGCCGAGGGCGAAGACGGTGACCACGGCGATGGTGACGCCGATGCTCACCGCGGTGACCTGGCCGAGTGCGGTCCAGTCGAGATGCATCGTCTTGACTCTCTCCGTGATTCGGGGGGTTTACGCGGCCGTGCCGACCGCGGCCGGCGGCTCGGTGCGGATCGTGACCTCGTGGGCGTCGTTGACGTTCTTCGCGTCCACGGGGTTACGGCGTGAGAGGAGCACGATGCCCGCGGCGAGGGCCGCGCCGATCAGGGCGACGACCGCCGCGCCGATGTTGCCGCCGTTGGTGACCACGCTCGCGGAGACGCCGCCGACCAGCGCGGCCGCGGGCAGCGTGACCAGCCAGGCGATCACCATGCGGCCCGCGACGCCCCAGCGCACCTCCGCCAGCCGTCGGCCGAGGCCCGCGCCGAGGATGCTGCCGGAGGCCACCTGGGTGGTGGACAGGGCGAAGCCGAGGTGCGCGGAGGTGAGGATGACGGTGGTGGAGGCGGTCTCGGCGGCGAAACCCTGCGGCGACTGGATCTCGGTCAGGCCCTTGCCCATGGTGCGGATGATCCGCCAGCCGCCCAGGTAGGTGCCGAGGCCGATGGCGAGGCCCGCGGAGGCGATCACCCACAGCGGCGGACCGGCGTCATGGCCCAGAGCGCCCGTCGAGATCAGGGCCAGCGTGATGACGCCCATGGTCTTCTGCGCGTCATTGGTGCCGTGCGCGAGGGAGACGAGCGAGGCCGAGGCGATCTGGCCGACCCGGAAACCCTTGGTCACGGACTTCTTCCGGGCGCGGTCGGTGAGCCGGTACGCGAGGTAGGTGGCCAGCAGCGCGGCGACACCGGCCACGATCGGCGAGGCCACCGCCGGTATCAGCACCTTCTCGACAACCTTGTCGAAGTGCACGCCATGAGAGCCCGCACCGACCCATACGGCCCCGATCAGCCCGCCGAACAGCGCATGCGACGAACTCGACGGCAGCCCGACCAGCCAGGTCAGCAGATTCCAGAGGATCGCCCCGACGAGCCCCGCGAAGATCATGCCCGGGGTGACCAAGGTGTCGTCGACGATGCCACCGGAGATGGTCTTGGCCACCTCGGTGGAGAGGAAGGCGCCGACGATATTGAGGATCCCGCTCACCAGAACCGCCGTTCTGGGGGTGAGCGCGCCGGTGGCGATGGACGTGGCCATCGCGTTCGCCGTGTCATGGAATCCATTGGTGAAGTCGAAAGCGAGGGCCGTGACGATGACGACCGCCACCAGGAAGGTGATGTGGTCCATTCCTGTATGCAAACAAGCTCAGGCCAATGCTCGGCGAACTCGAGGCAAAGGCAGTACAAGGGCGACGCGCGAGGATCGTGGGGCTCCCACCGGATCGGTCACTTGCCCCGGATCGGTCACTTCACGATGTCCAGGACGGCCATCATTCCCGCGTCTTCGTGGTTGAGGATGTGGCAGTGCAGGACGGTCTTCCCGGTGTAGTTGGTGAAGCGGATCCGGATGACCATCCGGCCCTTGGCCGGAACGTTGGCGATGTCCTGGAGGCTGTGGCCGTGGTGGGGCACGCCGTTGACGCTCATCAACTGGAAGTGGTTGGTGTGGGTGTGGAAGGAGTGCTCCTCGTTGCTGGTGTTGACGACGGTCCACTCCTCGGTGGTGTTCAGCTTCGATCTGAGGTCCACCCGGTGCGGGTCGAACTGCCTGCCGTTGATGTAGAACTCGGTCCCCGCCTTGTTCTCGGAGAACACCACCGTACGGCGGCGTGCGAGCGGGAGGTGGCTCAGATCCTCCGGCGGAGCGAAGGTGGTGGGCATGGCCACCCGCGCCACCGGTTTCCCCGAGGAGACCAGGGTGGCCAGCTTCGCCCGGGGGAACTGGTTGCCGGCCGGGCCGGTGCTGTACGGGAGCGTTTCCAGCACGGTGCGGCCGGGCCGGCCACCGGTGACCAGTACGTCGAAGCGGGTGGCGGCCGCGAGGAGGAGGGTGTCCCTGGTGAAGGTGCGGTCGACGGGGAATCCGTCCCGTCCGATCACCCTGAACCGATACCCCCTCAGGCGCAGCTTGTAGTAGATGTTCGCGCTGATGTTGGCCAGCCGCCACAGCTGGACCTCACCGGGCCGGATGTGGATGGTGGGGTTGAGCTGGCCGTTGACGGTCCGATGGGTGGGGGCGCCGATCTTCAGCCCCTCGGTCTTGACCGCATCACCCTGGACCTGGAAGTCCTTGAGCGCGATGGTGTGCTCGGTGATGTGGCGCAAGGCCGACGGCAAGTACCGTTCGAGCCCGTCGACCACGATGATTCCCGCCAGTCCCCCGGCGACCTGGGGAGCCGAGATGGGGTGGGCGTGCGAGTGGTACCAGTAGGTGCCGGGCTTGAGGGCCTGGGGGAACCGGTATCGGTAGTGGTACGTCTTGCCCGCGCCGACATGGATCAGGACATCGTCGGCCGGGGCCTTGGGTGACACATGCAGCCCGTGCACATGGAGGTTGGTGTAGGGGCGCACCCGGTTCACAAAGTCCAGCTCCACCTTGTCACCCGGGCGGAACCGCAGCGTAGGGGGCATATAGCGGTCGTTGTAGGTGAGGGCCCACCGCTTGCGGCCGGCCACGTCGACCTTGCGCCGCTGTACGACGAGCCGTGCCCGCAGCAGCCCGTTGTGGCTCACCAGCTCCGGCGGGTCCTCCAGCCGGGCGCCCGGTGCCACCTCCCGCCGTACCGCCGGTTTCGGGGACGGTGCGGAACAGCTGGACAGCGCCGTGGCGAGGGCGAGAAGCGGCACGGCGGCACGGCGGGTCAGTCGGGATCCCATCGCTGTCTCCGGAGGTGAGCCGGGGAGAATCGGTGTCGCGGCGCCGCCGGGGCCGGAACTCGATGCCCGGAACACCTCGGCCGGAACCGAACCGTTGGCCGTTGTGCGCCGTGCCCATCCCACCCCGACGCCCCGGCCGCCACGCCCCGACACGCTGATGGGTCCGCTGAATGCCTCCGCAGGCCGAGGCGCGCGGCCCTGTGGAAGGCCGCCACGCGCGCGGCAGACACGGCGTCAGAGGGCTGACACCACCCGACACAGCACTCCTAGAGCCATCCGCGCTCGCGGGCGACCCGAGCCGCCATATGGCGGTTCTCCGCACCGAGTTTCGCCGCGGCGGCCGACAGGTAGTTGCGCACCGTCCCGGGGGACAGCGCGGCGCGGGACGCGATCTCCGCCACCGGTACTCCGTCCTCGGCCAGCGACAGCATCTCCGCCTCGCGCGGTGTGAGGGGCGACTCGCCCGCCGCGATCGCGTCGGCCGCCAGTTCGTGGTCGACGTAGCGGCCGTCCGTGTGCACCGTACGGATGATCTCCGCCAGTCGCCGCGCGGACACCGTCTTGGGCACGAAGCCGCGCACCCCCGCGCCCAGCGCCCGCTTCAGCGCCCCGGCCCCGGCATGGCTGGTGACGATCATCGAAGTGCACTCCGGCACCGTGTCACGCAGCCGGGCCGCCACCGACACTCCGTCATATCCGGGCATCTGGAGGTCAAGGACGGCCACATCGGGGCGGTGCGCCCGGGCCATGGCCAGCGCCTCGTCGCCCGTACCGGCCTCCGCTACCACGAGGATGTCGTCCTCCAGCGCCAGCAGTGAGGCGAGGGCGCCCCGGATGAGGTGTTCGTCGTCCGCCAGCAGAACCCTGATCATTCGTCGGCCGCCTTCCAGGGAATCCTCGCGGTCAGCCGGAAGGTCCCGTCCGGGCCCGGTTCGGCGTCCAGCGTGCCGTCCACTTCGGCCAAGCGCTCGCGCAGCCCCGGCAGCCCGCTTCCGGTGCCCGGTACGGGGGCCGTGCCCGCCCCGTCGTTCTCCATCACCAGCAACACCGCGTCCGAGACGGTCGCGCGCACCGTCACCTCACAGCGCGAGGCGCCCTGTGCATGGCGGAGCACATTCGTCGTTCCCTCGCGGACCACCCAGCCGAGCGCCGCCTGCGTCTGCGCGGGCAGCCGCGCCGCCGGGCCGTTCTCGATCCGGCAGTCGATCCCGGCGGCTTCGAGCACGGACCGGGCCCCGGCCAGTTCGGTGTGCAGATCGGCGGTGCGGTAGCCGCGTACCACCGCGCGGATCTCCCGCTGTGACTCCTGCGCGATGCGCTGCACCTCCTCCATCTGGCCCACCGCCTCCTCCCGGCCGCGCCGCGCGAGTTGCACCGCGAGCTCGCTCTTCAGCGCCACCACCGCGAGGTTGCGGCCCAGCACATCGTGCAGATCGCGGCCGAAGCGCAGCCGCTCCTCCGCCACGGCCAGCCGCGCCTGTGTCTCGCGGGCCCTTGCCAGCTCCTCGATCAGCCGCACGCTCCAGCCGGAGACCCGGATCGCCATGGCCATGAACGGCACCATGAGCAGGGTGGTGCCGACCGTGATCGCCAGCCGCTCGCCCGACAGCCCGCTCGCCGCCGCCGCACCGAGCGCCGCCACCGGCACCGCACCGACCAGCACCGCCCCGGGGCCGCGCGGCAGCGCCAGCATCGGCGGACCGGCGTAGAACATGTGCAGCCAGATCAGGTACGACGCCAGGTCGGGGTCCCCGATGCGGCCGGTGGCCAGCAGCGCACAGCCCAGGGCGGCCATGGCCACGGTGGCGACGATGTACAGCGCGACCAGCCGGACCGGGCGCGGTCCGGCGCCGAGGTAGTGGCGCAGGGCGGCCCGGGCGAGCAGCGCCTGGACACCGACGTGTACCCCTCCCAGCGCCACCACCAGGGCCGACTCGGGCGTGCCGGCGTCCGACGTCTTGCCCCAGAACACCCATAGCGCGGCCTCGGCGACGGCGAAGAAGGTGATGGTGAAGAGGGTGTAGCGGCGGTAGCGCTCGGGGCCGTCCGGGCCCCCGAGCCGCTCCACCCAGGTCTCCACGCTCATGGTCGCCGACCACGTCACCTCGGGCTCCATCGTTCTCAACCCCGCTGCCCCCAGCGGAACCACCGCCGTACGGCGAACACTGCCAGGCCCGTCCACGCCAGCGCGAGGAGGGTCGCCCGGATCTGATCCGTACCGGCCAGCTCACCCGTCCAGCCGCCCCGCAGCAGATCCATCACCGGCGAGAACGGCAGCCAGGAGGCTATGTCGGCCATGGTGTCCGGCATCACCTCACGCGGTGCGAAGACCCCGGAGGCTGCCAGGGTGACCAGCAGGAACGGTAGGAACGTCAGCTGTGCGCTCTCCGCCGTCCTGGTGAACGCGGCAGTGAGCGCCGCCCCGGCGACCAGCATCGCCACCCCGATGAGCAGGCCGAGCACCGCCAGATGCGGGGCGGCCGGGGCGTCCGCGTCGAGGAACGCGGTCATCCCACCGGCCAGCAGCAGGGACTGCACGCCCGCCAGCAGGAACGCCGGGAGCGCGCTGCCGACGAGGATCTCCGAATCGTGCAGCTCGCCACTGCGCAGCCGCTTGAGCACGAGGCTCTCGCGGCGCAGCACGTACACGCCGACCAGATTGGTGTAGACGGAGAAGAGCAGCGCCGTGGCCAGCGCGGCGGGCAGCATGACGGTGGCCACCGAAAGGCCGGTGCCGCCCAGGTCCAGCTCCTCGACCATGCCGCGCATCGCGAACGCCATCGTGCTGGGCAGGATCACCGCGGTGACCAGGGACGCCTTGCTGCGCAGCAGCAGCGTCAACTCGGCTCGGCCGAGGGCGGACATACGGTCGGCCGCGGTGCGCCGCGCACGTGTGGCGGTCGGCGCCTGTGCCGTACCGGCTGCTGATGTCATCATCGTGCCCCCTCCTGCTCCAGGCCCTTCGCTATCTCCATGAACGCCTCCTCCAACGTGGCCGACCGGGCGTCGAGGCCGCGCAGTGTCACGTCCTTGTCCCGGGCCCACAGCAGCAGCGCCGTGGCCGTGCGCTGCAAATCGCCGGTCTCCAGCCGGACCGTCCGCCCGGCCGTCTCCTCTTTGATCACACCCAGCGGTGCCAGCGGTGGCAGATCGCCCAGGAAGTAGTCCTCGGGCAGCTCGAAGGTCATCCGCGAGGGCCGCTCGGCGACCACGTCGGCCACCCGTCCCGAGGTGGCGATCCGCCCCTCGTGCATGATCGCCAGCCGGTCGGCCAGCTGCTCCGCCTCCTCCAGGTAGTGCGTGGTGAGCACCACCGTCGTGCCCTGCTCCTTCAGCTCGCGGATCAGCTCCCAGGTGTCGCGGCGGGACTGCGCGTCCAGGCCGGTCGTCGGCTCGTCGAGGAACAGCACCTCGGGCCGCCCGAGCAGGGCCAGGGCGAGGTCGAGGCGACGGCGTTCGCCACCGGAGAGCTGCTTGACCCGCACCGTCCCCCGCTTGGACAGCCTGGTCATCTCCAGGGACTCGGCCACGGGGCGGGCGCCGCTGGTGCACCCCGCCCACATGCGCGCGGTCTCGTTGACCGTCAGCTCCGTCGGGAAGCCGCCCTCCTGGAGCATCACCCCGATACGGGGGCGGACGGCGGCGCGTTCGCGGTACGGGTCGCGGCCGAGCACCCGGACGGTCCCGGCGGTCGGGGTGGCCTGGCCCTCCAGGACCTCCAGGGTGGAGGTCTTACCCGCCCCGTTGGTCCCCAGGAGCGCGAAGAGCTCACCGCGGGCGACCGTGAGGTCGATACCGCGTACGGCCTCGAAGCCCTTGTAGTGCCGACGCAGATCGGCGGTTTCGATAACGGTGTCCATGGGTTCCAGGTTTCCCGCACGGCGGGGCCGGTTGGAGTGCGGTGTGTCATGAGTCCGCATGACATCTGTCATGCGGACACCGCCGAACGCCCTCGGAGGGCCCGGGCGTCGGAGGCCCGGACCCTCCGGGGTCCCGGGCTTCAGAGCCCCCGGACGGCGTCGGTGAGCGCCTGGTCGAGGATGGCGACGCCGCGGGCGATTTCGTCATCGCTCGCGGTCAGCGGGGGCGCGATCCGGAAGGTGCCGCCCATACCGGGCAACTGGACGATGTTCATATGCAGCCCGAGGTCGAAGCAGCGCCGGGTGACGGCCGCGCCGAGCCGGTCGGCGCCGCCTTCGCCCAGCACCTGATCGCCCACCAGCTCCACGCCCAGCAGCAGGCCCCGGCCGCGGACGTCCCCGATGACCTCGTGTCGGGTGGCGAGTTCATCGAGCCCATCGCGCAGTGCCGCGCCGAGGTCGCGCGCACGCTTGTCGAGGTGGTCGCGGACCAGGACGTCCAGGACGGTGTTGCCGACGGCGGCCGGCAGCGGATCGCTGACATGGGTGGTGAAGAACAGGAACCCCAGGTCGTGCGCCCGCTGCTCGATCTCCGCGCTGGTCAGCACGGCGGCCAGCGGCAGCCCCGCGCCGAGCGTCTTGGACAGCGTGAGGATGTCCGGGACGACGCCCTCGGCCTCGAAGGCGTACCAGTCGCCGGTACGGCACAGCCCGGTCTGGGCCTCGTCGAGGATCAGCAGCATGTCCCGCTCCCGGCACTTCCGGGCCAGGGCGGCGAGATAGCCCGGTGGGAGTTCGATGACACCACCGGAGCTGAGGATCGGCTCGACCAGACAGGCGGCGAGACTGCCGACCGACTGGGCGTCGATCAGGTCGAAGCCCATGTCGAGCTGGCGGCGCCAGTCGAGCGAGCCGTCGGCGTCCACGATCTCGGGGTGGAAGCGGTCCGGGACGGGCAGCGCGAAGTTGCCCGGCGCGGCGGGTCCGTAGCCCTTGCGCCCGGCGCTGTAGGTGGCGTTCGCGGCGGCCTGGGTCATCCCGTGCCAGGACCGGGCGAACGAGACGACCTCATGGCGGCCGGTGACGAGTTTGGCCATCCGCACCGCGGCCTCGTTCGCCTCCGCCCCGGTGGTCAGGAGCAGCGCCTTCTCCAGGGGATCGGGCAGGGACTCGGCGAGCCGGCGGCTGAGGTCGATGACCGGGCGGCTGAGCATGCCGCTGTGCAGATGGTCGAGGTGGGCCACCTGCTCGCGCACCGTCGCCACGATCGCCGGGTGGGAGTGGCCGAGGATCGCACTCATCTGGCCGGAGGTGAAGTCGAGCAGCTCACGACCGCTCTCGGTGAACACCGATGTGCCCGCGGCGCGGGCGATGACCTCGGAGGTGAACGCGGCTTTGCCGGAATAGCGGATGAGGTGGCGCTCGGCGGCGCCACCGGCAGTCTCGGGATCCATACGACCGACGGTAGGGATGCGTCGCTGCGCGCGTCCATCGCACAGATCCGACCGATCTGTTCGGCGAAACCGTACAGCTCGGATCTACAATCGGGGCATGCTCAACTCGGGCCGGCTGCGGCTGCTCAGCCTGCTGGAAACCCTGGGCACCGTGCGCGCGGTCGCCGAGACGCTGCATCTGAGCGCGTCGACGGTGTCCCAGCAGCTGGCCGTCCTCGAGACCGAGACCCGGTGCCAGCTGCTGGAGCGGACCGGGCGGAAGGTGCGGCTGACCCCGGCAGGACTGCTGCTGGCCCGCCGGGGCCGGGAGATCCTGGACCAGATGGCCGAGGCCGAGGCCGAGTTGCACGCCCTGAACGACGAGCCCATCGGCACCGTCCGGCTCGGGGCGTTCCAGAGCGCGATCTACACCCTGGCGGTACCGGCGGCGACCCGGCTGGCCACCAGCCATCCGCGGCTCCGCCTGGAACTGATCGAGCTGGAGCCGCATGAGAGCGGCCCGGCCCTCCGCTCGGGAGAGGCCGACGTCATCGTCACCACCACCGACTACGTCGGCCTGTCATGGGGCGCGGACCTCGAGATCATCCCCCTGGGCACCGACCCCATCGTGCTGGTGCTGCCGCGCGACCACCCGCTCACCGGCCGTACGACGGTGAACCTCGCGGCCTGCGCGGAGGAGACCTGGGCGTGTGACCGACCGCAGTCGTACATGGCGGATCTGACCGTACGGCTGTGCCGCGAGGCGGGGTTCGAACCCCGGGTGGCATGCCGGTTCAGCAACTATCTGATGGTGCTGCGACATGTCGAGTCGGGCCGTTCGATCACACTGCTGCCCGCCCTCGCCATCACACCGGACCACGCCGTCACCACCCGGGAGCTCAGCACACCGGTGCACCGCAACGTCACCATCGCGGTGCGCCGTGGCACGACACAGCGCGCCGCGGTGAACGCGGTCGTCACCGCCCTGCGCGACCACCCCGAGATCCCCGCCCTGGCCGCCCCGAAGCAGCGCCCCGGCCGGCTCGGCTGAGCCGGGCGTACTCGCGGAACTCCCAGTCGGTGACGTACCGCCGGAACGAGCGCTCCCGCCACGGCGTGCCGGTCCGCGCGACGGCGGCGACCACCGCCGAGGTCCACATGGGTCGCGACCGCCGCCGGGGCGCGCACCTCCGTCTGCGACGATCTCTGCGTGGACTACCCGAACGACCAGGCCCCCGGCGCCCCCGTCCGCTCCGGCATCCCGGAGCACGGCCGTGTGCCCAAGTACTACGCCGTCAAGGCGCATATCGCCCGGCTCGTCGACGAGTTGGGCGAGGGCGCCCCCATTCCCACCGAGCGCGATCTCTCCGAGCGGTTCGAGGTCGCCCGGGAGACGGTGCGCCAGGCGCTGCGCGAGCTGGTGCTGGAGGGCAAGCTGCGCCGACAGGGCCGGGGCACGGTGGTCGCGGGGCCCAAGCTGGAGCAGCCGCTGTCGCTGGCCAGCTACACCGAAGGCGTACGGCGCCAGGGGCGCACCCCCGGGCGTTCGCTCGTCACCCTCGACCGCTTCCCCTGCCCCGACGCGCTCGCCGCCGAGACGGGTCTCACGCGCGGGGAGCCCGTCTGGCATCTGGAGCGGGTGCTGCTCGCGGACGATGAGCGGGTCGGGCTGGAGAGCACATACGTCGCCGAGGCTCGCGTGCCCGATCTGGACACCGCCTTCGATCCGGACTCCTCCTTCTACGCCCATCTCGCCGAGCGGGGCATCGCCTTCGGCGACGCCGACGAGCGGATCGAGACCGTCCTGGCCACACCGCGCGAGGCCCTGCTCATCGGCACCCCGCCGGCCCTGCCGATGCTGCTCATCCACCGGGTCTCACGGGACACCGAAGGCCGTCCGCTGGAGCGGGTACGGACGCTGTACCGGGGTGACCGGTTCTCCTTCACGACACATCTGCGCGGCTGAAAAATGCCCCTTTGGCCCGCCTTTAGCCCCTCTTGTGAGATCACAAAAAGATAACGGGTCTAGCCCAAATGCGATGCCCGGTTCACGCTCTCGTTGTCAGCCGGATTCCTCCGGTTCCCCGAACCCATGGAGCGTGACGGACGTGAGAGTGATAGTCGTCGGAGCCGGCGTGGTGGGCACCATGCACGCCTGGCACGCAGTGGAACGCGGCCACGAGGTCGTACAGATCGAGCGCGAGACGGAGGCTCGCGGCGCCTCGCTACGTAATTTCGGCCAGATCTGGGTGAGCGGCCGGGCGGGCGGCGAGGAGCTGGACACCGCGCTGCGGGCCCGGGAGCTGTGGGAGAAGATCGGCGGCCGCGTCCCGGCGCTGGGCTTCCGCCCGAACGGCTCCCTGACCCCGGTGCGCGATGAGCTGGAAGTGGCCGTCGCCGAGGCCGCCGTGGCCCGTGCGGACGCCGCCGCCCGCGGCTACGAGCTGCTGACCCCGGGCGAGGCCCGGGCCCTCAACCCAGCCCTGCGCGGGGAGTTCGACGCCGCCCTGTACTGCGAGCGGGACGCGGCCGTCGAGCCGCGCACCGCCCAGGTGGCGCTGCGCGCCGAGCTGCTGAGGTCCCCGCGCTACACCTTCCTGCCCGGCCGCGAGGTCCGGGAGGTGATCGGCGAGCGGGCCGTCCGCGACGACCACGGCGAGGTGCACACCGGTGACGCCGTCGTGCTGTGCACCGGCGCCTGGCTCGGCGGTCTGGTGCGCGAACTGGCCGGTCCCGACCTGCCGGTGCGCCGCGTCCGGCTCCAGATGATGCAGACCGACCCGCTCGGCGAGCCGCTGACCACCTCGGTCGCCGACGCCGACAGCCTCCGCTACTACCCGGCGTACGCCTCCCCCGCCCTGGACGAGCTGAACGGGCGGCGGCCGCAGGCCGGTACCGCGGCGGAGCACCGTATGCAGCTGCTGATGGTGCAGCGCGCCGACGGCGGACTGACCATCGGCGACACCCACGAGTACGAGCACCCCTTCGCCTTCGACACCCTCGAGGACCCCTACGACCACCTCACCGGTGTCGTGGAGGCCCTGCTCGGCCGGCCGCTGCCGAAGGTCCGGCGCCGCTGGGCCGGGGTGTACGCCCAGTGCACCGACACCGGGCGGGTCGTGCACCGCCAGCGGGTGCGCCATGGCGTCTGGCTGGTCACCGGGCCCGGCGGGCGCGGTATGACCTGCTCGCCCGCGATAGCCGAAACCACCGCGAACGAATTGGGCTGGTGACACACATGACCGCCCCCACCCCCGACTTCCGCCTGGTGGCCCTCGACATGGCCGGTACGACGGTCGCCGACGGCGGCCTGGTCGAGCGCGCCTTCGACGCGGCCGCCGGTGAGCTGGGCGTCGAGCCCGGCACCCCCGACCACGCCGAGAAGCTGGCCCATGTCCGCGCCACCATGGGCGAGTCCAAGATCTCCGTCTTCCGCCATCTGTTCGGCACGGAGGATCTGGCCCGGCGCGCCAACGCCGCCTTCGAGAGGTCGTACGGCGAACTCGTCGACGGCGGTCTGATCGCCCCCGTGCCCGGCGCCCGCGAGGCGATCGCGGCACTGGCCGCCGACGGCCGCACCGTCGTCCTGACCACCGGCTTCGCCCGTGTCACCCAGGACGCGATCCTGGACGCGCTCGGCTGGCGCGACCTGGTGCCGCTCACCCTGTGCCCCGCCGACGCGGGCGGGCGCGGGCGGCCGTACCCGGACATGGTGCTGGCGGCGTTCCTGCGGACCAAGGCCGCCGAGAGTGTGGCTCAGGTCGCCGTCGTCGGCGACACCTCCTACGACATGGTCAGCGGGGTACGGGCCGGTGCGGGGCTGGTGGCCGGTGTGCGCACCGGGGCCCACGGCGACGAGGCGTTCCGCGCGGCCGGGGCCACCCATGTGCTGGACTCGGTCGCCGAACTGCCCGCCCTGCTGCGGGGAGTCGGCTGATGGGCATCCGCTTCGACGCGGTCACCGTCGCCTACGACGGCAATGTCGTACTGGACGCCCTCGACCTCACCGTGGCGCCCGGCGAGGTCATGGCGCTCCTCGGGCCGTCCGGATCCGGCACCTGGACGACCGTGGTGAACAACTACTTCGGCTTCGTCCACAACATCGACGCCTGGAAGTCGGCGACCGGCAGCTGAGCCCGGTCTCAGGCGGGCCGCACCACATACGTGGCGCCCGCCTCGGCCGTGAAGGCCGTGACACCCGGCTCCGGCTGGGTCGTGGGGACGGGCGCGTCCCCCGAGGTCACCCGCACGGCCTTCGCCGTGCGCAGCCGCGCCGGACCCGCGACCCGGGCCCGCAGCCGCGCCTCGCTCAGCGCACCGCCCTGCCAGCTGACGTCCGCCTCGAAACCGCCCCGCGCCAGCAGGCCCCGCACACTGCCGTTCGGCAGGTTCGGCGGGAGGGCGGGCAGGAGGTGGAGCTCGTCGTGCTGGCTCTGGAGCAGCCATTCGGTCACTCCGGCGCAGGCGCCGAAGTTGCCGTCGATCTGGAACGGCGGGTGCAGGTCGAAGAGGTTGGGGGCGGTGCGCTCGGGGGTGAGCAGATCGGTGAGCAGCTTGTGGGAACGGTCCCCCTCCTGGAGCCGCGCCCAGAAGTTGATCTTCCAGGCGAGCGACCATCCGGTCCCCGCGTCGCCGCGCCGCACCAAGGAGGTGCGCGCCGCGGCGAAGAGGTCCGGGGTGCGCGTCCTGCTGATCTGGTTGCTCGGATGCAGCCCGTACAGATGGGAGACATGGCGGTGCTGCTGCTCGGGGGCGCCCGCGTCCCAGTCCTGCTGCCACTCCTGGAGCTGGCCCTGAGCGCCGACCTTCATGGGCGCGAGCCGTCCGCGCGCGGCGAGCACCTGGTCGCGGAAGCCGCCGTCGGTGCCGAGGACGTCGGCGGCCGAGGCCACGGCGCCGAACAGATCGCGCAGCAGCTGCATGTCCATCGTCGGCCCGGCGCACAGCGAGCCGCCGCCCCCGCCGTGGTGGGCGTTCTCCGGGGAGACGGAGGGGCAGGTGACCAGCGCGCCGGTGGTCGGGTCGGTCACCAGCGAGTCGAGGAAGAACTGGGCCGCGCCCTTGAGTACGGGGTAGCGCGCCCGCAGTTTCGCCGTGTCGCGGGTGTACCGGTAGTGCTCCCAGACGGCCATGGACAGCCAGGCGCCGCCCATGGGCCACATGCCCCAGAAGGCGCCGTCCACGGGCGCCGTGCCGCGCCAGGCGTCGGTGTTGTGGTGGGTGACCCAGCCGTTGGCGCCGTACTGGGTGCGCGCCGTCGACTGCCCGGCCACGGCCAGCTCGTCGAGCATGGCGAAGACCGGCTCCCAGCACTCCAGGAGGTTGGCGGGGGCGGCCGGCCAGTAGTTCATCTCCGTATTGATGTTGATGGTGTACTTCGAACCCCAGGGCGGGCCCGTCAGGTCGTTCCAGATGCCCTGGAGGTTGGCCGGCTGGGTGCCGGGGCGGGACGCGGCGATGAGCAGATAGCGGCCGTACTGGAAGTGCAGCTCGATCAGTTGCGGGTCGCCGCCGGAGGCGAAGCGGGCCACGCGTTCGTCGGTGGGCAGGGCCGCCGCGTCGCTGGTGCCCACGTCCAGTGAGGTACGGCGGAACAGCGCACGGTGGTCGTCGACATGGCGGCCGCGCAGCTGGCCGTGGGGGCGGCCGGCCGCCGGGTTGAGGTCCGCCGCCGCCTTGCCAGCCGCGTCACCGCCCGCGTTCTCCCAGTTCACATAGCTGGTGCCGATGGCGACCAGGACGGTGGCCGCGTCGGCTCCCCGGACGGTGACGGTCCCGCCCGCGCTGGTGGTGCTGCCGCCCTCGGCGAGCACCCGCACCAGGGCGCGGAACCGCACCGCGCCGTTCACCCCGCCCGTGGCGTCCCCGGTCCCGTCGAGCGCGGCGGTGAGCGGGTCCGGCGAGGACAGGGAGGTGTGCAGCGGGCTCTCGAACGTGGCGCCGAAGGACAGGGCGCCCTTCCTGGACGCGGAGAGCCGGACGACGATGACGCCGTCGGGAGCGCTGGCGAACGCCTCGCGGGTGAAGGTCACCCCGTCGCGGGTGTAGGTGGTGGTGGCGACCGCCGAGTCCAGGTCCAGCTCGCGCCGGTAGGCGGAGACCGTACCGGCCGTCGGCAGGGTCAGCAGGAGGCTGCCGACGGTCTGGTACTGGGCCTGACCGCCCGGCACGCCGAGGAAGTCGGAGTTGATGAGCGCCTCGGCCTCGGGCCACTTTCCGTCGAAGACGAGTTGCCGGATGCGGGGCAGGGCGGCGAGGCCCTTGCGGTTGTCGTATTCATGTGGTCCGCCCGCCCAGACGGTGTCCGCGTTGAGCTGAAGCCGCTCGGTCTCCGAACCGCCGAACACCATCGCGCCGAGCCGCCCGTTGCCCAGCGGCAGGGCGCTCAGCCAGTCGGCGGCGGGCTTGCGGTACCACAGCGCCAGCGGCCGGTCCGCCGCCTTGGGGCCGCCGGGCGCCGCGGCGTGGGCGGCCCCGGCGGGCAGTCCGGCGGCCGCGAGGCCGGTGGTGGTCGTGGCGGCGAGGGCCATGAAGTGTCGGCGCGGCACATCAGGGGTCACTGCGACTCCAGGAAAGGGGTGTCGGGGGTCTGCCTCGGTCCGTCCGGCCGTCCCGGCCGGGGTCTCCCGCGGTCCGGGTGGCGCGTCAGCGGGCGTGACTGGCCGCGGTGGTGCCCATGGCGTAGGTGATGCCGCCGAGGAGGTGCTGCCGGAAGGCGGGCTCGGCGTAGGACTCCTTGGTGTGGCCGAGGCCGGTGTAGAAGGCGCGGCCGCCCTTGTACTGCTGGTACCAGGAGATGGGGTGATCGCCGTTCATGGTGCCGCCGCTGTACGAGGACTCGTCCAGCGCGGCGAGTACGTGCACGGTGGCCGTACCGCGGGGGTTGGTGCGGTAGTTGTACCACTCGTCGGTGCGGACCCAGGTGTTCCCGAGGTGGGCCGTGGCCGGGTGGGCGTGGTCCTCGACCTTCACCGTGGCCTGCTGGATCGCCGGGTGCGACTGGAACCACGCACCGCACAGCCCGCCATAGAAGGGCCAGTCGTACTCGGTGTCGGCGGCCGCGTGCACCCCCGCGTAGCCGCCGCCCGCGGCGATATAGCCCTCGAAGGCCGTCTGCCGGGTGGTGTCGAGGACATCTCCGGTCGTGGACAGGAAGACCACCGCGGCGTACCGGGCGAGGTTGCCGGGGGTGAAGGCGGCGGCGTCCTCGGTGGCGTCGACGGTGAACCCGGCCTCGGAGCCCAGTTGCCGGACGGTGGCGATGCCGTCGGGGATGGAGTCGTGGCGGAAGCCCGCCGTCTTGGAGAACACCAGCACCCGGCCCGCTCTCGGCCGCTTGCGGACGGGGGTGGCCCACGCGGGGGCGCTCGCCGCGCCGGTGAGCAGGGCGGCACCGGCCGCGGCCTTGATCACGGAGCGGCGCGGGGCGGGGGTGGTGGCGGTGGCGGGCAGATCGGGACGTTTCCTGTGCACGGGGAACCTCCGGGAGAAGTGTGATTCTCAAAGGGGGTTGGGCACAGGCGCGCGCCGTCGCGCCTAGGGCGCCGCACGGATGCGAGCCATGGTGAGGGGAGGAGCCGCGTCCGTGGGCGTAAGGGGACCGTACCGAGTCGGCCCCACTTTGCAAAGCCCGTTGACAAAAACCCGTGTCCGGCCATTCGTTCACCGCCTCATGGGCGCGGGACGGCCCGCGAGCCGCGGGGTGAACGTGGCGTGGAAGATGGTCGACGCGGCGCCGACGGCGGCGGCCTCGCGGCTGAGCACGGACCGTTCGACATCGACGCGGCGCAGTCGTCTGGCCGTCGGGAAGTCGTTGACGATACGGGAGATCTCGGAGGTGTAGAGGTCGGCGACCCCATCGGTGAAGAACGGCCCGCCGAGCACCACCAGGTCGATGTCCAGCAGGTCCACCAGGGACAGGGCACCCCTGCCGATGGCCCCGGCGACCTGGCGCACGGCCTTCTCGGCGACCGGATCGCCGGCCCCGGCGGCCGCGCTCACCGCCCGGTGGGCCCCGCGCGGGTCGTGTGCGGCGCGCGGGCCGAGGGCCATGCCGAGCCGGGCGGCCGTCTCGGGGATGGACACCGGCGGATTGCACTCGGGCAGGATCTCCGGTCTGCCGTCCGCGTCGACCCGTTCCAGGGCGACGGCACACAGCTGACCGAACTCCCCCGCGTTGGCGCTGACTCCGCGGTGGATGTCGCCGTTGATGAACAGCCCGGCGCCGACCCCGGTGCCCAGGTACAGGTACACGAAGTCGCGGGCGCGCCGGTTGCGCCCGATCCACCGCTCGCCGATGGCCGCGGCCGAGGAGTCCTTCTCCATGACGATGGGACAGCGGAAGCGGTCCTTGAGCATGTACAGCAGCGGCACATCCCGCCACACCGACAGCAGCGGCGGGTCCAGGACGGTGCCGGAGGCCACGTCCACGGGGCCGGGGGTGGCCACGCCGATGCCGAGGAATCCCCCGGGCCGCACCGCGCCACCGGCGGCGGAGAGCACACCCCGGCCCAGCCGGGCGATGTGGTCCACGAGCTGGTCCGGGCTCGCGGTCTGCGCGACGGGTTCCGTACGGCTGCGCACGATGGCGCCGTCGAGGTCGACCACGACCGCCGTCAGCACCTCGGGGTCGACATGGATGCCCAGCGCGTGGCCGGCGTCGCCGCGCAGCCGCACCGGTGTGCGCGGTTTGCCGGAGGTGGCCTGCCGCCGGTCGTCCTCCACCAGGATGCCGCGGCGCAGCAGCGAGCGGGAGATCCGGGAGACCGACTGCTGGGTGAGGCCGGTGCGGTGCGAGATCTCGCCGCGGGTGATGGTCCCGGCCAGCCGTACCGCCTCGATGACCACGCATTCGTTGAAGGAGCCGAGGTCGATCTGGTTCGCGCCGCCCCAGGACTCCCGGCGCTGGTCGGTGTCGGCTCGGGAGGCGTCGGCGAAGTGGGTGGCGATGGGTTCCCGGAGCCAGCGCACGGGCTGCCGCTCGCGGGCGGTGCCGGGCCGGTCCGCGTAGCGGGTGAGGGCGGCGGCCAGGTCGAGGTAGACGCGGTGCGAGGACTCCGGGTGCCGGGTGGAGTCCAGCCCGACCACGGCCCGCAGGAAGGTGCGCCAGGTGGTGCGCACCGGAAGGGCGTGGTGCACCACCCCGCCCCGGGCGCACCGCTCGGCCTGCGGCCCGCCCTCCCCGGTGTCCCACAGGGTGATGGCGTGCAGGGAGGCGCCCGGGTGGCGGCGCCGGGCCTCGTCCAGATACCCGGTCAGCCGGTCCTGGCCGCGCCCCTCCCCCGGCGCCGGGGACGGCGGGACCTTCAGCGCGGCCTCCACGGCGGCGTCCACCGCGGCGATGACATCGGCGCCGGGCGAGGCGCCGCGGTGCCGCTCGTCGGCGGCCGGGCTGGTGCCGACGAGCAGCAGTGCCCGATGGGTGTCGAGGTACAGGCCGAGGACCCACACCTCGGCCTCCGGGAGCGGGGGCCGGGTGGGCACGACGGGGACGGTGGCGTTGCCGGGCGTGACCCGCCAGCGCTGGCGGATGGCGGCGACGGCCGCGTGGCTGTAGCCGAGTTCGCGGGCGACCGCGCGGGAGGCGCCGCTGCCGTCGGGCGCCAGGACCGTACGGGTGATGACCTCGGCCTCGTCGATGATGCTGGGCCGCCCGGGGCGGGGGCGCTCGCGCAGGCCCTCCATGCCGGAGGTGTCGAAGCGCTGCCGCCAGTGGCCCACGGTCTGCCGGGAGACCTCCAGCCGCCGGGCGATCTCTGCGTTGCGCAGCCCCTGGGAGGCGAGGAGGACGACAGCGGCGCGGGTGGCGCGCGGGCCGCCCTCCGCCACCCAGTTCCGGAGCAGCCTGTGGTCCTCCTCGGGCAGGCCCGCGGTGTCCTGGCGGGGCGGGTTCACGACGCCCCGCGCGCCAGCCGGAGGGTCAGGATCTGGAACGGGCGCAACTCGAGGTCCAGCACGCCGTCGGTGTGCGGCAGTTCGCCCGTGGGGTTCTCCAGGAGGTCGGTCACCTGCGCGCGTGCGACGGCGAAACCGGCGGCGAGGGAGGTGCGGACCCGGCCGCCCCTCGACTCGTAGAGCCGGACCACGACATCGCCGGAGCGGTCGTCGGCGAGCTTGACCGCCTCCACCACGACGGCCGGATCGCCCACCGCGACCAGCGGCGGTCCGGTGAGCCGGGTGGTGGCCGGGCGCAGCGGGAGGCCGAACGCGTAGCCCCCGGCCACGGCGTCGCCGATGTCGGCGCCGGGGCACAGCGCGTAGCGGAAGCGGTGGCGGCCCCGGTCGGCGTGCGGGTCGGGGCTGTGGGGGCCGCGCAGCAGGGTGAGCCGGAGGGTCGTGGTCGTTCCGCCGTCCTCGCGGGTGCGGCGGCCGACGTCGTGCCCGTAGGTGGAGTCGGTGAGCAGGGCCGCGCCCCAGCCGTGTTCGCCGACGTGGATCCAGCGGTGCGCCCATGCCTCGAAGCGGGCGGCGTCCCAGCTGGTGTTCTCGTGGGTGGGCCGCTCGACATGGCCGAACTGGATCTCGGACGCGGCGCGTTCGGCGTGTACGTCCAGGGGCCAGGCGGCCTTGAGGACGGTGTCCTCCTCCCGCCAGTCGATGTCCGTGTCCACCTCCAGGATCCGGCTGCCCGCGGCCAGGCCGAGGCGCTGCACGACCACGGACCGGCCGGTGGTGCGCTCCACGCGGACCCGGGCCAGCAGCGGACCCTCGTCCTCGAGCCGGACGGCGGTGGCGGTGTCCAGGTCGCGATGGGCGTCGCGGTACTGGGCGTCCAGGTTCCGGGCGCTGAAGCGCACCGGATCGTCGGGGTGGAGCTGGAGCAGGTTTCCGGCGCCACCGGGTGCGATGGCCTCTCTGCGGCAGGCGTGGTCGTAGGCGGACCGGACCAGCCCGTCGGCGTCGATACGCACCGTCAGCGCGCCGTTGTCCAGGACGTATCCGCCACCGTCCGCGGGACGGGCGGTGACCGTCGGCCGGTCGGCGGTGTCGGCGCTTCCGGTGCCGAGCGCGGCGGCGCCGAGCGCGGGGGCCTGGGCGAGTACGGCGTACCGGCCGTCGGAGAGCTTCTGCACCGGGCCGCCCGCGGCGGGCGGCTCATCGAGGGGTACGACCTCGCGCCGGGCGTGGGGGGCCGCGTTGAGGACGGCGAGCGGCTCCGCGGGGTCCGGGTGGCCGGCGGCCGCGGCCACGATCCGCTCCAGGCTTCGGTGGATGGCGCGGTAGGTCTGCTCGGCCTGCTGGTGGACCCAGGAGATGGAGATGCCGGGGAGTATGTCGTGGATCTGGTGGAGCAGCACCTGCTTCCACAGCGCGTCGAGCGTCTCGTACGGATAGGGCTCGCCGGTGCGGACGGCGGCGGTGGCCGCCCACAGCTCGGCCTCGCGCAGCAGGGCCTCGCCGCGCCGGTTGCCGCGCTTGGTGCGGGCCTGGCTGGTGTAGGTGCCGCGGTGGGGCTCCAAGTGCAGTTCACCGCGCCACACCGGCGCGTCGGGGTACTCCTCGCGGGCCTCGCGGAAGAAGTCCGACGGCGTCCCGACCCGGACCCGCGGGGAGCCTTCGAGGTCGGCCAGGCGGCGGGCCTTCTCCAGCATCTCGCGGGTGGGCCCTCCCCCGCCGTCACCGAAGCCGAAGGGGGCCAGCGAGCGGGTGGAGCCGCCCTTGTCGGCGTAACGGGCGACGGCGTGGGCCAGTTCGGCGCCGGACAGGGCGGCGTTGTCGTCCACGGGCGGGGAGTGGGTGAAGATCCGGGTGCCGTCGATCCCCTCCCACCAGAAGGTGTGGTGGGGCGGCCGGCCGGTCTCGTGCCACGACGGCTTCCGGGTGAGGAACCAGCGGGCGCCCGCGAGCGCGGCCAGCTGAGGGTAGGCCGCGGTGCAGCCGAAGGCGCCGGGCAGCCAGACGCCGTCGGTCTCCACGCCGAGCTCCTGGGAGAAGAAGCGGCGGCCGTGGACCAGTTGGCGCGCCAGTGCCTCGCCGCCGGGCAGATTGCCGTCGGCCTCGACCCACATGCCGCCCACCGGCGCCCAGTTGCCGTCGGCGACGGCCTTCTTGATCCGCTCGAAGACATACGGCTGGTGGTCGCGCATCCACGCGTAACTCTGCGCGGAGGAGCATGCGAAGACCAGCTCGGGATACTCCTCGGCCAGCGCGGCCACGCTGGAGAACGTCCGGGCGCACTTGCGCACGCTCTCGCGCGGCGGCCACAGCCACCCGGAGCCGATGTGGGCGTGTCCGACGGCGGCGATGGTGTGCGCGGAGTCATGGGCCCGCCGGTCCAGGAGCGGGCGCAGGATCTCGCGGGCGGCCGCGGCGCCCGCGGCGATACGGCGCGGGGGCACGCTGTCCACGGCCCGCTGGAGGGCGCGCAGGATCTCGTGTCTGCGCGGCAGCCCGAGGGGCAGTTCGCGCATCAGCTCGTCCAGCACCTCCATGTCGTGGAGGAGCTGCCAGATGTCCTCCTCGCGGACCACGAGGTCGGCGCGGCGCAGCCGGTACAGCTCCTCCTCGCCCGCGGTGAGCCGGTGGCCGTAGTGGGTGCCGATGCCGGTGGCTACCGCGATGGGCGGGTTGGCGGCGGCCTCGACCAGGAGGCACACGCTCTCGCCGCCGATGGCGCGGGGGGTCAGCGGCACCGAGCGGTTGTGGGGGTGCAGGCCCTGGAGCGGGGTGCCGTCGGCGGTGTGGACCAGGCCCTCGGCCTGGCCACCGGGGCCGTGGGAGAGGTCGAAGCCGAGGTCGAACAGGGCCTCGACCCGGCGGCCCGCCCAGCGCTCGGGAATGGTCGCGGTGGTCCGGAACCAGGTGGTCGACCAGGGGCCGCCCCAGCTGCCGCCGGTGATGAACGGGCGGTACTCGGCGCGCAGCGCGTCGGCCACCGGCACCGGCTCCCCGGGGATGTGCCAGGCGGCGACCTCCAGGGGGACGCGGTCGCTGTGGAGCGCCGGGCGCAGGCGCTCGGCGATGAACTTCGCGATGCGCTCTTCCACGGTGTGGCGGTCGTCGTGCATGGTCGGCCGTTCCTCCTGCTTACCTCCGGGAAAGTGCGCGTGACGTTTATGTAAAACCATGTGTGTTATCACGTCAACGCTTCGGCTGAAATACCGGAGCACGGCTTTGAACCGCCCCTTCGACCTGCTGTTTTACTCGGCAAAAGAAGCGGTTCGACGCTCTGTCAGGAGGAAAATAAGCGGCTTTCCATCGACTGTGTCAATAAAGAGAATTGACATCGGGGGCAGAAATGCGGCGGGGAGGAGTCGGCGTTCTCCTCCCCGCCGCGCGGGCCGTCCGGAGGGTCCCCTCGGGTCCTCCGGCGCGGCCCGGGCTCGTCCCGGCTCAGCCGGTGGTGAAGGTGAAGTCGTCCAGGTCGAAGAGGTTGCCCTGGCCGGTGACGCCCTTGAAGACGAGGTAGAGCGTGGTCGTCCCCGAGGGGGCGCCGCCGAGCGTGGCGCTCACGTCCTGGAAGTTCTCCCAGCCACCGGTGCCGGGCACGGTCGCGGTTCCCAGCAGCGTCCCGGTCGGGCTGCCCGCACGGACCTCGATGGTGCCGCCGGGCCCGCCGGAGGAGATGCGGGCCGTCAGCTTGGTGGCGTTGTCGAGGAGGTAGGGCTTGAAGGAGATCCAGTCACCGTTGTCGGTGAAGCCGACCGTCTTGCCGCCGTGCGCCGTGGAGTGGCTGGCCTGCTCGATGCCCTGGAAGGCGGTGTAGTGCTCGGCCTGACGGTGCTTGGGCTGGGCGACATGCTGGGTGTGGGTGGTCAGCGGGGGCTGGCCGCCCGCTCCCTTGTCGGTGTATTCGGCGTCGAAGACCCCGAAGATATTGGCGTTCTCGTCGTGTTCGCCGTCCGCCAGGGTCTGGAGGGTGCCCTCACAGCCGGTGGCGGAGGTGATCGGATGGGCATGGCTGTCGTGCCCGAGCAGGTGGGTGATCTTCACCTTGGAGCAGTCGACGGCCCCGTCCTCCGGATCGCTGACCTTGATCCGGTAGGGCACCTTGTCGCCGAAGGTGAACAGCCGGCCGTCACCGGGGAGTTCCAGGGTGACCGTCGGCGCCGTGTTGCCGACGGTGATGTGGACGCTCGCCGTGCCGGTCAGCCCGCCGGGATCCCTGGCGGTGAGGGTGGCGGTGTAGGTGCCGTTGGCGGTGTAGGTGTGCGCCGGATTGGCCTCGGTGGACTTCCCGCCGTCGCCGAAGTCCCAGCTGTAGCTGATGGCGTCGCCGTCGGGGTCACTGGAGCCCGCCGAGGAGAAGGCGACCCGCAGGGGCGCCTGCCCCGAGATCCGGTCGCCCGCCGCCTGGGCGACCGGGGCCCGGCCTCCGACCACGTTCTCGATGCGGTACAGCGCCGAGTTGGCGTCGCCCGCGCCCCATCCGGTGCCGTAGTCCAGGACGTACAGCGCGCCGTCCGGGCCGAAGGCCATGTCCATCACCTGGGTGCCGGTCCAGGGGAAGGCGTTGATGGAGGCGACCGTGCCGTCCGTGCCCTGGTCGATCCGCTTGATCCACTTGCGGCCGAACTCCCCGGCGAAGAAGTCGCCGTCGTACTCCTGCGGGAACTTCACCGGCGAGTTGAGGTTGGCGTCGTAGCGGTAGACCGGTCCGGCCATCGGGGATTCGGAGCCGGAGCCGAACTCGGGCACGGATCCGCCGTCGTAGGGGATCCAGGCCGGCTGGGCCGGGGGCAGATCGGTGATGCCGGTGTTGTTGGGCGAGGTGTTCTTCGGCGCGGCGCAGTTGAAGGCGGAGCCGGAGGCGCCGGTGGCGAAGTCGAAGTCGATGTACGGCTGGTTCTTGCCGACGCAGTAGGGCCAGCCGAAGTTGCCCGCCTTGGTGACCCGGGCGAACTCCACCATGCCCTGCGGGCCGCGGGTGGAGCTGGCGTTGCCCGCGTCGGGCCCGTAGTCACCCACGTACACCACACCGGTGGCCTTGTCGACGCTCATCCGGAACGGGTTGCGGAAGCCCATCGCGTAGATCTCGGGGCGCGTCCTGGCGGTGCCGGGGGCGAAGAGGTTGCCCGCCGGGATGTCGTACGACCCGTCCGCCTTGACCTTGATGCGCAGGATCTTGCCGCGCAGGTCGTTGGTGTTGCCCGCGCTGCGCTGGGCGTCGAAGGCCGGGTTGCGGCTCGCCCGCTCGTCGATGGGGGTGTAGCCGTCGGAGGCGAAGGGGTTGGAGTCGTCGCCGGTCGACAGGTACAGATTGCCCTGGGCGTCGAAGTCGATGTCGCCGCCGACGTGGCAGCACATACCGCGGGAGGTCTTGACCTCCAGCACCGTCTTCTCGCTGGCCCGGTCCAGGGTGCCGTCGGTCTTGAGCACGAAGCGGGAGAGCCGGTTGACGCCGTCGAACCTGGTGAAGTCCGCGGCCGTGCCGTTCTCCGGGGCGTCACCCGCGGGGGTGTTCAGCGGCGGTGCGTAGTAGAGGTAGATGAAGCGGTTGGCGCTGAAGCCCGGGTCGACCCCGACGCCCTGGAGCCCCTCCTCGTCATGGCTGTAGACGGGCAGGGTGCCGGCGACCTTGGTGGTGCCGGCGGCGTCGGTCAGCCGCAGGGTGCCATCGCGCGAGGTGTGCAGCACCGAGCGGTCGGGCAGCACGGCAAGCGACATCGGCTCGCCCGTCTCGGCCACTCCCTTGGCGAGGGTGACCTGCTGGAACACGGGGGCGGCGGCCTTGCGGCCGGGGTCGGGCTGAGCGTCCGCCGCCGGGGCCGTGAGCGTCAGGGTGGCTCCGGTGAGCAGCGTTCCGGCGAACAGCGCGAGGGATCTGCGCAGTCTCAGGCGTTTCCTGTGCACGGAAGTCCTCCGTATGCGGTGGGGGATACTCGCGGACGTGCTGAGCACAGGCGCGCGCCGCCGCGCCGCGGTACGGGCCTTCGGCAGGGTGGAGGGGACCCTTGTGCCCGTACTCGACCCCGCCCCTGGCCGCGCCCCGCCAACGTGGACAACTCGTTGACGAAGGGCGCGGGTTCGGGACGGAAACAGGGGGTGCCGCCCGGGAGCGGGGTGCTCTCCTGGGTGGCGTGGTGAAGGCCGGGGCGAAGGGCCGTCCCGTGCCCCGGTGGCGGATCCGCGCGTGCCGGTGACCGGCCCGGCCCTCGGTGGCGGCGTTCGGTCTCATGGCCTCTGCACGCTTCCGTCGACGGTCCGCAGCAGGGCCCAGCGGTCATGGGCCAGGGGCTCGGGCACCGGATACCGGCGCGCGGCGATCTCATCGAAGTCGACGCCGAGCCCCGGGGTCTCATGGGGCTCCATCGCCCCCAGGTGCGGCACGATCGTCCCGGGGAAGACCTCATGAACCGGTTCGCGGAAGGTCGCCGCCTCCTGGACGCCGAAGGCGGGGCTGGAGATGTCCAGGGCGATGGTGGCCGCCTGTGCGAGCGGGCTGACATCGCCCGGCCCGTGCGGGGCGAGCCGGACGCCGTACAGCTCACAGGCGGCGGCCAGCTTACGGGCCGGGGTGAGGCCGCCGATCGTGGGGATCCGGATCCGCGCGAAGTCGATCACCGGTCCTGCCAGCAGCGGCAGGAACTGGGTGACATCGCTGAACAGCTCGCCCATCGCGAGCGGGACCGGGGACGCGGCGCGCAGCCGGGCGAAGTGCGCGGCGTCCTCCGGGGCGAGCACGTCCTCCACGAAGTACAGCCCGGCGTCCGCCACCCGGCGCAGGAACTCCCCGGCCTGACGCGGATCGAGGCGCTCATGCGCGTCATGCAGCAACTCGACGTCGTCGCCGACCAGTTCGCGGGTGCGGCACAGCACCGGGGGCACCCCGCGCAGATAGGCGGCGCTGTCCCAGCGGCCGGAGCGCTCATGGCGGGCCCGCGCCTCCGCGGCACCGGACGGCGCCGCGCCGTAGGTGTCGGAGCCGGGGACGGCGGACTGGATCCGGACGTGTCCGAAGCCCCGCTCGCGCGCGGCGGCCACCTTGTCGGCGAGCTCCTCGGCGTCCCGGCCGTCCACATGGGTGTAGGCGGTGGCGCGGTGCCGGAAGCGGCCGCCGAGGAGTGCGTGGAGCGGGGCGCCGAGCCGCTTGGCCTTGAGGTCCCACAGGGCGACGTCGATACCGCCGAGGGCGTTGCCGGTGATCGAACCGCCGCGCCAGTAGGCGCTGTTGAGGATCAGACGGTGCAGGTCCTCGATGTCGCCGGGGTCGCGGCCGCGCAGCAGCGGTGCGAGATAGTCGTCGATCACGCTGCGGACGGCCAGTGTGCGCTGGGGGTCGCTGGCGCATCCGAGGCCGTACAGCCCGGGGTCGTTGGTCTCGACCCGCACGATGAGGTGCGGGCAGCCCTGCGGTGCCGTCAGGAAGGTGCGTACGGCGGTGATGCGGAGCCTGTCACCGCGCTCCTCCACCCAGGGGGCCTGGGCCAGCGGGAGGTGCGGCTCATGGGGTGCGGACATGCGCTCCCATTCCAGTAGCCGAATGGCGATCGTCCATTCGAACGTAAAGAGGGTTCAGGAGCGGTGTCAATGACCGTGCCGGGATACGGACCGGGACAGGGGCCGGCCCAGGGGCGTGCGACGGGCGCGGGGCTCAGTGCTCGCCGAGGCGCCTCAGCAGGGTCCGCAACGAGTGGGCGGCCTCGGTGACTTGGGCGGCGATCTCGCTCAGCCGGGCATCGTCCATCCGGATACGGGGCGCCGAGCAGCTGATCGCGTCGCCCCCGCCGTGCCCGGTGCCGAGCGGGACGGCCACACAGCGGATGTCCACCGAACTCTCGCCCTCGTCCACCGCCCAGCCGCGCTTACGGCTCTCGGCGAGCTGGGCGAGCAGCTCGTCCGGGTCGGTGACGGTGCTCGGGGTGAGGGCCGGCAACGGCCAGTTGAGCCTGCGCTGCACCTCCGCCTCGTCGTACTGGGACAGGATCGCCTTGCCGAGCGCGGTGGCATGCGCCGGGAGCCGGCGGCCAACCGCCGAGTACATCCGCAGGGCATGCCGGGATTCGCGTTTGGCCAGGTAGACGACGTCGGTATCGTCCAGCCGCCCGATGTGGACGGCCTCGCCCGTCTCCTCGGCCAGCAGGTCGAGCACGGGGCCCGCGATCCCGGCGAGGTCATCGCTCTCCAGATAGGCCGTGCCGGTCAGCAGCGCCTTGAGACCGAGGCTGTACAGCGTTCCCGAGGGGTCCGTCTCCACCCAGCGGCGGGACTCCATGGTGCGCAACACGGCGTGCAGGCTGCTCTTGGGCACGGCCAGGGTGCTCGCCATGTCCGCGAGCGAGAGCCGGGCGCCCTCGGCACCCAGGAGTTCGAGCACTTCCAGGACGCGCGCCGCGGACTTGACGTCCTCGTGACGCCGGATCCGCGCTGCTCCCGACACCGATTCCACGCCAGCCTCCGCTCCCCGGCCCGGCGCCCCGCTGGCCCCGGTCCCCGACAACTTACGTAGCTCGTCTTGACGCTATATCACGGTAAGCCTATGTTCCGTTACTCCAACGCCATTCGGTCTTCTGAACGCTTAGGTGCGAGGCGGGGGCTCGTATGCATACCAGTTATCCTGTTTCTCCTTTCTCGGGAAGTTCCTCCCCGCCTCCTTCGGGACGTTCCTCCCCACCGCGGCGGCGCGCCCGGCTCGCGGCGCTCGGTCTCGCCGCCGTGCTCTCGGCCTCGGCGCTGAGCGGCTGCGGCAGCGCGTCGGGGGCCGACTCATCGGCCCTGACGATGTGGACGTTCAAGCAGTCGCATGTAGCGGGGTTGCGCGCCGCCGCCGCGGAGTTCGAGCGGAAGACCGGTATCCAGGTCGCGATCCAGGCGTACACCCCCGAGGACGCCTACAGCATCAAGGTCCAGAGCTCGGCCATGACGGGCGATCTGCCGGATGTCTTCGAAGTCCACTCCGACGGCGAGGACTTCGTCTACGGGGCCGCGGGCATCGTCGAGGACCTGCGCGGCCAGATCCCGGCGAGCTGGAACAACCGCTTCAACCCGGCCGTGCGCCAGTCCGGCACGGTCACCCAGGACAAGTACGACCAGTCGCTGCCGGTGACCTCCACGAGCCATGGGGCGAAGAAGGGCGCGCGCTACAGCCTGCCGTTCACCATCGGCACCTTCGGGATCGTCTACGCCAACAAGGCCAAGCTGGCCGCCGCCGGGATCACCCGGCCCCCCGCCACCTGGGAGGAGTTCATCGCCGATCTGAAGAAGACGAAGGCGAAGGAGCCGCGGACCGGCGGGCTGAGCCTGGGCCTCAAGGTGCCGTCGACCGGCCTGAACTGGATCGGCCAGCCGCTCGCCTTCGCCCAGCTCGGCAAGGACGGCTACGAGGCCCTGTACGGCCGGGAGAAGTCCGCCGACTGGGGCTCGCCGAACGGCACCGAGGTCCTCACGGCGTACGACCAGCTGACCCCGTACTGGATGCCCGGCACCCAGACCCTCACCATCGACGACGCCGACCAGGCATTCGCCCAGGGCAAGTCGGCCTTCGACGTCGGCGGCACCTTCACCCTGGCCTTTCTCCAGGAGGCCGGGATGAAGGCCGACGACATCCTCGCCTTCGGCCTGCCCGCGCCCGCGCGGGGCACCGTCAAGGACCTCGCACTCGGCCCGATCGCGCTGACCGGCCTCGCCCTGAACGGTTCGAGCCCCCGCGAGGACCAGGCCAAAAGATGGATGCGGTTCCTCTCCGAACCGGACATCGCCGCCAGGTTCTCCAAGGCCGCCTCCGATCTGTCCGCGACCGAACTGGGCGCCGAGGCCGCCGATGTCCTCGGCCCGAACCTCGCCCGGCTGATGGAGACGTTCAAGGGCACCCCGGAGAACACCTACAACCCGTACGACACCAGCTTCCGGCCCCCGACGCTCGACATGGACGAGGCGGGCGCGCCCCTCATCGACATGTCTCCCCTGCGCCAGACCGACCCCGCCCGAACCGGCCTCCGGCTGCGCAGACTCCTCGAGTCCTACTGGAAGGCGGCGAAGTGACGGCCGTCGGCACACCTCCCGCCTCCGCGCCCCGGGCCGCCGCCGCGGCCACCCGGCGCTCCCGCCGCACGACGGCGCCCGGCGGCCGGGGACGCGAAGCCCTCACCGGCTATCTGTTCATCGCCCCCGCGGTGATCCTCTTCGCCGTGATGGGCCTGTACACCGTGGGCTACGGCTTTCTGCTCGGCTTCGCCCGCTGGAACGGCTTCGCCCCGCACTGGGACTGGGTGGGCCTGGACAACTACGCCGATCTGCTGTGGCGCGACCCGGTCTACGCGCCGCGGGTGCGCGAGGCGGCCGTCAACACCCTGTACGTCATGATCGCCGTGCCCGTGCTCACGATCGCCGTGTCCTTCCCGCTGGCCGTCGCCCTGGACAGGGTCAAGCGGGCGCAGGCGGTGCTGCGTTCGGTCTACTTCCTGCCGTACGTCACCTCCGGCATCGCCGTGTTCTACGCCTGGCAGTACATCCTCCAGCCGGACGGCGCGGTCAACTATCTGCTGGGCGTCCTGGGGCTCGGCTCCTTGCAGGAGCCGCAGGGCTTTCTCGGCAACCCCGCCACCGCCCTGCCCACCATGATCGTGGTGACCGTGTGGACCGAGGTCCCGGTGGCGATGCTGATGTATCTGACCGGGCTCCAGACCATCGACCGCGGTCTGCTGGAGGCGGCCGAACTGGACGGCGCTGGCTGGTGGCGCGTCCAGGCAGCGGTGGTCTGGCCGCTGCTGCGCCCCATCACCGCCATCGTCGTGCTGCTCACCCTCCGATCCGCCCTGCACGGATTCCAGACCTTCCTGATCATGACGAACGGCGGCCCCGGCACCCATACCAACGTCCTCGGCCTGGAGACGTACCGGCTGGCCTTCCTCTCCAAGTTCGCCCCCACCCTCGGCCTCGCCAGCGCCCTGGGCTGGCTGCTCTTCGCCGTCGCCATCCTGCTGGCCCTGATCAACCTGCGAGCACTGCGGAGCCGCGTATGACGACCCTCCCCGCCCCGGCCCCTTCGGCCACGGGCGCCAAGCCCCCCGCCACCGCCCGCCGGATCGGCGCCCGCGTCCTGATCGGTGTGCCGCTGGCCGCGTACGCCCTGGTGAGCCTGTATCCGTTCCTGTGGATGGTGTCGGGCGCCTTCAAGGACCAGTTCGAGGTGGTGCGCGGCGGCCATCTCATCCCCGAGCACCCCACGCTGCACACCCTCACCGACACCTGGAACCGGCTGCACTTCTTCGACTACTTCCTGAACAGCCTCAAGGTCACCGCCCTGACCGTGGTGCTGACACTGCTGATCTACGCCGCCGCCGGATACGCCTTCGCGGTGCTGCGCTTCCCGGGCCGCGACTGGCTGTACCGCCTCTTCGTGGCGCTGCTGTTCGTCCCCGGTGTGACGGTGCTGCTGCCGATCATCCTGCTGGAGCACAACCTCGGCGTCCTCGGCACGCATTACGGTCTCGTCCTGCCGTTCGTCAACGGCACCGCGCCGCTTTCGGTGATGCTGCTGACCGGCGCCTTCAGGGCCGTTCCCAAGGAGCTGCGGGACTCGGCCAGGGTCGACGGGGCAGGGGAGGCGCATATCTTCGCCCGCGTCCATCTGCCGCTCGCCCGGCCCGCGCTGATCACCGTGGCGCTGCTGACGGCGATCCCGACCTGGAACGAGTATCTGCTCACCAAGGTCTCGCTCAACGACGAGTCCGCGTACACGCTCTCCCTCGGCCTTCAGCAGCTCTCCGCGCAGAACGTGCCCCACTACAACAACCTCATGGCCGGAGCCCTGATCGTGGTGATCCCCGTGATCCTGCTCTTCCTCGCACTTCAGCGGTACTTCGTGAACGGACTCGTCGGGGCGGTGAAGGGATGACCCACGTTCTGGTGACCGGCGCCGCGGGCCATATCGGGCGCCTGGTGGTCGACGACCTGCTGAGCCACGGCCACCGTGTGACCGCCACCGACCGGAACCCCGTCCACGACCCGCGCCTGGCACGGAGCCTGGCCGGGGACCTGCGCGACCGCGAGCTGGTGCGGGAGGCCCTGCGCGGAGTGGAGGCGCTCGTCCACCTCGCGGCGATCCCGCACCCCGACACCCGCGATCCGGCGGGCCAGTTCACCGCCAACTGCCACACCGCCTTCCTGGCGCTGGACGAGGCCGGGCGCGCCGGGGTGCGCCGGGTGGTGGCCGCCTCCAGCATCGGCGCGCTGGGACTTGCGTGGTCCGCCCACCCGCGCTCACCCGGCCATGTGCCGGTCGACGAGTCGCACCCCACGCTCGCCGAGGACCCGTACGGGCTCTCCAAGCTGGTCCTCGAGCAGGTCGCCGAGGGCACCCACCGGCGGTGGGGCATCGACACCATCTGTCTGCGCTTCCCCTTCACCGGCACCGGCCCGCGGCTGACCCGCCAACTGGCCGCCGTACGCGCGGATCCCGGCCACCACGCGAGCGACCTGTGGGGGTGGCTGGACACCCGCGACGCCGCCACCGCGATACGAGCCGCGCTCGCCGCCGAGACGCACGGCAGCCATGTGCTGTACGTGGCGGCCCCCGACACCTCATCGGACATCCCCACCGCCGAACTGCTCGCCCGCTACCACCCGACCGCCGACATCGTCGCGCCACTGTCCCGCTTCGCGGGGCTGTACGACACCTCGCGCTGCGCCCGGCTGCTGGGCTTCACCCCCGCCCACCGCTGGCGTACCACCGACGCCGTCACCGAGGGTCCCCGCTGACGGGGCTCCACGGTGCTCCTCCCCCATGGAAGGAACGTGAGATGGCACAGAGCCCCGGCACCACCCGCCGGACCTTTCTGACCCGCACGGCCGCGGGCGCCCTGGGCGCCGGCGCACTCGCCGCCGCGGGCGGCCGGGCGGCCGCCGCCGCGCCCGCCGGCTCCGGGTCACCCGCCACCGCCCGGCTCGCACCCTCGCCGGACGTGCACATCTTCTACTACCCCTGGTACGGCAGCCCGCAGGTCAACGGCTCATGGCGCCACTGGGAGCAGGGCGGCCTCACCCCGCCCGACCGGATCGGCTCCGACTTCTACCCGGCGGCCGGCGCCTACGACTCCGGGGACCGCGCCGTGGTCGACCGCCATATGGGCTGGATGGCCCAGGCCCGTACCGGGGTGCTGGTCACCAGCTGGTGGGGGCGGGGCGGTTACGAGGATCAGCGGGTGCCGCTGATCCTGGACGCGGCGGCGGCCCGCGGGCTGAAGGTGGCCTGGCACATCGAGCCGTACGCGGGCCGCACCGCGCAGTCCGTGGTGGACGACATCGGCTATCTCATCCAGCGGTACGGCGGCCACCCCGCCTTCTACCGGGACACCGCACACGGCGACCGCGGCGCGTACTACGTCTTCGAATCCCTGCGGATCGTCGACTGGACCCCGCTGGACCAGGTGGCCGACCGCGCCATCGTGCTCGCCCAGACCACGGATGTGTCGAAGGTCGCGCACTTCGGCGGCATGTACACCTACGACGCCATCGCGGCCGGCAACAATCCGCAGTGGGCCGGCCCGGCCGCGTACTGCCGCGACCACGGCATGGTCTGGGCACCCTCCATCGGCCCCGGCTACATCGACGACCGCGCCGTGCCCGGCAACACCACGCCCACCCTGGAGCGCGACAACGGCGCCACCTACGACCTGGAGTGGAACAACGCCCTCTCCCCGGCCAACGGGGGCCCGCCCACCTGGGTCTCGATCACCTCGTTCAACGAGTGGCACGAGGGCAGCCAGATCGAGCCCGCCACCGCCACCCCGCCCACGGCGCTGAGCTACCGGACCTATGGCGGGGCGTACGGGAGGACGGGCCGCGAGGCCGAGACGGCGTATGTCGACCGCACCGCGTACTGGGTGGGCCGCTTCGAGGCGGCGCGCCGCCGCTGAGCCGTTGCCGGGCCCGCGCCGAGCCGTCGTCGGGCCGTCGGGCCCGGGGGCGCCCCCGGGCACTCGCTGCGCGGGTGGACCCGCCGGGCGGACCCGGTCGGCGGGTCCGCCCGGCACATCCGCTAGGCGACCGGCCTGGTGGGCCGGTTGGGGGTCAGCGCGATCTCCTTCTTGAGCATCCGGCCGCCGTCACCGGTGAGGCGGAGGTAGTAGTCCGAGGAGCAGACGGTCCCGTCCTCGTCCAGCGCCCAGATCCCCGAACCGGCCGGGACCATCGAGGCGTTCTCCGCCGTCTTGGCTATCTGATTGCCCTCGTTGTACTCGTCGAACATGGAGATGTAGATGCCCTGTGCGCCCACCCGCACCATGTTGTAGAACTGCCGCCACATGAAGTCGCCGTGCGCGCGCTGCCGCGACTGGGTGTCCCCGGGGAGCACACACGGCTGGTAGTCGACCCCGTTGGCATTGCAGTCGGCCTGGTCCGGGGTGTTGACATTGGTGAAGAAGCGGTCGGTGTCGGCGATGTTGCCGATCCGTCCCACCATCCACGGCGACAGCATGTTGAAGGCGTGGTAGACGCCGATGTAGCCGGGGCGTGAGTCCTCGTTGCCGGAGCGCCAGTGGGTGGGGACCCCGCCCATCACATAACACCCCTGCGACTTGAACCAGTTGACGACGTCCAGGCAGTCCGCGGCCGACCAGGGCTTGTTGCCCTCGTTGAAGCCGAAGCCCCAGATGCCCACCACCGGCTTGCCGTTCTGTCTGGCGTAGGCGGAGGACGAGGTGTGGGCCTTCATCTTGTTGGTCCAGTCCTGCTTCATCTGGCCCTTCATGTCGAGCCAGCCGGTGGCGTCGTACATGATGTAGAACTTCCGGCCGTACTTCTCCGCCGCCGAGCGGACCTTGGTGGCCATGGCGTCGCGCGTCGGCCCCTCCGGGCTGAAGGGGTTGAAGCGCTGGAGGGCGGCGGTGTCGATGTTGTACTGCTGCATCCAGCGGAAGTGGGTGTCCACGGTCTGCTGGTCGTAGGAGGAGAACAGGTTGGCCGGCTGGCCATTGTTGAGGTTGTTGTAGTCGGTTTTGTAGCCCTTGGTGTAATCGCGCATATCCGGCCAGCTGTGGATGCCCGTGTTGCTCGGCGACGGCGGCTGGGACATATTGGCGGCCCAGTGCCACCAGCCGTTGATCGGGGCGCCATCACCCGCACAGGCGAACCAGCCCTGATAGCCGACGGTGATCTTGCCGACGACGTCTCCGGGCGGACTGGCCGCGGTGGCGGTGCCCGTCGTCAGCCTGGCGGCGCCCAGCGCGCCGAGCGCCGTGGCGCCGAGTGCGGAACCGATGAGATGGCGGCGTGAAATACCCATGGGGGCCTGCCTTTCCGGCAGTGAGCGGCTTGTGTGGGGTGCTCGCTGCGGCGGAGCGTAATATCGCATTAACGATTCCGCAATTTAATTGACGAAAAGCCGAATTCCGGCGGAAGCGCTTTTCGTCGTTTATGTGCCATGCGCCATACACCGGCCGACCGGGACGTTCGAGGTCGCCGTGGCCGTGGTGGTACGGACCGCGCCGAGGGTCAGTGGCTGCGGGTGCGGGCGCCGCCGTACTGCTCGTCGGTGACCTTCTCCAGCCAGGTGGTCTCGGGGCGGTCGTCACCCGGGCCCTCCCACATCGCCAGGTGCTGCATAAAGCGGTCCGGCGGGGCACCGTGCCAGTGCTCCTCGCCGGGCGGGCAGGTCACGGTCTCACCGGGGTGGGCCTCGAAGACGGTGCCGTCGCGGGTGCCGACCAGGGCGACGCCCTCCACAACGTGCAGGGTCTGGCCGACGGCGTGGTGATGCCAGGCGGTGTGGGCGCCCGGGGAGAAGCGCACCATGTTGGCGCGCATCCGGGAGGGTTCCTGGCCGACGTAGACGACGTCGAACCACACATCGCCGGTGAACCAGTCCGCGGGGCCCTTCGTGGTGGGCCGGGGCGTGATGAACTTCAACGTGCTCCTGCTTTCTTTCGCCTTTTCCGGTGGCGCGGTGTCCAGGCTCGCACCTGCACCCCCGTGTGCCGATGCGCGCGGAGGAGGAGTTTCCCCCTGGCACGGAAACGCGCTGCGACAAAGCTCTCCCCCTCGGCGGGCCGTCGGGCGGTGCCACACGGGAAGCCTTGAGCCCCGGCTCACACCTCAACCGGTTGGGCGAATTCCCGAAGGCCGGCCGTGCGGGCGGTGCGCGGCGCCGGGGGTGGTGTGCGGCACCCCGTGGACCAGTGCATAGGGTGAGCTCCTGTCAGGACAACAGCGGCAACGGGGGACACGGTGCGGAAAGAGGCGGTTCGGTACCTTCGCTGTCCGCACTGCTCCGGTGCCATGGCGATGACCGACGGCACACTGCGGTGTCCCCTGGGGCACAGCTTCGACGTGGCGAAGCAGGGGTACGTCAATCTGCTGCCCGCGGCCGCCAGGTTCAGCGCGGACACCGCCGCCATGGTGGCGGCCCGCGCGGACTTCCTGGCCGCCGGTCACTACGCGCCGATCGCCGAGGCCCTGGCCGCGCTGGCGCGCGCCACGGCACCGGTGCCGACGGGCGGGGACCCCGGCTGTGTCGTGGACATCGGCGGCGGCACGGGGTACCACCACGCCCGGGTGATGGCCGAGTTCCCCGGCCACGAGGGCATCCTGCTCGACATCTCCAAGTTCGCCGCCCGCCGGGCCGCGCGGGCACATCCCCGTATCAGCGCGGTGGTGGCCGACGCCTGGGACGGGCTGCCGATCGCCGACGGGGCCGCGTCGGTGGTCCTCAATGTCTTCGCACCGCGCAACCCGGCCGAGCTGCGGCGGATCCTGCGCCCCGAGGGCGTTCTGCTGGTGGTGACGCCCCGGCCCGATCATCTGCGGGAACTGGTCGAGGCCCTGGGGCTGCTACGGGTGGACGAGCAGAAGGACGAGCGGCTCGCGGACCGGTTCTCGGCGTACTTCACCGAGGTGGCCCGGGAGCGGTCGCGGAGCACCATGGCACTGGACCACAAGGCCGTGCCGCGGCTGGTGGGGATGGGGCCCAACGCCTGGCACCAGCACGGTGAGCGGCTTGAGGAGCGCATCGCGTCGCTGCCCGAGCCCTGCGAGGTGACGGTGTCCATCACCCTCACCGCGTACCGCCCGCTGATCTGACACCGCCGGGCCCCGGCCGTACCCGCCGTCAGGTCCGGAGGGTGTATCCGCCGTCCACGCGGATCGTGTCGATACCGCTGATGTACCGGGCGCCACAGCGGTCCTGGGGCAGGACGAGCTGAGGGCCCGCGCGGTCGAGCGGGGTGTCGTCGATGGTGACCGCGAGCAGGACGGGCGCACGGCCGAAGTCCGGGTCGATCTCGGCCCAGGACAACAGGGCGTGGTGGCCGTCCACTCCGTGCACGGCGATCAGGAAGCGCAGCCGGTCCTTGCGCCGGGCCGGATCGAAGGCGGGGCCCGCGGAGACCAGGACGTCATGCAGGAACGGCCCGGTGAAACGGTGGCGCTGAATCCCGCTGGTGGCGCAGTCGAAGCTGACCCGCACCCGGTGCTGGGGCCAGGACAGCAGCTCGGACACCGTCATCCGGGCCGGGCGGCTCACATCGCCGGTGAGGGCGACCTCCGCCATCGGACCGGCGGCCGTACCGGCAGCTGCGAGGGAGTCGCTCACGGGCTACCACCTCCTGGTGGACCGTTACCCGAACACCCATCCCGCGCAAACGCACATGCCATGCCGATAGACCAAAGATCCGGCTCATACGAGGAAGTTCGAGCGATTACCCTCGCACCTGCGGTAGGGCGATGGAATCGGCGGCGGCCCGGACCCCTGAACCGCGGGCACCGGCCCCGGCCACCGTGGACGAGTGTGGCGACGCTCGTACGACATCCGATACCTCCGGCGGCACCGCGCACGCCCTGCCCACCGGCGGAGGACGGACGGCGCGTCGGCGGACGAGCCGACGGGATCGTCTTCGCCCATTGGGGGGACGTTGAGCCGCGATCCGCCCGACAAAAGGGCACCATGCATGCGAAGCCGGTCATATCCGGCCGCTCATCCTCAGCAAGGAGTTCCCATGCGTATGCGGACCGCTCTCACCGCCCTCTCCACGGTCACCCTCGCCGCCGCGTCCCTCGCCGTCGGCGCGGCCGGCGCCATGGCGGACGACACGCCCGATGTCTCCGTCACCAACTCCAGCAGCACGTCCATCCCCGGCCCCAACGTGTGCGCCAGCAATCAGTTCTCCTTCGTCACCGTCCCGGTCAATCTGGTGGGTGCGTCGGACTCCGGCGCGTGCTGACCCCCCGATGACGCGCGGCTGACCACGCGCGACCGATCACGCGCGACGGACGCGGACCGGCCCGGAGGCGCCGCCCCCACGAGCCGTACGCGGCGGTGCCCCGGCCGGACCTGCCGGGGCACCGCGTGTCCCACCTCACCTTCCGTATTCCGGACGGGACCCGCACACCGCCGGACGGCACCGTAGGCTGGCGGGTGCAGCTGGTTCGCCCCGTCCGCCAGGCGGGACGCGTCGCAAGAGGGAACCCGGTGGGAATCCGGGACTGCCCCGCAGCGGTGAGCGGGAACGACCGCCGTCACAACGCACTGGGTCCGGTGAGAGGACCTGGGAAGCGACGGCCAGTAGATGTCCTCCGAGGAGGATGTGCCCGCGAGTCCGAAGACCTGCCATCTGCCCGCGTACGGACGACTCGTGCGCGGACATCCCGGTGACCTCGAGGGCGGGTCGGCGTACACACCAGGCGGGACGACCGCGCGTTTACCGCGCGAGGTCGTGGCGTCAGGTCCGTCACCCTTCGCGTCCTCGTCCCGCCGCCGGGATCTCAGGGATTCATCTCGCGAAGGAGATCTCCGTGACCACCGAGTCCGCTGCCGCGGCAGCACGGGCCACCGTGTACGGCTACCCCCGTCAGGGGCCGAACCGGGAACTGAAGAAGGCCATCGAGGGCTACTGGAAGGGCCGTGTCACCGCCGGCGCGCTGAGGGCCACCGCCGCAGAACTGCGCCGTGCCAACTGGCTCCAACTGGCCGGGGCGGGCATCGACGAGGTCCCCACCGGGGACTTCTCGTACTACGACCATGTGCTGGACACCACCGTGATGGTCGGCGCGATCCCCGACCGCCACCGCGACGCCGTCGCCGCCGACCCGCTCGACGGGTACTTCGCGATGGCGCGGGGAACACAGGACGTCGCACCACTGGAGATGACCAAGTGGTTCGACACCAACTACCACTACCTGGTACCCGAACTGGGTCCGGACACGGTCTTCACGGCCGACTCCGCCCGGCAGGTCGCGGAACTCAGGGAGGCCCTCGCCCTGGGCCTCACGGCGCGGCCGGTCCTGGTCGGGCCCGTCACCTATCTCCTCCTCGCCAAACCCGCCCCCGGCGCCCCCGCGGACTTCGAGCCACTGACCCTCCTGGACCGGCTGCTCCCGGTGTACGCCGAGGTCCTGGCCGACCTGCGGGCGGCCGGTGCCGAATGGGTGCAGCTCGATGAGCCCGCCCTGGTCCAGGACCGCACACCGGCCGAGCTGAGCGCCACCGGCCGCGCCTACCGCGATCTCGGCGCCCTCGCCGACCGTCCGAAGCTGCTGGTCGCCTCGTACTTCGACCGTCTCGGCGAGGCCCTGCCCGTACTGGCCAAGGCCCCGGTCGAGGGGCTCGCGCTGGACTTCACGGAGGCCGCGGCCGCCCATCTGGAGGAGCTGGCCGCCGTCGGCGGCCTGCCCCGTAAGCGGCTGATCGCCGGTGTCGTCAACGGCCGCAACATCTGGGTCAACGACCTGGAGAAGTCCCTGGCCACGCTCGGCACCCTGCTGGGCCTGGCCGGCCGGGTCGATGTGGCCGCCTCCTGCTCACTGCTGCACGTCCCCCTCGACACCGCCGCCGAGCGGGACATCGAACCGCCCATTCTGCGCTGGCTGGCCTTCGCCCGGCAGAAGACCGCGGAGATCGTCACCCTCGCCAGGGGCCTGACCCGCGGCACCGGAGCGATCACCGCCGAGCTCGCTGCCAACCGGGCCGCCCTCGCCTCCCGCGCCACCTCCCCCATCACCCGCGACCCGGCCGCCCGCGCCCGCGCCGGCGCGGTCACCGACGCCGACGCCCACCGCTCCCAGCCGTACGCCGAACGCGTCGCGGCCCAGCGCGCACACCTCCGCCTCCCGCTGCTGCCGACCACCACCATCGGCTCCTTCCCGCAGACCGGCGAACTGCGCACCGCCCGCGCCGAGCTGCGCGAGGGCCGGATCGACAGGGCCGGGTACGAGGAGCGGGTCAGGGCCGAGATCCGGGAGGTGATCTCCTTCCAGGAGCGCACCGGCCTGGATGTGCTGGTACACGGCGAGGCCGAGCGCAACGACATGGTCCAGTACTTCGCCGAACAGCTCACCGGCTATCTCGCCACCCGGCACGGCTGGGTCCAGTCCTACGGCACCCGCTATGTCCGCCCGCCGATCCTGGCCGGTGACATCACACGCCCCGAGCCGATGACGGTGCGCTGGACGGCCTACGCCCAGTCCCTCACCGAGCGCCCGGTCAAGGGCATGCTCACCGGCCCCGTCACCATGCTCGCCTGGTCCTTCGTCCGCGACGACCAGCCCCTCGGCGACACCGCGCGCCAGGTCGCCCTCGCCCTGCGCGAGGAGGTGAACGACCTGGAGGCGGCCGGGACCTCGGTGATCCAGGTGGACGAACCCGCGCTGCGCGAAACCCTCCCCCTGCGGGCCGGGGACCGGCCCGCCTATCTGGCCTGGGCGACCGAAGCCTTCCGCCTCACCACCGGCGGTGTACGTCCCGGCACCCAGATCCACACCCATATGTGCTACGCCGAGTTCGGCGACATCGTCCGGGCGATCGACGACCTCGACGCCGATGTCATCAGCCTGGAGGCCGCCCGCTCCCATATGCAGGTGGCCCGCGAGCTCGCCACCCACGGCTATCCGCGCGAGGCCGGGCCCGGTGTGTACGACATCCACTCCCCGCGCGTGCCCAGCGCGCGGGAGGCGGCCGAACTGCTCCGCACCGGCTTGCGGGCCATCCCCGCCGAACGGCTGTGGGTCAACCCCGACTGCGGTCTGAAGACCCGCGGCTGGCCGGAGACGCGCTCCGCACTGCGCAACCTGGTCGCCGCGGCCCGCACCGTCCGCGGTGAGCTGCCCGCGTCCTGACGCGGACGACCGGCCGGGGCCGGAGGCGCCATGCGCTCCGGCCCCGGCCGGTCGACGCGGGCATGGACGCGGACGTCACGGGCGCGGTGCGGAGGCGCCGGTGACGCGGAGGAGGTCCAGCTTGCCCGCGTCGCTGCTTCCGGTCGCCGCCGTGTAGGTGACCATGCGCAGATCCGCGCCGGGCACGATGAGCACATCGCAGTCGAGCAGGATGTCGCCGACCTCCGGATGCCGGATCGTCTTGCGGTCGGCCGTGTGCTGCGCGGCGGCCGGCCGGGTGGCCCAGTGCCGTGCGAAGGCGTCGGACTCCGCCCGCAAGTCCCGTACCAGGCGTTCGAGCCGGCCATCGGCCGGATAGCGGGAGGTGGCGTCCTTGAGGTCGGCGACGATCGAGGCTTCGAAGGCGCCTCGTCCGTGCTCGAAGCGGATGCGCGGCATCGAGGCGCCGACGCCACCGCCGCCGCCGAACAGGGCGCGGGCGAGGTTGCGTTCGGCGGCCGGGAGGACCGCGGGGTCGCCGTGCAGGGCGCTCCACATCGCGTTCCACCACACCAGGGTCCAGTCGGCGGTGAACACCCCGATCGGGACATCGCCCAGGCGCGCGGCGAGCCGCTGGATGCCCGGGGGCACATGGGCGCTGACCGTCCCGTCCCGCGGCGGCAGCAGCCCGGCGCTCCGGTACAGCTGGTCACGCTCCTCGCGGGAGAGCTGGAGGGCGCGGGCGAGGGCGCCGACGACCTGGTCGGAGGGGTGCTTCGCACGCCCCTGCTCCAGGCGCAGGATGTAGTCGACGGAGAGCCCGGCCAGCTGGGCCAGCTCCTCGCGGCGCAGCCCCGGGGCCCGACGGCCCGCGGTCGTGGCGAAGCCCGCGTCCGCCGGGGCCAGGCGGTCGCGCCAGGCGCGCAGCAGCGCGGCGAAGTCGGAGCGGGAGGAAGCCATGGGCCCATTCTCGCCGCCCGGCGCCGGATCAGCCTGGGTACTGCCAGTCCTGGTGACGGGGACGGCACTGGCCGGCGCCCGCGGAGGCGGCGAACGTGGAGCCGCCGCGCCCGAGCCGGGCGCCATCGGCCGACCGTGAAGGAGCCTTCCATGTCCGCTACGAAGCACACCATCGTGATGACGGGCGCGAGCCGCGGAATCGGCCGTGTCGCCGCGGAGCACATCCTGCGCCGTTCGCCCGACGCCCACCTGCTGGTCGTCGCCCGCGAATCCCCCGGCGCACACGCCTCGTCCGGCGCCCGGCTCGCCGCCGAACTCGCCACCGGCGGGCATACGGTCTCGCATATCCCGGCGGACCTCGGCTCGCTCGAGAGCGTCCGCTCCGCCGCCGTCGAGATCCGTGACCGGCTGGACCGCGGTGGCCTGCCACCGCTGCGCGGCTTCGTGGGCAACGCGGGCATGCAGTACACCAACGCGCTGACCGAGTCCCCCGACGGATTCGAGGCCACCTTCGCCGTCAACGTCCTGGCCAACCACCTGTTCGTCCGCGTGCTCCAAGAACACTTCGCCGCCCCCGCCCGGATCGTGATCACCGTCAGCGACACCCACTTCGGCGACTTCAAGCACAACCTGGGCATGGTGCCCGGCCCGGTCTGGAACGCCCCCGACGTCCTCGCCCGTACGGGCGCCTTCCCCGCGCCGGGCAGCACGGCGGGCGGGCGCACCGCGTACTCGACGAGCAAGCTGGCCGCCATCTACCTCGTGCACGAGTACGCGCGCCGGCTTCCGGCCGGGGTCGACGCCATCGCCTACAACCCCGGTTTCGTCCCCGGCACCGGCCTCGCCCGCAACGCCGGGCCCCTCTCCCGGTTCGCCATGCGGCGCATCCTGCCGGTGCTGGCCCTCACGCCGTTCGCCACCGGCCGCGGCGCCGCGGGCCGCTACCTCGCCGATGTCGTCCTGGGCACGACCGCGGCGCCGACCGGCTCCTATGTCGACCGCACGGAGGTGGCGCGGTCGTCGCGGGAGTCCTACGACCCGCGGCGCGAGCGGGAGCTCTGGGACGCCGTGGAACGGTTCACCATGGCGCACGCCGCCTGAGCTCCGGAGGTCCGGACGTCCCCCGGGCGTGCGGTCCGGGCCCATGGGTCCGGATCAGCCCTGCTCCGCGATCACGTCCGCCAGCCGACCCGGCATGGACAGGAACGGTGAGTGCGAGGAGTCGAGCGCCACGACCGCGGTGGGCTCGTCCGGGAAGGCCGCGTCGGCCTCGGCGATGAACTTCCGCTGGAGGGCCGGGCGTACCGCCATGTCGCGTGCGCAGGTGATGTAGGTACGGGGGACCGATCCCCAGCCGTCGCGGGTGAGGGTGGTGGTGCCGAACGCGATACCGGCCGGGGCGTCGGGCGTCAGCAGTCCGAGGGCGGCGTCCGCGAGGGTCCGGTCGACATCGCCGTAGAACGCGTTCCGCAACCGCTGCCGATACTCCGCGTCGTCCGAGCCGGGGTCCAGCCTCAGTGCCCCGATCGCGGCGGGATCGGCCCGCATGCAGGGCCGGACAAGGCTGCCCGCGCTCTCCGGCATCCGGAGGTAGGCGATGGCCGGGATGTCCGAGGCGGGCATGGCCGCGCTGAGATACACCGCGCGGGCCACCAGCTCGGGTGCCCGCTGCGCGGCCCGCGTCAGCACGGTGCCGCCCATGCTGTGGGCGATCACCGTGACCGGGCCGCCCCGGCCGATCTGCCCGAGCTGCGACACCAGGAGGTCGCCCGCCTGGTCGAGATCCACGTCCGCCAACGGCGAGACCTCGGTGGCCAGCGCCTCCTCGTCGACCGGGCGCCGGGTGGTCCATGCGGGCCTGCGTGCGCGGAGCCCATGACCGGCCATGTCCACGGCGACGGCCGCACGGCCGGTCCCCGCCAGAGCGGCGATCACCCCCGTCCAGCACCAGGAGCCATGCCAATTGCCGTGCAGAAACAGCAATGGGGTGGGTGGAGTGGACATCGTCGTTCCCTTATGTCGTCGGTCCCCGGGTGCGGTGCGTCACCGCGGACCGCGGAAGGCGTCCCGCACCTCCCGCACCAGCGACGCGGGCTGCTCCAGTCCGGGGAAATAGCCGCTCTATCCATTTTGTGCCACGACCGCGGAGACCGTACGGAAGTGGCGCGGCATCGGGAACGGAGAGGGCGAAGGGTTCGATAGCGGGCGTCGCTCCGCCCGTGGGGTATGGCTCACTGATCGCGATAGGCCGACGGCCGTACACCGGTGTGCCGCAGGAACGCCGTGGACAGTGAGCCGGGGCTGCCGAATCCGCACCGCGTGGCGATCTGCGCGACGGACAGCCCATCCGCCCGGAGGAGCCGCTGCGCCTCCTCGACGCGCAGCCGGGTGAGGTAGCGGTGGGGAGTCTGGCCGGTGGCGTCCTTGAAGACCCGGATGAAGTGGTAGACGCTGAAGCCGACCTCGGCGGCCATGTCCGCCACCGTCAGGGGGCCACCCAGCCGGTCCCGCATCATCGCCACGGCCTTGTGCACCCAGGGCCCCTCGGCGCCCGGTCGGCTCTCCTCGGGTGGCCGGAGGCCGCGGGTCAGCACGTGCACGGCGAGGAACGTGGCCGCGGACTCCGCATACAGATCGTCGCCCTCACCGGCCGCGCCCAACGACCGCAGGGTGTGTTCCACGAGCGGATCCCCCGAGGCCACCGCGGCGGCCATCCGCTCGTAGTCGATCCGCGCCCCGCCCAGCTGCTCCGCCGTACGGGCGACGGTGACATACGGGATGTGCACCTGAAGGGTCCGCAGCGGGACCACCGACCGGTAGCGGCGCACCGAGGCCACGCCCGGAACCGCCATCTCGAGCTGCCCGGGGATCCACCGCCGCTGCCGCCAGCGCCCATCGGTACGGGTCTCCATGGACGCGTCGCCCGCGACGGTGAGCATCAGATGCAGATCCTCGGTGGCGGGCAAGGCCACGCTCTCCGCTCGCGCGGTGTGCTGGAACCGCTGGAGCAGCAGCGACCGCCAGCCGAGCCTGTCCCAGCTGCTGAACGTCCGCTCGACATACGGATTCGCGTCGAATCCGGCATACGGTTCGAGGTCGAAATCCGGAACGTCACACACCGCGCCCAGGATACGAGGTTCGGGCGCGTTCAGGCGTTCAGGCGTTCAGGGAGGGGTAGTCGATGTACCCCCTGTCGCTGCCGCCGTAGTAGGTCGTCTCATCGGGTGTGTTGTACGGCCCGCCCGCCCGCAGCCGGGCCGGCAGATCGGGGTTGGCGAGGAACAGCGCGCCGAAGGACAGCATGTCGGCCGTGCCGTCCTCGATGAGCGCCAGGTCCTCCGCGCCGGTGAAACCGTCTGTCGCGGGGTTGAGGATGAGGGTTCCGGAGAACTCCTTGCGGAGGATGCCGGTCAGATCGCGGGAGTCCTCGACGAGGTGGAGATAGGCGGGGCCGGTCTCGTTCAGCCGTCGGACGAGCTGGACGTAGGTGGGCTCGAGGTCGGGCTCCTCGATTCCGTTGTAGCGGATCCCGGGCGAGATGCGGATCCCGGTGCGCCGGGCGCCGATGGCCGCCGAGACGGCCGCGACCACCTCGGCCGCGAACCGGACCCGGCCTTCGATGGAGCCACCCCACTCATCGGTGCGCAGATTGGCGCTGGGGGCCAGGAACTGGTGGATCAAGTAGCCGTAGGCGGCGTGCAGTTCGACCCCGTCGAACCCCGCCTCGATGGCGTTGTGCGCGGCACGGCCGAAGTCCGCGATCGTCTCCCGCACCTCCTGGGAGGTCAGCTCGTGCGGGGTGCCGAAGTCCTTCATCCCGTCGAGGGTGAACAGCCGCCCGGGCGCGGCGACGGCCGAGGGGGCGACCTGGATCAGCCCGTCGGGCAGCAGCGCGGGGTCGCCGACCCGGCCGACGTGCGAGATTTGGGCGAAGACCGTGCCGCCCTGGGCGTGCACCGCGTCGGTGACACGGCGCCAGGCGGCGATCTGCTCGGCGCTGTGCAGCCCCGGGGTGTTGGGGAAGCCCTGGCCGACCACTGACGGCTGCGACCCCTCGGTGATGATCAGGCCGGCCGTGGCCCGCTGCGCGTAGTACGTCGCCATGGAGTCGGTGGCCGTATTGCCGGGCCCGAAGGCGCGGGCGCGCCCCATGGCGGGCATCACCAGCCGGTTGCGCAGCCGCAGCCCGGCCAGGTCGATCGGATCGAAGGGTGAGGTCACAACGGCTCCCGAGGTCGATGGGGCACAACAGTCGACAACGAGATCATTGGGCGGCCAACGATCTCATCGGAGAGCCACCATAACCGATTCATTGGGTGGCCAATGATTGGCCGGCCACGATAGCCTTGCGGCCATGACGTCAGAGCAGTTCCCGCCCGCCGATACGACGGAGACCGGATACGGCGGCCCCGTCAGCCAGACCCTGGCGCGGGTTTCCCGACTGCACCGCCTGGCCGGGGGCAAGCTGCTGCGCCCGACCGGCCTCTGCTCCGGCCAGGAATTCCTGATGATGACCCTGTGGGACGCCGGATCGGTCCGCCAGTCGGACCTGGCGAAGGCGCTCGACCTGGACCCGTCGACCGTGACCCTGATGCTGCGGCGGCTGGAGCAGGGCGGCCATGTCGTCCGCTCACGCGATCCGCAGGACCGGCGCGTCATGCTCGTCCGGGCCTCGGAGGAGAGCTACACCCTGCGGCCCGAGGTCGCGCACATCTGGGCGCGGCTGGAGGAGCGCATCCTGGACGGGCTCGACGACGCGGAGCGTGACGCCTTCGCCACCATCCTGGCGAAGGTCGAGAAGAACCTCGCCTCCGGCACGGGCGCCTGAGCCGGGGCGCGGGATCCCGCCCGCCCACTGTCCGGCCCCGCCGGAAGGTGGGAGCGCGGGGTGGACGGGTGCCCGGCGGTACCCGCCGTTTGGCGCGTGTCGCGAGGGGGCGGCGACGGAGGCGCTGGGGAAGACTGGCGGCTGAAAACGTCGAACCCGGGCACGCCGGAACACTGGGGACATCATGGCCACGACGACATCGGTACGCGGAACTCGACGGGCACGAGCGCGTCAGGCCGGGTCAGGGCTTGCGCTGGCGGTGCTGGCCGCGGTGGCCGTGGCCGGTTGTGGTGGGTCGGACAAGGAGGACGGGGCGCCCTCCCACAGCGGGCCCGCGTCGGCGTCCCGTTCCGCGCAGCCCTCGGGAGGCTCCTCCGGCGACGCCTCCGCCTCGGCCTCGGCCTCGGCGAAACCCTCGGTGTCGGCGGCGGACGGGCGGGACGCCGGCGCCTGCGCGGACGGCAATTGCGAGATCGCGGTGTCCGAACCGGTGACGGTCCGCTTCAAGGGCCCGGCCGGTCCGGCCACGCTGTCCGTGACCGAGGTCGGCCCGAACAAGGTCGAGTACACGGTGAAGTCGTCGGGCGGCCGCTCCCAGGGCGAGGCGAGCGGGCCGGGCCAGGGGTGCATCACCGTTCTGCGCGACCATGGCAGCGCCAACTCGTGCGGCAGACTGGGGAAGGACCGACCGGCCGCCCAGCCGAACGCCGTGGTGATCCAGATGACGGCCGGGGAGGACGGCACCGCGATCCTCCACATCGTCTCCGGCTGACCGGCCCGGTGCCCGGTCGTCGGCTCTCCGCCGACGGGCTCCCGGGCGAACGCGGCGCGAAGTCGGCTTCCAGGAGAGGGAGACGGGTGCGGAAACGGGGCCGCGCCGCCGCGGCCGGCTGGTGGGCACGGCCACGGCGGCGCGGTCGAGGGGGCGGCGGGGTCAGTTGAGGGTGTCGGGGTCGGGTCCGGTGCGCTGCCCACGGTCGAGAGCGTTGATCGCCTCGATGTCCTCGGCGGTGAGGGTGAAGTCGAAGACGTCGATGTTCTCCCGGATACGGGCGGGGGTCACGGACTTGGGGATCACGACGTTCCCCAGCTGAAGGTGCCAGCGCAGCACCACCTGGGCGGGGGTCCTGCCGTGCCGCCGCGCTATCGCGTCGAGGGCGGGGTCCTGGAGCAGGGCACCCTGGGCCAGCGGGCTCCACGCCTCGGTGGCGATGTCGTGCTGGGCGTGGAAGGCCCGCAGCTCCCGCTGCTGGAGGTAGGGGTGCAGCTCGACCTGGTTGATGACCGGGACCACACCGCTGTGGTCGAGCAGCCGCTCCAGGTGGGCGGGCTGGAAGTTGGACACGCCGATGGCGCGGGTGCGGCCGTCGGCCAGCAGCTTCTCCAGGGCGCGCCACGTGTCCAGGTAGCGGTCCCGGGCGGGGGTGGGCCAGTGGATCAGGTAGAGGTCCACATAGTCGGTGCCCAGCTTGGCCAGGCTGGTGTCGAAGGCCGCGACGGTGGAGTCGTACCCCTGGTCGGCGTTCCACAGCTTGGTGGTGAGGAACAGCTCCTCGCGGGGGACGCCGGAGGTGGCCAGGGCACGGCCGACCCCGGCCTCGTTGCCGTAGATCGCCGCGGTGTCGATGCTGCGGTAGCCGGCCTCGATGGCGGAGAGCACCGCGGAGGTGGTCTGCTCGTCCTCCACCTGGAAGACGCCGAAGCCCAGCTGCGGGATCTCGAGGCCGGTGTGGAGGGTGACGTTGGGTACGGAGGTCATGGTGTCCTTCGTCGGATCGTTCGGGTGTGCGGGTGGGTGTTCCGCGGTGTGTTGTGGTTCGGGGGTCAGCCGAGGGTCGCGACCGCGGTGGTGGCGATCTCGTGGTCCTGCTCGGGAGCGCCGCCGCCCACACCGATCGCGCCGATGAGCCGGCCGTCGCGGTGGACCGGGACGCCACCGGCGAGGAACAGCAGCGGACGGTCGAGGGCAGTGGGCAGGGTGTGGAAGACACCTCCGGGCTGGACCGCCTCGACCAGGTCCGCGGTGGGGGCGTCCAGTTGGAGCGCGGTGAACGCCTTGCGGGTGCTGGTCTCCCCCGCGATCAGTACGGCCCGGTCGTCGCGCCGGAAGGCCAGGAGGTGGCCACCGGCGTCGACGACGCTGATCGCGGCCGTCACCCCGGCCGCCTCGGCGGCGGCGCGGGCGGCCTGGACGAGGGCCTCGGCGTCCTGGGTGGTCAGCGGGGCGAGGGCGGTCGCGGGGGTGCTCATGGCGGGTTGGTCTCCTTGACGGTGGGGGTGTGGTGTTGGGGGCACTCAGGGTCGGAGTGGCCAGGGTCGGAGTGGCCAGGGTCGGGGGGGCTCAGTGCCGGGGTGGCCAGGGTCGGGGTGGCCAGGGTCGGGGGGGGCTCAGTGCCGGGCGGCGGCCACGTGGGCCCGCGTGGTGCCGTCGTGGGTGTGGCGGTGGCGGGCGCCGCGGCGCTCCAGGGCGGCCGAGAGGACGGCGAGGACCAGGGCGGATCCGGCGAGGATGGCGCCGACCCAGTTGGGGGCGGTGTAGCCGAGCCCGGCCGAGATCACCAGGCCGCCGAGCCAGGCCGAGAGCGCGTTGCCCAGGTTGAAGGCGCCGATGTTGACGGCGGAGGCGAGGGTGGGGGCGCCCGCCGCGTGGTCCAGCACCCGCTTCTGTAGCGGGGGGACGGTCGCGAAGCCCAGGGCGCCGACGAGAGCGATGGAGACGGCGGCCGCGATCTTGTTGTGCGCGGTGAAGGTGAACGCGGCCAGCACCAGCGCGAGGGCGCCCAGCGATACGTACAGCATCGGCATCAGGGCCCGGTCGGCGAACCGGCCCCCGAGGAGGTTGCCACCGACCATGCCCAGGCCGAAGAGGACCAGCAGCCAGGTGACGGAGGAGTCCGCGTAGCCGGCCACCTCGGTCATCATCGGCGCGATGTAGGTGATGGCGGCGAAGACACCGCCGAAGCCGAGCACGGTCATCGCCATGGCCAGCAGCACCTGGGCGTTGCGGAAGGCGGCCAGCTCATGGACCAGGTGGACACCCTCCGGCTTGGGGATGTCGGGGACGAGCTTGGCGATGCCCACGAGGCCGATCACACCGAGCGCGGCGACGAGGAAGAACGTGGTCCGCCACCCCAGCGACTGGCCGATCGAGGTGCCCAGCGGTACGCCGACGACGTTGGCGACGGTCAGTCCGGTGAACATCATCGAGATGGCACCGGCCTTCTTCTCGGGCGCGACCAGGTCGGCCGCGACGACCGAGCCGATGCCGAAGAACGCGCCGTGCGCGAAGGACGCGACGATCCGTCCCACGGCCATCACACCGAAGGCGGGGGCGAGCGCGGAGAGCAGATTGCCCACCACGAACAGCGCCATCAACAGCATCAGCATGTGCTTGCGGGAGATCTTCGTACCGAGCGCGGTCATCAGCGGCGCGCCGACCATGACGCCGAGCGCGTAGCCGGTCACCAGGAACCCGGCGGTGGGGATGGACACATCGAAGTCCCCCGCGACCTCGGGCAACAGGCCCATGATCACGAACTCGGTGGTTCCGATCCCGAAGGCCCCGATGGCAAGGGCCAGCAGTGCGATGGGCATGAAAGTTCACTCCAAGTGATTGCTACCGCCCTTTACGAGCATCCACAATACTTGCAGACACACTAATTGCAAGCGCGCTATATTGCTCGTGCTGTGCATCACGTCACCGACCCCACCGCGGGCCCCCGTCCCCGCCCCGACCCGCCGCCCCACCCCAGGAGGCATCCATGACCAGGCCCGACCTCGCCGCCACCCCTCTCGCCCAGAGCTGGTGCGCCCTGTCACTGCTGCACAGCGGGATCGAGACGCGTCTGGAGGGGGCGCTCCACACCGGCCACGGGCTCAGCGCCCGCGAGTACGCGGTCCTGGACGTGCTGAGCCGACAGCACGACGGGGACAACGGCCATCTCCAGATGAAGCAGGTCGCCGACGCCGTCGCCCTCAGCCAGAGCGCCACCACCCGCCTGGTCACCCGGCTCGAGGACCGCGAGCTCCTCTCCCGCTACCTGTGCCCCACCGACCGGCGCGGGATCTACACCAACGTCTCCGAGGCCGGTCTACGGCTGCTCCGCCAGGCCCGGCCGACATACGAGAGCGCCCTGCGCGAGGCGCTCGACCTGGCCGCCAAGGACCCGAGGCTCACCACTCTGGTCGCGGCCGTGGCGTCGTTGGAGGCGTCGGTGCCGAAAACACCGTCACCGAAGGCGTCACTGCTGGAAACACCTTCCCTGGAAACACCTTCACTGGAGGCGCCCCACTGGAGGCGTCCGCGCTGAAGGCGTCCGGCTGAGGCCGCGGCGACACCGGACCGGGACAACACCGGACCGCGGCACGGCTCACACCCCGGGGGAGTTCACCCCGGGCAATCTCACACCCCGCCCGAAAGGCCACCGGGCAGCGGCCCCTCGCCCAACTCCCGCTCCGCCGACAGCACCGTCTCGCGGAACGCGGCCACCACCGGCCGCAGATCGACGTGGTGCCAGACCGCCCACAGCCGAACGGACGCCTCGTACCAGGGCAGTGTGCGCACGGCCACCGCGTCCGTCGCACCGCGCACCATGCTCTTCTGCACCAGCGCCAGCCCGAGGCCCGAGGCCACCAGGCCGAGTGCCGTCAGTGGATCCGCGGCGTCGAGCCGGATGTCGGGCGTGAAGCCCGAGGCGACACACGAGGCGACGAACGTGTCCCGCCACACCGGGTCGCCCGGCTCCTCGACCGCGATCCACGGCTGACCGTCCAGGTCCTTCGCCGTGATCGTCTCGTCGGCGGCCAGCGGATGGCCCGCCGGGAGGACGAGCAGCAGCGGGTCCTCCAGCAGCGGCGCGGCGCGCAGCACGGGGTCGTCGCGGTCCGGCGGCTCCCGCACCAGGGCGATGTCGAGGCTGCGCTGGCGCAACCCCTCGAACTGCTCGGCCGCGGGCATGCTGTACAGGGCGACATGGATGCCGGGGCTCTCCTCCTGGAGCCTGCGCAGCGCGCCCGGCAGCACACCTGTGTGCATGGCGTCGGCGGCATAGCCGATGCACAGTCCGCCCTCTTCGCCCCTGCCCAGCCGGCGGCCCAGGTTCTCCAGACGGTCGGCGTGGCGCAGCAGCGCCCGGGCCTCACTCAGGAAGATCGCGCCGTCGCGGGTGAGCCGGATCCGCTGCTGACTGCGCTCGAACAGCGTCAGGCCGAGGTTCTTCTCCAGCTGAGCGATCTGCCGACTGAGAGGAGACTGGGAGATATGGAGTTGCTCTGCGGCGCGGCCGACATGTTCGGTCTCGGCCACGGCGCTGAAGTAGCGCAATTGGCGCAGGTCAAGCATGTAAGACCTCCGAGGACTCAAGTGTATCCAAGAGAGTCTTGGACAGTCTGAAGTAGCGATCCTAGCGTCGAAGGCGAAAGAACGGCGGACCGGCCGCAGGCCACGCGTCCGCCACCTTCCCCCCTCTCCGCAAGGACCTTCCATGACCGTCAAGTCACTGCTCCCCGGTCGCCTCGGCTTGGGCACGGCCCCGCTGGGCAGCATGTTCCGCGACGTCTCCACCGAGGAGGCCGCCGCGACCGTCGACGCCGCCTGGGACCACGGCATCCGCTATTTCGACACCGCCCCGTTCTACGGCGCGGGTCTGTCGGAGATCCGGCTCGGCGACGCGCTGGCCGGGCGCCCCCGCGACGGCTATGTGCTCAGCACGAAGGTGGGCCGCGTCATCCTCGACGAGGTGGAGGACCCCGCCGGCCGTGAGCTCGGCGAGAAGGGCGGCCTGTTCGAGCACGGCCGTCCCAACAAGATGGTGGACGAATGGACGGCCGACGCCACTCTGCGGTCGATCGAGGACAGCCTGCGGCGCCTGCGCACGGACCGGCTCGACATCGTCTGGGTCCATGACGTCGCCCAGGACTTCCACGGCGACGAGTGGCTCTCGGTCTACGAGAGCGCCCGCACCGGCGCCTTCCGGGTCCTCCAGCGCCTGCGCGACGAGGGCGTGATCAAGGCGTGGGGGCTCGGCGTCAACCGCGTCGAACCCATTGAGCTCACCCTCGACCTGGACGAGCCGAAGCCGGACGCCTTCCTGCTCGCCGGGCGCTACACACTGCTGGACCACGACCGCGCCCTTCAGCGTCTGCTGCCCACGGCGGTCGACCAGGGCGTCGACCTCGTCGTCGGCGGCCCCTACAGCTCCGGCATCCTCGCGGGCGGCACCCACTTCGAGTACCAGGAGGCGCCCGCGCACATCATCGAGAAGGTCCAGCGCATCAAGGAGCTCGCCGAGCGGCACGGCATCAGCGTCAAGGCCGCCGCCCTCCAGTTCGCCCTCGCCCATCCGGCGACCGCCGCCGTGATCCCGGGCGCGACCCGGCCCAGCCGCATCGCCGAGGACGTGGCGGCCCTCGGCGAGACCATCCCCGCCGCGTTCTGGACCGAGCTCCGCGACGCCGGGCTGGTCTCCCGCCAGGCACCCCTGCCCACGGCCTGACCATCCGCCACTTCCCCCATCCGACAGGAGCGATCCCCATGGCCTCCACCAGCGCCACCCTCGATCTGCCCATAGCGCCCGAGCGGGTCTGGCAGCTCATCGGCGGCTTCGGCTCGCTGCCCGACTGGCTGCCGTACATCTCCTCGAGCGTCCCCGCCGAGGGCGGCCGCGTCCGTCAACTGCGCAACGAGGAGGGCGGCGAGATCGTCGAACGGCTCGTGGCCTTCGACGACGCGGCACGCTCGTACAGCTACGCCATCCTCGAGGCGCCGTTCCCGGTGACCGACTACCTGTCCACCCTGAGCGTGCGCGAGGTCCCCGGCCAGTCCGGCGCGTCACGCGTCGTATGGTCCGGGACGTTCACCCCCACGGACGTCAGCGACGACGAAGCCGTGGAACTCTTTCACGGCATCTACGCCGACGGCCTCGCCGCCCTGCGCAACACCCTGGCCGGCTGAGCGCTCCGCCCGAAGTGTCCTGACACGCCGTCGGTCGTCCGCGGAGACCGGCCGGGGCGTGTGGGACGGCGTGCCGAGTCCGGAAGCGGTGACGGCTCCGCACTGAGCCCCCCACGCGGAAGGTGAGCGGGTTTCCGGCGGTGCGGAAACCCGCTCACGACACTTCTGGCACGCATGTTCCCGGCGGCCTGAAATCCATACGGATTTCCGGGCCGCCCCACCGGAATGGGTTTCGGAATGGCACCTGAGCGGCCACAGGTGTTGCTGCGGCTTCTCCCGCGTCTTCATCGGGCAGAAGTTCGATGTCGTTCCATGGCCTGAGCATGGCCGATCCGGACCCGTTGCGCGCATCGGTGTGATGGCCACTCAGTTCGCCGAGGCACCGACGCTCTCGTATGTCCGCCGCCCCTTCGGCCCCTGGTGGAGCTTCCGTCCCTGGCGGATCTTCGGCTTCTCCTCGGGGAAATCCGGCAAGTCGAAATTCCGTCAGCCGCGATATATCCAGTTTTTGGACTTTACCAATGCATTACCGGGCTGGAGAATCGGCAAATCGTTTCTCCATATCTACGATCCCAAGCTATGACCGACGACGCTCCACGCGACAACTCCGCCACCCGTGCGCGCTGGCAGACGTGTCTCAAGCTGGCCCGTGAACTCCTTCTCATCGGGCCCGACAACACCGACCTCAAACTCGACTATCTCCATACTCTGATCGACACGGGCCGCCTCGGCCCCACCCGCCACCCCCGCAAGAAGATCCTCATCATCGGCGCCGGTATCACCGGTCTGGTGGCCGGCCGGCTGCTCAAGGACGCGGGCCATGACGTCACCATCCTCGAGGCCAACGAGAGCCGTGTCGGCGGGCGCATCAAGACCTTCCACACCACCAAACACCACCAGCCCTTCGACGACCCGGCCCAGTACGCCGAGGCCGGCGCCATGCGGCTGCCCGACTTCCACCCGCTCGTCCTCGCCCTCGTGGACAAACTCGGGCTCGGCCGCCGCCTGTTCTACAACGTGGACGTCGACCCCTCCACCGGCAGCGGCCCCGATGTCCCCGTACCCCCGGTGACCTACACCTCCTTCAACGGCCGCACCTGGAGCTACGGCGACGAGAGCCCCGACTTCCGCGCACCCGACAAGCGCGGCAACACCTGGATCCGCGCCAACCGCGTCCAGGTGCGGCGCGCCGACTACTCCACCGCCCCGGAGCGGATCAACGAGGGCTTCCACCTCACCGACGACGAGGTCCGCGCGCCCGCCGTGCGGATGGTCGACGACGCGCTGGAGAGCGTGCGGGACTACTACTCCGACCTCGTGGACGGGAAGCGCGTCAACAAGCCGTTCGAGCAGTGGGTCGAGGGCTGGGCGCGGGTGATCCGCGACTTCGACGGCTATTCGATGGGTGGCTTCCTGCGCGACTACGCCGGGCTCAGCGACGAGGCGATCGAGGCCGTCGGAACGCTGGAGAACATGTCCTCGCGGCTGCATCTCTCCTTCTTCCACAGCTTTCTGAGCCACAGCGACATCAACCCGGGCGTGCGCTACTGGGAGATACCCGGCGGCAGCCGGCGTCTGCCGGACGCCCTCCACCAGGGCCTGCGCGACGAGGTGCGGCTCGGCCACCGCATGATCCGCCTGGCGTACCACGACCCCAGCCGCGACACCGCCCCCGAGGGCAGCGACGCCGTCGGACCCGACGAGTGGGGCGTGGCCGTGCGGACCGTCGCCGAGGACGACCCGGCGGGCCCGACCCGGCTGTGGACCGCGGACCTGGCGATCGTGACCATCCCGTTCTCCACCCTGCGCTTCGTGGAGATCGTCCCCTCGATGTCGTACAAGAAGCGCCGCGCCATCATCGAAACCCACTACGACCAGGCCACCAAGGTGCTGCTGGAGTTCAGCCACCGGTGGTGGGAGTTCACCGAGGACGACTGGCGCAACGAGCTCGAGAGCATCGCACCGGGCCTCTACGCCCACTACCAGCAGGGCGGTGGCAACGGCACCGATCCGGTGCCCGCGCTCGTCGAAGCGGGCACCGATCTGCTCGGTGTCGCGGTCAAGGACAGCGGTGTCACCGAGGAGGTGCGGCGGCTCAACAGCACCACGCCGCTGCGCGGACCCGCCGTGCGCCCCGCCGTCCACTGCTTCGGAGGGGGCTCCACCACCGACAACCCCAACCGGTTCATGTACTACCCCTCGCACCGGGTCGAGGGCAGCACCGGTGGTGTGGTGCTCGCCTCGTACTCCTGGTCCGACGACGCCATGCGCTGGGACTCCATGCGCGACGCGGAGCGCTATGTCTACGCGCTGCGGAACCTCCAGGCCCTGCACGGCCGCCGTATCGAGGTGTTCGTCACCGGCGGGGGCGCCACCAAGAGCTGGGCCCGCGACCCGTACGCCTTCGGCGAGGCCGCCACGTACACCGCGCACCAGATGACCAGCTTCCATCTGGACGCCTCCCGCCCCGAGGGTCCCGTGCACTTCGCCGGGGAACACACCTCCCTCAAGCACGCCTGGATCGAGGGCGCCCTGGAGAGCGCCGTCCGCGCCGCCGTCGCCGTCCACCAGGCCCCGCCGGTCACCACCCCGGGCCCGAACCAGGAGGACCCCTCGTGACCGCGATCGCCCCCGAGTGCACGGTCGCCCGCTATCTGGCCCGCCGCCTGGCCGAGCTGGGCATCACCCATCTGTTCGGGGTTCCCGGCAATCACCTCGGCCCGTTCCTCACCGTCCTGCGGGCCGAGGGCGACGTCGAGTGGGTCGGCACCCCCACCGAGGGCGGCGCGGGCCAGGCCGCCGACTCCTACGCCCGGATCCATGGCATCGGCGCGGCCGCGGTCACCTACAGCGTCGGCGCGTTCAACCTGCTCAACGCGTGCGGCGGCGCCTATGTGGAGCATGTGCCGCTCATCGCCGTCAACGCCTGCCCGCCGTACGAGCAGTGGCAGAACTTCCGCGCCCTCGGCCTGCTCACCTCCCATATGAGCCCCCGTACGGAGAGCAATCTGGACGCCTACCGGCAGGTCACCGTGGAGGCGCAGGTCATCTCCAACCCGGGCCTCGCCCCCGGCCAGATCGACGCCGCGCTCACCGCCTGTCTGTCCGAGCGCAGGCCCGTCTACCTCGAGGTCATGGAGGACCTGTGGGACGAGCCCTGTGCCGCTGCCGAGGGGCCGCTGCTGCGCCGTGAGCGGCCGTTCAGCGCGCGCAACCGGACCATGCTGGACAGCGCCGTCGAGGCGATCCTCGCCCTGATCGAGGACCATCCGGGGCCGGACGGCGGGACCCGCCCGATCGTATGGGCGGGCGAGGAGATCGTCCGCTTCCACCTCGGCGGGCAGCTCACCGATCTGACGCAGGCCACCGGGGTGCCGTTCTGCACCACCCTCGGTGCCAAGACCGTCGTCGACGAGCGGTCGCCGGGGTTCCACGGCGTCTACAACGGCAAGGCCAGCCATCCGGATGTGCACCGGATCTTCAAGGAGTGGGCCACCTGCCGGATCGGCCTCGGCACCTGGTCCACCTCGAAGAACCTCGGCGGTGAGCAGTCGGTCGGCACGGACTGGGTGGTGGCGGCCCAGGGCGGGGTCGGCGTCGGCACCAGGTACTTCCCCGATGTCCAGCTCACCCGGCTGATCCCCGCCCTCCAGGACGCGCTGGTGGCGCGCTTCGGCTCCGGGGGTCTGAGCGCCGACTACTACGCCGAGGCCCACGCCCACCACGGCGCGTCCGCCGGGCGTCCCGCGAGCATCGAGGCCCACCGCGCCGCCCTCAGCGTCGGCGCCTCGTCGTCGCGGTCCGGTGAACGGCTCACCTACGACGGGGTGTTCGACCGGATCAACCACTTCCTGGGCCAGGAGACCCGGGAGAGCTGGACGGTGGTCTCCGACGCCGCGTTCTCGCTCATCGGCTCGATGAACCTGACCCTGCCCGCGGGCGGGTTCCTCTCGCAGATCAGCTGGCTGTCCATCGGCTGGTCCGTCGGCGCGGCCACCGGCGCCGCGCTCGCCCCCGAGCGCGGCCACGCCCGCCCGATGGTGTTCGTCGGCGACGGGGCCTTCCAGGAGACCTGCCAGGAGATCTCCACCCACACCAGGCTCGGGCTGCGGTCGGTGGTGTTCGTCATGGACAACGGGCACTTCTACGGCGTCGAGCAGATGCTGGTGGACCCGTCCTACTTCGCGGACCGGGACCCCCACGGCGCGGACGACACCAACGGGGCGGACTTCTACAACGTCCTCCACCCGTGGCACTACGACCGCCTCGCCGAGGTCTTCGCCGGCAAGAAGACCCCGGCGACCGGCGTCAGCGTCGCGCACGCCGCCGACCTGGACGAGCTGCTGACCCGCCTCACCGACCCGACCGACCCGGTCAACGCCGGACCGCTGCTGGTCCGCGTGCGCCTGCACCGGCACGACTACCCGCGGGCGATGGCATACAAAGTGAAAGGGGAGTAGAAGAATGTCGGAGTTCATCAACGTACTGATCGCGTTCGACGCGTCCTCGATCGCCGAGCGCTACCCCGACGCGTCCAAGGATCCCGAATCACCCACCCAGGTCGACCAGAGCCTGATCTATATGACGACGCGCCAGGACCACGTCATCGGCACCTCGGGAGCCGAGCTGAACTTCCGCGCCAACCCCCGGGACATCATCCGGTGGCGCGAGACGACGCTGTCGCTCAACAGCGAGTACAGCGCCTTGCTGTACCGGTATGTGAGCTACGACCCGCTCATCAGCAAGCCGCGGGTCGTCATCAGCGACGGCACCTATCCGCTGCCGAAGGAGGGCGCCACCGACCAGCCGGATTTCGGGACCCAGGACTACGAGGACCACTACTGGGAGTCGGACGTCAACAAGGTCGGCCAGGTCACCTACCACTTCTACTTCCAGCTCCTGGACAGTGGCCAGGAGCTGGTGGGGTACTTCCAGTGGGACCCGTTCATCACCATCGAGAAGCGTTCCTGACGGCCCTCCCCGCGGTCGGGTGACGGAACGTGGGAAACGTCTCGCAGGCGGCGCGGGCATCCGCGCCGCCTGTGAGGCGATGTGGGGCGGCCGGGCACGCCGGCCCGCCGGGGCGTCAGCGCCGTGTGCGGAAGAGCTCCGCCGCGTGCGCTTCCGCGGGGGCGCGCAGCAGGGTGTTGAGCCGGTCGAACAGCTCGGCGGCGGCCACCCCGTTCCACTCCGGCGGAAGCAGCTCCAGGGGGAGCCCCGGGTCGCGGTAGGGCATGCGCCGCCACTGGGTGAGCATCGGCACATAGGTCCGGAACGCCTCCAGCGGCCGTGGCTCGCGCCGGGTCACCGCGTCCAGGACGGGGCGGTACCGGTCCAGGAAGTCCGCGTACATGGCGGTGAGTTCATCGAGGTCCCACCAGGAGCGGACCTTCTCCCGCAGCTCCCCGAAGGCCACGTGGTCACCGGTGAAGATGTCGACGTACGCGGACAGTCCCCGGCGCTCCAGGGTCCGCCGGGTCTCGGCCGCCAGATGTCCGGGGGCGATCCAGACGCCTGACGCGGCGGTGCCGAAGCCGAGCCGGGTCAGGGCCGTCCGCAGCGCATGCCGCTTCTCGCGCTCGGACTCGGGCACGGAGAACACCACGAGCACCCAGCCGTCCTCGCGGGACGCCCTGGCCTGCCGGAAGATACGGACGTCACCCTCGGCGAGGGTCTGGAGGGTGGAGTCGGCGAGCGAGTACCCGGCGACGCCTTCATGGCGCTCACCGCGCAGCACCTCACGGCGCTTCATCCGGGAGACCGAGGACCGCACGGCCCGGCTCTCCACGCCGAGGTCCGCCATGAGGCTGATCACCGAGGCGACCGAGAGCCAGTTGTGCTCGCCCCGTGCGTAGAGGCCGAAGACCGTGAGGATGAGCGGGGCATGACGGGATTCCCGTTCGCCCGCCGCGCCGGGGGCCCGTGTCGTCGTCTGCGCCGTCATGTCCTGGCCACCCTAACGTCTGGCGCGGCGACGGTGATCACCCGCTCCCGCCGGGCCGCGCGGAGGGATACGGGGAGCGCGCCGGTCGTCCCGCCCCTGCCTACGGGCTCGGCACCACGAGCCGTTCCTCCGGTATCACGGCCACGCCCAGGATCTCGATCACTGCCTCGGGCTGCCACAGCGCGGTGCAGCCGATGCCCGCCATGGCCGGGTAGACGGGCCCGGCGAGTTCGCGCCAGGCCCTGCCGATCTCCTTGCCGTGCGCCTGGTAGTCGGGGATGTCGGTGAGGTAGAGGGTCACGCTCACCAGGTCTTCGGGCCGGCCGCCGACCTCCCGGAGCGTGAGGAGCAGATTGGTGAACGCCTGCCGGAACTGCTCGACCACACCGCCCGGAACGATCTTCATGTCGGCGTCGAGGGCGGTCTGTCCGCCCAGGTGGAGCGTGTTTCCGGCGAGTGTTCCGTGCGAGTAGCCGCTGGGCTTCGGCAGCGCGGGCGGGTTCACGGGGACGGGGGGCATGGGGCCTCCGGCTCGGTCGCGTTCCGTCCTGCCCAGGTCGGGCAGGAGCGCTCAGGTGTATTGACTTTAAATGACGACCGTGAGAAACACGAGACATCGGATCCTGGTCCCGACCGAAGGGAGCCGTCCCCATGGAGCCCGACCTGAGCAAGTACCGCCTGGAAGGCGACAATTCGATGTACCGGCTGCCCAGCGGCATCGTCGCCCCCGTGGTGACACGCGGCGGCCTCGAAAGCGGCGACACCGCCGACTCGGGCGGTGCCGTCCGCGTCTCGGGGGTGAGCGCCCAGCACACCCCGGCCACCCGCCTCTGGTTCGGCAAGGTCAGCAATGAACCCGGCTATCGCTCGGTGACCCACCACCACGGCGAGGCCGAGACCGGCGGCTATGTCCTCTCCGGCCGGGCCCGTATCTACTTCGGCGAGGAGCTCGAGGACTACGTCGACATGGAGGAGGGCGACTGGGTGTTCGTGCCGCCCTTCATGCCGCATGTGGAGTGCAACCTCTCCCGCAGCAAGCCGCTGACCTGGATGACCACCCGGACACCGGAGAACATCGTGGTCAACCTCCCCGATATCGCCGACGCCGAGCTGCGCGACTGGCTGGACCGCCGATGACCCGGACACCCCCGACCTCCGCCGTCCTCACCGACGCCATCACCCTGAAGCCCGCCCGGCCCGACCACTTCGACCTCGCCTTCACCGCCACCACCCAGCCCTGCCCCTGGCCCAAGGCGTACGGCGGCGATCTGGTCGCCCAGGCCGCGGCGGCGGCCATGCGGTCGGTGTCCGACGGCAAGTCGCTGCACTCGATGCACAGCTACTTCCTGCGCCCCGCCGACATCGGCGCCGAGGTCCGCTACGAGGTCGAGGTGGTGCGCGACGGCCGCGGCTACAGCACCCGGCAGGTGCGCGGCTACCAGAACGGCAAGCCGCTGTACGTCTGCCTGGCCGGTTTCGCGGCGGGCGAGGCCGGTGCCGCCTTCCACACCGCGTTCGACGAAGACGTACCCGGTCCCGAGGACCTGTCCACCTCGGCCGAGTACCTCGCGGGGCGCGCGGGCGGGTCCATGACCGAGGAGTCCAAGGCGTACTGGTCCGGCGGTCGCGGCTTCGACATGCGGCACGTTCCCGGCCCGGTCTACCTCACCGTGGAGGGGGAACGCCTTCCGCACCAGGCGGTCTGGCTCAGGCCCTTCGACCCGCTCCGCCCGGTCGACGGGCTCACCGACGCCCAGCGGGACCTGGCCGCCCTCGCGTACGTCTGCGACTACACGATCCTCGAACCCGTCCTGCGGGTGCTCGACCTGGCCTGGGCCGAACCCGGGCTGGTCACCGCGAGCCTGGACCACGCGATGTGGTTCCACCGTCCGGGGCCGGTGGACGGCTGGCTCCTCTACGTCCAGGAGGCCGTGGCCGCCGACGCGGGCCGCGGTCTGGGCACCGGCCGCTTCTTCACCCGCGACCACCGCCACCTGGCCACCGTCGTCCAAGAGGGCCTGATCCGCCCCACCTGACCCGCCGTTCTTCCCGGCGGGCTCCCGGAAGGACTCTTCCGTGACGCTTCCGCACCGCCTCTCCCTCTCTGCGCATATCGACACCTTCACCCGCGACCGTCTGCCCCCGGCGGACCTGTGGCCGACGATCGAGTTCAGCACACCGGAGCTGCGCTACCCGGACCGGCTCAACGCGGCCACCGAGCTCATCGACACGCCCATTTCGCTGTTCGGTCCCGACCGTCCCGCCCTGCGGACCCCGTCCGGCGAACTGTGGTCCTACGGCGAACTGCGCATCCGCGCCCAGCAGATCGCCCAGGTGCTCACCGAGGACCTGGGCCTGGTGCCGGGGCAGCGCGTCCTGCTGCGCTCGCCCAACAACCCCTGGACCGTGGCGGCCTGGCTCGGCGTCCTCAAGGCCGGTGGTGTCGTGGTGACCACGATGGCCGCGCTGCGCACCCGGGAGCTCGTCCCCGTGGCCGAGCGCACCCGGCCGTCGATCGCCCTGGTGGACCACCGGTTCGCCGACGATGTGCACACCGTCCGGGACACCGTGCTGCCCGGCCTGGCGGTGGTGGAGTACGGCGGGGCGGGCCCGGAGGACCTGGTGGCCAGGGCCGTGGCCAAGTCCGGCGAGTTCACCGACGTACGCACCGCCGCCGACGATGTGGCGCTCCTCGGCCCCACCTCCGGATCCACCGGCGCCCCGAAGATCACCATGCACTTCCACCGGGACATCCTGTCCATCGACAACACCTTCGGCCGCCACACCCTCGGTCTGGTCCCGCATGACCTGGTGGCCTGCACCGCACCCCTGGCCTTCACCTTCGGCCTCGGCATGCTGGTCGTCTTCCCGCTGCGGGCCGGGGCCTGCGCCCTGCTGACGGAGTCCGCCACTCCCCCGCGGCTCGCGGAGATCGTGCGGCGCGACGGCGTCACCGTCCTGGCCACCGCGCCCACCGCCTACCGGGCGATCCTGCGCGAGGGAAAGGAACAGTGGCTGGCCGGGCTGCGGATCGGGGTCTCGGCGGGCGAGCACATACCCCGCGCCACCTGGGAGCAGCTGCGGACACACATCGGCCTGAAGGTGGTCGACGGCATCGGCGCCACCGAGCTGTTGCACATCTTCATCTCCGCCGCCGGTGCGGACATCCGGCCCGGCGCCACGGGGAAGGCGGTCCCCGGCTACCGCGCCACCGTTCTCGGCCCCGACGGCGCGGAACTCGGCCCCGGGGAACCGGGCAGACTCGGGGTCATCGGCCCGGTCGGCTGCCGCTACCTGGACGGCGAACGACAGCGGGACTACGTCCTGGCGGGCTGGAACATCACCGGTGACATCTTCCACCGGGACGAGGACGGCTACTTCCACTACCACGCCCGCAGCGACAGCATGATCGTCTCCTCCGGGTACAACATCGGCGGCCCCGAGGTCGAGGCCGCCATCGACACCCACCCGGACGTCGTGGAATCCGCCGTCGTCGCCCGGCCCGACCCCGAGCGCGGCTCGATCGTCTGCGCCTTCGTGGTGCTGCGGGACGGTGTGCCGGGCGACGAGGCCAAGGCGAAGGAGATCAAGGACCACGTCAAACGGGTCCTGGCGCCCTATAAGTACCCGCGCGATGTGCGATTCCAGGACGCCCTGCCGCGCAACACCAGCGGCAAGTTGCAGCGCTTCAAGCTGCTTCGCCAGGTGCAAGAGGTGCAGCAGGCCGACGACGAGCGGGCCGCCGAGGCCAAGGCCGTCGCCGAGAGTTGAGAGGAACCCCCGTGAACATCGCGATCATCGGCGGCGGTCCCGGCGGACTGTACCTCGCGGCCCTGATGAAACAGCTCGACCCGGCCCATGAGATCACCGTCTGGGAGCGCAACGCCCCCGACGACACCTTCGGCTTCGGCGTGGTCTTCTCCGACGAGACGCTCGGTGGCATCGAGAACGCCGACACCACCGTCGCCCGCGCCATGGCCAGGCGCTTCGCCCGCTGGACCGATATCGACATCCACTACCGGGGCGAGAGCCACACCGTCGGCGGTCAGGGCTTCGCGGCCATGAGCCGCAAGGAACTGCTCCGGCTGCTCCAGGAGCACTGCCGCGACCTCGGTGTCACCCTGCGCTTCTCGACCCTCGCCCCGGACACCGCGCGGCTGTGCGCGTCGTACGACCTGGTGGTGGGGGCCGATGGAGTCAACTCCGCCGTACGGTCGGCCCACGCGGACGTTTTCCGCCCCTCTCTGGACCGTCGGCGCAGCAAGTACATGTGGCTCGGCACGGACCGGGTCTTCGAGGCGTTCCAGTTCTTCATCAAGCAGACCGAATGGGGGGTGGTGCAGGTGCACGGCTACCCCTACTCCGACACCGGCTCCACCTTCATCGTCGAGATGCACGAGGACGTGTGGCGGCGGGCCGGTTTCGACGCCACCGAGGGAGCCGGTTTCGGGCCGGGCGCCTCCGACGAGCAGGCCGTGGCCCGCGTCCGTGAGCTCTTCGCCGATGAGCTCAGCGGCCACCAGGTGTTCGCCAACAACTCCAAGTGGCTGAACTTCACGACCGTGCGCAACGAGCGCTGGCACCACGGCAATCTCGTGCTCATCGGCGACGCCGCCCACACCGCGCACTTCTCCATCGGCTCGGGCACCAAGCTGGCGATGGAGGACGCGCTCGCCCTGGCCGCCTGTCTGCATGAACACCCGGGCACCGAGGGGGCGTTGGCCGCGTACGAGACCGAGCGGCGGCCGGTCGTGGAGTCCACCCAGCGGGCGGCGCAGGGCTCACTGGAGTGGTTCGAGAACATCGGCATGTACGTCCACCAGGAGCCGACCCAGTTCTGCTTCAACCTGCTGACCCGCTCACGCCGGATCACCTACGACAATCTGCGCACCCGCGACCCGGAGTTCGCCGACCGGGTCGATATGGCCTTCGCCACCGCACAGGGCCTGGACGGCGTGGCACCGGCGATGTTCCAGCCGTACCGGCTGGGCGGGCTGGAGCTGAGGAACCGGGTGATCGTCTCGCCGATGGACATGTACTCCGCGGTGGACGGCGTGCCCGGCGACTTCCACCTCGTCCACCTCGGCTCCAAGGCCATGGGTGGGGCCGGACTGGTGATGACCGAGATGGTCTGCGTCTCGCCCGAGGGCCGCATCACCCCCGGCTGTACGGGGCTGTGGAACGACGAGCAGCGCGAGTCCTGGCGGCGAATCGTCTCCTTCGTCCACGAGCGCGGCACCGCCCGTATCGGCCTCCAGCTCGGCCACTCGGGCCGCAAGGGCTCGACCCGGCTGATGTGGGAGGGCATGGACGACCCGCTGCCGGAGGGCAACTGGGAGGTCGTCGGCCCGTCCCCGCTGCCGTACGGCCCAGGCTCCGCGGTGCCGCGCGAACTCACCCGCGCCGACCTGGACGGGATCGCGGCGGACTTCGTCGCGGCCGCCCGCCGGGGCGCCGAGGCCGGGTTCGACCTGCTCGAACTGCACTGCGCACACGGCTACTTGCTGTCCTCGTTCCTCTCCCCGATCGCCAACCACCGCACCGACGAGTACGGCGGCCCGCTGGAGAACCGGCTGCGGTTCCCGCTGGAGGTGTTCGACGCCGTGCGCGAGGCGTGGCCCGCCGAGCGGCCGCTGATCGTGCGCGTCTCCGCCACCGACTGGGTGCCGGACGGCAACACCGAGCATGACGCCGTCGAGATCGCCCGCGCGTTCATCGCACACGGGGCGGACGCCATCGACGTCTCCTCCGGCCAGGTCACCAAGGACGAGCGGCCCGCCTTCGGCCGCTCCTACCAGACCCCATTCGCCGACCGCATCCGCCACGAGGTGGCCGCCGCCACCGGCGCCGCGGTCATCGCGGTGGGCGCGATCGCCTCGTACGACGACGTCAACTCCCTGCTGCTGGCGGGCCGCGCCGATCTGTGCGCCGTGGGCCGCACCCACCTCTACGACCCGCACTGGACCCTGCACGCGGCGGCCGAGCAGGAGTACCGGGGCCCGGGCGCCGAGTGGCCGGTGCAGTTCCGCGCGGGCGGCCGCAAGCCGCCCGCCTCGCGCACCGACGCCGTACGGCCCCGTCTGTCCCTGCTCCGGCCCGACCCCGCCGACCAGGCCGTCCACCAGCGCTGGACCCCGGCCCGGGAACCGGCCCCGGTCTCCTGACGGGGCCGTGGCCACCACGGGTCTTCCGGCTCAGCCCGTCGCCGCCGCCCGGTAGGGGCGGAAGAAGGCGCGCAGCTCCTCCGCGTAGAGCTCGGGCTCCTCGAACGGCGCGAAGTGTCCGCCACGCGCGGGCTCGGTCATCCGTACGAGGTTGGTCGTGCGCTCCAGCCAGGCCCGCGGCGGGCGGACGATATCGCCGCGGAAGAGCGAGAAGCCGGAGGGCACCTCGACCCGGCGGGCGTGCTGCGCGGGCGGGATCGCGGCGTTGGCGTGGTACATGCGCATCGAGGAGCCGATCGTGCCCGTGAGCCAGTAGAGCATCACATTGGTGAGGATCTCGTCCTTGGTGAAGCTCCGCTCGATATCGCCGTCGCAGTCGCTCCACGCCCGGAGCTTCTCGACGATCCACGCGGCGAGCCCCACCGGTGAGTCGGTGAGCCCGAAGGCGGCGGTCTGGGGCTTGGTGCGGTGCATGGCGGCGTAGGCGCCCTCGTCCCGGCCCCAGGCCGTGACGGTCTCGAACCAGGCGCGCTCCTCGGGCGTGAGGTCCGCCGGGTCGCCGGTGAAGACGGGCAGGCCGCCGTCCATACGGTGCACGGCCACCACCCGGTCGGGGTGGTCGAGCCCGAGGTAGCGGCTCACATGGCTGCCGACGTCGCCGCCCGCCGCGCCGAACCGCCCATAGCCGAGGACGTCCATCAGCTCGGCCCACAGCCCGGCGACGGCGATGGAGTCGAGGGGCGGCCCGGTGGGGCGGTCGGAGTAGCCGTAGCCCGGCATGTCGGGCACCACCACGTCGAACGCGTCGGCGGGGTCGGCGCCGTGCGCGCCGGGGTCGGTGAGGAGCGGGATGACCTTCGTATAGCGCCAGAACGAGTCCGGCCAGCCGTGGCTGAGGACCAGCGGCAGGGCGGGCCCGGTTGGGGCGGCGGCCCGGACGTGTGCGAAGTGGATCCCGAGGCCGCCGAGCCGGACCCGGAACCGGGGCAGCCGGGCGAGCGCCGCCTCCTGTGCCGCCCAGTCGAAGCCGTCCGCCCAGTAGGCGACGAGTTCGCGGAGGTAGCCGAGGTCGGTTCCGAGCGACCACCCGGCGTCCTCGGGCGTGTCCGGCCAGCGGGTCGCGCGCAGCCGTGTGCGGAGGTCCTCGAGCGCCGCGGGGGCGGTTCGCGGGGTGAACGGCTCGGGGCGGGGCGGGGCGTCCGGCATGGCACGTACCCTACAAGCCGCGCCCCTCCGCCCCTCCGCCCCGCTGCGCCGCCCCGCCGGTGTGCCGAGCGCCCCGTGTCAGTCGTCGGGGATGCCGGAGCCGCCGAGAGCGGGCACGGTCCGCTCCGGCCGGGCCAGGGAGCGGGCGCCCACGCGGAACTGTTCGAGCTGGTCGAGGATGGTCCGGCCGACCGGGAGATGGCCCCAGTCGCTGATGCTCCGGTAGGTGGTGGGCTCCCAGGTGGTCTCGTCGATGACGATGGGGTTCCAGCCGACCTCCCATTCGAAGCCCGAGGGGGTGCGGGCGTAGTAGGACAGCTCCTTGTCGTTGGTGTGCCGGCCGATCGAGAGGGCCATGTCGAAGCCGAGTTCATGGACGCGCTGATAGCTCCGGGCGACGTCGTCCAGCGTGGCCGCCTGGATGTTGAGGTGCTGGACGCGGGTGGGGATCGGGTCGAGCGGCAGGCCGCGCACCGCCGCGACGGCGACGGAGTGATGGCGTTCGTTGACACGCAGAAAGCGGATCCTGAGCTTGACGCCGCTGATCGTCTCCTCGACGTAGTCGGTCGGACGGGCGTCGAAGACGGCGTTGAAGTAGCCGCGGACCCGCGTCGGCCTGGTGGAGGTGAGCGCGATATGGCCCATGCCGAGGTCGCCGGTGACAAAGCCCGAGGCCAGCATGTGCAGGGGTGCCGCCGAGGTCACGGGGGTGGTGTAGATCTCCTGCGCGATGCCCTTGGGGCCGGGGAAGCGCAGCAGCCGTTCGACACCGCGCAGGGCGGCTTCCTCGTCGGTGCCGACGGTGAGGGGGACACCGTGGGCGCGGATACGGGCCTCGATCCGCTCGAAGGCGGTGTGGTCGGCGATATGCCAGCCGGTGGCGACGACGTCCTCGGCCGGGCCCCGCCGGATGAGGAAGCGGCACTCCTGGTCGTCGATGCGGAAGCGCATCAGATCGCGGGAGAGGGCGTCGTGGTGCATGCCGATGGCGTCGGTGCCGAATCGGCGCCAGTCGGCGAAGCGGCCTGTCTCGATGACGATGTAGCCGAGGTGGACGGCGCCGAACACGGAGCCGGATTCGGAAGCGGTGGCGGTGGCGGTCATCGGCGGCCCGCCAGGAAGTCGGCGCAGAGCCGGTTGAAGAGTTCGGCGCGTTCGAACTGCACCCAGTGGCCGGTGTTGGCCACCAGGTACAGATCGCAGTTGGGCATGCGCTCGGCGAGCATGCGTCCGCCGCTCGGCCGGTTGACCTTGTCCTGCGCACCCCACACGACGAGGGTGGGCACGGGCAGCCGGTTCAGCCGCCGGTCACGGGTGAAGTCCATCCGCACCAGCGTGCGCAGGGCGTGCGGCCCGGAGGGGCGGCGCAGCGGTGGCGAGGCGACCACTTCGGGGTCGATGCTGGCCCGGTACCGCTCGTCGATGGCGGAGTCCGGTATGTCGGCGGCGTTGAAGACGAGGTAGTCGCGGATGAACGTCTCCAGCTTCTGCCGCGACGGGCCCTCGCCCGTGTAGTAGTTCAGCAGGCTGTTGAGGCCGGGCGTGGGCAGGGAGCGCGTGGTGCCGATGCCGCCGGGGCCCATCAGCACCATGCGGTCGACCCGGTCGGGGGTGTCCAGCGCCAGCCGCAGGGAGCACGAGGCGCCGTAGGAGTTGCCGACCAGATGGGCCTTCTCCAGCCCCAGTCGGTCGAGCAGTCCGCGGATGCCGTCGGCCAGGAATCCGAACGGGTCGGTTCGGTCGATGCCCTTGGTGCTGCGTCCGTAGCCCGGCAGGTCCGGGACGATGACCCGGTGCTCCTCGGCCAGTTCCGTGATGTTGCGTGCGTAGGTGGAGACTCCGGAGGCGCCGGGGCCGCCGCCGTGGAGCAGCAGCACGGGCGGGCCGTCGCCGGTCTCCGCGGCGAAGATCTGCCGTCCGGCGATGTCGTAGGTCGTCTCCCGCATCGTCGGCAGGGCGGTCGATGTCGTCATGGTGTCGGTGTCCCTCATCGTGTCGGTGTGCTCATCGGGCGGTGGACGGGGCCGGGCCGGGAGTGGCCGGAAGTGTGAGGCCCCGGGGCGGCGCCGGGAGCCGGGAGCCCGTGGGCGCGGCGGCGTAGACATAGGCGTCGGGGCGCAGGGCGAGGGTGGCGGCGCGGTGTCCGGCCATCCAGGGCAGCAGCACACCGTCGCTGTCGACGAGGGTGCCCTCGGCCGGGCGGGCACCGGCCGGTGTGACGGTCAGCGAGCGCACGCCCCGCCGGTCCCAGGCGGGCTGGGGCGTGGCCGTACGGGCGTGCAGGAGCAGCCACCGGCCGCCGAGGGCGTCATCGAGGCGTACGCGGATGCCGTCCGGGCCGGTGACCCAGGGCTGGGGGAGCTGATGGCCGGACGCCTTGGTGCGGTCGCGGGCCAGCAGCCCGGCGCCGTAGCGGGCGGCGGGGATCCAGTGGGAGTCCTGGAGCCGGTCGCCGAGGCCCGGTACGCGGTCCAGGGCGCGCAGGGCACCGTCGCGCAGCCGGGTGACCGGCGGGCGCCGCTCGGTGATGAGGCGCCCGACGAACACCGCCCGCCGGGTCACCTCCTTCACATGCGGTTTGCGCTCGGCCTCGTAGCTGTCGAGCGCGGTCTGCGGCAACTCGCCGCGCAGGACGGCGTCCAGCTTCCAGCACAGGTTGGCCACGTCCCGCACCCCGGCCGCCATGCCCTGGCCGATCCACGGCGGCATGGCATGCGCGGCGTCCCCGGCGAGGAAGACCCGGCCCGCCCGGAAGCGGGAGGCGAAGCGGACGTGGTGGCTGTAGACGGTGGCGCGCTCCACCTCGACGTCGTCGGGGCCGATCCCGTACCGGGACAGCAGCCGGTAGACGGCCTCCTCGGTGGTCAGCCGCCGCTCGTCGTCGCCGGGCAGGATGGGGAACTCCCAGCGGTGGTGGCCGAGCGGGGTCGGGCAGTCCACGGCCGGCCGGGCCGGGTCGCAGTGGAAACGCAGGGTGTCGTGACCGGGCCATGCCTTGCGCACCTTGGTGTCGATGACCACCCAGCGGTCCTCGTATGTCCGGCCCTCGTAGCCGATGTTCAGCTGGGCCCGGACGAGGCTGGATCCGCCGTCGGCGGCGATCGCGTACGCGGCCCGCAGCCGGTGGACGGTGTCGCCGGCCGTTTCCACGGCCGTCAGCTCGACACCGTCGGCGTCCTGGCGCAGCCGCAGGCACTCATGGCGCAGCAGCACCTCGACGCCGGGGTAGCGGGTGACCCCGTCGCGCAGGACCCGTTCCAGCGCGGGCTGGTGGATGAACAGCTGCGGCGGATGGCCGTGGCCGCGCGGGGTGGGGTGTGCGCTGAGGAACGCCCGGCCGTTCGCGTCGACGAAGTGGACCGGCCGCTCGGTCAGCATGTCCCGCTTGAGCCGCTCGGCGAGTCCGACGCGCTGCCAGATCCGGACGACCTCCTCGTCGGTCGAGATGGCACGGGCACGGGTGAAGACCTCGGCGTCGCGCTCCAGTACGACGACCCTGAGGCCCATCGCGCCGAGCAGGTTCGCCGCGGTCACGCCCGTGGGCCCGTAACCGATCACCGCCACGTCGTACGCGGTGGGGTCGGCTCCGCCCGCGGCTCTGATCCCACTCACCCGGCCACCTCACTGTCGTCCCCGTGGCGAACGTTGCTGTAGCGATTACTCCAATTGGAGCGAGTGCTACAGTAAGCATGGCGCCGAAGACGGTCAAGGGCCCGGCGGCGGTCCAAGGACCGGCGACAGCCGAGGGCTCGCACACCGCGCACGGCAGGGCACACCAGGAGGGGCACCGTCCATGACCAGACCGCAGACGACGCGCAAGAAGCGTGCGAACGGGGTGGAATCGCGGCAGCGCATCCTCGACGCCGCGGTGGAGATCGCGGGCGAGCGCGGCTACGAGGGCACGTCGATCGCCGCCGTCAGCGCCAAGTGCGGGCTGCCCGCCAGCTCCATCTACTGGCACTTCAAGGACAAGGACGACCTGATCGCCGCGGTGATCGAGCGCAGCTTCGACACCTGGCTGACAGCGGTCGCGCTGCCGGACGAGGGCGCGGGCACCGCGCTGGAGCGGGTCACCACCATGGCGGCGAACGTGGCGAGGTCCCTGCTCGACGCGCCCGACTTCCTCCGCCTCGGGCTCATGCTCGCCCTGGAACGGCGCCCCGCCGAACCCCGCGGCCGGACCGTGTTCCTCCAGGTCCGCGCGACCACCCGCGAGAAGATCGCCGAGACGATCGGGACGCTCTTCCCCGAGCTGGACCAGGACGCCGTCCACGCCCTGACGACCTACGCCATCGCGGGCGCCGACGGGCTGTTCGTACAGCGGGAGATCAACGGCGAGGCCATCGACCTGGTGGCCATGTTCGAACTGCACGCACAGCTGCTGTACGAGGCGGCCACCCGCATGGCGGCAAGGAGCGGGCGATGACAGGAAAGGCCGCGTCATGACCCATTCGGCACAGCGCATCGACGTCCACCAGCACGTGGTGCCTCCCTTCTACCGCGATGAGCTGGCCAGGGCGGGCATCGCCGACGCCGGTGGCCGGGCGCTGCCCGACTGGAGCCCCGCGTCGGCCCTGGAGCTGATGGACCTGCTCGGCATCGCCACCGCGATCCTGTCCGTCTCCACACCCGGTACGGGGTTCCTCACCGACCCGGACAGCGCCGCCGATCTGGCCCGGCGCCTGAACGACCACTCCGCCGCCCTGGCCGCCGAACACCCCGGCCGCTTCGGCTACTTCGCCACTCTCCCCATGCCGGACACCGCGGCCTCCGCCACCGAGGCCGCGCGGACGCTGGACGGACTGCGGGCCGACGGGGTCACCCTGCTCGCCAACAGTCGGGGCGGCTACCTCGGCGCCGAGGGCCAGGACGAGCTGTGGCGCGCCCTGGACGACCGTGGCGCGGTGGTCTTCGTGCACCCCGCCGAACTGCCCGCTCCCCCGGTCGACGGCATCCCCGCCTTCGCCGCCGACTTCCTCCTGGACACCACCCGCGCCGCCTATCTGCTCGTCCGCAACGGCATTCCGCGCGCCTACCCCGACATCCGCTTCATCCTCGGCCACGCCGGTGGGTTCGTCCCCTACGCCTCCCACCGCATGGCCGTCGCCCTCGCCCATGACACCGGGCGCAGCCCGCTGGACATCCTGGACGACTTCCAGGGCTTCTACTTCGACACCGCGCTCTCCTCCAGCCCCGCCGCCCTGCCCACCCTCCTCGCCTTCGCCCGCCCCGGACACATCCTGTTCGGCAGCGACTGGCCCTTCGCACCCGCCCCCGCGGGCCAGTACTTCGCGAACGGCCTCGACACCCACGCCGACGCCACGACCCTGGCGGCCGTCCACCGCACCGCCGCCGAGGCCCTCTTCCCCCGGCTGGCCGCCACTCCGCCGCCACCGGCCCAGGCCCGCCCGGTCCCGGTGCGGCTGCGCCGGGCCGCCCGACGCGCCGCCGCACGGCTGGTCTTCAGGCTCGTCCAGCCCGGCCCCGGCTGAGCACCCCGCCACCTCCGCCCCGACACCTGCTGAACGACCAGCGGGTGTCGGCACGGTGGCGCAACAGGTGGCGGGGTCAGCTGGTGACCGAGTAGGAGTGGGCGCCGGTCCCGGCCAGGCCGCCCCCGTCGACGATCAGGTACTCCTCGCGGATCGGGCGGCCTGCCAGCCAGGACTCCAGGATCTCGCGGGTGCCGGCCGCGTAGCGCGCCTGCGCGGAGAGGGAGGAGCCGGAGATGTGCGGGGTCATGCCGTGGTGGGGCATGGTCCGCCACGGGTGGTCGGCGGGGGCGGGCTGCGGGTACCAGACATCGCCCGCGTACCCGGCGAGCCGCCCGGCGCGCAGGGCGCGGTCGATGGCGTCGCGGTCGGCGATCCGCGCCCGCGCGGTGTTGATGAGGTAGGCGCCGCGCTTCATCTTCGCGAGCAGTTCGTCGCCGAAGAGGCCCTCGGTGTCCGGGTGGAGCGGTGCGTTGATCGTGACGACATCGCAGTGCGGGACCATGTCGGCGGCGCTGGAGTGGAAGGTCAGGCCCAGCTCCTCCTCCACCTCTCGCGGCAGCCGGTGCCGGTCGGTGTAGTGCAGCTTCACATCGAACGGCGCGAGGCGGCGCAGCACCGCGAGGCCGATACGCCCGGCGGCGACGGTGCCGACGTGCATGCCTTCGAGGTCGTACGAACGGGCTACGCAGTCGGCGATGTTCCAGCCGCCGTCGAGGACCACCTGGTGCGCGGGCAGGTAGTCGCGGACCAGGGACAGCGTCATCATCACCACGTGTTCGGCGACGCTGATGCTGTTGGAGTACGTCACCTCGGCCACGGTCACCCCATGGGCGATCGCCGCGTCGAGGTCGACATGGTCGGAGCCGATGCCCGCGGTGATCGCCAGCTTGAGGTTCCCGGCGGCGGCGATGCGGTCGGCGGTGAGATAGGCGGGCCAGAACGGCTGGGAGATCACCACATCGGCGTCCGGCAGTTCCCGGTCGAAGACCGAGCCGTCGCCGTCCTTGTCCGAGGTGACGACGAGGGTGTGCCCGGCCTCCTCCAGGAAGCGGCGCAGGCCCAGTTCGCCGGAGACGCTGCCGAGGAGGTGGCCCGGGGTGAAGTCGGTCGCCTCGGGGGTGGGCGTGGTCTGGCCGCCCGGGTAGTGGTCGATCGGGGGGAGGTCGTCGCGCGCGTAGGAGGTCGGGTATCCGGCGGTGGGGTCGTCGTACAGGACACAGAGCACCTTGGCCATGGTCGCGGCTCCTCAACTCCGTTGCTTGCGGGTGCGTTTCACGATCCCCGGAGTCGTTCGCCCCGGTCAAAGCGATCCTCGCTATGTCGGCATAGCCCGCTTCTATCAGCGGTGTCCGCCCAGGTAGGAGTGGAGCAGCTCGTCCAGCGCGTCCCGCACCCCCGCTTCCCGGGCCACCGTCAGCAGCGCCTCGGCGAGCACGGACGGGGGATCGTCGGTGCCGGTGACCAGGCCGACCCGTGGCCCGCGGGCGGGTCCGTCCAGTGGTACGACCCGCATCCCCGCGGGCACGCCGAACATATGCAGCCAGGCGTGTGAGATCACACTGGACCAGCGCCCGCCGCGGAGGTGCGCGTACAGCCCCGCCACGCTGTCCGACTCGATCGCGGGCGTGGCGGTGGCACCGTCGGCCGCGAAGCACTCGTCCATGATGCGGCGGTTGCGCATCCGGGGGACCAGCAGGCACAGGGGCAGGGACGCGGCCTGCGACCACCGGGCCCGCGGGACACCGGCCAGCGGGCCGTCCACCGGGGTGAGCAGCACATAGCGCTCCTCGTACAGCGGCTGGCGGCGCACGGCGCGCGGAGCGCTGTCGTCGAGGTACGTCATCGCGGCGTCGAGCTCGAACTCGGTCAGCCCGTGGGTGATGTCGGCGGACGACAGCGACTCGACGCTGACCTGGGCCCGGGGGTGGCGTTCGCAGAACGGGGTGGTCAGCAGGGACGCGGCGGGCAGCGCGGTCGGGATGACACCCAGGCGCAGGGTGCCGGTCAGCCCGCCGCGCAGGGCCGAGAGCTCCTGGAGCAGCGCGTCCCGCTCGGCCAGGATGCGGTGTGCCCACGCGAGCACCGTCTCGCCCTCCGGGGTCAGCCCCTCATAGCGCCTCCCCCGCCGCACGATCGGCACGTCCAGCTCGTGTTCGAGCCTGCGTATCGCGGCGGAGAGCGAGGGCTGCGAGACATAGCAGGCGGCCGCCGCGCGGGCGAAGTGCCGCTCCCTGGCGAGCGCGACGAGGTACTCCAGCTGACGCAGCAGCATGCACGGCCTCCGTGGGAAGCGGTATGCCTTCGGCATCCGCCATGCGGCCGAACGTAGCCAATTGGATCACTTCCGGCAACGGGCCCGGGGGAGCCGTCAGTAGACGTCGCGCGCGTACCGCCCGTCGGCGGCGAGTTGCTTGATGTACGTGGCGGCCTCGGCCTCGTCCAGGCCGCCGTGGACGGTGGCGATGTCCCGCAGGGCCCGGTCGACGTCCTTGGCCATGCGGGAGGCGTCGCCGCAGACGTAGAAGTGGGCGCCGTCCTGGAGCCAGGACCACAGCAGGGGGCCGTGCTCGCGCATGCGGTCCTGAACATAGACCTTGGTGCGCTGGTCGCGGGAGAAGGCGGTGTCCAGGCGGGCGAGGAGGCCCCCGGCGAGGAAACCGGTCAGCTCCTCCTCGTAGTAGAAGTCGGTCGCGCGGTGCTGTTCGCCGAAGAACAGCCAGTTCGGGGCGTGGTGGCCACGGGCCCCGCGGTCCTCCAGGAAGCCGATGAAGGGCGCGATACCGGTGCCGGGGCCGACCATCACCGCGGGTGTGGCGGGATCGGCGGGCGGGCGGAAGTGCGGGGCGCGCCGGACGCGGACCGGTACCGCGGTGCCGGGCTCGGCGTCGGCGAGGAAGGGGGAGCAGACGCCTTGGCGCGGGCGGCCGCCCGGGTTCTCGTAGCGGACGACGGAGACCGTCAGTGACACCAGATGGGGATCGGTCCGCGGGCTGGAGGATATCGAGTACAGCCGGGGCTGGAGGCGCCCCAGCGCATCCGCCCACTCCTGCTCCCCGGCCCGGACGCCGAACTCGGCGACCGCGTCGACGGCCTGGCGTCCCCACGACCACCGCGCCAGCTCGCCCTTGTTGTCCGGCCGCAGCAGCTTCCGCGGCTCACGCGGGTCGCGGGCGTGGTCGGCGGCGAACCGCAACAGGTCGGGGGTGATGCGGGTGATGTCCAAGTGGCGCAGCAGGGCCTCGGCGAAGGGCACGTCTCCGACGCCCTTGACGCGAACGGTCGCCTCCGCGTGGAGGCCGGTGGCGGCCAGCCACTCCGTCACGGTGTGGGGCCGGTTGAGCGGGTACACCGCCAGGGCGTCACCGGCCTCGTAGACCAGCGGTGTCCCGCCGTCACGGGTGTCGAAGGTGAAGCGGCGGACCTCCTTGTCCGCGCCCGGCAGACTCAGCGGATGGTTGCCGGTCAGACGGGCGGTGGTCCGGACGGGGCGGCTCGGCCGGGACTCGCTCCCGGCCGACGTGGGCCGGTCGGGCGCCGGTCGCCCCGCGCTCCTCAGCGCGGTCAGCACCTGGTCGAGCCAGGCCCCGGCCTCGGTCTCGTAGTCCGGTTCGCAGTCGGTGCGCGGGGCCAGCCGCACGGCGCCCAGTTCTTCCATCCGCCGGTCGAGGCGGCGGCCATGGCCGCAGAAGTCGTCGTAGGAGGAGTCGCCGAAGGCCAGCACCGAGTAGCGCCGGTCGGCCAGGCGCGGGGCGTCGGACGAGGCGAGGGCGGCCCAGAATCCGGCGCCGTTGTCCGGGGCGTCGCCGTCACCGAAGGTGCTCGTGATCAGCAGCAGATCGGCGTCGGAGGGCAGCGCGGCGGGGTCGGCCTCGTCCATGGGCAGGGGGGAGGCGGTGTGGCCGTCCGCGGTGAGCCGCTCGGCCGTGGCGGTCGCGAAGTGTTCGGCGTTCCCGGTCTGGGACGCCCAGAGGATCACGACCCGGCGGCGCGAAGCGTCCTCGGGCGGGGCGGACGGCCCCGGGGAGCCGCCGGGGCCGTGTGCCGTGGCAGGGGCCGGCTCGGCCCTGGAGTACATCCCGGCCAGTACGCCGTTCACCCACAGGGCGTGCTCCGGGCTGAACGGGGCGTCCGGCGGCAGAACGGGCACACCGGGGGCTCCGGCCGGGACCCCGGCGAGGAAGCCGGTCAGATACCGGCGCTCATGCTCGGCCAGGACGGGCGGCGGGGCGGGTTCCAGCCCGAACGGGGCAGGGGCGGCAGGCCGTGGGGGGACCGCCGCGCCTCCGGCGGGCCCCGAGACTGCGGGCCCCGCGGCTGTGGACTCCGTGCTCATCAGGGCCGGGTCCCGTACCGTCACCGGGGTGGCCACCTTGGTCAACGAGACCGCGCACACCTTGAACTCGGGCTGGAACGACAGCGGATCCACGGCGTCGCTGGTCACCGCGTTGACACTCAGGTACTCGCCGAACAGGTCGTTCCAGTGGAACGGCGCGAAACAGCAGCCCGGCCGCACCCGGTCGGTGAGGACCGCGGGCAGCACCGCCCGCCCGCGCCGCGAGGCGACCTCCACCGAATCGCCCTCGGCCAGGCCCAGTTCGGCCGCGTCCCGTGGATGCACCTCCACGAAGGGACCGGGGTCGAGCTTGTTCAGCCTGGCCACCTTGGCCGTCTTCGTCAGGGTGTGCCACTGGTGCGGGAGGCGGCCGGTGTTGAGTACGTACGGATAGTCGTCATCGGGCAACTCCGCCGCCGGGAGGTGCGGGCGGGCGTGGAAGACCGCACGGCCGCTCGCGGTCGGGAAGAGCGGCGAACCGCTCCCGGTGAGGTACCGGATGGGATTGCGGTCCGGCCCCTCCGGGCTCGCCACCGGCCACTGCACCGGGGTCGTGCGCAACCGCTCGTAGCTCGCACCGCGCAGGTCCCAGCCGGTCACCGGGTTCCAGGCGCGTTTGATCTCCTCGAAGATCTCCTCGGCGCTGTCGTACGCGAAACCCTTCTCGTAGCCCATGGCGCGGGCCACCGCGGCGATGATCCGCCAGTCCGCCATCGCCTCACCGGGCGGATCGGCCGCGGGCCGGGCGAGGGTCAGATCGCGCTCGCTGTTGATCAGTACGCCCTCGGCCTCGGTCCACAGCGCGCCGGGCAGTACGACATCGGCGTACGCGTTCGTCTCCGTCTCGGCGAACACGTCCTGTGTGACGACGAACTCGGCTGCCTCGAGGCCCTCGATGACCGTCTTGCGGTTCGCGACGGAGGCGACCGGGTTGGTGCAGATGATCCAGCACGCCTTGATGCTCCCCTCGGCCATCTTCCGGAACATCTCCACGGTGCCCTTGCCGACCCCGTCGGCGCGGATCGTCCCCGGCTCCAGCTCCCACAGCTCCTCGGCGAAGGCCCGGTCCGCGTCGGCGAGCACGGACCGCTGCCCGGGCAGCCCCGGCCCCATATAGCCCATCTCCCGGCCGCCCATGGCATTGGGCTGCCCGGTGAGGGAGAACGGCCCGCTGCCCGGTCGGCAGATCGCGCCCGTGGCGAGATGCAGATTGACCAGGGCGTTGGTGTTCCAGGTGCCGTGTGTGGACTGGTTCAGCCCCATCGTCCAGCAGCTCATCCACTCCCCCGCCTCACCGATGAGCCGCGCCGCCTCCCGGATGTCGTCCTCCGGGATGCCGGTGATCTCGGCGACGGTACGGGGCGGGTAGTCGGCGAGGAAACCGGGCATCGCCTCCCAGCCCTCGGTGTGCGCGGCGATGAACTCCGGGTCCGTATGTCCGTCGGTGTGCAGCAGATGCAGCAGACCGTTCAGCAAGGCGAGATCCGTACCCGGCTTGATCTGCAAGAACAGATCGGCCTTCGCCGCGGTGGCGGTGCGGCGCGGATCGACGACGATCAGCTTCGCGCCCGCCGACTTCATCCGGTCCCTCATCCGCAAGTACAGGATCGGATGGCAGTCGGCCATGTTGGAGCCGATGACGAAGAAGACATCGGCCTTGTCGAAGTCCTGATACGAGCCGGGTGGTCCATCGGCGCCGAGCGAGAGCTTGTAGCCGGTGCCGGCGCCGGCCATGCACAGCCGGGAGTTCGACTCGATCTGATTGGTCCGGATGAACCCCTTGGCCAGCTTGTTCGCGAGGTACTGCGCCTCCAGGCTCATCTGGCCGGAGACATAGAGGGCGATCGCGTCCGGCCCGTGCTCGTCGACGATCGCCCGCAGCCGGTGCGCCGTCCGGGCGATCGCCTCGTCCACGGGCACCGGCACCGGCGCCTCCTCGCGCCGCGGACGCCGCAGCGCCCCCGCCAGGCGCCCGGGGGCGGCGAGCATATCGGCGGTGGTGGCGCCCTTGGTGCACAGCCGCCCGTAGTTCGCGGGGTGTTCCCTGTCCCCGGATGCCTTCAGGACGGTACGCCGCCCGTCCGGTCCCATGCCGACGTCGAGGACCATGCCGCAGCCCACCCCGCAGTACGAGCAGACCGTCCGGACCCTCGTCATGCCCTCGCTCCGCGAGCCCGGCGCGACCACGGGCGCCTCCCTTTCGTGTGCTCGGCCTGTTCGTGTGTTCGGCCTGGTCCCACTCTCCGGGACCGTACACACCTCTGATTACACGCATGTCTCTCCGGCCGATCACCCGGGGTTACGCCCACCGCACACGGCCCGGCAGGCGGCTGTGAACGCGACGGCTCGGCGTCCGGCGGTTCGAGAGCCGCATGCCGCCCACCGCTTCACGGTTTCGGCGGCCGGCGCAGAAAGCGGATGACCGGGTGGCCCGGATCGTGGGTGACATCGGCCCGGACCCCGTAGACCCGCTTGATCAGGGACGGGGTCAGCACATCGGCGGGGGTGCCCTCGGCCACGACATGTCCCTCGCGCAGCACGAGCAGGCGATCGCAGTACATCGCGGCGAGGTTGAGGTCGTGGAGGGCGATCAGGGTGGCTATGGGCAGACCCACGACGAGGTCGAGCAGGTCGAGTTGGTGCTGGATGTCGAGGTGGTTGGTCGGCTCGTCCAGCAGGAGCTCACGCGGTTCCTGGGCGAGGGCACGGGCGATCTGGGCACGCTGGCGTTCGCCACCGGAGAGGGTGTGCCACGACTGACCGGCCCGGTCGGTCAGTCCGGTGCGTTCCAGGGCCGCGTCGACGGCCCGGGTGTCCACGGCGGAGGCCGCGGACCAGGCGCGCCGGTGCGGAATACGGCCGAGGGCCACGACCTCGCGCACGGTCAGCTCGGTCTGGGTGTGGGCGTGCTGTTCGACGGTGGCGATACGGCGGGCCGTGGCGCGGCGGCCGACCTGTGGCAGTGTGCGGCCGTCCAGGGTGACGACTCCGGCGGAGGGGGCGAGGACCCCGGCGAGCAGCCGCAACAGGGTGGACTTCCCCGAGCCGTTGGGGCCGAGCAGGCCCACCGTCTCGCCGGGGCGCAGGGTGAGGGTGACACCGTCGAGGATCAGCCGGTCGTGGGTGCGGCGGCTGACGTGGTCGGCGCGGAGTCCGGGCGCGGCCTCGGCGGTGGCGGGGGATGCGGCGGTGGCGGGGGTGGCGGTGGCGGGGCGTCCCGCCGTGGAGTCGCTCACGTCTTCCTCCGGCCGCGGTGGAGCACGGCCACGAAGGCCGGTACGCCGATGAGGGACGTCACCACGCCCACCGGGACCTCCTGGGGGTCGATGACGGTACGGGCTGCGGTGTCCACCCACACCAGGAAGATGGCTCCGGCCAGTGTGGTGACCGGGAGCAGCCGGACATGGCCGGAGCCGGTGAGGGCGCGGGTGGCGTGCGGGAGGACCAGGCCGACGAAGCCGATGGCCCCGGCGCAGCTGACCAGGGTCGCGGTGAGCAGCGCGACCGCGCACAGCAGGACGAGACGGGCACGGGCCACCCGTACGCCGAGCGCTGCCGCGGCCTCCTCCCCGAAGGCGAACGCGTCCAGGGTGCGGCCGTGCCCGAGACAGACCGCGAGCACGCCGGCCAGGACGGCGGCGCACAGCAGCACATCGCCCCACCCGGCGCCGGTGAGCGAGCCGAGCAGCCAGAACAGCACGCCCCGGGTGGTCTCGGCGTCCGCGGAGGTGAGCACGGTGAACGAGGTCAGCGCGGAGAACAGCTGCATGGCGGCCACCCCGGACAGCACCACGCGGTCGGTGCTGCCACCGAGGCTGTGGCTGAGCGCCAGGACCAGGCCGAAGGAGAGCAGCGCACCGGTGAACGCGCCCGCCGACAGCGATACGGCCCCGCCGCCCACCCCGAGGACGACCACGGCGACGGCCCCGGTGGAGGCGCCGGAGGACACCCCGAGGACGAACGGATCGGCCAGCGGATTGCGCAGCAGCGACTGCATCACGGCCCCGCAGAGGGCCAGACCCGCCCCGCACACCGCGGCGAGCAGCGTGCGGGGCATGCGCAGGTTCCACACGATGCCGTCGCGCAATGGCGGCAACGTGCTCTCGCCCAGGCCGAGATGGGCGCTGACCGCCGCCCATACGTCGGCCGTGGAGATGTCGGCGGGGCCGATGGTCACGGCGAAGGCGACCGACGCGAGCAGCGCGGCCACGCCTCCCGCGAGCAGCGGCAGGAGGCGGGCGCTCACCTGGCGAGACCGAAGTCGCGCAGTCCGGCGGCGACCTGCTCGACCCCCTCGACCGTGCGCAGGGACGGGTTCATGGCCTGCCCGCTCAGCAGGATGTACCGCTTCTTCTTCACCGCGGTGAGGTTGCGGGTGGCGGGGTGGGTCCGCAGGAAACGCATCTTGGCCTCGGCGGTCTCCGCGGTCTGCTGCTTGCGCGTGAGATCGCCGAGGACGATGACGTCCGGGTCGCGGTCGGCCACGGTCTCCCAGTTGATCTGCGGCCACTCGTCGTGGGTGTCGGAGAAGGCGTTCTCCGCCCCGACGGCCCGGGTGATGGCGCCCGGCGCGCCGCAGCAGCCGGCGAGGTACGGCGACTGGGAGTTGGCGAACCAGTACATGAGGGAGACACCGGGGGCGTCCAGCCCCTCGGTGGCCGTACGAACACGCCGCTTCAACTCGGCGACCAGCTTCTCGCCACGCTCGTCGACACCGAAGGCGTGGGCCAGGTCGCGTATTTCGCCGTAGACCACGTCCAAGGTGAGTGGCCTGCCGCGGGAGCCGTCGCCGCCGCTGTCGGGGTCCCTGCCCGCCGAGCAGTCGGACGGCGAGACGTAGGTGGGCACACCCAGCTTCTCGAACTGCTCACGGGTGGCCACACCGCCCCTGCCGAGGGTGGAGACGAACGAGGCGGTGACGAAGTCGGGTTCGGCGTCCAGGGCCTTCTCGAAGGAGGGCGCGTTGTCCGCCAGTCGCGGCACCGTCGCGTTGGCCTTCTCCAGGCCCTTCGGCACCGGGTCGGTCCACATGGCCGTCCCCGCCAGGCGGTCGGCGAGGCCGAGGGCGAGCAGGATCTCCGTGGTGCCCTGGTTGAGCGAGACGGCCCGCTTCGGGGCGGACGTCAACGTGGTTCTGTGGCCGCAGTTGTCGATCGTTCGCGGATAGCCCGAACCGGCGGGCTTTCCGGCGTCCGCGGTGTCATGGCCGGAGCCACCGCATGCGGTGAGCAGCAGGGCAGGGGCGAGCAGGAGGGCCGCGGTGCGGCGGGCGGAGCTGAGCACGGGCATGCCTCGGGGTCGGGGCTCGTACGCGGAGCCTGGCCTACGGACGTCCCTCCGCGCACAGGGTCGCGGAGGTGCCAGCAGGTCTTCGGACTCGGGTTCGTCCGGACGGGGCGCCTTCCCGGTGCTCGTCCGCGGCGGCCTCGCGGCCGTCATGGACTCCTTCCAGTGGCATCACATGCCCCGCCCGTCCCCCTCACCGCTGCGCGTCAGCTCCGGATTCACACCGGATTCCCTGGCCTCGGATGTGGCACGACTGGCTCCCCGAGCCTATCAAGAGGGGTCGGTCGCAAGGGCCGGTCGTGGAAGCGGATGGACTCGTGGGCCGAGCAGGTCAGTTCGGCCGTCGGCGGGCCTGCCGTATCTCGCGGTCGACGGCCCAGACATCGCCGACAGGGCCGAGGTGGCCGAGCTTGTCGGGGTTGGACACCGTGCGGACGGTCTGGATACGCCCGTCGAGCACATCGAGGGCCAGGGTGTGGAGCACCTTGCCGTCCCGGTCATGGAAGATCGCCCCGGGCTGGCCGTTGACCTCATGCGGCTCGAACGACACATCCACCCGGAACAGCCAGGGGAAGGCCGTGCCCAGCAACCGGGCCACCTTCTCCGCGCCCACGACGGCCTTCGCCAGCTGCGGGGTCTTGCCGCCACCGTCCCCGACCAGCCGCACATCGGCGGCCAGCAGATTCCGCAGCCCACCCACATCGCCGTCCGTCAGCGCGTCGAAGAACCGCGTGGCCAGCTCCTGCCGCTCCCGCCGGTCCGCCTCGAAGCGCGGCCGCCCGGCCTCCATATGCCGCCGAGCCCGTACCAGCAGCTGCCGGCATGCCGCCTCCGAGCGCCCCACCGCCGTGGCGATCTCGTCGAACCCGAAGGCGAACACCTCCCGCAGCACGAACACCGCCCGCTCCAGCGGGCTGAGCCGCTCCAGCAGCAGCAACGCCGCCATCGACACCGAGTCGGCCAGCTCCACCGCGCGGGCCGGATCCTGATACGGGTCCCTGAGCAGTGGCTCGGGGAACCACGGGCCCATGTACTCCTCCCGTCGCACCCGGGCGGAGCGCAGCACATCGATGGAGATCCGCGTCACCGTGGCCGACAGAAACGCCTTGGTCGACGTGGGCCGGGTCGCCGAGCCGTCGAAGCGCAGCCAGGTCTCCTGCACCGCGTCCTCGGCCTCGCTCACACTGCTCAGAATCCGATAGGCGATCGAGAACAGCAGCGGCCGCAGCTCCTCGAACTCCTCGACCTTGCTCACACGGCTCCCCTCCCCCGGATCCCCCTGAACCACCGGCCGGTCAGAACTGCCCGACCTGGTAGTCGCCGGCCGGCTGCTGGGTGATGATGTTCAGCCGGTTCACCATATTCATGAACGAGACCAAGATCACCAGAGCGGTGAGCTGCTCCTCGTCGTAGTACTTGGCGGCATTCGCCCACACCTCGTCGCCGACCCCGACGGCCGCGTCCGCGACCCGGGTCCCCTCCTCCGCCAGCGCCAGCGCGGCGCGCTCGGCCTCGGTGAAGACCGTGGCCTCGCGCCATACCGCCACCAGGTTCAGCCGCACCGCGGTCTCACCGGCCGCGGCGGCCTCCTTGGTGTGCATGTCGACACAGGCGGCGCAGCCGTTGATCTGGCTCACCCGAAGCGCCACCAGCTCCTGCGCAGCGGCCGGCAGCGGCGAGTCCTTGACCGCCTTGCCCGCCGTCATCACGGGCTTGAGGATCTTGCCGGCGGTGACGCTGTCGAAGTAGTTCAGTCGCGCGTCCATGGTGTGCTCCTCCGCGGTTGTCAGTGGCTACACCCCTGAGACGGGGTAGCCCGACCCCCTGTGACATCGCCGGCTGTGACCTGCGTCTCCCCGCCCCGAGCGCGCAGTTCGTCATACCGCTGCTGAGCGCCACCCTCACGGCACCGACGTACACCGCCACCTTCGCCGGGGCGCCCGGCTCCCTCCGGGACGCGTATCCCGGAGGGAGCGACGGCACTTCGCGCATCATGTACGGCATCCATGACCGCTCGGATCCGGTCAGTTGTACGCTACGGCTCGGGTCGATCAACTCGGCCCGGCCAACGGGGATACAGCGGGAGGCAGAGGCCATCGTGAGTGAGCGAACCGGCAGGATACGTTCCCCCCGCGGCTATGCCCTCACCTCGGGGGTACTCACCGGAACGATCGCGCTGTACATCACGCTTGTCGCCTTCGGCAACATCACCGACTTCGACACCAATCAGCAGTTCGTACGGCATGTCCTGGCGATGGACACCACCTTCAAGGACAACGATCTGATGTGGCGGGCGATCGAGTCCACCACGCTCCAGGACACCGCCTACATCGCCATCATCGTCTGGGAGAGCGTCGCCGCGCTCGTTCTCCTCGCCGCGACGGCCATGTGGTGCGCGGGGCTGCGCGGGGGCAGGGTTCGCCGCGCCCGTCAGGCCAGCACCTTGGGGCTCGTGATGCTGATGGTGCTGTTCGGTGCCGGGTTCATCGCCATCGGCGGCGAATGGTTCGCCATGTGGCAGTCGAAGGCGTGGAACGGGCTGGAGGCCGCCACTCGCGTCTTCATGATCTCCGGGGTTGTCCTGCTGCTCATTCATCTGCTCTCGGACGAGCGCACCGACCCCGGCGCCACGGACTGACCGAGCGGGATGGCCGAACGGGATCGCCGGGCCGGATCGACCGAGCGGGCTCCGCTCAGAGGACAGCGACGATCTCGCCGTTGGACGGCGACCGCCCCTCGTTGACGCGGACTCTTGACAGTGACCTGCGCCACCTCTAGCGTCCGCAGCACCGCTCTGTGAGAGCGCTCTCTGAACCGCCCCGCGTGACCACACCGCAGGGCTCTCCCGCTCTTTTCGCTCTTCCGTGTGCGCACGGAAAGGAGAGTCATGTCACGTACACCCCCGCGCTTCCCGCCCTTACGGCGTGTACTCGGCCACTGGCGAGGGCCGGGTGTCATCCTCGCCGCCGTCGGCCTCATCCTGTCCATGCTGTCCACCGGCTCGGCCAGCGCCCGTGCCGATCTGCGCGCCAACGACAGGACCGGCGCGTCATCGAGCGCGCCGAGCGTCAAGGCACCGGTGCGCGTGGCCGAGTTCGTGGCCGAGTGCCCGTTCACCCACCGGCTGCCGGACGACCCGATCGTGTTCCCGGGGCTCCCCGGCGCGTCCCATATGCACAGCTTCTTCGGCAACGACTCGACCAACGCACACACCGATCTGGCCGCCTTGAAGAAGGGCCGGACCAGCTGCGACCCGATCGCCGACCTGTCGTCGTACTGGACTCCCACCCTTTACGACAACGGCAAAGAGGTCGAGCCCACCGGCACCACCTTCTACTACCTCGGTGAAGGTGTGCGCGACGATGTGATCGCGAACATCAAGCCGCTGCCCGCGGGGCTGCGGATCGTGGCGGGCAACGCCAAGGCCACCGGGATCGACGATCCCTCGTCCATCTCGCGGTGGTCCTGCCTGCACCACGGAGAGGTCAACCCCTCCAAGGACTTCGTGAACTGCCCGTCCGGCTCGATGCTGGAGTCCTACCTCGACTTCCCCCAGTGCTGGAACGGGAAGGACCTGGACTCCCCCGACCACAAGAGCCACATGGCCTACCCGGTCGGTGGCCAGTGCCCGGCGACACACCCGGTCGCCGTGCCGAAGCTGCGCCAGGTGCTGCGCTACCCGGTCAGCGGCGACCCCTCGCGGTTCAAGCTGGCATCGGGTGGCGGATTCACCATGCACGGTGACTTCTTCAACGCCTGGCCCGAGGACGAGATGGCCCGGCGGGTGCGTGACTGCATCAACCCGATCATCAAGTGCGGCGCCGACGGCCGTCCTTGACCGAGAGGGCCCGCCTCTGACCCGGGCTGGCCGTCCCTGACGCAGAAGGAGAGCGTACGAACCGGCGGGGCGATCCCGTCCCGCCGGTGGGCGGAGCCCCGTCACCGGGGGCTCCGCCCATCACGGACGAGGGGAGTCGAGATGACAGCGGCAGCCGTCACACGGCGCGTGGCGTCCGTAGCGGTGCTGCTCGCCGCCGCCACGCTGCTCACCACGGGATGCGGCAGCGACGGCGGTGGCGGTGGCGGGAAGCCAACGGGCGAGGGGCGGTCGACGTCGGCCGCGCGGAACGCCGCCACCCGGCCCCCGGACGGGCAGGCGACATCGGGGACCTTCAACTCCAGCGATATCGGCTGGATCCAGCTGATGATCGCGATGGACGACCAAGCCGCACTCCTGCTGGGCCTGGTCCCGGACCACTCCTCCGACGCCGGGGTGGAGAAGTGGGCGAAACTGGTGGCCGCCGACTACCGGGGTGAACTCGTCCAGCTGCGAGAGCTGCTCTCCCGGGCGGGCGTGCCCGACACCAACCCGCACCAGGGCCACGATATGCCCGGCATGGTGACCGAGGACGAACTGCGCACCATCGAAGGAACGAAGGGCGCCGCCTTCGACGCGCTCTTCCTCGCGGCGATGCGCGAACACCTCGACCAGGCGGCGAAGATCGCCCACTCCGCGCGCTCGGCGGGCACCGACCCGGCCACCAAGAAGCTGGCCGCGAGCGTGGAGAAGACCTCGCTCACCTGGCGCGCCCGCCTCCTCAAGGCGACGTCCGGCCGACCGTAGCGCGGCGCCACGCCGGGCTGAGGGCGGCCGTCCGGCGGAGGACGGCCGTTGGGCGGAGTCCGGCGGAGGGCGCCGTCGGGCGGACGGCGGTCGTCGGACCGACGCTCGGCCGTCAGACCGACGGCAGCGCGGTGGCGGCCGACGCGGCGAGATCGGTGGCCAGTTCGCAGGGCCGATCCTTGGCGCCCGCCCCCTTGATGACGAGGGCCACCCGCTCGGTCCCCTTCACCCGGTCCAGGCCGGTGTAGTCACGGTGGACCACCTCGACACGGCAGGTGCCCGGCCCCTCGCTCTCCGGCAGCACGATCGCCTGGCGGTCACCGAGCCTCGTGGACCGGGAGTTCTTCTCATGCGGCAGATCGCCCTGGTCGAACCGCAAGTCCACCTCGAACTCCCTGGTGGTGCTCTTCCACTGGCAGTCCCAGCGGCCGAATCCGACGTCCGGGTCCCCGGCGTCGATACCGGGCACCTTCTCCAGCGCCTTGACGTCGAGCAACGTACATGCGTCCAGATGCGCCAGCGAACTGGCCGGAAAGCCGGGGGAACGCCGGGGGACCGCACCGCGGTTGAGCACCTTGACCGCGAGTCCCGTGGCGCGGTCGGCGGTGTCGCACAGCGGCTCCTTGAGCTCATCGGGCTGTCTGGCGGCCGCGGTGACCCGAAGGCTGTTGCCGTGGGCGGCGGTCACCGCCACGGCCCGTTCGCACGCGTCGTCCTCGGCCGCGCGCTCCACGACGGTGACCCTGCCCCTGGTCTTCCTCGCCACGCCCTCCGGCAGCGGATCGGCGTCGAGCTCCACCCTGACGTCCACGACCTCCTCACTCCGCTCCCTCAGCAGGACGTCGCACCGGTTGAAGTTGCCGTAGTCACGGTCGAGTTCGGCCTCGCCGTACCGGTCGAACACGGTGGCGTTCAGCAAGGAGCAGGGATCGGCGGTACGGGGGTCGCCGATGAAGGCGGCGCTGTTCGGCTTGTTCGGCTTGTTCGGCGCCGGATCGGCCTGGTCGCCGTCGTCGCCCAGGCTCATCACGATGAACGGAACGGAGATGGCCAGAGCCGTCACGGCGGCGGCACCGGCCATGAGTAACGGGCGGCGTCCGACGAGGGGCGCCGTCGTGCGCGTCCGGCCTCCCGCCGGGATCTCACCGTATCCAAAGGTGGCCGTATAGGGCGTGGTCGACGGGGTCAGCGGGAGGGTCGGGAACCGGTCAGGCGATCCCGCGATGTCCGTGAGGACGCCGAGCACCTCCGCCGCGGTGGGCCGGGCTCCGGGGTCGCGCTGGAGCATCGCCGTGACCACCCCGCCGAGCGGGCCGACCTGGGGGGCGATGGTCTCCAGCCGGACCGCGCGCCCGGGGCCGCGCAGCGGCGCGGTCCCCGTCACCAGCCAGTGCAGCGTGGCCCCGAGGGAGAACACATCGGACGCGCGCTCGGGTGCGCCCCGGAACGCCTCGGGGGCGGCGAAGAACGGGGTGAGGCTCACCGGTCCGTTGGGGGTGATGGTCTCGCTGCCGTCCACCCGGTACGCGGCGCCGAAGTCGGTCAGCTTGGCCACTCGGTCATGTGTGATCACGATATTGCCGGGCTTGACGTCGCAGTGCACGATGCCCTTGTGGTGCAGGGCCGCCAGCGCGCCCGCGATCTGCGCGCCGATATGCGCCGCGAGCTCCGGGGCCATCTTGACCGGGACGTCCAGGCTGCCCCCGGTCACATGCTCCATCACCAGCCAGAACGTGGCCTTCCTGCCCTTGCCCGCGCGGACGGCGTCGTAGAGAGTGACCACGTTCGGGTGGCTGAACTTCGCCAGAGCGCGGGCCTCGGCCAGCAACTCGTCGAAGTCGGCTTGGCCGTTGTTCTCGAGCAGGGCCCGTTTGAGGACGACGGACCGGCCCAGCTCGGTGTCGACGGCGAACCAGACCGCGCCTCTCCCTCCCTCGACAGGCCCCTTTGTGAGCCGGTACTTGCCCACCTTCTCCCCCCGTCGCACGGCGACACTCCCCTCGTACGAGTCCAGAACACCTGCCGTTACCGGGCACGCGGATCGAACTTACTGCGTACACGGAGGGACACGTACTGTTCGCGGCGTTCGTGAGGGCGGCAAGAGGCGCGGCGGCCGCGCGCGGCGCGGCGGACCTGGTTGGTTGAGAAGGGATTTCACCCACCACTCCAGAAATCTTCACCTTTGTGGAGGTTACGGCGGTGCCGGGCCTCCACTACGGGCGGGGCCCGGCACCGCGCTCCTCCCCGGCTAGGAGTGGGTGACCTTGATGCCGGATATCTGGACCTCGCCGTAGTTGTCAGCGTCGCACGGGTCCGAGTTGCCGCAGTTGGCCTGGGTGTAGGCCCCCGCCTTGAAGTAGTTGCTGTCGTCGTCGTGGGAGATCGCGGTCTCGCGCTCCCCGTTGTAGTAGACGTCGATCTTCCCGTCCCGCACCACGAACTTGGCCTCGAACTCGGTGCCCAGCTCGTAGTCGTCGGTGACGAGGTGGTGGTGGGTGTCGTCCCCGTCGGTGATGTAGAGCTTGCTGCCTTCGAGGCGGAAGACGGTGACATCGTCGTCCCCGCCGTGGATCTGGGCACCGACGAGATGCGGCTTGTCCTCGGGGAGCGCCGTGAACGCCTCGGTGACCACGAGGGTGTGGGTGCCCTCATCGGTCGACCAACTGGCCTCCTCCTCCCCATCGTCCGTCATCTCGCGCAGTTCGGCGCGCGGGTAGCTGGAGCTCCCCGTCGTCACACCGTCGACCGCGGCGCGGAACCGTACCGCGCCGCAGTCCTCGTCGGCCTGGAACCAGGGTTTGGCGGAGAAGGTGGCGAGCTCGGGCTGGGTGATCTCGGTCGGGTCCTCGTCGTCGCCGGTCGGCAGGGTCACCTTCCAGTTGGTGAGGTCGAGAACATCGGCGGGGTACTCGCACGGGGCCGCCGTGGTGGTGGCGTCGCGGGCGGGGATACCGGCCTGTGCCGGGAGCGCGAGGGCCGTCGAGGCGGCCGCGGTGATACCCGCGAGAACGACGATGCGCATGCACCTCATGGGTGTTCCTTCCGGTCCGGAGCGGTGGAGTGACGGGTGGGGCCGCTTCCCATCGTTCGCCGCCGCTTCCGGGACGGGTCCCGAAGACGGGCCGTCTTCCGGGTGCGGGCCGGGCCCGGGTGCGGGCCGGGACCCCTCCCGGAAACCTCCCGCTATACCCGGAAGTGTCGCCGGATGAGCGATGTCATCACAGCGGATCTCCGACCCGCGCCATCCGGTCCCGGAAAAGCGACAATCGGAAGGACGTCAGCCATGAGCATGCGCAAGACCTTTCTCGGAACCCTCGCAGCGGCAGGACTCGCCGGAGCCCTGCTCACCGCGGTGACCCCGACCGCGGCTCAGGCCGCCGAAGGCTGCAACACCAACAACGCCAGGACGGTCGCGAACGCCTCGACCCACTCCCGCGGCATCGAGCTTCGGTACAACGGAGCGTGCGCATGGGGCAGGATCTTCGGCTCACCGGGCGATCTGGTGTGGGTGGACCGCAGCTTCGACGGCGGCCGGACCTGGGAGCAGCTCAGCGTCACGAAGATCAACACCGGTGGCAGCAACTTCACCGACGCGTTCAACAACCGGGGCAACCTCATGCGGGCCTGCGGCAAGGCAAGCAATTTCCCCGAGGTCGCCTGCACCACCTGGTGGTGACCTGACGTGGTGAGCTGACCCCGGTGGTCCGTGGTGCCCGCTGGATCGGGCACCACGGACCCGGTGGCTACCGTTCGGGCGCCGGACCTGGATCGGGGTCGGGCCAGAGGGCGTCGTCCTCGATCAGCTCCAGATCGGGCGGTACGAGCGTCGTGGACTCCACCAACCCCTTGAGCAGGTTGTGCAGCAGACCGTTGTCGGCCGGGCGGCCCTGCGACTTGTCGTGCATCAGCGGGTGCCTGAAGCCGGTGTTGTGCAGCCGGCGCCGTACGGCCTCGATCCGATACTCGATCTTGCGCTCGTTCCAGCCGGCGTCCGGACGGAGATAGCCGAGCTGCCTGGCCGCCATGGCATACGTCAGGGGCCGCGGATCCTCCTCGTACAGCAGATACCGCTGGCCGAGGACGACCAGCAGCAGCCGTTCGTCGTCCTCGAGCGGCCAGATCTCCGGCCGCAGGGTCTCGGCGCGCCGCCGCGACACCGGCCCCTGGTCGTCGTGGCCCGCCACATACAGCTCGACCAGGTGCTCACGGTAGCCGGAGCCCTTGACGAACAGCGGCGTGTAGCCGGTGTCGAGCGGGATCGGCTCGGTGCTGAGATGCATCATCCGGCCGCGCGGCAGCCGTACGAGCTGCCGCCCGGTGTTCCGCAGCCACCACTGCCCCTGACGGTAGGTCAACTCACCGTGCCGCCGGCTCACCCGCAGGTCGTCCACGCCCACGCCCAGATCCACGTCCGGCTTCTCCCCGCGCCCGAAGCGGACCGTCAGCCCCGGCCGGGGCGGGGCGCTGAGGTCGCCGATCACGGTACGGGCGTGCAGCGTGCCGGGGGTGCTGGGCGCGACTCCGCGCGCGAGGCTGGCGGAGAGGGGCATCGGGGTCTCCTCGGTTCGGCGGATGCTCGGCAGGTGCGCAGACACGCCCACCAGGGTCCATGCCCTCCGCCGGGACCCGTCCCAGAGCGAGCCCGCGGCCGGAGTACGCGGTGCGCGCCATCGGTCAGTTGACGTCGAGCTCGATCCGGCCCAGCTCGCCCAGGTCGGCGATCAGGTGGTCACCGGCGCTGATCGCCGTCGGAGCGCACAGGGTGCCGCTCAGGACGATGTCCCCGGCCTCCAGCCGCCTGCCGCCGCGCAGCAGGTGCCGGGCCAGCCAGGCGACCGCCTCGGCGGGGTCGCCCATGACGGCGGCCGCGCTTCCCGGCACCGTTGTGGAGCCGATCGTCAGCGTGGCGGTGAGCCGCGACAGATCCCCCGACGCCGACAGCGCGACCGCGGACCCCAGCACCGCACGCGCGGCATTGGTGTTGTCGGCGACGAGCATGGGGAGGCCGCGCGGACCGCCGTGCCACCTGCTGTCGACGATCTCGAAGGCCGGTGCGACGGTGGCGGTGGCATCGCGGACGTCCTGCGCGGTCACATCCGGGCCGGGCAGCGCCTCGCCCAGCGTGAACGCGACCTCCACCTCCGCCAGCGGGTTGAACAGCCCGGCCGTGGCGAGGGGTTCGCCGTGCTCGAGCAGCCTGCCGGCGAGCAGGTGGCCGGCGGAGGGCTCATCGGCGCCGAAGGTGTCCCGCGCGGGCTGTGACGTCAGGCCGATCTTGTAGCCGATCGCCCGTTCCCCGGCCGCGATCGCCAGGTCGCGGGTCGCGCTCTCCACGGCGTAGGCCAGCTCGAGGTCATCGAGCCGATCGGCCGCGGCGGGGTCCACCGCGGCGGCTCCGTTGCCGGCTTCCCACAGGCGCCGCGCCAGTTCTGCGATCAGGTCCTTCTGCATCAGTCTCTCCTTGCCCGCGGGCGGCCGCTCACCGCCCCGTCGGGGATGATCACCGCACGGCCGGTGGCACCCCGCGACAGCGCGGCGTAAGCCTCGTTGATCGCCGACAGTTCGTACCGTTCGCCGAGCGGCTTGTGAAGCGGCAGGCGGCCGGTCTTGAACAGATCGACGAGCTTGGGGATGTCGACCGGTGTGTTGGCCGAGCCGTAGAGACTACCGATCAGCCGCTTCTCCCGCCGCACCAAGGGGCGGCCGAACCGCTCGCCGCCCCGGAGACCGTCATTGTCAACGACCTGTCCACCTGGTAGGGCTCGGTGGAGAAGAAGATCCGCGGCATCGCCGAGCGGTCGGACGCCACCGTCGTCTTCGGTCATGACGCCCAGCGGCCGCGCTCGATGTGGGTCGCCCCCCAACGGCTTTCACACTCAACGGCTTCCGCACCTGATCGTGCGGCCCCGTCCGATCCCTCAGGAGGGATGCGTATGAGCACCACCGTTCCGGCCGGACCCGAGTCCGTGTTCACCTATGGCGCCCCGGCGCTGAAGTTCGGGCCGGGAGCGTCCGACGAGATCGGCTACGACCTCGCCCAGCGGGAGGTCCGCCGGGTCCTCGTGATCACCGACGCCGGAGTGGCCGCCACCGGCGCACCGCACCGCGTCGCCGAACGGATGACGGCGTTCGGCATCGAGGCCCATGTCTTCGACGGGGTGCACGTGGAGCCCACCGACGTCAGCCTGCGGCAGGCGGCCGACCACGCGCTGGCGTCGGGCCCGTGGGACGCCTTCGTCGCGGTGGGCGGCGGCTCCAGCATCGACACCGCCAAGGCCGTCAACCTGCTCAGCACCAACCCCGGCGAGCTGATGGACTATGTCAACGCGCCGGTGGGCAGGGCGCTGGCGCCGGTGAACCCGCTCAAGCCGCTGGTCGCGGTCCCCACCACCACCGGGACCGGCTCGGAGTCCACCACCATCTGCGTACTCGACGTCCTGGAGCTGAAGGTCAAGACCGGCATCAGCCACGCCAGGCTGCGACCCGCACTCGCGGTCATCGACCCCGATCTGACGTTCACCCTGCCCGCCGGGGTGACCGCCGCCAGCGGTATGGACATCCTGTGCCATGCGCTGGAGAGCTACACGGCCCGCCCGTACGACGCGCTGCCGCGCAAGCGCCCCGAACAGCGCGTACCGTACTGCGGCGCCAATCCCATCTCCGACGCATGGTCGGAACGGGCCCTGCACCTGCTCGCACAGTCCTTCCGCACCGCGGTCCGCGACGGCGACGACCCCGGGGCACGGTCGGACATGGCCCTGGCGGCCACCTTCGCGGGGCTCGGATTCGGCAACGCGGGCGTACACATCCCCCACGCCAACGCCTACCCGATCGCCGGACGGGTGAAGGACTTCCACCCCGCCGGCTACCCGGAACACGAGCCGATGGTCCCGCACGGCATGGCCGTCTCGCTCACCGCGCCGGAGGCGTTCCGCTTCACCTTCGCCGCCCAGCCCGAACGGCACCTCCGGGCCGCGGAACTCCTCGCCCCGGAAATGGAACGCCCCGGCGACCTCGCCGAGTATCTGCCGGCCGCCATCGAGCGGTTGATGCGCGACATCGGCATGCCCAACGGCATCGGCGGTGTCGGCTACGGCAAGGGCGATATCCCCGCCCTGGTGGAAGGCACCATGAAACAGCAGCGGCTGCTGGCCACCGCCCCGCGCGCGGTCACCGAGGACGACCTCGCCGGTATCCTCGACCGCTCCCTGTCGCTCTGGTGAGATGAGAAACCGTCGACCGGCCGCGTCTGCGAGACCGGGCGCCGCTTCGAGGTCAATCCGATACGAAGCGCTACGGGGCCGGTCGCCTATGAAGCGCTACGAGGCCGGTCGCCAGCCCAGTGCCGGGGCGAGTTCGGTGGCGATGTCGGTGAGGATCTGGACGTAGTCCTCGTGGTCGAAGGTGAAGGGCAGCGCGAACGCGACCTCCTCGACCTCCCGGAAGGCGGCGTGCGAGGACAGCCGTTCGGCGATCTCCTCGGAGGTGCCCACGAGATCGGGCGCGAACATCATCCGCGCCGGGCCCTGAGGCGTGGCGGTACGCGGCATCCGCTTCGCGACGTACTGCTCGTACTTCGCGCGCTGCTCCGGTGAGGCGCTGTCGGTGGGGATGACGACGAGTCCCTGGGAGACCCGGGCACGGTCGCCGTCGGGGTGGTGGGCGCGGAAGGTCCGGATGTGCGAGAGCTGGATCTCGGCGAAGTCCTCGGACTCCTCCGCCTTCACCACACTGCTGGTGAGCAGGTTCATTCCGTGCTCACCGGCCCACTGGGCCGACCGCAGGCTGCCACCGCCGTACCACATGCGGCGGCCGAGCCCCGGGGCGTGCGGCTGGACGCGGTCGGAGAACACCTCGAAGCCCTCGACACCGCTGATGCCGGTGACCGGTTCGCCGCGTACGCAGTCCAGCAGCCTGCGCACCCGCTCATGGCTGAAGTCCTCGGTATCGGCGGTGTCGGGGTGGAGCGCGCCCTTGACGTGCTCGTAGTGATGCGGCGGACCGGCGCTGACCCCCGGGTTGAGGCGGCCCCCGGACAGGATGTCGACCGTCGCCAGGTCCTCGGCCAGCCGCAGCGGGTTCTCCCATCCCAGCGGGATGACGGCCGTGCCCAGTTCGATGCGGCTGGTGCGCTGCGTGGCCGCCGCCAGAACGGCCACGGGAGAGGAGATGCCGTATTGCAGATGGCGGTGGCGCACCCAGGCGCTGTCGAACCCCAGCCGCTCGCCCAGTTCGATGATGTCGAGTGTCGACTCATGGCCCCGGCGGGGGTCGGCCTCATCGAACAGCCCGATGGTCAAGAAGCCCAGCTTCCGCAAGGGTTTCGAGGTCAGCGGCACAGGGCTCCTCCAGCGTCCGCGGCGCACTCCGCCGCACACCATTGCCGTTCCATTGTCTCAGGCGGCCGATCGGGGAACGGGTCACCCGGCCCGTTCCCGCAGCCTGTGGAGCAGTTGGTCACCGATGCGGGCGACCTCCGGTTTGTACGGGGTGTCGGAGAGCACGAAGTGGGTGATGCCCAGCTTGCGGTAGCCGTTCAGCGCCTCGGCGACGTCGTCGGGCGAGCCGACCAGCCAGGTGGTCGCCGCTCCCCCGCCACCGACCTTGCCGGGGGTGGTGTACAGGCAGGTGTCGAGCACCTCTCCGCGCTCGGCGAGGTCGAGGAGCCGCTGCTGCCCCACGGCCTTCCTGCGGTTTCCCGTCCAGGTCGCCGCGCCCTTGGCGGCCGCCATCTTCGCGACCTTCTCCTCGGCCGCGCGCCACGCCTCCTCGGTGGTGTCGCGCACCAGTGTGGTGATGCGCAGCCCGAATTCCAGCGGCTTGTGCCGGCGGCCCACCTGCTCGCTCATGGCCTTGAGCCGGTCGACGCGTTCGGCGATCCCGTCGAGTGGTTCACCCCAGAAGAGCTGCACATCGGCCTCGGCCGCCGACACCCGTTCGGCGGCCTCGGAGGCGCCGCCGAAGTAGAGCGTCGGATGGGGTCTGCCGTCGGTGGCGTACGGGCGGGGGGCGACCGTCGAGCCGGTGACCCGGAAGTGCTCGCCGTGGAAGGTGACGTCCTCCTCGGTCCACAGGCGCCGCAGGAGATACAGGAACTCCTGAGTGCGGGCGTACCGTTCGGGGGGTTCGACGGTGGTGTCCCCGTACGCGGCCGGGTTGTCCAGTCCGCTGACGATGTTGACCAGGACGCGTCCACGGCTGAGCTGGTCGAGCGTGGCCGCCGCGCCGGCGAAATTCGCCGGATGCCAGTAGCCGGGACGGATCGCGATCAGGGGCTTGAACGTCGTGGTCCGGGCGGCCAGCGCGGTGGCGACGGTGAAGGTGTCCGGGCGGCCCCATCCGGTGCCGAGCAGAGCGCCGCCCCAGCCGTGCCGCTCCGCCGTTCGGGCGAGGTCGGTGGAGTATTCGATGGATCCCCAGCCGGATGTGGTGTCGTCGCCACGGTGGCCCGGTTCGACGGTGTTGGGGATGTACCAGAGGAATTCCGGGCTCATGATGTTTCCTCTCGCTGCCCGGTGCCCGCCACCCCGCGGTCGCTGCTGGTGGTCACCGGGTGCCTCCCGTGGCGGTGAGGGCGGACGGGGTGGTGACGGCGCGGTGGGCGAGTTCCTGGCGTACGAGGGGGATGAGGTGGCGGCCGTAGTCGATGGCGTCGTCGAGCGGGTCGTAGCCACGGATGAGGAGGGTGGTGGCGCCGATGTCCACATAGTCGAGCAGCGCCTGGGCCACCGTCTCCGGGGTCCCCACGAGGGCGGTGGTGTTGCCGCCCGCGCCGGTCGCGCTTGCGGTGGGGGTCCACAGGGCCCGGTCGTGGCGGTCGGCCCTGGCGGCGGCCGCGAGGAGCCGCCGGGACCCGGCGTTCTCGGGTGTGCGCTCGCCGTTCTGCTGGTGGAAGAACGGGCGTCCCGTCCCGGTCCTGATGGTGTCCAGGACGCGGTGGGCCCGTTCCCAGGCCAGCTCCTCGGTGGCCGCCAGGATCGGGCGGAAGGACACGCTGATCCCGGGCGTCCCGGTGCGTCCGGCGGCCGCCGCCGCGGCGCGTACGGAGGCGATCTGCTCTGCGGTCTCCGCGAGCGGTTCGCCCCATAGCGCGAAGGTGTCGGCGTGCTTGCCGCCCACCCGGTAGGCGGCCTCGGAGGAGCCGCCGAAGTACAGCGGGATACCGGCGGCGCGGTGCGGCAGGACGTCGGAGGAGTAGTCCTCGAACCGGTAGTGGCGGCCCTCGTGGCCGAACGGCTCGGCGGAGGACCAGGCACGCCGCAGGATGCCCAGGTACTCGTCCGTGCGGTCGTAGCGCTCCTCCTTGTCCAGGTAGTCGCCGTCCTTGCGCTGCTCGGCGTCGTTGCCGCCGGTGATGGTGTGCACGGCGACGCGGCCGCCGGTGAACCGGTCGAGGGTGGCGAAGCTCCGGGCGGCGAGGGTGGGGGCGACGAAGCCGGGGCGGTGGGCGATGAGCAGCCCGATCCGTTCGGTGCGGGCCGCCACATGCGCGGCCACCTGGGTTCCGTCGGGCCGGCGGGAGCTGTAGCCGATGAGGATCCGGTCGAAGCCCGCGTCCTCGTGGGCGCGGGCGAAGCGGATGGTGTAGTCCGGGTCGATCGCGGGGCCGGTGGCGGGCCGGGTCTCGGAGACCTCCTGGGTCTCGATCATGCCGATGAACTCGACCGACGTCGCGGGCGATGAGGAGGGCGCGGACATGGTCAATTGCCTTTCGAGACGGCCGAGTTGGGCGGGGCGGACGCGGTGGACACGGTGGACGTGGCGGAGGCGGCGGACGTGGCGGAGGCGGCGGGCGCGGATCGGCGGGCCAGTGCCGCGCGGCCGGTGGCGGTGAGGACGGAGTCGTCCTGCGGGGTGTGCACACGGCCGCACAGCACATCCCGGTGGTGCCGCTGGAGCGGGTTGGCGTGCGTGAGGCCGTGGTTCCCGACGAGCGCGAGGGCCTGGTCGACGGCGGTGATGGCGGCGCGGATGCCGAGGACCTTGGCGGCGCCCGCCCGTTCGGCGGCCTCCGGGTCGCCCGCGTCGACACGGGCGGCGAGCGCGTCCACGAGCGTGTCGGCGCCGATGAGGGCGGTCTCGATCTCACCGACGGCGCTCTGGAAGCGGGGCAGGGTCGCGAGCGGCGCGCCGAGGGCGGTGGGCACCCGCTCATGCAGGAAGTCGATCAGCCAGTCGCGGGCGGCGCCCGCCACACCGAGGTACAGCGCGGTCAGGCCGAGTGCGTTCCAGGCCCCGGTCACCGGGTCGGGGCGGGCGCCCGGTGTGTCGCCGGGCTCGGCGAGGCCGATGACATCGCCGGCCGGCACCGGTACGGAGTCCAGGACCACATCGTCGCTGCGGCTGGCCCGCAGACCGACGTGGTCCCAGGTCGGCTCCACGGTCAGCCCGGGGCTGCCCGCGCGGACGATGAAGGTGCCGACGCGTACGGGCTCCCCGGCGCCGGGCTCGGTGCGCGCGAAGACCAGCATGCGGCTGAGCCCGACCGCACCCGTGGAGTAGATCTTCCGGCCCGTCAGCAGCCACTGGTCGCCGTCGCGCCGCGCGGTGGTGGCGGGCAGTCCACCGCGGACCGGGCTGCCGAGCTCCGGCTCCACGCGCAGCGCGTTGACCAGGGCCGGGCGCGTGGCCGACGCGGCCAGCAGATCGGCGTAGGCGGTGACCGGCCAGGCGGGCGTACGGACCTCGGCGGCGTGGGTGAACAGCGTCATGGCCGTCACCAGGGCCACGGCCGGGTCGCCCGCGCCCAGAGCGCGCAGGATGCGGACGGTGTCGGCGAGCCCGGCCCCGGCTCCGCCGTACCGCGTGGCGACGGTGGCGGTGAGCAGCCCGGCCTCGTGGACCAGGGCGATCCCCTCGGTGGGGAAGGAGGCGTCACGGTCGTGTGCGGGGGCGCGGGCGGCGAGCGCCGCGGTGAGCGCGGGCAGCCGGTCGTAGTCCGGCGGCGGCAGGGCGGTGGGGCGGCGGGTCCGGTCGGTGGTGGAGGTCACGGGGTCTCCGAAGTGGCTGTCGCGTCGGCGGTGGTGGACGTGCGGGGTACGGGATGCGGCACCCATGGCCGGCCCGGTCCTGGGGCCCGGTCCCCGGGGACGTGGTCATCGGACGCGGTCATCGGACGCGGTGGACGCCGGGCCGTCACCGGCGGAGGGGACGCACACGGCCCGAGGCCGGGCCCGAGGGAGGTCTCCGTCGACCCGGGGGCGGCTGATGGCCCCGGGTTCAACGGGAGGTGAGGAGCGATTCCGGACCGATCCGGTGGCCAGTCAACGGTGGCCGGTGGAGGTCACCTACGGGGTGCCGGGCCCCCGGGGACGGTGCGGCCGCCGCTCAGCGACAGAGGGCGCTGGAGGTGCGCAGGAAGTCCACGTAGCGGCAGAGCACGCCCGGATGCGTTGAATGCATACCCCATATGGTCGTGACCGCAGCAGCCGCTGTCAATGGACACCTTTGGGTGTCTCATTGCGCGGAACCCCGACGACCTGCGCTTTCGTCAGCACGTCAGCCATCGGCTGCCAGTCGTCGGCCGTCGGTCGTCGACCCTGACGAGCCTCCCGGACAAACGCCGCCCCTACCCGGAGGGCACCTCGACGCCCAGCCGGACCAGCAGCCGTTCGCGCAGCACCGCGTACTCGGGAGTGCCGGGCCTGCGCGGCGCCGCGAGGTCCACGGGGAGGTCGGCGGCGATATGGCCCCCGTCCAGGACCACCACCCGGTCCGCGAGTGCGATCGCCTCGTCCACATCGTGGGTGACCAGCAGCACGGCGGGGCGGTGGCGCTCGTACAGACGGGCCAGCAGGGTGTGCATACGGGCCCGGGTGAGGGCGTCCAGCGCGCCGAACGGCTCGTCGGCCAGCAGCAGTTGGGGCTCGCGCACCAGGGAGCGGGCGAGCGAGACCCGCTGCTGCTCACCGCCCGACAGCTCCACCGGCCAGGCGTCCTCCCGCCCGGCCAGGCCGACCTCGGCGAGCGCCGTGCGCGCCCGCTCCTGTGCGTCCGCGCCGCTGAGCCCCAGCGTCACATTGGCCAGCACCCGCTTCCACGGCAGCAGCCGGGCGTCCTGGAAGACCACCGACACATGGTCGGGCGCGCTCAGTTCGCCCTCGCCACCGGCGTCGTGGTCGAGTCCGGCGAGGGCTCGTAGCAGGGTCGACTTGCCGGAGCCGCTGCGGCCCAGCATGGCCACGAACTCCCCTGCGCGCAGGCTCAGATCGAGCCCGTCCAGCACCCTGCGCTCGCCGAAGGCCCGTACGAGCCCGCTGATGCGGACGGCGGCCGTGCCGGTCTCCGGGACGGTGGCCGTCAGTCCGCCAGTGTGCGTCGCCATGACAGGGCCTTCCTCTCCACGAGTCGTACCAGTCCGTCGGAGAGCAGGCCCAGCAGTCCGTACACGACGAGCCCGACGATGATGATGTCGGTCTGTCCGTAGGTGCGGGCGAGCCCCATCATGTAGCCGATCCCGCTGGTCGCGTTGACCTGTTCGACCACGGCCAGGGCCAGCCAGGACGCGGTCACGGCGAAGCGCATGCCGAGGAGGAAGCCGGGCAGCGCGCCCGGCAGCACGATGTGCAGCAGGAAGCGCGGACGGCTCAGCCCGAGGGTCTCGGCGAGTTCCACATACCGGCTGTCGATGGTGCGCAGCGCGTTGTGGGTGTGGATGTAGATCGGGACGAGGGCGCCGAGGGCGATCGTGATGACCTTCATGGACTCCCCGATGCCGAACCACAGGATCAGCAGCGGGATGAGCGCGAGCGAGGGAATGCTCCGCTTGATCTGCACCGGGCCGTCGATCAACCCCTCGCCGAGTCTGCTGAGCCCCGCGATCAGCGCCAGTACGAGCCCGGCGGTCACCCCGTACGCCAGACCGGACAGCGCCCGCACGGCGGATGTCCACACATTGGACTGGAGCCTGCCGTCGGCGATGAGGTCACCTGCCGTGGTCACCACGGTCCAGGGGGCGGACAGGTTGCGCGGGTCGATGAGGCCGGTGGCCGAACCCGCCGACCAGACCGCGAGCAGCAGTACGGGGCCGATCGCCCTGCCGTACGGGATGGGCGGGCCGGGGCCGAGGCGGCGGCGCGCGAGCCCGCGCCGGGCGGTCCGGGACACCGGGTCGTCCTTCGCCGCCCTGACGAGGGCCGGCCGTCGGCCCGTGGTGTCCGTGGCGTTCGTGGCGTTCGTGGATTCCGTGGTGTGCGTGTTCACCGTGGCTTCCCCGCCTCCGCGATCGCGTCGGCGGCGACCGACTCGTACCGGCGGTCGAAGAGGATGGCCGCGTCGAACTTCTTCTGGCCCGTCTCCTTCGCCAGCAGGTCCACCATCTTCTGCTGGCGTGCGATGGCCGGTGTCCAGTCGGCCGGGATGTCCGGATGGCCGTTCTGCTTCACCAGGTAGGCGCCATCCTCGCGGGTGAGACCCTGGTCCTTGACGTAGTAGCCGTCGATCCACCGCTCGGGGTGCCGGTCGATCCAGACCTCGGCCCGCGCCCAGAACCTGATGAACTCCCGTACGGCGGCGGCCTTCTGCGGATCCCGCACGGACTCGGTGGGCGCCCACAGATGCGCGGGGTCGTCCCGCAGACCGTGCTGGATGGTCTTCCCGCCGTCCTTGCCGTACTTCGCCGGATAGCGCTTGATGTTGACGCCGCCCAGTGGCGCCGCGTCCACCTGGTGGCTGCCGAGTGCGGTCGGGTACACATCCCCGGTGCTGGGCAGTTCGACCAGTCGCACATCGTTCTTGGTGAGCCCCGCCTTGGCCAGGATGCGCAGCACCAGCGCGCCCTGGGCCTGCCCCGGGCTGTAGGCGATCTTCTTTCCGCGTAGGTCCGCGAGGGTGTCGATGTCCGCCCCGGGAGCGATGCCGAGTTCATAGACCGGATGCTTCAGCGGGTCCTGGCGGAACCTCGCGGCCACGAGTTTGGTGTCAAGGCCGGTCCAGTGGGCGTGTATCGACGGGATCTCCGCCGATGAACACACATCCAGGGCATGCGCGCGAAATGCCTCGGAGCACTGTGGTCCGCCGCTGATATTGGCCCACTTGACCTTGAAGGGGAGCTTGTCGAGCTGTCCGGAGAGCTTCAGCGCCACCTGGATGTCCGGGGCGCCGACCGTGATCGTGGTGCTCGCTTTCACCTTGTCCGGAATCTTGATGTGGGCGACGTTCTCACTGTCGGCGGTGGTCGATGAGGTGGTGTTCTCGGCGCAGCCGGCCAGCAGCAGAGTGCAGGTCAAAGCGGCCATGGCGAGCGGGGCGTGCCTGGGCATACGGATTCCCGAGTGCAGGGCGTACGGCATCGGCGCGTACGGGGATCAACGGGTGTCGCGGTGGGGGCGCGCGAGTGGGAGGTGTGTGTTCGCTGCTCGGGTTCAGCTACACAGCGCGGCGTCGAGGCGCATCAGATCGACGGGGCGCCGCCGCGTGAAGCGCGGGGAGATCGGCATGCCGCTGAAGCTATCCACGGTGTCAAAGGAGGGTCAAGCGTGCGTTCGCCCTTCCGGAGAGGGGCAATGACGACTTCGTACGGCTGCCATGTGCGCGTTACATCCAGCGGCGCCTTTTGTCGCAGCTGCCGACGGCCGCTTTCTGAGAGTTGTCCGTGAGTTTCCGGCCCGCCCGCCGACATGGCCCGCCGGTTTCCCCCGGACGGGACTCCCGGTTCACATGGCGCACTCACACTCGCGCAGATCCGTCCCAGACGAGCGGAGCACCGTGAGGCGTGGGTCAAGTCCTCAGCGGGCGGAGGGTGCTTCATGCAGGACAGCGGCGTTGGCGGTTCCGGAACCGGACTGCTCGGCAGCGGACGGCAACACACACGGTGGAGCAAACGGCTCGTCGGCCAGGTGGCCATCCTGATTCTGGTGAACACCATGGTGGACAGCGTCGTCACGGCACCACTTCTCGTCCTTCCCGAGATGCTCGACCACTTCGGCACCGATCAATCGGCGTGGATCGACGCCAGCTCGCTGCTGGCGGGGGCGATGTGGGCGCCGCTGCTCGGCAAGGGCGCCGATATCCACGGCAAGCGCAGGGTGCTGGTCATGACGCTGATCACCGCCTTCGTGGGTGCCCTCGTATGTCTCGTCGCGCCCAACCTCTGGGTGTTCATCCTGGGACGCCTGCTCCAGGGAGCGGCCGTGGGAGCCGTGTTCCTCACGGTCGCCCTCATCCACGACATGTGCGCACCGGATATGGCGATGGTCGCCACGGGCATCGTGACCTCCGGCTCCGCGCTCCTCAGCATCGTCATGCCCGCCCTCTTCGACATCACGGCTTCGGCGTTCGGCTGGCGCAGTGTGTTCGTCGCGTCGGCGGTATTCGCGGCCATCGCGGGCGTTCTGGTGCGCGGCCTCGTACCTCCGTCCACGATCACCACACCGGGCAGGCTCGACATCGCCGGAGCCGCTCTCCTCGGCGGAGGTCTGGCGGCGGTGCTCAGCTATGTGAGCCTCGGATCGGAGTTCGGCTGGTTCGCCGTTGGCCCGCTGGCCCTCCTCGCCGGTGGCGCTGCGGCACTGGCCAGGTGGTTCCTGGTGGCGAGCCGGATTCCCGAGCCCGTGGTCGACATCAGGAACCTCGGCAGGCCCCTGGCGCTCACACTCCTCCTGGTCGCGTTCGGCACCGGCGCGTACCAGAGCATGCTGACGCTCTTCGGCCACATCGCCAAGGTCTCCCCGGATGAGCACCTCGGATACGGAGTCGCCGCCCCGGGGGCGCTGGGCCTGCTGTACGGCGTACCGGCGATCGGCATCGTGCTCGGCGGCACCCTGGCCGGGGCGCTCGGAACACGTGTCGGGCCGGCCGCCACACTGGCGGGCGGAGTGGCGATCGGAACGGTGGGCACCGTCGGGATGTTCTTCGGGGACTCCGTGCTCCCCCTCGCGGTCGTGTGCTCCTTCCTGTTGAGTCTCACGGCGGGCACGCTCGTGACATCCGGCTTCAACATGGCGGGGACTCTCGCGTCCCCGGAACGCCAGGGCGTCGTGTCCAGCATGGTGATGGTCATGGTGGCCATCGGGGCGGTGATTCTGAAGTTCGTGGGTTCGGCCGTACTCCAGTCCACCAACACGGTCGTCGACGGCGAAACGGTGAACTCGGCCTCGGGCGTGCACCGTTACATCACGATGGCGGCCAGCGCCTTTATGGTCGCCGCCGTGGTGGCTGTCATCCTGCTGCGAACGCGGCGGCGGCGCGCCGGGACGCGGACGATCAGGCGGGGACAGGACGGATGACGGCATCGGAACGGCTACTGGTGGTGGAGGACGAGCCGACGCTGCGCGAGCTGCTCTCCGCGAGTCTGCGGCTGGCGGGCTTCGCCGTGATCCCGGTCGCGACCGGCGCACAGGCGCTGGCCGCGGTCCGGGAGCAGCGTCCCGACCTGATCGTGCTGGATGTGATGCTGCCCGACTTCGACGGCTTCGAGGTGGTCCGCAGGCTGCGCGGGCAGCGTCCCATCGCCGCGGCAGGCCATCCACCGGTGCTGTTCCTCACCGCCCGCGATGCGCCCGAGGACCGGATCAGCGGGCTCAGGGCGGGCGGTGACGACTATGTCACCAAGCCGTTCAACCTGGAGGAGCTGGTGCTGCGCATCCAGGCCATTCTGCGCCGCACCAGCGGTCGGCAGCCGGATGGGCGGCTGGTCGTCGGGGATCTGGAACTGGACCCCGACAGCCATCAGGTGAGCCGGGGCGGGCGGCCCGTGGAGCTCTCCCCGACCGAGTTCAGCCTGCTGCGCGTGCTGATGGAGAACGCCGGGCAGGTGCTGTCGAAGGCTCAGCTCCTGGAGCTGGTGTGGCAGTACGACTTCGGGGGCGACGACACCATCGTCACCTCGTACATCAGCTATCTGCGGCGCAAGGTGGATCTGGACGAACCGAAGCTGATCCATACGGTGCGCGGCACCGGCTATGTGCTGCGAAGGCCCCGGCGGTGAGCGGAAGCCCAGCGCACGGGCCGCGCGGCCGACTCTCGCCGCACGGACGGGTTTCGCTGCGCGGGCGGCTCTCGCTGCGTGGGCGGCTCTCACTGCGTGGGCGGCTCTCGCTGCGCGGGCGGCTGCTGGCGATCTCCATGCTGCTGCTCGTCGTCGCGCTGATCGGCAGCAACGCCCTGGCCGTCGCCCTGCTCCAGCGGGACCTGGTGCATCAGCTGGACGACCGGCTCCGCACCGCCGCCACGGTCGCCGCGCGCCTCACCGGCCTCGACGACATGGCCGACGACCGGACATCGCGGGTGCGCGACACCGTGGAGCAGCAGTTGACCGGCGATGTCCATCTCGCGTACCTCGGCTCGAACGGCCAGGTCCAGCGGGTCATCCGGCCCGCCGCGCACAGTGCCCCCGCGCTGCCCCGGCTGGACGCGGCGGCGGTCGGCGAACGTGGCCGACGGCCCTTCGAGGTCCCGGCCGTCGACGGCGGCGCGGCATGGCGGGTGATCGCCGTACCGTACGAGGGCCGGGGAGCGCGGGCCTCGGACGGCCCCAGTGTCGTCGTGGCCGGGTCGCTCGCCCAGGTCGACGGGACGATCCGGCAGCTCGGCACCCGGGTGTTGCTCATCGACGCGGCGGTGCTGGCGCTGCTCGGGGTGGCCGGGTGGTTCGCCGTGCGTGGCGGGCTGCGCCCGCTGCGCCGGATCGAGACCACGGCGGCGGCCATCGCGGACGGCGATCTGTCCAGCCGCGTCCCGGAGCTGGCCGCTTCCCGTACCGAGCTGGGCCGTCTGGCCGCGGCGCTCAACGGGATGCTGGACCGGATCGAGGAGAGTGACGCCGCGCGGGCGGCCGCCACGGACCGGATGCGCCGCTTCATCGCGGACGCCAGCCATGAGCTGCGTACGCCGCTCTTCGGCATCAAGGGGTTCACCGAGCTGTACCGGATGGGCGGCATGCCCGAGCGCACCGATGTCGACACCGCGATGAGCCGCATCGAACGGGAGGCGGCCCGGCTGGTCCGGCTGGTCGAGGACCTGCTGCTGCTCGCCCGGCTCGACGAGTACACCGGCGCGGCGGACCTCCCGCTCCACCTCACCCCGATGGATCTGCGCACCCTGGCCGCCGACGCCCTGCACGACCTGCGCGCGCTCGATCCACGGCGCCCCGTGACGCTCACCGGCCCCGGCGGCGGGCCGCCGGGGGGCGCGCCGGTGCTCGGCGACGAGGCGCGGCTGCGCCAGGTGACCTCCAACCTCGTCGGCAACGCGGTGGCCCACACCGCGCCCGGCACCCCGGTCCGGATCGGCGTCGGCACCGAGGGCGGCCTGGCGGTGCTGGAACTCCACGACGAGGGCCCGGGGATGTCCAAGGAGCAGGCCGCCCGCGCCTTCGACCGCTTCTACCGCGCGGACGACGCCCGTGGCCGCACCGGAAGTGGCGGCGCGGGCCTCGGCCTCGCGATCGTCGCCTCCCTGGTCACGGCCCACCACGGCCGGGTGGAGGTCCGCACGGCCCCGGACGAGGGCGCCACCTTCCGCATCCTGCTCCCACCGCACACCTGAGTTCCCGTCCGCCCCGACCAGGACCGGAGGATCGGCCCGGCCGCTGTCAGCAAGCCCGGATCGCCCCTTTGCCGCCACCGGGTGCCATGGCCAGGTCCACCCTGCGCGGACCGCGGAGTGGGAGCGCTGGGCGGTATCCGTCGGGGCCTCATCCGCGGTACCTCGGACACACCCGAGGCCGTGACCGCCGACCGGTGACCACCGCCACGGCTGATGCGTGTGGCGCGCGGCGGGGCCGTCTCCTGGATGGCCCCGGCCGCGCGGGAAGCACCGGCCGCCGGGAGGTGTCGGCCGCGCTACGCGAGCTCGGGGCGACGCACCCGGAAGCTCCGCGCGTGAGGCGGTCTCCCACCGCGCTCACCAACGGGACCGGTCAGTCGACAAGCGCCCCGCCCGCCGGGCCGCGCACGGCCTCGTCGGCCAGTTGCCTGACCCGGTGGGCGGGCAACGGCGCTCCGGGCGTCTCGAGGAACCAGCGCAGCAGTTCCTGCGGACTCAGACCGGACGGCGCCTCTCCCCCGTAAGGAAGGCAGTAGAGCGCGGTGTTGGGGCTGCTGCGCCAGCTCTCCGTGAGGTCGCCGATGTCCACCGCGTCGTAGCCGAGGGCGTCCAGCAGGGCCGCGGCCTCCTTCTTCGCGGCCGCGTCATCACCGGCGATGGGCAGTGCGCTGCGGTCGGGGGCGCCTGATGGCCGGGCCAGGGAGGAGAGATGCGGGGCGGTGATGTTGTTGAACGCCTTGACCACCCGGGCACCGGTCAAGTGGCGCTGAAGGAGTTCGCTGGACGTCAGCTCGTCGGAATCCAGCTCCGGGAGGCGTCCGTCCCGATCCGGGTAGTAGTTCAGGGTGTCGATGACGACTTTGCCCGCCAGTTCCGCCTGAGGCAGCTGGGTGTAGGCGAACAGGGGGATGCTCACGACGACGAGGTCGCCGGAGGCTGCCGCTTCGGCAGGGGTGGCCGCCTTCGCGCGCTCCCCGAGCTCCGCCACGAGCTCGCCGAGGGTCTCGGGACCCCGTGAGTTGCTGACGACGACATTCCATCCGGCCCCGACGGCGAAGCGGGCCAGTGTGCCGCCGATCATGCCGCTGCCGATGAGTCCAAGGGTCTGGGTCATGTGCTCTCTCCCAACAGGTGATGAGTCCGATAGGTGATGAGTCCGAGCGCCCCGGGCGGTGGGCCGACCGGGCAGCCGTGCCACCGCCTCCGCTCCGAGGTACTTGCTATCTACTCTGACACTGAGTGTCAACTGAGCATTGAAGTGTCCCTTGTGCGAGCGAGTGGCGCTCGGCGGGTACGATGGGCGGATGGACGTCCCCCGGATGAAGACCCGCGACATCGGGCGCAGCGCTATCCGTGAAGAGCTGGCCCGGGTGGCCCTCGGCCTTTTCAGCCGCGAGAGCTTCGAGGCGGTGACCCTCGACGACCTCGCCGCCTCCGCAGGGGTGTCGCGCAGCACATTCCTGCGCTACTTCGGGAGCAAGGAAGAGGTGGTCCTCTTCACCTTCGACCCGCTGGGCGACCAGATGGCCGAAGCGCTGCGGGCCCGCCCCGCCGACGAGGACCACTGGACCGCGCTGAGGCGGGCCGTCGAACCAGCCGTCGCGTTCCTCTCCCGCGAGCCCGCCGAGGGGCTCGCGCTGCTCCACCTGGTGCAGCGGACTCCGGCGCTGTGCGCCCGTCTTCACGAGAAGCAGACCGGCTGGCGTCAGCGCCTGGTGGAGACGCTGACGGAGAGCTCGGGGTCTCGGGATATGCCTCCCCTGGTACTCCACGCGCGCGTCGCGGCGGCTCTGGAGTGTCTGATGGCCGCCCTGGAGCACTGGGTCGCCATCGAGGGGCGCCAGGGGCTGGGCAGCGTGGTCGACGAGGCGTTCGACGCCCTCGTGCCGACGAAGCGTTGACGGCTCCCGCGGATCACACCGTCAGCCGGATGGTGTGCGGGCAGACGATCGGCGGAGCGGGGACGGAGACAACTCCCCGAAGTGGTTTCAGTCCGCCAGGGCCCGGCGGTAGACCTCCGGATCGACGTTGCCGCCCGACGCCACGAGCACCACGACCTCGTCCCGTACGTCCGCCTTCCCGGACACCACCGCCGCCAGGGACGCGGCGCCGCCCGGCTCGACCACGATCTTGAGGAAGCGGTGCGCCGCGCCCATGGCGGCCAGGGCTTCCTCGTCGGTGACGGTCAGGCCGGTCACGTCGTAGTGGCGGAGGACGGCCAGGGGGCGCGCACCGGCCACCGGGCCGGCGAGCGCGTCCATCAGGCCGCCCGACGGCTGGGGGTTGGCACATACGCGTCCGGCCGCGAGGGACCGGGCCATCTTGTCGAAGCCGGCCGGTTCGACGATGTGGTTCGCCAGGCCGGGGAACGCATCGTTGAGCGCGGTGAGCACACCGGAGGCCAGACCGCCGCCACTGCAATTCACCAGGACCGTGTCCGGGGTCAGCCCCAGCTCGCGCGCCTGCTCGGCGATCTCCAGGCCGACGGTGCCCTGCCCGGCCATGACACCGGGGTCGTCGAAGGGCGGGACGAGCGTCATGCCGCGCATCTGAAGGATCTTCCGGGCGACCTCTTCCCGGTCCTCGGTCCGCGGGTCGTAGAGGACCGTCTCGGCGCCCCACCAGCGGCAGTTGTCGACCTTGATACGGGGGGCGCTGTTCGGCATGACGATGACCGCGGGGCAGCCGGCGAGCCGCGCCGCGGCGGCCACACCCTGCCCGTGGTTCCCGGCGGAGTAGGCCACGATCCCGGCGCGGCGCGCGTCCTCGTCCAGGGTGAGCAGGGCGTTGAGCGCCCCACGCACCTTGAACGAGCCGGTCAGCTGGAGGCATTCGGCCTTGACCAGGACACGGGCGCCGACGAGCTCGTCCAGCATCGGCGAGTTGAGCAGGGGTGTGCGTACCACGTGTCCGGTCAGCCGCCGGGCGGCCTCGTGGATCGCGTCGATACCGAAGCCGGGCACGGTGCCGTCCGGGACGGCCGCCGCGCTCACCGCTCCACCCCGCCCGACCGGGCAAGGGGACGGTGATTGCCGTACGGCGCCGGGGGCTCGGGCCTGTGCGGCTCCCGCTCCCCGGGTCGGGCGTCAATGTCGGACAACGGTGGGTGTCCTCTCGCATGGGTCGGCGTCAGCCGTGGAAATTCGTGACCGCGATCCGCCGCCCGGCACGCACCGGCCACCCGTGACGTTCCACCGGGGGGCCCATCCGCGACCCGGGCCGGTGCGGCCTGGGGCCGCACCGGGGGCACAGGGCCGCACCGGGGTCGCAGGGCCGACCGGGGTCGCAGGGCCGACCGGGGTCACAGGGCCGTCAGAGCGGGTTGAGGCGGGCCTTGAGCAGGCAGAACTCATTGCCCTCGGGGTCGGCGAGAACGTGCCAGGGCTCCTCGCCGGTCTGGCCGATGTCGGCCTTGCGCGCCCCCAGCTTCAGAAGCCGTTCGAGCTCGGCGCCCTGGTCGCGGTCGGTGGCGTTGACGTCGATGTGCAGCCGGGGCTTCCCCCGCTCCGGCTCGTCCCTGCGGCTGAGGATGATCGTCGGCTGTGGGCCGCCGAACCCTTCGCGCGGCCCGATCTCGAGGGTGCCGTCGTCTTCGCGGTCGAGCACTACGAAGTCCAGGACCTCGCACCAGAACCGCGCCAGCACCTCGGGGTCGCGGCAGCCGAGCACGAGCTCACTGATACGACATGCCATGGACGAAACCTACTCTCAGCGTGGGAACTGCCGGGGCGGCCGCGCGCGGAGCTCCGGGGCTCCCCGCGGTGGCACGCTCGAGACCGTACCGGGCGGGACGAGCGGGCGCGAAGGATTTTGGGGCCCTCGTCGGCCGCTCACCACCCGTGTCAACCACGCCCGCGCACTCCTGGAGGTCACCGCCCCGGCCGGGCCTGGCCGTGCGCGGTCACGGCCTTGAGCTCGGCCATCGATTCGCGCATCAGCTGCGACAGCGTCGCTTCCTCGGCCTCCGCGATCCACCGCTGGAAGGCGACCTTGAAGACGGCCATCCCCGCCTCGGCGGCCAGGCTCGCGGTGGGCTCCGCGACGCCGCGGCCGCGCAGGGCGTCGGCGAGCGCGGCGGACAGCGAGGCGAGCTTGATCAGCTCACGCTCCCGGAGTTCCGCGTTCGCCACGATGACGGCCTGTCGCCGCCGGGCGTGTTCACGGCGGGCGGCGAACCATCCGGAGGCCGCCTCGAGCCCCGCCGCCATCGCGTCGAGCGGCGCCGCGGACTCCGGAGCCCCTACGACACCGCTCACGGCCAACTCTTGCAGCTCACCCGAGCCGTCGAACAGCACCTCACGCTTGTCGGCGTAGTGCCGGAAGAAGGTCCGCTCGGTGAGCCCGGCCCGTTTGGCGATCTCCGCGACCGTGGTCTGTTCGTAGCCGCGCTCGCTGTAGAGCTCGAGCGCCACTTTCGCCAGGCGTTCGCGCGCGTTCGGCTCCCATCTGCCCATGCGCAGATCCTACGCGATGGCAGCCACTGACATCAGATGGTAGCGTCGATGACAGTCACTGACATCGACAGTTTGGGGCTTTCCCATGCGCATCTTCGTGACCGGAGCGTCCGGCTGGATCGGCTCCGCCCTCGTTCCCGAGCTCATCGACGCGGGACACCAGGTGATCGGTCTCGCCCGTTCCGACAGCTCCGCCGCCGCGCTCACCGCCGCCGGGGCGGAGGTGGTCCGCGGCACCCTCGACGACCTGGACGTCCTGGGCACCGCCACCACCGCCGCGGACGGGGTGATCCACCTCGCCTTCAAGCACGACATCGCCTTCACCGGCGACTATCAGGGCGCCGCCGAGGCCGACCGCCGCGCCGTCGACACCTTCGCCGACGCGCTGGCCGGCACCGACCGCCCCTTCGTCCTCGCCTCCGGCCTGGTCGGGCTCAAGTCGGGGCAGGTGTCGACCGAGCGGGACATGCCCACCGTCAACGGCACCCCGGCGTCCCTCCGTTCGGCCACCGCCACGGCGGCCCTGGCACTCGCCTCGCGCGGTGTGCGCTCATCCGTGGTGCGGCTCTCCCCGACCTGCCACGGCGAGGGGGACAACGGATTCATGGCGCACCTGGTCGCCACCGCCCGTGCCAAGGGTGTCTCCGGCTACCTCGGCGACGGCGACCAACGCTGGCCCGCCGTCCACCGCCTCGACGCCGCGCGGCTGTTCCGGCTGGCGGTCGAGAAGGCCCCCGCGGGAGCGGTGCTGCACGGCGTGGCGGAGGAGGGCATCGCGCTCCGCGACATCGCCGAGGTGATCGGCCGCCATCTGGACGTGCCGACGGCCTCCGTGGCCCCTGAGGCCGCGGCCGAGCACTTCACCTGGCTGAGCGACTTCGTCGCGCTCGACTCCCCGGCGTCGAATGCCCTCACCCGCGAGCTGCTGGACTGGCGGCCGACCCACCCCGGCCTCCTCGAAGACCTCGACAAGGGCCACTACTTCCACGCCCCCGCCACCGCCTCCTGACCGTTCGCGGGCCCCGGCCGTCCGCCGGGGCCCGCGGGCGATCGTCCCCGGGGCCCGGGTCAGTGGGTCGCGGGCGGGATGCTCTGCTCGTACTGGAAGATGTTGTGCGGGTCGTACTTCGCCTTGATCTTGCGCAGCCGGTCGAAGTTGGATCCCCAGTAGGCGGTCTCCCAATCCTGCATCCCGATGTTCGGCACATTGACGTAGGCGCCGTGCACATAGGGCCGCAGCGCCTGGCTGAACTCGGCGATCCACGCCTGGGCCACCGGTGTGAGCTCATCGCCGCTGCCCGGTACGCCACGGGTCCCCCAGCCCGCACCGGGCTCGGAGTAGAAGAGCGCGTCGCGGTGCGGGAACGCCGTACCGCCGCGGGGCTCTCTCCGCACCGCCCCGCCGAATGCCTGGGTGAAGAAGTTGCTGTCGTCCGTGGGGGCGTCCCGCATGAACGAGCCGATCAGGCCGATCGCCTTCTTCGGGAACGGCTTGGTGGTGAACTGCGAGAAGAACTTCCAGTTCGCGGGCTCCTCCTCGGTCGGGATCTGGAAGCCCGCGTATACATCGCCCCAGTTGCCGATCTGCACCGTGACCTCGGGGGTGCCGATCGACAGGATCGGGGCCAGCAGCTTCCTCGCCTCCGCCGCCGACCCTTCCGCGACCACCCCGAACAGCAGGATCTGGTTCCTGTGGATCTCGAGCTGGGTTCCGAGGCGGGGGTCGGCGCTCGGCCCCGTACGCTGCCACGCCTCGAAGATCGCTTGCAGATCCCGGAGGCCGTCCCAGGTGGCTTGCACATAGGCGACGCTCCTCAGCGGGGACGTCTTGTACGTGAGCGAGGTGACGATTCCGAAGTTGCCGTTGCCCGCCCCGCGGAGCGCCCAGAGCAGATCCGAGTTGTGCTTCAGGTCCGCCGTGATCACCTTGGCGCAGTCGGGATCCGAGGCGACGACGACCTCGGCGGCGGTCAGGCTGTCGCACGCCATGCCGAGGTAGCGGGTGAGGAAGCCGAAGCCCCCGCCGAGCGTGGCACCGGAGAGACCTACGCTGCCCTCCGTTCCGGTCGTGACCGCGAGGTCCTTCCGCGCGAGCGTGGTCACCGCTTCCAGCTGGCTGAGCCCGGCGCCGACCTTCGCGGTACGGGAGGCGGTGTCGATGTGGACCGACTTCAACTCGCTGACGTCGATGACGATGCCGTTGTCCACGTTCGACCAGCCCTCGAGGCTGTGGCCGCCGCTCCGCACCCGCAGCGCGACATCGTGCTGCCGGGCCCAGGTGAGGGCGTTGACCACGTCCTGGGTGTGCTGGGCGTAGACGATGACCAGCGGATAGTGGACGAAGAGCTCGTCCCAGCCGAGGCTCGCCTCCGCGTACCCGGGGTCGTTGGGGGTGACGACGCGTCCGGTGAGCTTCGCCGGCGGGCACTTGCCGCTTCCGGTCGCCTTGGCCGCGGCGCCCTCGGTGGTCGCGGCACTCACCGGCGGGGCCGTCATGCCCGGGAGAACGACCGAGCCGACACCGGCGGCGGCCGATGCTTTGAGCAGTCTTCGACGGGGGAAATCCTGCATGGTCCGTATCCTCTCGACGGGGATACGCCAGTAATCGGCCAAGGAAATTGGTGTGCGCCAGCTGGCGTATTCAGCCCTGTGCGGTCTGTTCCTGCGGCCCGCAGATTAACCAGGGGGGCGTGACGGTGCCGTCCGACACGCCTACCGGGAACGCGGGCGCTGTGCCGAAGGATTGAATAGGCATGTGGTCATGCATTGGCCCGGTCGAGTGGCGGCCGGAGCAAGCCTCGACCTCCGCTCTCCGCGTCGCCCGCATCGCCCGCGTCGATGAGACCGGCGAGAACGTGGAGTTGTCCCCCGTGCGAGCTACGCCCGGGTGTCCACGCCATGGTGACGATTCCGGGGCACCGGATCCGTAGCGTGTGAAACAGGCGGGGCGGTTCGTAGGAACGCACCCTTCAACCGCCTCGGAAATCAACGTTTTTCGATGTCATTTCTCGTACGGGGAGGATTTATGAACCACAACCGCAGGCTGTCCGCCGTGATCGCGGTGTCCTGTGCCATCGCCGGTGTGGGGCTCGTCGGCTGCGAGGAATCCACAAAGTCGGATTCGGACGCGTCCGCCACCAGGACCACTGCCGCTCCGAAGGAGACGGCCGATGAGGGCGCGTTCACCGGCGCCAAGAAGTTCGAAATCGACGGCCGGTCGGTGAATGTGTCGTGTTCGGGTGCTCCGGCGGACAACAGGCCGGTCATCGTCCTGATGGCCGGGGGCGGCGATGGCCTGGAGAAGATGGCCGGCATCCAGAAGACCCTGAGCGGGAAGAACCGGGTCTGCTCCTACGACCGGCTCGGCGAAGGCGCCAGCGACCAGCCCGACGGGACGCAGACCATCCGGAGCACGGGGAAGGTCCTCACCTCGGTGATCGACCGTGTCGCCGGTGACCGTCCCGTCGTCCTCGCCGGGCATTCGCTGGGCGGACTGATCGCCGCCCGGTACGCCCCCGACCATCGGGACCGGGTCAAGGGGCTGGTCCTGATGGATGCCACCTCGCCGACCCAGACCGCCGATCTCAACAAGGGGATCCCCGAGTCCGCCACCGGCCCGGCGGCCGAATTGCGTGCGCAGACGCTGGCGATCCTCCAGGGAGGGAAGCCGGAGAGGCTGATGGTGCCCGACGGGGAGGTCCGTTCGGCCGGGGACATCCCGGTGGAGGTGATCCAGCACGGGAAGCGGTACCTCGAGCAGGTTCCCGACTACGGGCCGGACCTGGAGCGGGCGTGGTCCAACGGCCAGCGTGCGTGGCGCGGGGTCTCCAGCCGCAGCAGGCTGAGCACCGCCACCGAGAGCGAGCACTACATCTACGTCGACCAGCCCGATGTCGCCGTCCGGGCGATAGAGCGCGTCACCTCACAGGCCGCGGACCGCGCGTAAACCCCGCGCCGAGGCTCGCCCCGCCAGCGGCCGACCGGCCATATCCGCCGGTCAAGCCGCCGTTATGGCCTCTCGTCCATCCCGGAACCTCGGCGCTTGAGCGTCATGCACTTGCCGTGCGCGTCACTTAGTGACACAGTGTCGCTTGAGGACATCGCGTGGGGAAGGCGGCAAGGCGTCATGGCGACGGTGAAGCGAAGCGGAGGGAGGATGAGCGAGCAGCGGCGGCTGCGGCTGCGGCTGGAGATCTCCCGGGAGGCGGCGCGCCTGTTCTGGGAGCAGGGTGTGGCCGCCACGAGCGTCGATCAGATCGCGGCGACCGTGGGCCTGTCGACGCGCACCATCTGGCGCCACTTCCGCAGCAAGGAGAGCTGTGCGGAGCCGATCGTCATGCGGGGCGTCGTCACCCTGATGGGCGTGCTGCGCCGCTGGCCCCGGCAGATCTCCCTCGAAGACCACCTGACCGCGGAAATCACCGGGCTCGGTCATGAGACGCCGCACGTCGACCTCGCCGACGAGATGCTCGCGATGAAGATGATCCGGCTCGCCGACACCGAGCCGTTGCTCCGCGCGACGTGGCTGATGGCCTGTCAGCAGACGGAACGCGAGATATGCGTGATCATCGGCGACCGGCTGCGGCGACCGGCCGGTGACCTGGGAGTGCGGATGCACTCCGCGGCCGCCGCCGCGGTGCTGCGGGTGCTGGACGAGCACATCGGCGCCGCCGTCCTCACCGGCGCCGACCTCATGGAGTTCGCCGATGCGCGGGCCGCCGCGCGGCGTTTCTCCCATGCGATCCGCGCGGCCACCGGCGGGGCCGTCGGCGACCCCATCGTCTGAGGGCCTCGCCCGCGGGCGTCGCCCCCCGAGCGGTCCATCGAGCCGCCCACCGACCGAACCAAGACGACATCAGAAGGAGTGTTGGCATGTTCGCCATGCCGCGCGAGGTCCCGCACCTCGCCATCGAGGATCTCTTCGGCCCACCCGTCCGCACCCGTGCCTCGATCTCACCCGACGGCACGCGGATCGCCTATCTGGCGCCGTGGCGGGACCGGCTGAACGTCTGGGTGGAGAGCGTCGATTCGGAGGCGGGGGCGCGCTGTGTCACCGCGGACGGCAACCGCAGTGTGCTCACCTACCACTGGACGGACGATCCGCGCTGGCTGCTCTACGAGCAGGACGGCGACGGGGACGAGAACTGGCATATCCACCGGGTCGACCTGGACGACCCGGACGCCGAGGCGGTCGATCTCACCCCCTTCCCCGGGGCCCGGGTGATCAGCTTCGAACCGCTGGTCACCCGGCCGGGCAAGGCGATCCTCAGCCTGAACCGCCGGAAGCTCACGGAGTTCGACCTCTACGAACTCGACATCGCCACCGGTGACCTCACGATGCTGGCGGAGAACCCCGGCCGGATCACCGGCTGGCTGTGCACACCGAGCGGCGATCTGTACGCCCAGACCCTTACGGCCGACGGAGACATCGAGCTGTCGAGGTGGGACGCCGGAACGGGGGAGACGCACCCGGTCACCACCTTCGACGGCGCCGACTACCCGCTGGGCGTCCAACCGTACCTGTGCACCCCGGACGGCACCGGGGTGTGGTTCGGCTCCAACCGGGACGGCGACCGAACCCGGCTGGCGCGGCTCGATCTGGCCACCGGTGAGGAGACCGTGGTGGACAGCCACCCGCTCTTCGACCTGGACACGCGTTCCACCGTCTTCCCCACGCTGCCGTCGCCGCTCATCCGCGACCGGTCCACCGGAGAGCTGATCGGGGTGCGCTACCTCGGCGAGCGGCAGGTGATCCACCCGCTGGACCCGCACTTCGCCGCGGTGCTGGAGAACCTGGAGAAGCTGTCCGACGGCGATCTGTCCCCCATATCGTCCGACGCGAGCGGGCAGCGCTGGGTGGTCGCCTTCACCCACGACCGCGACCCCGGTGTCACCTACTACTACGACCACTCCACGGGCGAGAGCCGGCCGCTGTTCCGGCCCATGCCGAGCCTGGAGCCCGAGACCCTCGCCCCCATGACACCGGTCACGATCACCGCACGCGACGGACTGGCCCTCCCCTCGTATCTGACCCTGCCCGTGGGGGCCGAGCCGGCCGGGCTCCCGCTGGTGCTGCTGGTCCACGGCGGGCCCTGGTCCCGCGACAGCTGGGGCTACAACCCCGTGGTGCAGTTGCTCGCCAACCGCGGGTACGCCGTGCTCCAGGTCAACTTCCGCGGCTCGACCGGCTACGGCAAGGCGTTCCTCAGGGCCGGTATCGGGGAGCTGGCCGGGAAGATGCACGAGGATCTCATCGACGCCGTCGAATGGGCCGTCGGGGAGGGGTATGCGGACCGGGACCGCGTCGCGATCTTCGGTGGCTCCTACGGCGGTTACGCCGCCCTGGTCGGTGTCACCTTCACCCCCGATGTCTTCGCCGCCGCGATCGACTTCTGCGGCCCCTCGAACCTCGTCACCTTCCTCCGGACCGTGCCGGAGTTCGTGAAGCCGCAACTGGTCAACAACTGGTACCTCTACGCCGGCAACCCCGACGACACCGAGCAGGAGAGGAAGCTGCGGACACGTTCGCCGATCAGCCGGGTGGACGAGATCCGCACCCCGTTGATGGTGGTCCAGGGCGGCAATGACGTCCGCGTCGTCAAGGCCGAGTCCGACCAGGTCGTCGAGGCGCTGCGGGCCCGTGGCATCGAGGTCGAGTACCTGGTCAAGGACGACGAGGGCCATGGCTTCGTGAACCCGGAGAACAACATCGACGTGTACCGCGCGGCCGACCGCTTCCTCGCCCGCCACCTCGGCGGACGGCCGGACACGCGGTAGCCGACGCCCGCCCGCACCCACGCCCCACCGGCAAACGACTACGTGGTGAGTTGATTTCGCATGACCGAACAGACACGCCCCTCCCACCCGACGACCGACCCGCACGGCGCGGTCCGGCCCCCGGAACACCGGGCCCGGCAGAAGACACCGCTCGAGCAGATGGGCGGCACGACCGGCCTGGTGTACATGATGCTGCCGGTCGTGGCCTTCGTCCTCGCCAACTCCTCCTACGGGCTGACGGCCGCCATCTGCACCGCCGTGGGCGTGGCGCTGGCCATCTCCGTGCTGCGCCTGGTGCGCAAGGAGTCGGTACAGCCCGCGCTCTCCGGCCTGTTCGGCGTCGCCGTCGCCTCGTTCGTCGCCTGGAAGACCGGATCGGCCAAGGGGTTCTTCCTGACGGGCATCTGGGCCAACCTCGCGCTCGCCGTGCTCTTCCTGGTCTCGGTCCTCGTACGCCGCCCGCTGGCCGGAGTCGTCTGGGGCGCGCTCAACGGCACCGGCACCGCCTGGCTCAAGGACAAGCCCTCGCGCCACTACTACGACATCGCCACCCTCACCCTGGTGGGCGTCTTCGCCGCCCGGGTCGCCGTACAGCAGTGGCTCTACGACCAGGACCGTACGAGCTGGCTGGCCGTCGCGAAGATCGCGATGGGCTACCCCCTCCTCGCCCTGGCCTTCCTGGTCGTGCTGTGGGCGGGCCGTCGCTCGGGCAAGCGGCTCAAGGCCCTGGCGGGACAGCGGCCCACCGGATCGAGCTGACCCGGCGCGGCCCGTACGTCCGCCGGCGCCGAGAACCCCGAGGAGAAACCATGACCTTGACCCTGCCCCAGCGCCTGTATCTGCTCTGCTACACCGTGGAGAAAGGCAAGTTCGAACTCACCAACCTCCAGGGGCGCGGCCAGTTGCTGCGCGCCGCGGCGCTGACCGAGCTGACCCTCGACGGGCTGCTCGGCTCCGAGGGAACGAAGGTCATCCGGTCGTCCAGCGAACCACCCGGCGATCCGTTCCTCGCCGAGGTGTGGCGTGACGTACCCGCACAGAAGCCGAAGAGCTGGCTTCCGCTCGTGCACAACAAGGCCCATACGGCGGAGAAGCCCGTCAGCGCACAGCTCGAGGCGCGGGGTGCGATCACGGTCCAGCACGAGAGGCGGCTGAAGCTGCTCGCCGTCAGCCGGGTCGCCGTCAACGATCCGCGGGAGGTACTGGCCCTTCAGGAGAAGGTGCGCGCCGCCGTGTTCGGCGCCCCCGATCCGGCGGCGATCCCGATGGACGAGCTGACCATGGCCGTGTTCGCGGCCGAGGTCGAGGTCACCAGCGTGTTCAGCGGGGCGGAGCGCGGCGGGCACAAGCGGGCGCTCGCGACACTCGCCGCACACTTCGACACCCTCGTCCCCGGTCTGCGTGGCGCGCTGCGCGCTTCGTATCTGTCCAGCAGGGCCGTCGGTGGCGGCTGGGGCGCCTAGGCGCCGACCGCGCCGGTGAGTCACCCATGGACGTCACGCAAGGGGGTCGAATCACTCGGTGACCGGGTCCCCCACGGCTCCCCCGGTGGCGTTGCGGACGGCGTGCGCGACCCGTTCGGGGGCGTCGGCGAATTCCCGGGGGTCGGTGCCCCCGAGGAGGGCGGCGCCGATCTCCTCGTTGATGACCCGCAGCGCGGCCGAGGCCGCCGCGGCGTGCAGGCGTACCTGGAGGTCGTCGGCCGGGAGCTTCAGCCGCACCGCGATGATCTCGGCCATTTCGCGCTCCACCTGGTCGCAGGCCATCAGCCAGGCGGTGCGGATGGCCGGCTCCCTGTCGGCCAGCAGGATCATCTTCATCGCGAGCATGTCGTCGGCCCGATTGACCTCGTCGGCCTCACGGCCGTATCTGGTGGACTCCGCGGCGATGTGCTCTTCCAGGGAGAGGTTCTCGGGCCAGCTGCGCAGCATGGACATCTCCCATTCCACGCCCTGCGTCACGATGGGCTCGGCACAGCTCTCCTTGCTGCGGAAGTGGCGCCAGATGGTGCGCGTCGACAGACCCACGGCCTCGGCGATCTGATCGCCGCTGGTCCCGTCCACGCCGTGCTCCCAGAACAGACGGGCCGCCTCCCGTGAGATCTCCAGTCGCAAGCGATGGCGCCGGTGCTCACTCATCCCGCTGCGCTTGTTCGATGCCACGCCGCTCCGTCTCCGCTCTATCGCCCACCCCGGTACATCAAGTGTCATAGTGACAGTTAGTGACTAACTACGCCACCTGGCGCCGACGGCTTCCTCCGCGGGGCGGTGCGGGCGTCAGGTCACCAGGCCCTGGCGGTAGGCGTAGACGACCGCCTGCACACGGTCGCGGAGTCCGAGTTTGGTGAGGATGCGTGACACGAAGGTCTTGACGGTCTCCTGGCTGATCACGAGGGCCCCGGCGATTTCGCTGTTGGACAGGCCGTCCGCGATGAGGCGCAGGACCTCCAGTTCGCGGGGGGTCAGCGGGATGTTGTGCGCGGTGCCGTCGGGAGGCCGGATGCGGGCGGCGTACGTGCCCACGAGCTGGCGGGTCACCTCGGGGTCCAGCAGCGCCGCGCCGGTGGCCACGGTCCGGATCCCGTGCAGCAGCTGGGACGGCGGCGCGTCCTTGAGCAGGAAGCCGCTCGCCCCCGCGCGCAGCGCCTCGTAGACGTATTTGTCCAGGTTGAACGTGGTCACCACGAGCACCTTGACCGGCCGCGGCACCCCGGCGCCGGCCAGCAGGCGGGTGGCCTCGATGCCGTCGAGCACCGGCATCCGTACGTCCATCACCACGACGTCCGGGCGCAGCCGCCCGGCGAGGTCGACCGCGGTCTGCCCGTCCCCGCACTCGCCCACCACCTCGAGGTCGGGCTGAGCGTCGATGATCGTCACCAGTCCGGTGCGGACCAGCACCTGGTCGTCGCAGACCAGGACCCGGATCGATTCGGTCATGACGCGCTCCCCGCGGGTATGCGTGCCCGGACCACGAAGCCGCCACCGGTCCGGTGACCCGCGTGGAAGTCGCCGCCCAGGACGTCGACCCGTTCCCGGAGACCGGCCAGGCCCCGTCCGCTGCCGCCGGGTGAGCCGGCCCGTGTGCCGGAACCGTCCGTGCCGACCTCCACGGTGATCTCCCTTTCGCCGTGGCGCACCTGGACCGAGGTGCGGCCGCCGTGAGCGTACTTGAGGGCGTTCGTCAGGGCCTCCTGCACCACCCGGTAGGCCACGAGGTCGGCGCTGCCGGTCGACTCCGCCGGTGTGCCCTCCTCGGTGAACTCCACCGGCTGCCCGGCCCGGCGCGTCTGTTCCACGAGCGTGAGGAACCGGCCGACAGCCGGTGTCCTGGACTCCGGGCCGTAGTCGGGGTTGAGCAGGTCGAGCAGATGGCGCAGGTCGGTGATGGCCCGCCGGCCGGTGTCGGTGACCGCGGTCAGGGCCTGGTCGAGGCGGTCCGGCGCGGCGGTCAGATAGCGCGCCGCCTCCGCCTGCACCACCATCGCCGTCACATGGTGGGTCACCACATCGTGGAGCTCGCGGGCGATGCGGGTACGTTCGGCGGTACGGGTGTCCTCGGCGACACGGCGGCGGCGTTCGGCCTCCGCGACCCGGGTCGAGCGCAGCCACGCCCCGATGCCCCAGGGGAGGGCCAGCGCCAGGTAGTACATCACGAACTCGCTGGGCGCCTCGGCGCCCGAACCGAGCCGGTACAGCGCGACCGCCAGCGGCACATACGCCACGGAGGACAGGAGCGCGGTGACGCGCCGGTGCCGCTCCAGATGGGCCCCCACGCTCAGCAGCGCGATGGGCACCGCGGTACCCGCGAACGAGTGGTAGCCGCGGAGCTGGTCCACGGCGAAGCCGAGCGACACCAGGGCCAGACAGACGACCGGCCACCGCCGGCGCACGGCGAGCGGAAGGGACTGGAGGGCGACGGCCGCGACGGCCAGTGTGTCGAAGGGGCGGGCCGGCAGACCGCCGACTTGCGTCCCGTGGTTGTGGAACTCCGGTACGAGCGATCCGGCGAGGAGCAGCAGCCCGAACGGGAGATCCCGGACCGTGACGTCAAGCCGGTGCCACACCTCCGGGATCCGCCGAAGACTGATCATCGGGCGAGTGTAGCGGTGGCGGCGGCCCGGTCGGCGCGACGGCGACGGGGCATCAGATGGCCGCGCCGACGGGCCAGCCACATGAACGCGATGGTCACCAGCGCACCGAACAGCACCGTGTACAGACTGCCCTCCGGGCCGAACTCGCCGCCGGTGACGGCCGCCGGGCCCGAGGTCGCGGAGTCCAGCAGCCCCTGCGGGGTGCCGTTGCCGGAAACCTCCGTGCTGAAGATGCCGGATATGGCGAAGTTCCAGCTGAAGTGCAGGCCGATGGGCAGCCACAGGTTGCGGGTGGCGGCGTACGCGGCGCCGAGCATGCCGCCCGCCTCGATCGCGATGGCGATGGCACCCCACAGACTGGCGTGCGGGTTGAGCAGATGCGACAGGCCGAACAGCACACCGGTGGACGTCAGCGCGATCCATGTGCCGAGGCGCTCCTCGACGATACGGAACAGAACACCGCGGTACAGCAGTTCCTCCGTGACCGCCGCCCCGGCCATGAAGCCGAACAGCCCCACCGCGCCCGTGGGCGAGCCCAGGCCATCGACCTCGTAGTACCCGAGGAAGGCGATGTTCGCGATGACGAACCCGCACATCACGACGCCGATCAGGGCTCCCCGGCCGAGCGCGGCCGTGGCGCCTTCCCGGGCCACCTCCGCGACCGGGCGGCGCTCGGTCCGCCGTACCACCCACCCGTAGACCAGCACCGCGAGCACGGCCGTCAGGACGCCGATGGCCAGGGTGAGCCACGCGTGCCCGTCCACCGCGGCGAGGCCCTGGCCACCGAGGAAGGCGACCGCCCCGACGGTCACCAACTGCCAAACGAGTCTCATGACCACTCCTTCACCCGATCCGCGGCGGGAGCGCCGCGACCGCGTCGAACGCTACGGATCCGGTGGCCAGGAATCGTCACCACACGGTGGACACCCGCGTGTAGCTCGCTCGGGGGACAAACACCCGGCGGTGTGCTGAGTACGGACGACCTGGTTACGGGTGACGCCGTAGTGGTCGAGGACGCGCGCGATCGCTTCGGCCAACGGCCGTAGGGCCCGTCCCGGCCCGTCCGGCGGCGATGTCTTCGCGCACGTCAAGGGGTTCACCGCCAATTTGGACCGTACCATTGACACCCAATGGTCTAGTCCTGTTTTCTCGGGGACGCGCGGCCTGCCCGTGCCTTCCGATCGTCCCTTCTCCCACCTCAGTTCGGCTCCGCCTTCCCCCCACACCTAGGAGCGGTCCCCATGAGCCTCCGTTTCCCCCTGAGCAAGAGGGTCCTGACCGGCGCGTGCGCCGCCGTCGCCACGGCCGGGCTGCTCGCCACGGCCTCGACGACGTCCGCCAACGCGGGCACCCCCTCCCCCGCCGCGAAGGCGGAGCTGCCCGAGCACGCGCTCGTGGGCTATCTGCACTCCAGCTTCGCCAACGGCTCCGGATACACCCGGATGGCCGATGTCCCCGACAGCTGGGACATCATCGACCTGGCCTTCGGCGAGCCCACCTCCACCACCTCCGGTGACATCCGCTTCAGCCTCTGCCCGCAGAGCGAATGTCCGAACGTCGAGTCGGAGGACGAGTTCAAGGCCGCCATCAAGGCCAAGCAGGACGCGGGCAAGAAGGTGCTGATATCCATCGGCGGGCAGAACGGCCAGGTGCAGCTCACCACCACCGCCGCCCGTGACAAGTTCGTCGAGTCGGTCGGGGCGATCATCGACAAGTACGGACTGGACGGCCTGGACATCGACTTCGAGGGCCACTCGCTGTCGCTGGACGACGGCGACACCGACTTCAAGAACCCCAAGACCCCCGCGATCGTCAACCTCATCTCGGCCGTGAAGTCGCTCAAGGCGAAGTACGGATCCGGGTTCACCCTCACCATGGCCCCGGAGACCTTCTTCGTACAGCTCGGCTACCAGTACTACGGCTCGGGCCCCTTCGGCGGCCAGGACCCGCGTGCCGGGGCGTATCTGCCGGTCATTCACGCGCTGCGGGACGACCTCACCCTGCTGCACGTCCAGGACTACAACTCCGGGCCGATCAAGGGGCTCGACGACCAGTTCCACAACATGGGCAGCGCCGACTTCCACATCGCGATGACCGACATGCTGCTCAGTGGCTTCCCCGTCGCGGGCGACACCAAGAACGTCTTCCCGGCGCTGGACCCGTCCCAGGTGGCGATCGGCCTGCCGGCGAGCCCCAACGCGGGTAACGGCCACACCCAGCCCAGTGAGGTGACCAAGGTCCTGAACTGCCTGACGAAGAAGTCCGACTGCGGCGGCTATGAGCCCCATGGCAGCTGGCCCGCCCTGCGCGGGCTGATGGCCTGGTCGATCAACTGGGACAACTTCAACGGCGGGGAGTTCGCGAAGAACTTCGACGCGTACTACGGCGGTTGAGGCGGTACCGGCCTCGCTCGGCGGTCAGAGGCTGGTGAGCAGTCCGTCGAGCGGCGCCGGTACGCGATCGGGGTCGAGCGCCGCCACGAGGACGCGGCCATAGTGGATCTTGCGCCCCTTCTTCGTGCCGAGGAAGCGCCGCAACTGACGCTGTGCGGTGCGGCCCCGCTGTGCGGGCTGGCGCAGAAAGGTCTCCAGGGCGCGCACATCGCCCTCCGCCCGGACGAGCTCCGCCACGCGTGTCACACCCAGCGCGCGGATGAGCTCGTCCTCCAGATCCGCCGCGCAGACGAAGAACCCCTGCGGTGCCGCGCCGACCCGCGCCAAGCCGCGGGCGTAGAAGGGACGCTCCGCCTCATCGCACAGTCCGGTGAGGCGGAGCCCCAGACCGGGTGGCCCGAGGAGGCGGGCGAAGCGCCCGACGCTCATCGCGCCCCCCATCGGCAGGACGCAGACTCCTTCGCCCGCCAGGTCCCGGCCGTGGCGCTCGGCCAGCGCGCCGACCGCCGCGGCGTCGCTCGGCCCTTCGAGCAGGACGGCCGCCCGGACCCCCAGCCCCGTGGCCAGCTCGCGCGCGGGGCCGCCGGGGCCACCAGCCGCCCATGCGGTGACCGCCTCCCGGAACGCCCCCATGTCAGTCATGGGACGAGTCTCCGCCCTTTCCGGCCACCGCGGTAGGGAATTTCCGCGTGGTGGCGCGCGCACAAGCGGACGCACACGGCTGAACTCGCGATATCCGTGCCGCTCGCCCACGATGGAGTGCACAAGAGTCCCACCATGGGGAGTGGCCGCATGACCAGCCAATACAGCCACACCGTGACGCGGATCGACATTCCCACGGGCATCGCCTACGACGACTTCGTGGCGGCATTCGAGAAAGCGGCACCCGCCTTCGACCCGGGCCCCGTGGAACGCATTGTGGAAACCGGCGGAAGCTGGGACGACGTACGTGCCGCGGTCGCCGCTAACGCGCCCCACGACATGGTCCGTTACGCCCGGATCAACACCACCCCACTGTTCGGTACGGCAGGGCACACCACCAGGTCCGTCGAGTATCTGACGGGCAACCACATCATCGCCGAGCGCATGTTCCGCCATGACCCGCGCGCGTTGCTGTACGCGCCCCTGCGGATGCTGGTCTTCAGCGACGGCGACGGCAATGCGGTGTTCACCATGCACCGGCCGAGCGACGAGTTCGGCAGCCTCGGCATTCCAGAGGTCACCGCGGTGGGGGAAGACCTGGATCGCATCGTGGTCGACCTGCTGCGGGTCTGCGGGGTCGACGCTTCGGAAGCCTTCGCCGGGACATCACGCTGAGGGCCCTGGGCCGCGATCAGCTGAAGTCCTTCGTGGTAGCTTCGGTGCCGCCGTGCGCCACCGCGAACCGAGGAGGTGAGACCGATCAACGATGTGACAGGTCGGGCCCCCTCTCCCGCATGGCCCAGGGAGTGCCCGCGGAAGGCATCCCGAAAGGCTTGAAACGCTATGCGGTTCACCCCTGAGACCTCCGAGCCCCCTGAGATCGCCGAGATCTCCGAGACATCGTCCGACGGTGTCCGCGAACAGCTCTTCACCCTCGGCGAGATTCCCGGTGTGCTGTGGACGCCGGAAGGCGCCACCGGCACTCGCCCCCTGATCGTGATGGGGCACGGCGGCGGTCAGCACAAGAAGGCCCCCGGAATCCTGGCCCATGCGCGCCGCTTCGTGGCCGAGTGCGATTTCGCTGTGGTGGCGGTCGATGTGCCCGGCCATGGCGACCGGCCGAAGGACGAGGAGTACGACCGGATCGCGACCGAGAACCAGGCACGTGTGGCGGCCGGGGAAGCGCTGGCTCCGCTGATCGCCGGCTTCAAGGCGCTGGTGGCCCGCCAGACGGTCCCGGAGTGGCGGGCGGTTCTGGACGCGGTGCAGCGGCTCGGCCATGTCGGCGCCGGTCCGGTGGGCTACTGGGGAGTCTCGCTCGGGTGCGGACTCGGCGTTCCGTTCGTTGCCGCGGAGCCCCGGGTCCGCGCGGCGGTGCTGGGGCTGGGCGGGGCGCTCGCCTCGGCCGAGGTCGCCGCGCGGATCACCGTGCCGGTGGAATTCCTGGTGCAGTGGGACGATGAACGGGTGCCGCGCGAGCAGAGCCTGGCGCTGTTCGACGCCTTCGCCTCGGCCGAGAAGACGCTGCATGTCAACCCGGGCGAACACGGGGACATCCCCGAGTTCGAGCTGGACAGCGCGCTGAGGTTCTTCTCCCGCCACCTCGTCTGACCCCGCGGTCCGCGCTCCGCGACGCGCCGATCGGAATCCGTCTCCGATCGGCGCGTTCGAGCCCGGTGAGCGAGCGGGCGGCTACGCGGGGTCGCCCGAGGGCGTCGTGGCGGATTCCGCGCCGACCCCGGCGAGGAAGGCGGTGAGGACGCGGCGCAGACGGGGTTCCACCTCGACGATCGCGTGGCCGAGCCGGGGGTCGGTCTCGTAGAGCTCCCGCAGGCGCGGGCCCGGGGTGGCCATCTGCCACAGCGCCCCGGCCAGGCTGGTCGCCGTGGCGACCAGGTCGACGGTCTGCGGCTCGGTCAGGCCGAGCAGCCGCCGCAGCTCGCCGCCGATCAGTTCGATCTCCTCGAGCGTGACCAGCTTGAAGGTGCGCACCGACTCGATCGACACATTGCGCTCGAGATTCATCGGCGCCTGGGCCAGCAGATCGCAGAACATCGGCCGGGCCGCCAGCGTGGCGGCGATCGTCTCCGCGACCTCCGTGGCCGTGGCGTGCGCCCTGCCCCCGAGAGCGCCGCGCAGTTCGGCGGACCACTGCCGCCAGCCTTCCGCGGTGAGCCTGAGGAAGATCTGCTCCCGGGTCTCGAAGTAGCGCAGCAGGGCCGACTTGTGCATCCCCACGGCCGCGGCGATGTCGGTGAGGGTGACGTCCCGGATCCCGCGCTGATGGCCGAGCGTACGGGCCGCGTCCAGGATCGCTTCCTCCCGCGCTTGTTTGGCCTGAGCGCTGCGCGCACGTTGGAAGGCAGGCGTAGTCATGCCGGACATCATAAGAACCCTTAAGAGAACGACGTTGCGTAATTAAGAGAACGGTGTTTCACTAACAGTATGAGTTCACAGGTCTGGTTCATCACCGGTTCATCGCGCGGCCTGGGCCGCGCCCTGGTCACCGCCGCCCTCGAGGCCGGTGATCGCGTCGTGGCCACCGCCCGCCGCCCCGAGGCGCTCGCGGAGGCTTTCAAGGAGTACGGCGACCGTGTCCACCCGCTCGCACTGGACGTCACGCGCCCGGAGGCGGCGCGCGAGGCCGTCGAGGCGGCGCTCGCCCGCTTCGGGCGCATCGACGTGCTCGTGAACAACGCGGGGTATGCGAATGTGTCGCCCATCGAGACATCGGACGACGAGGACTTCCGCGCCCAGTTCGAGACCAACTTCTGGGGCGTCCACAACGTGACCAAGGCCGCGCTTCCCGCCCTGCGGCAGCAAGGCGCCGGCACCGTCGTACAGATCTCCTCGATCGGCGGGCGGGTCGGCGGATCGCCGGGCATCGCCTCCTACCAGGCGGCCAAATTCGCGGTCGACGGCTTCAGCCGGGTCCTCGCCGCGGAGACCGCACCGTTCGGCGTGCGCGTCATGGTCGTCGAACCGAGCGGCTTCGCCACCGACTGGGCCGGTTCCTCCATGATGGTCCACCCGATCCCCGACGCCTATGACGCGACCGTCGGGGAGATGAACCGGCTGGTGCGGCAGAGCACGGCCGGAGCGGCCGGGGACCCCCGGCGCGCCGCCGAGATCATCGTGCGCACCGTCCACCGCGGCCAGGTCCCGACCCATCTCCCGCTGGGTGTGAACGCGACGACCATGGCGCAGGACTACTCCCGGCACCAGCTCGCCCAGGCGACCGCATGGGAGAAGGTCAGCCGCTCGGCCGACTTCAACGAGCCCTACCCCGCGCAGCTCCCGGCCGAGGCCGAGGACTCGGCCGGCTAGGGCACCGGCCCCGGCCATGCGCACGCCCCGCCCAGCACCGAAGACGGCGAACCCACCCCGCGTATCCGGGGTGGGCTCGCCGCTGTGCACACACCCGGAGGAACACATTCGGGCAGCCATCTGAGTAACAAGAACAATAGTCAGCTTTCTCCGTGGAGCATCAGGAGCATCATCCGGGCACCGAGCGACGGTATTCGCGGAGGCCGGAGTGACCGCATTCACAGGGTCGGCAGCTCAGCACCCTATGGCCGAACAGCCTTGATAAATCAGGCCGTTGAGCGGTAAACGCGCAGGTGGCCCAGGGTCCCGGCAGTCCTCCCGCCCACCCCGCGGCCTCTGACCAGCTGACTTGCGGCTCGCAATTCATCGTGAATAGGGTTAACGCGCATTCGGAGATCAGCCATGCCCGAGCGGAAGGAGGAATGACGACGATGGAAGCGCAAACCACAGACCCCGAGCCCGCGGACGAGCCGGACTGTGCCATCGAACGCAGCCTCCGGGTGCTCGGCGAACGCTGGACCCTACTCATCCTCCGGGAGATTTTCACAGGCACCCACAAGTACGCCGACATCCGGGAAGCCCTGGGTGTCGCCCCCAACATCCTCAGCGCCCGCCTGAAGACCCTCGTGTCAGCAGGTGTCCTGGAGACGCGCGCCTACCGGGAACCCGGCTGCCGTCACCGCGACGCCTATCACCTCACTCCCGCGGGACGCGACCTACGTCTCGTGCTCGCGGCCCTCCAGCAGTGGGGGGACACCCATCGGCCGCGTCCCCAAGGCCCCTGCCTCCTGCGCCGTACCCGATCCACCGGACGGCCGGTCGACGTCGCCTTTGTCAGCGAACAAGGTCAGGCCGTCGGGCTCTCGGACGTCGTCTTCCTTCCGAACACCCCCTGAGGCGCACACTCCCCAAGGCGAACCCCCTAAGGCGAACATCCCTCGCAGGGGGCGAACACCGCTGCCCGCACTCCCGTAGATGCCCCGGTCACCCCCGCATCGGCATCCGGTCGGCAGGCCGCGGCCCGATCTCCGCGCCCACTGTGCGTCATATCTCCCACTCCATCTCCCGCTCGAACACGCTCCCTTGAGAGGCCCCTTATGAAATGCGTCATGTCGCGAGCGACCCTCGTCGGTGCCCTGGTACTGCTGAGCGCGCTGTGTGCCCCCCAGGTGCAGGCCCTGCCCACGGACTCCACCCCCGGGGCGCCGCCCCACTTCATGCGGCCGGCCGGTGGTGACTGGCCGCCGAACGGCAAGGAGATACCCGTATGCTGCTGATCCTTCGATGGGATCCCTGGCGGAACTTCTGAAGGTGGCGCCGCGTCAGCTCGACTTCGACAGCGGCAGCCGGTCGAGCATCAGGGTGTTGCGGTAGCCGATGCACCGCATGCTCTGCTGGTACGCCCACAGGACGCGCTCGTCCTCACCGCACAGCTTGAGGATCTCGGCCAGCTCGGCCCAGGCGTACGCGGCCTGCTGGCCGGCCTCGGATGCCTCCAGCATCAAAGCCCCCCGCTCATAGGAGGACTTCGCCTCTTCGGGCCGGCCGAGCCTCAGCTGGGCCGCGGCCAGCAGGAGGAGGTTGCGCGCGGCCTGGAGGCGGTGGCCGACGCCGAGGTCCGCCATCGCCTGCTCGGCATGGGCCACCGCGGCCTCGGGCCGGCCGAGATGGAGCTCGGCGCGGGCGAGGGCCGACCGGCAGTACGCGACATCCACACTGCTGCCCACCTGGAGCAGTGACTCCAGGCTCTGGGTGAGCACCGTCCGCGCCAGCTCCGGCTGTGGGTCCTCGGTCTGGAGCAGGATGCTCGCGTACGCGTTGCGCAGCCGGGCCAGCGCCCGCTGGTCCTCCCCTTCGGCGTAGATCGCGAGGGCCTTCTGGATCAGGGCCAGCGCGTCCGCCGTGTTCCCCTTGCGGTACATGACAACGCTGGCGTTCCAGTACGCGGCGCCGAGCGCCTTCGGATCGGTGATCGCGGTGGCCTGCTCGATGGCCTGCGAGGCCAGATAGGAGGCGCGATGCACATCGCCACGCTCGGAGTGGATCCCGACGAGCGTGGAGAGCAGTTCGACACCGATCACCGTCGGCGTCAGCTTCAGCTCCCTGAGCTCGTCCAGGGTCTCCTCGGCGATCTGGATCGCATGCGAGAGGTCGCCGAGCTCCCGGTAACAGCGGCAGAGGCCGATCACCGCGGTCAGCCGCGGTACGGACTCCTTGCTGGTGACGGACGCGGTGCGCAGCGCCTCGTAGTGGACGGCGGCCTCCTCCAGCCGGCCGTCCCGCTCCAGCGCCAGGGCGATCCCCTGCTCCGCCGCGTACCAGATCTTCGGCTGCGCCGCGGCGGTGGTCTTGTCCTGGACCGCGCGGTACGCCGCGAGCGCCGCCAGGGGATCGGCGTTCTGCATGGCCATCTCGGCGTATTTGAGCTCGACCTCGAGATCGCACTCGGACGCCTCCGCGGCACGTCCGGTCAGGGTGGGCACATCGCAGCGGAGTCTCACCGCGAGCTGCTCCAGCACCTCGGCCGAGGGAAGCCTCTTGCCGCCCTCCAGAAGGGAGATATAACTGGGCGACAAGTCGTCCCCCGCCAGGTCGGCCTGGGACATTCCCCATGATCTGCGCAGGCGGCGGATCCGCGCCCCGAGCGCGGCAGCGGAAGCGTCTCCTGAGCCTTTGATGAAGATCAACTCCTTGGTACACGATCAGAGCCCCCGGGCGCATGACACACCATTCACAGGATGTCACGCCTCTGGTCACAACAATCATGACTCATTGCCCGCCGTCCTGAAAGGTCAGGGGCCGGCCGACGACGAGGGTGCGCACCATTCGACCCGAGGCCGACCGCACGGTACGACGGTTCAGCCGAAGGCGCCGAGCCCCCCTCATCGGGGTCGGGCCCGCCCCGCATGGTGAAGCGGACCCGGCTCACCCCTGAACCGCGTCCCTCACCTGGATAAACTGTTGCCACCCCGATGAGCCCCGACCAGCCCGACCAGCCCCGACAAGCCCGACAAGCCCCGATCAACAGGAGGCCGGATGCCGCCGCAGGACACGTCCGCGCCCGGGGCACCGCGGGGCGGGCACGGGCGGGATCTGCCGCCCGCCCGCCAGGCCCTCTCGGACAGCGTTTACGAGAGCGTCAAGGCCATGGTCATGGACCATGAGATCACCCCCGGCGCACGTGTCGGCATCGAGGCCCTGGCCCGCACCCTCGGCGTCTCACCGACCCCCATCCGGGAGGCGCTGGCCAGGCTGGAGTCGGACGGGCTGGTGGTGAAGCGGCCGCTCTCGGGGTACCGCACCACCGAGCTGCTGACCCGCCAGGGGCTCAAGGAACTCTTCGAGATGCGGCAGCTGCTGGAGCCGAGGGCCGCCGCCCTCGCCGCGGTCAACGCCAGTGAGGCCCAGCTGGACGGCATCGAGCGGATCGCCGAGGAGATGCACTCCCACCCGGGGACCACCGCCGGGCCCTATGCGGCCTACCGCGGCTTCGCCGCTCTCGACCAGCGCCTCCATGACGCGATCGCCCAGGCGTCCGGGCGGCCGCTGCTCGCGGACGCGGTGCGGCGGCTCCACTCCCATCTGCATATCTTCCGGCTCAGCAGCCTGCTCGGCGCCGATGACCCGACCCTCGCGGAGCACCAGCGCGTGGTGCACGCGATCTTGCGCCGCAACCCCGACCGCGCGGCCGAGGCGATGGCGGAGCACCTCGCCCACAGCCTTCGGCGTCAGCTCGGCCGGGACGAGGAGTCCTGACCCGCGCCGGGCGCATCACACACACGCGCCACGCGCACAACGCCCGCGCCACGCGCATCACACCTCCCCCGTCCGTGGGCGCACGGCCGAGGTCGCGCGGTCGTGGATGACGCGGATGATCCTGCCGCTCATCCGCTCGTAGTCGCGGTCGTTGTCGACCTCACCCCGGATCCGGTGGTCGGCCATCACCACCACCCGGTCCGCGAGCGTGATCATCTCCGCGAGGTCGCTGCTGATCAGCAGGATGGGCAGGCCGTCGCGGGCCAGCTCCCAGATGAGTTGGTGGAAGGCGTGCTTGGTGCGCACATCGACACCGACGGTCGGCTCGTCCACGATGAGCAGCCGGGTGTCGGCCGCGAGCCACTTCGCCAGGCTCACCTTCTGCTGGTTGCCGCCGGACAGCTCTCCGGCGTTCTGCCCGAGCCCGGAGGTGCGGATGCCGAGGCGTTCCACGAGGTCGTACGAGACGTCCCGCTCCTCGCGCGAGGAGATGAACCCGAGCGCCTTCGCCAGCCTCTTCCACACCGTCACCGTGATGTTCCGGACGATGGGCTGTTCCAGGAAGACACCCTCCTCCTTGCGGTTCTCGGTCAGATAGCCGATGCCGAAGCGGTGCAGTGCCTGCCGGGGAGAGGTGATGCGCACCGGTTTGCCGTGCACCCGGATCTCGCCGCCGGTGACGCGGTCGAGGCCGAGCATGGCCTTGACCAGTTCGCTGCGGCCCGCGCCGACCAGGCCGTACAGGCCGACGATCTCGCCGGGCCGGATGTCCAGGCTGATGTCCCGGTGGCCGGCGGCGGTGCAGACCGCGTCGAACGAGAGCACCGGGGCCGCGGAGGTGTCCACCTCCCGCGGTCGCATCGCGGTGGCCGAGTGGGCGCGGCCCACCATGAGCCCGACCACCTCGTCCTGGGTGTGGCCGGCGAGCGGGGAGGATTCGAGCACGGACGTGCCGTCGCGCAGCACGGTGACGGTGTCGCAGATGGCGAACACCTCCTCCAGTTTGTGGCTGACGAAGACGACACACGTTCCCCGGGCCTTCAGCCGCCGGACGACGTCGAACAGGCGCTCCGCCTCCTGCGGGGAGAGGGAGGCGGTCGGCTCGTCGAGGAGCAGCACCCGGCTCTCGGTGTAAAGCGCCTTCGCGATCTCCACCAACTGCTGCTGTGCCACGGACAGTTCACGCACCGGCTGGTCCGGGTCGAGGTCCAGGCCCAGCTCGTCGAGGCACTTCAGGGCGGGGGCGGTCATGGCCGCGCGATCGATGAGACCGCGGTGCGAGGGAGGGCTCTGCAAGGTGATGTTCTCGGCCACCGAGAAGCCCGGGATCAGATTGCGCTCCTGGTGCACCACGCCGATGCCGGTGCGGGTGGCCTCCAGGGGTGAGCGCAGGTGGATCTCGCCGCCGCACCAGATGAGACGGCCGCCGTTGGGGGTGTGCACCCCGGTCAGGACCTTGATGAGGGTGGACTTTCCCGCGCCGTTCTCGCCGAGCAGCGCGTGGACGGACCCCGCGGTGAGGCGCAGTCCGACGCCGTCCAGGGCCCGTACTCCGGGGAAGACCTTGACGATGGCCTGGCATTCGAGAAGGACGTCGCTCATCCGGAACCTCCCGTATGCGGCAGGACGGCGGCCGGCCGCGCGTCGCTCCGCGGTGGTGCGGGCGGTACGCTGCCGTGCGAACCGCCCCTCTTGCCCAGGTGGGTCTGATGGATCCGGCCACCGATCACCGTGCCGAGCACGACCAGGCCGATGAGGAAGTTCACCCAGCTCGGGTCGAGTGAGAACTGTGCGCGTGCGGCGTCGATGAGCCGCATCACGAAGGCCGCCAGCACCGTGCCGAGCACGGCGACCGAGCCTCCGGTGAGCGCGACGCCACCGATGATGGGCGCCGCGAAGCTGGGCAGCAGCCAGTCGCCGCCGACACTGCGGTTGACTCCGGGCAGCGACGCCGTCGCGGTCAGGGCGGCCACGCCGATCAGGAGCCCCGACAGGGTGTGGGCGAGCACGATCTGCCGGTCGGTGGAGATGCCCGACAGCCTGGCGGCCAGCGGGTTGCCGCCCGCCGCCAGGAGCCGCCGGCCGGCGGTGCCGCGGTACAGGAAGGCGGCGAGCAGGGCCGCGGCGGCCAGAGCGGTGAGGAACACCAGTGGGATGTTCAGCGGGGCCGCGGCGCCGAGGTCCCGCAGACCGGCGGAGTATCCGTCGACGGTGCGCGTGCCGACCAGCCAGTACTGCGCTCCCTGGAGGATCGTCATCGTCCCGAGGGTGACGATAAAGCCATTGATCTTCGTGGCCACGATGAACAGGCCGGTCGCCAGGCCGACGGCCGTGGCCGTCAGCACACCGGCCGCCACCGCGACCACGGCGGGCACGCCCTGGTCCGCCATGAGGACGCCCATCAGACAGGCGGTGAAGCCGCCGAGCGCGCCGACCGCGAGGTTGAGCTGTCCGACGCACAGCGCGACCATCTGGGCGAGACCGATGAGGATGGGGGTGGCCAGGTAGCGCAGGAACGTCCGTACCGAAGGGCCCTCGAAGAACGAGCCGGAGGAGGCCACACCGAGGGCGAGGTAGCCGATGACCACCACGCACAGCAGGGTCATCGTCGTGGAGCGGGAGAAGCGGCGCAGGACGGCGGCTCCCCCGGCTCCCCGGCCGCGGATTGTGATCATGTGGAACGCACCGCCTTGCGATGGGCCACCACGGTGCGCACACGGTCGGCCGAGAGGGCCAGCAGGAGGACGCAGCCGAGGTAGATGTTCAGGTTCTCGAGACCGACCCCGAGCAGATCGAGCCCCTTGCGGATCACCCCGACCAGGGCCGTGCCCAGCAGGGCCCCGACCACCGAGACGACGCCACCGGTGAGTTGGGTGCCGCCGAGCACCGAGCCGAGGAACGACGGCAGCATGAAGTCGTCCCCGATGGAGGCGCGGAACGTTCCGGTGCCGACGGCGGCCATGAATCCGGCGAGCGCGGCGAGCAGCCCGGAGAGCGTATGCGCCAGGATGAGGCGGCGGCCGGTGGGAATGCCGGACAGCTCGGCCGCCGCCGGATTCGCCCCGGTGAGCAGCAGCTCCCGGCCGATACGGGTGCAGGTGTACAGGAAACCGAGGCCGAGCAGGGCCAGGACGGTGAACTGCGCCAGCTGCGGTACGGCCGGGGAGCCGCACACGGGCCCGACGCAGATGTCGGCCAGTGAGTACGAACGCAGCTCGGCGAGCCCCGACGGCTTGCTGGTGAAGGCGGCGTTCTCGGTGAGGGCCGAGTAGAGCAGGGAGACGAGTCCCAGCAGCGCGAAGTCCATCGCCAGGGTCACGACGAAGGAGCTCACCCCCGCACGGGTGATGATCCAGCCGGTCAGCGCGCCGATGGCGGCCCCGGCGAACAGGCAGAGCAGCAGGCCCAGTGGCAGTGGCAGCTCCAGCCGGTCGTATCCGAACCCCGCGAACAGGGCTCCGAAGGCGGCCATCCGCCCGACGGCCAGGTTCATATGTCCCACCGAGAGGACGACCATCTGGGCCAGCGCCACCACGGTCAGCGTCGAGATGTCCCGCAGCAGCGGGAACAGCACGAGCCGCTCGTCGAGGAAGGTCGGCCGCACCACGCCGAACAGGGCGCCGAGTCCGACGACGAGCACCAGCAGGCCGAGCCGCTGGTTGACCCAGAACGGCAGCCGGTGCACGGGTGGCGACGGTGCGGCCGGGGCGGAGCCGGTGTCACCGTCCGGCGGGACGGCGGGCGTCGTCATGCCACCCTCCGGTCGTCGATGGCGTCCATGTCCCAGTCGATGCCGATCCCCGGAACGTCGGGCGCCACGGCCCGCCCGTCGCGGATCGTCAGCTCACCGCGGGTGACGGCGCGCAGCTGCGGGATGTGCTCGACGTACATTCCGTTCGGCACCGCGGCGACGAGGCTGATGTGCAGTTCCATCAGGAAGTGCGGGCACACCATGACGTTGTGGCTCTCCGCCGTGTGGGCCACCTTGAGCCAGGGGGTGATCCCGCCGATGCGGGCGACATCGACCTGCACCACGGAAGCGGCGCCCGTCTCGAGGTAGTTGCGGAACTGCGTGGGCGCGTACAGGGATTCGCCGACGGCGACGGGGATCCGGGTCGCACGTGCCAGCCGGGCGTGGCCGCTGATGTCGTCCGCCGGCAGGGGCTCCTCGATCCAGTACGGGTCGTAGGGCTCCAGCGCGGCCGCCAGCCGGAGGGCCGAGGACATCGTCTGCGACTGGTTGGCGTCCGTCATGATGTGCAGCGCGGGCCCGACGGCCTCGCGTACGGCGCGCAGGCGCTCCGCGTCCTCGGCGGTATGCGGCTTGCCCACCTTGATCTTGATTCCGCCCCAGCCGGCCCGCTGGGCCCGGAGCGCTCCCCGCACCAGTTCGTCGGTGGTCAGATGGAGCCAGCCGCCCTCGGTGTCGTAGACGGGAACGTCCTGGCGGTGGCCGCCGGCCAGCCGCCACAGCGGCTCGCCCGCGCGTTTGCACCGCACATCCCACAAGGCGGTGTCGACGGCGGCGAGCGCGAGCGAGGTGATGGCTCCGGTGGTGGTCGCGCGGGTCAGGGCGAACAGCCGCTGCCACAGCGCCTCGACGTTGCGCGCGTCCTGTCCGATGAGGACGGGCAGCAGATGGTCCCGCAGCAGGGCCAGTACGGAGGTTCCGCCGGTGCCGATGGTGTAGGCGTAGCCCGTTCCCGCGCCGCCGTCCGCCGTGGTGATGTCGACGAGTACCGTTTCCTGTTTGACGAAGGACTGCACCGCGTCGGTGCGGTCCGTCTCCACGGCGATATCGGCCAGTTTGGCCGTGGCGGTCGTGATGATGCTCATCTGGTGGTGTCCGCTTTCTGTGGTGCGGCACGGCAGGATCAGCCGCACGTCAGGACGTCGTCGGCGAACCGCTTCTTCAGCTGATCGGTCTTCGCCTTTCGCGCACGGTCGTAGGTCGCGAGGTTCTCCTTGGTGACGACGAACGAGCCGGAGTCGACGGACTGTCCGGGCCTGCGCATGGTGCACTGCTCCGTCTGGAGCAACGCGAGTGCCCACGCCCCGATCTCGGCCTGCCCCACCGGGTTCTGCACGACGGTGGCGGCGACCGTGCCCTGCTCGATCGAGCCGAGGATCTTGGCGTCGTCGTCGATAGCGACGACCTTCGCCCGCGAACCGGCGCTCCTGACCGCGTCGGCGGCGGCGACGGCCGGGTTGTAGGCGGTGGAGACGATGCCCTGGATCTGTTTGCCCTTGGCCGTCAGCAAGTCGGACACCGCCTTCTGGGCGGTCTGGAGGTCCTTGTCGATATCGGTGACGGTCTGGAGCAGCTTGACCTCGCCGCCCGCCTCCCGCACGGCCCTGGCGACGCCCTTGATCCGCAGTTGGGTGTTGGCGTCCACGTTGTTGCCGGTCAGATGGACGATCCTGCCCTTGCCGCCCATGGCGTCGATGGTGGCCCTGGCCGCCTTGTACGCGGCGAGTTCGACGTCCGTGGAGAGACAGAAGTCGGCCTCGTCCTTCGTCCCCGCCGGGCAGGAGCCGAGGGAGGCCACGGTGAGGCCCTGCGACTTCAGGTCCGCGAAGGTGGTGTTGATGTCGGTCGGCGAGACACCGAAGACGCCGAAGGCGTTGTAGCCGCGTGCGGCGAGCGTGGACAGCAGGTTGTTCTGCTTCTGCTGGTCCCACTCCGCCCTCTCGTCGAACCTGACGTCCCCGAGCCGGTACGTCTTCTTCGCCTGAGCACCGGCGGTCTTCCAGGGCTGGAAGTAGGGGTGGGCGCCGCCGGGCACGAGCGCGACCTTGGTGGCCGACCCGTCGTCGAGTACGGCGGAGCCGCCGCCCGCCCGTGCGGACGCGGGGCCCCGGCCGCCCGCCGGCTCACCCGAGTTCTTGAGCGTGCACGCTGCCGAGCCCGTGGCCAGCAGCGCGACGGCGACCACTCCCGGCAGAAGAGATCTGGTCCGAAGACGCACCTCCTCACCCCCACGAATCAAATAGGAAATTGATGCCGCGATGGTGTGCCAGCCGAGCCGCCCCGTCAAGACCCCGGACAAACGCGAGATCCGGCGCCCCTACGAGAGAGGCGCCGGATCTGGATCCGAAGATTCCTATAGGATATGCGTGTCCGGGGTCGGGATCAGCCGGTGTACTGGGCGAAGACCCGGGTGAAGTCCCACGGCTGCTGGGAGACGCCCGAGCAGGTGTCGGCCCCGCCACCGGTGCAGGGCCGGTCACGGTTGACCGACCAGAAGGTCAGCCGCGCGAGGTGGCGCTGCTGGGCGTAGCCGAGGATGGTGCGGAAGTCGTTGACGGTCACCGTCTCACCGTTGTCGGTGATGCCGTTCATCGAGGAGATACCGGTGTGCCGGTACGCCTGGTCGTCCGAGTACCCGTAGGCGCTCTTGACCGTGTTCTTGAGCCCCTCGGCGGCGCGGAGGGTGAGCTGGCCCATGTTCTGGCCGGCTCCCCCGAAGTTGAACGGCATGATCGTCCAGCTGTCCACGGTCAGACCGGAGGCGGCTGCCTTGCTGATCAGGCTGTTGTCGGGGCCGTTCTGGCCGGTGCCGAAGGTGATGTACACCTTGATGCCGGGGTTGTTGGCCCTGACCGTCTTCAGCGCGTCGACCGTGCGCTGCTGAACGGTCGGGCTGTCGTACGCCGCGGCCTCGATGTCGATGTCGATCGCCTTGAGCCCGTAGGCGTTGATGACCTTCTGGTACGCGGCGGCCAGCTCGCCCGCGCTGCCGCAGGAGCTCTCCAGCTTGTTGCCGCTCCAGCCGCCGAAGGACGGGATCACATCGCCACCGGCCGACCGCACGGTGTTGATGGTCTGCTGGTCGACGCCTCCGGTGAGCGGACGGCCGCCGTCCCACTGCGGATTGCAGTAGCCGTTGCTGAGGACGAAGGCGAGCGTGAACCACTTGACGCCGGTCGCGTTCATCACGGTGGTGGGACTCGGCGGGCTGCCCCAGCCGTTGTAGAGGTACGGAGCCACGGCCATGGCCCCCGGTCCGGGCGGAGTGGTGCCGCCGCTCGGCGCCGTCCACTTCTGGTTCGAGGCGCCGGTGCAGGTCCATATCTGCAACCGGGTGCCGTTGGCCGAACTCCCACCCGTGGCGTCCAGGCACTTGTCGGCCTGCGGATTGACGATGTCACGAGCCGCCGGAACAGCCCACTGCTGAGCCGCACTGCCATTGCAGTCCCACAACTGCACCAACGTGCCATCGGCCGTACCACCCGACGCCACATCCAGACACTTGCCCAACGCACGAATCGTGCCATCGGAACCAACAGTCCACTGCTGAGCCGCACTTCCGTTGCAGTCATACAGCTGCACCGCCGTGCCATTGGCGTTGTTGCCACCCGCCACATCCACACACTTGCCACCCACACCGGTGATCTGTCCGGTGGCCGCCGCGGCACCGCTCGCGGGAACGCTGGTCAGCCCGGTGAGGAGGGCGGCGATGGCGGCGACACCCAGCACACCGCGCACCGCGGGTCTGCGCCCGGGTCTCTTTTTCATCTGGTCACCGTCCACTTCTGGTTGGCGGCGCCGGTGCAGGTCCATATCTGCAACCGGGTGCCGTTGGCCGAACTCCCACCCGTGGCATCGAGACACTTGTCGGCCTGCGGATTGACGATGTCACGAGCCGCCGGAACAGCCCACTGCTGAGCCGCACTGCCATTGCAGTCCCACAACTGCACCAACGTGCCATCGGCTGTACCACCCGACGCCACATCCAGACACTTGCCCAACGCACGAATCGTGCCATCGGAACCAACGCTCCACTGCTGAGCGGCACTTCCGTTGCAGTCATACAGCTGCACCGCCGTGCCATTGGCGTTGTTGCCACCCGCCACATCCACACACTTGCCACCCACACCGGTGATGGCGCCACCGGCCGGCTGTCCGCCGTCGGTGCTGACCCGGACGTAGTCGACGAGGAGTTGCTGGGGGAAGGATGTGCTGCCGTCGGGGTCTCCGGGCCAGTAGCCGCCGACCGCGAGGTTGAGGATCACGAAGAAGGGCTTGTTGAACACCCACTGCCGTCCGCCGAGGTCGGCGGGGGTGCGCCGCTGGTACACGGTGCCGTCCACGGACCAGGTGATGGCGTTCGGACTCCAGTCCACGGCGAACGTGTGGTACGCGTCGGCGAACGCCTGGCCACCGGGCAGGCTGTACCCGGCGCCGATGCCGCCGGACCCCGAGTATCCGGGGCCGTGGAGGGTGCCGTGGACCGTGGACGGCTCGAAGCCCACGTTCTCCATGATGTCGATCTCACCGGAGTTGGGCCAGCCGACCTGTCCGATGTCGTTGCCGAGCATCCAGAACGCGGGCCACATGCCCTGCCCGCGCGGAACCTTCATCCGGGCCTCGACCCGGCCGTAGGTGGTGGTGAACTTGCCGGAGGTGTTCAGCCGGGCGGAGGTGTACTCACACCGTCCGTACCAGCACTGGTAGTTGTTCGGGTTCTCGCGGCGGGCGGTGATGACCAGATGGCCCTGGCCGTCGAGGGCGGCGTTGCTGTTGCCCGCCGTGTAGTACTGCCGCTCGTGGTTGTTGACGTTGTCGCCCGTCTCGATCTGCCACTTGCTGCCGTTGACGGCCGAACCGGCGGCCCCGTCGAACTCGTCGGAGAACGTGACGGCGGCCGCCTTGGCCGGTCTCGCGGTGGCCGCCGGTCTCGCGGTGGAATCCGCGGCCCGATCCGCCGCTGAGGCGGATGCCCCCTGGGTCAGTCCGGTGGACAGCGACGCGAGGGCGAGGAACGAGACGACGGACAGCAGCAGTCGCCGGGGTAAGCGCGGGGAGTCCATGACTCTCCCTTCCGATACAGGTGGATGAACAGGCGCGGAGAGACATGTAGGCGCAGCTGAACCAAGTGGTCACGGCGCCGACCGGAGTGCGGTGAGCGATTTGAGCTGTACTTAGTTCATTACGTGATTTAAGAAGTGAAGGAAAACACTGTCAAGAGTTTGGTATGGACCAGTTGCCTGGCGGCCTATCGGGCTTCCTTCGTGGGTTCATCGCCGGTGCCGCCGGCCAGTCCGGCCGCGGTCAGGGTGAGGGCGGCTCGCACCCGGGCCTCCCAGTCGACGTCGCCGCGCGGTGTCAGTGGGCCGATGAGCGTCGCGGGCCCGGGAGGGACGAGGCGACGTCGGTGAGGCGGTCCAGGCGCCCGTACAGGGAGCGGCAGAGCCGGGCGCGGTCCTGGGCGCAACTCGCGGTGCCCTTCAGGGGTTTGGACAGCCGGTGGCGGGTTTCGTCGAGGATGTGTTCGGCCAGTATCCGGGCCGGGTGGTCCGCGGGCAGTTGCTCGGCGGTGCGGCGGACGTCGTCGGCCACCGCGCGGGCGGCCGCGGTCAGTTGCAGCGCGATCTGGTGGTACTCACTCGGATGCAGCCCCGGGTCACCGGCCCAGGCGAGCACGGCGGCGACCAGCCGCTGATGGGTTTCCCGGTCGAGGGGGAGCTTCCCCTCGATACGGCCCTGGGGGTCGTACAGGACCGTGTGGGTGCTGGTCATCGGGCCTCGCTGCTGGGTGCGCCGGAGTGGCCGCCGCGGCCGCCCGGGGAGGCGGACGGTTCCTGGCCTACGCGGGCGAGCGGGCCGGGGAGGGGCGCTGTGCCCCGGTGGCGCCGGCGTTCGTGTATGCGCGTCAGGTCCCGCCTCTCCGGGCCGTGGTGTCGGCCCTCACGCTACGAAGGCGGTGGTACGAGCCTCAACGAAATTGCGGATTGTTGCGCGGACTCATGAAGGGCACTGGCCCGTGAAACGCGCCGGCCCATGAAGGGCGCGGACCCATGGAAGGCGCGGACTCACTCCAGGGCGTCGATCGCGGCCCGTATGAGCGTACGGGCGGCGTCGCCGTGGACGGCCATCCGGGCCAGACCGGTGAAGGCGCGGGTGTAGTCGGCGATCTCACGGGGCTGGCGGACGCTGATCCCGGCGGTGAGGGTCTCGACGACCGTGTTGTGGTCGTCGTAGAGGTAGAACGCCTCCAGCGGCCACACGGTGCGCCGGGCCCCCAGGGGGATGATCCCCAGGGAGACCGAGGGCAGCGGCATCACGGTGAGCAGATGCGCGAGCTGACCGGCCATCGTCTCGGTGGATCCGATCCGGGTGCGCAGGACCCACTCCTCGATGAGGACCACGAACCGGTGGTCGCCCTCGTACAGGAAACGGCTGCGGGCCAGGCGGGCGGCGACGGCCTCGGGTATGTCGTCGGGGGTGCCCTGGAAGTCGGTTATGGCGCGCATCAGGGCCTCGGCGTAGCCGGCGGTCTGGAAGAAGCCGGGGATGACGTTGGAGGTGTAGGCGCGGCAGAGGCGGGCGGCGGCGTTGCGGGCGAGGACGTCCTGCTGGGTGCGGCGCATCCCGTCGCGGTGCTGGCGGCGCCACTCCAGGTACATCGAGTCCACCGCGCGGGCGGTGGCGATGAGGTCCGCGGTCTGGTCCTCGGCACAGCAGGCGGCGCACCAGGCCCGGATGTCGGCTTCGGAGGGAGCGGCCTTGGCGCGCAGGATGCGCGAGGTCTTGGCCGGGTGCCAGCCGCACCGGGCGGACAGCTCACGCCCGGTGATCCCGGCGTCCCGCACCAGATGGGCCAGGCGAACGGCGAGAGCTTCGCGGGCGGCCTGGGCGCTGGAGGACGGAGATGCGGGCATGGGCTGTCCATTTGCTTTTCAGACGGTGTACTTTTCATGCGGGACGGCCCGCCGCCAGACCGCTTCGAAGGCGGTGGCGCACAAAGCGGCGACGTCCGGGTCCTCGGTGTGCTCCTTGCTGGCCCAGTCCCCTTTTCCGGTGAAGTGGTTGAACTGCACGATCCGGCCGTCCAGGAGCCAGAAATCGTTACCGGGCAGGGCCAGGTCACTCGCCCGCCGCCGAGGCAGCCAGCGTACGTCCTCCCCGGCCCGCAGGTTGAGCAAGGTGATGGCGTGCTCGTAGCGGATGTAATCGGTGACCGGCTCGGAGACGATCCGCGCCCGGCGCACCACCACGCCACGCGCGACCGCGTCGGCCACCAGCGGAAGCCACTTGGGCCAGAACGACTTGGCCGGGTCGGTGTTGGCCACTCCGGTGCGCAGGAAGGCCGCGTAGTCCTCGGCCTCGTCACCGACCGCGTACTGATCGCGCATTTCCAGGTGGACAGCGCTGCTCCGGGTGGCCGCGAGCAGGTCAGCGAACGCCCTTGCCTTCAGCGACATCGCACGCCTCCCTCAAGATCGGCACCATCCGAGCGGGGATCCTGATGACCCGCTCATGGGCGGGAACCCCCCTCGCGTGCCCGGGCACCCACTGAGTGCTGCCGATCAACTCCATCAGGAGCGCCTCGGCCTCCTCGCCTTGCAGGACGAGGTCGGCGCTCCCTTCCTCCACCCATACCGTCGGTGATCCCTCACCTCCGGTATTCGGGTCCATCCCGACAAACCGTAATGTCATGACTGCCTCCGCTGTCGAGTCCATTGCGCCCGGTTGCGCCATGACCGTCCCGCGACCGCCCGGAGCGGTCAATGCCGCCTCCGGCGTCCTGGCTCCGCCACCGCGTGGCCGCCACGCCCCCGCCCCGTACTCCGTTCCCCCGAATGTCACGTTTACGTCACACGGCGTTCATCGTGTGAACTCACGTGATCACACCGGCATCTGACTGCGTGACAGCAATTGAGAGGAGCTCGTACATGCTTCGGAAGCGCACGCGTTTAATCGCCGTGCCGCTCGCGGCCGCCGCCCTGACCTTGACGGTCGCCGGCTACCAGGCCATGGCGACCGAGTCGTCGGACGCGGGCGGAACACACCGGTCCGACCGTGCCACCGGTGCGTCGGCCCCGTGTCTGGCCGGCGCGACCACGCTGCTCGGAGATCTCGACGGCGACTCCTACCCGGACAAGATCATCAACCCCGGGCACACCGGCACCGGGATGACGGTCCAGTGGGGCACCGAGAGCGGTTCCTTCGGCCGGAAGACGGCCGTCAAGGATCTGCTCGGCGCCAGGTCGGGTGAGATCGCGACCGCCGCGGTCGCCGACTTCCAGAACGACGGCACGCTGGACATGGTCGTCAACATCGTCGAACCGGCCGACGGGGACGACCCCTCGACGGCCCGTGTCGCGGAGTACCGCCCCGGTCCGCTGAACCGGACCGATCTGGGGTCCGCCGACTCCCGGCACTCCGACATCGGCGACCACGGCGAGGCCAAGCAGCTCGCCATCGCCCACTACAACGACGACGCCTACCCGGACCTCGCGATCCTCAACAACGGGGGCGATGCGCAGATGGACCGGGACGTACGCCTGTCGAAGCCGGGCGGCGGTCTGAACGACTTCGACTACGAGGCGTTCGAGAAGTACGGCGAAGCCGGGTCGTGGGCCGAGCCGCCCGCCATGCCCGGCGACGGCTGGAAGCGGTTCTACAAGTCCTGCTCATAACGCGCCGCCGGGCGCCGCGGCCGGTCCTTCAGGGCCCCGCCGGCGCCCGGCGTCACACGCGCCGTGACACCCGCAACTCCGTGAGGTACCGCTTGGTGACCCGGCCTCCATACCGCCCGTCGATCAGCCCGGCGATGCACCCCAGCAGGCCCTCCCTGGCCTCCGGGGGCAGCGCCCGGTGGCCGGAGTAGGTGCGCAGCACGTCCAGGTACTGCGCCGTGGTGTACGTCAGATCCCATTCGTGGCGCCGGAGGACGACGGGCCCGAACCGGCCGTGGCGAGCGACCTCGTCGGTGTGATCCGAGGTGTCCACGTCCGCCGCGGCGGGAAGCCGCAGCCCCGGAGGGGTGGCCGGGTCGAAACGCTCGTAGCAGCCCTGGACCTCGGCGAAGAACTCCTCGGTGCCGCCCGCCACATGCTGGGTGGCGACCACGGCGAGGGCGCCGCCCGGCCGCAGCGCGTCCGCGGCCTTGACCATCCGCACCGCCGGGTCGATCCAGTGGAACGCCGTGGCCGCGACGACCGCGTCGAACGGCTCCTTGGGCAGCGGCCAGGTCTCGAAGTCCGCCGTCACGATCTCCACCGCCTCGAACCCGGCCAGGTTGCGCCGGGCGACGGCGGCCATGTCCGCGCCCAGTTCGACGGCGGTGATCCGGCAACCGCGCTCGGCCAGCGGCAGGGTCGCCTTGCCGGTGCCCGCGCCCACCTCGAGCACCCGGCAGCCGGGACCGGTGCCGGCCACCTCGGCGAGGTCGTCGAACAGCTCCGGCGGATACCCGGGCCTGGCCCGGTCGTACAGCTCCGCGTCCTCGTCGAAGGTACGGCTCAGTCGGACACGGCGCGTCTCGTCAGGGGTGTCATCGCGCATGGCAGCACATTAGGCCCGGTGCGGCAGGAGTGGAGCCGCGGCCGCGGCCGCGTCCACCGGTCGGAGTGTCCAACGGCCCGGCACCGCCCCGACCGTGTCCGACCAGCCCATTCCGGCCCCCGGGAGCGCGAGTTCGCCCTTTGAAGGCACCTCATTCATTGGTGCGGACCTATTGACGAGACATGTTCAACTCCCGAAATATATGGGGCCGAGAGTCCGGCCGTGACCTTCCGGCCGGAACCGCATGTCGCGGGCCGCGGCGGCGCCTGTCCGACGGACATGCCCACTGCCGGGGTCCGTCCGCGTGGCAGGAAGGTATCCCCCCACATGAACCACCGCGAAGATTTCTCCGTTCAGGACCGCGCACACCGCCGCCGTCGGCGGCGCATCGCGCTGGCCCTGGCCGTCGTGGCCGCGGCCGCGAGCACGACCGCGGCCGCCTGGGCCGACAACTCCGGACCATCGGGCCGGGACGGCGGCGAGGCGTCCGCCGCACCCGCCGCCGTGGCGCCGTACCTGTACAACGGATGGGGCGATCCGCCGGACCCGGGCGAGGTCATGGACGCCACCGGCGTCAGCTGGTTCACCCTCGCCTTCGTCCTCGACGCGGGCGGCTGCGACCCGCAGTGGGACGGCGGGCGCCCGCTGACCGGCGGACAGGACGAGCAGACCGTGAAGGCCGTACGGGCCAAGGGCGGCGATGTCGTACCGTCCTTCGGCGGCGCCAGTGGCGCCAAGCTGGAGCAGTCGTGTGGCGACGCCAAGGCCCTCGCCGGTGCCTATCAGAAGGTCATCGACGCCTACGGTCTCAAGGCCATCGACATCGACATCGAGGGCGATGCCTACGACGACCCGGCCGTCCAGCAGAAGACGATCGACGCCCTGAAGCAGGTGAAGGGCGACAACCCGGGGCTGCTCACCTACGTCACCTTCCCCAGCGATCAGAACGGCCCCGACGACGGCATGATCCGCCGGGCCGCCGAATCGGACTTCGAGGCCGACAGCTGGACCATCATGCCGTTCGACTTCGGCGGCGAGGGCCAGAACATGGGCGAGCTGACCAAGCAGGCCACCGACGGGCTGAAGGACGCCGTCAAGGGCGCCTACGGCTACAGCGACGAGGACGCCTACCGGCACAGCGGCCTGTCCTCGATGAACGGCATCACGGACGTCAAGGAGACCGTCTCCACCGACGACTTCGAGACGATCCTGGACTACGCCTCCCAGCACCATCTGTCGCGGCTCTCCTTCTGGTCCGTCAACCGCGACCGCCCCTGCCCGGGCGACTACCCGAACGACGACACCTGCTCCGGAGTCGCCCAGGAGCCCTGGCAGTTCACCGGAATATTCGCCCGGTACCAGGGCTGAGGGAGACACCACCATGAGCAACGACACCACCGGGCGCGGCCATCGGGGACGCCGCCGCGCCGCCCGCGCCACCGCCGCGTTCGCCGTGCTGGCCGGTGCCGTCGCGGCGGCGCTGACCGTACCGTCGGCACACGGCGCGGACGCGGAACCGGATCTGGGCCCCAATGTGCAGATCTTCGACCCGTCGATGTCCGCGCAGGAGATCCAGTCCAAGCTGGACTCGGTCTTCGGCAAGCAGGAGACCAACCAGTTCGGCCAGGACCGGCACGCCCTGCTGTTCAAGCCCGGCTCCTACGACGTCAACGCCAACGTCGGCTTCTACACACAGGTGGCGGGCCTGGGCCTGTCGCCCGACGACACCACCATCAACGGCGCGGTGCACGCCGAGGCCGACTGGTTCGACGGCAACGCGACGCAGAACTTCTGGCGCGACGCGGAGAACCTCGCCGTCAACCCCGACGACGGCGCGGACCGCTGGGCCGTGTCACAGGCCGCCCCGTACCGCCGGATGCATCTGAAGGGCGACCTCCAGCTGGACGACGGCGGCTGGTCCAGCGGCGGTCTGCTGGCCGACACCAAGGTCGACGGGCAGGTGCGGTCCGGATCGCAGCAGCAGTGGCTCTCCCGCAACACCGAATGGGGCAGCTGGACCGGCTCCAACTGGAACATGGTGTTCGTGGGCGCGCGGAACGCCCCGGCGGGGGACTTCCCCAACCCGCCGTACACCCGGGTCGACAAGACGCCCGTCTCCCGTGAGAAGCCGTTCCTGTACGTCGACGACGAGGGCGCCTACAAGGTGTTCGTGCCGGAGGTGCGCAAGGACTCCACGGGCACATCGTGGTCCTCCGGTACGCCGAAGGGCACCTCGATCCCGCTGGACGACTTCTTCATCGTCAAGCCGGGTGCCACCGCCGATGAGATGAACGCGGCGCTGGAGGCGGGCAAGCATCTGCTCGTCACCCCGGGCGTCCACCACCTCGACGCGCCGCTGAAGGTGACCAAGCCCGACACCGTCGTGCTGGGCCTGGGGCTGGCCACGCTGATTCCCGACAACGGGGTCACCGCGATGGACGTGGCCGACGTCGACGGCGTCAAGCTCGCAGGGCTGCTCATCGACGCGGGCACCGAGAACTCCAAGACGCTGATGGAGCTCGGCCCCGAGGACTCGTCCGCCAGCCACAGCGACAACCCCACCTCGCTGCACGATGTGTTCTTCCGGGTCGGCGGCGCGGGTGTGGGCAAGGCGTCCACGAGCCTGGTGGTCAACAGCTCGGATGTGATCGGTGACCACACCTGGATCTGGCGCGCCGACCACGGTGACGGCGTCGGCTGGGACAGCAACACGGCCGACCAGGGGCTCGTCGTCAACGGCGACGACGTGACCATGTACGGCCTGTTCGTCGAGCACTACCAGAAGCACCAGACGACCTGGAACGGCGAGGGCGGCCGTACGTACTTCTACCAGAACGAGATGCCCTACGACCCGCCGGACCAGGACGCCTGGATGAACGGCTCCACCAAGGGATACGCCGCCTACAAGGTGGCCGACTCGGTCAAGAGCCATGAGGCGTGGGGCCTGGGCAGCTACTGCTTCTTCAACACCAACAAGTCCGTGACCGCCGAGCACGCCTTCGAGGTTCCGCAGAGCCCGGATGTGAGGTTCCACGACCTGGTCACCGTCTCGCTCGGCGGCACCGGCACCATCAACCACGTCATCAATGACACGGGAGGCCCCTCGGATGCCAACAGCAACGTCGCGAACGTGACCGACTATCCCTGATCCTCCCGGCTGACCGGCCCACTCCGGCAAGCCGCCTGTGGGGCGCGAGCACCTCGCCCGCGCCCCACAGGCGGCTGATGTACCCGCACCGCATGTCGTTGTCGGATTCCCCCCTCGTGAATGGCGGACACTCATGAGCGTTTCCCGGCGAACCCTGCTGACCACCGCGGCCGGTACCGCGGTCGCGGCGACCTCGATCGCTCCCCCGGCACAGGCCGCACAGGAGGTTCCCGGCCGTGCCGCCGCACTCCGTACGCTCCAGGAGACGGCGGACTACGCGGTGGCGAAGCTGCGCGCGGTCGCACCCGGTGTGAGTGATTTCCCGGTCGGTACGAAGTTCGAGAAGTGGACGTACTCCCAGAACGGCGACTGGGTCGGCGGTTTCTGGCCCGGAACGCTGTGGATGGCGTGGCTCCACAGCGGTGACGAGCGGTTCCGCACCCTGGCCCTCGCCTCCGCGAAGAAGCTCGCCCCCCGCCAGGACGACACCGGCACCCACGATCTTGGCTTCCTCTTCTACCCCTCGTGGGTCACCGCGTGGCGGCTCACCGGTGATGACACCTGGCGGGCGGGCGCGCTGCGGGCCGCCTCCTCGCTGATCCGCCGGTACAACGCCAAGGGCCGTTTCATCCGGGCCTGGGGAGCGCTGAACGATCCCGCGAACGCGGGCCGGGTCATCATGGACACCATGATGAACCTCGATCTGCTGGCGTTCGCGAGCAGCCAGACCGGGGACCGGAAGTACCTCGACATCGCCGTGGAACACGCGAGAACCACCCAGCGGAACTTCCCCCGCCCCGACGGTTCGACCCCGCACGTCTTCGACTTCGACCCGGTCTCGGGCGCGCCCCTCGGCCCGGCCACCGTGCAGGGCTACAGCCCCGCCTCCTGCTGGTCACGCGGGCAGGCATGGGGGATCTACGGATTCACCACGACCTACCGCCGCACCGGCCACCGCGAATTCCTCACCACCGCCCGGAAACTCGCCGACTTCGCCCTGGGCGCGCTCACCCCGGACAACGTCCCGGTGTGGGACTACCTCGCCCCGCAGGCGCCCAACGACATCAAGGACGCCTCGGCGGGCGCGATCATGGCCTGTGGCCTGCTGGACCTGGCCGAGGCCACCGGCGAGCCCCGCTACCGCGAGGCGGCCCTGCGGCTGCTGAACGCGCTCTCCCGGACCTGCCTCACCACGAAGTCGACCCGCGCCGAAGCGGTCGTGGCCCGCTGCACCCGCAACCGCCCCAGCGAGGACGGCGTCGAGATCTCGCTCCCCTACGCCGACTACTACCTGCTCGAAGGCATCCTGCGGGTGCTGCGCCCCGACGACATCGACCGCGCCATCGACCTCTCCACCGTCTGACCCCGCGCCCTCGCCGCCCCGCCGCCGGTGTTCAGGTCAGCAGCAGTGACCTGGGCTGCGCGGACAGTGCCTGGTCGAGGACCAGGGACGCCGCCCCGACCGCGGCCACGTTCTCGCCGAGCGTGGTGGAGACGACCGCGGTCGGGTGGGTCGCCCGGACGAAGGGCGACCGGGCGACCATGGGCTCGATCGTGATGAGGAGGCGGTCGGCGAGCAGCTGCCAGATGGGTCCGCCGAAGACCACGGTGTCGACGTCCAGGAGGGTGGCCGCCGCACACACACCGCGGCCGATCCGCAGTGCCAGGCGCTCGATGATGCCGTCCGCCTGTGCCTCTCCCCCGGCGGCGAGCTCCGCGAGGCGCTTCAGGCCGCGCTGGGCGTCGGCCGGGTCGAGGACGGTGTACTCGGCGCCGAGCACGCCCAGCGCGATGGCCTCGTCGACCAGGGTGCGGGTGGAGCACCCGGCGCCGAGCCCGCCGACCTCGCCCGCGTTCCCGGAGACGCCGCGCAGCACGGTGTCCTCCACGACCAGGCCCATCCCGGAACCGGTGCCGAGGTAGAAGAAGAGCAGGTTGCGGCTGTCGGTGGCGGCCCCGGCCCAGCGCTCGGCGACGACGGCCGCGGTGACGTCCTTGTCGAGCAGGGCCGGGAGTCCGGTGGCCTCGCTGAGCCGTTCGCGCAGCGGGTAGCGGCCCCAGCCGGGCAGCTCGGGCGGGTCCATGACCCAGCCGACGGACGCGTCGATGGGGCCGGGCGCGGCGATCCCCAGCCCCAGGACGCGGCCGCTGTCGATGCCCGCCTCCGCGATGAGCGCGCTCACCGAGGCGGCCATGTCCGCGGTGATCCCGTCCGTGTCCCCGCCGCTCGGGGTGCGCTGGCTGCGCTGGGCCACGACCGTGCCGAGCAGGTCCACCAGGACGCAGGTGATGACGGCCGGGTCGAGATGGACCCCGACCGCGTAGCGCGACGTGGGAACGATCTCCAGCAGGGTCCGGGGCTTTCCGCTGCCCGTGTTGTGCTTGCCCGACTCCCGGGCCACTCCCCGGTCGAGCAGCCTGCGCGTGATGTTGGAGACGGTCTGCGCGGACAGGCCGGTGGCCTGCGCCAGCTCCACCCGGCTCAGCCCCGCGGGGTGCCGGCGGATGGCGTCGAGAACCACGGACTCGTTGAAGTCGCCCATCCGCGGCAGATTGGTGCCGCGCCGGATCGTGCGCTTCGCGGTCCGCACCGTGTCGGTCGTCAAACTGCCTCTCCCGCAATCGATGGGGCAGGGTACGCCGCCGGTCCGGCCCGGTGCCATGAGCACCCGGGCCGAACCGCGCCGCCTGCCTGCCCGCTCAGGCTACTTGGCACCGCTTCCGGCGGGACGAAGCCGCAGGGTACGGATCTGGAAGGGCCGGAACCCGAGGTCGAAGGCGCCCTCGCCGTCGATGGGCGCCACCTCCCGCTCCGGCCGCTCCAGCAGATCGCAGTCGTGGACGGCGGCGAGCGGGAACCCGGCCGTCAGACGCGCCGACACGGCTCCCCCGCACGCCTCGTACAGCCGCACCACGACATCGCCACCGCGGTCGTCCGCCAGCTTGACCGACTCCACCACCACATCGGCGGTGTCGACGGTGATCAGGGCCCGCGCCTCGGCCGGGGCGGGCCGCAGCGGCAGGTTGAGGGCGTAGCCACCGGCGATGGCCTCCTCGATTCCGGCACCGGCCAGCAGCGCGTAGCCGAAGGTGTGCCGGCCTCGGTCGGCCTGTGGGTCGGGGCTGTGCGGGGCGCGCAGCAGGGAGAGCCGGAGCGTGGTGGTCGTTCCGCCGTCGGCCCGTGTGTCACGGCGCACATCGTGCCCGTACGTGGAGTCGGTGAGCAGGGCCGCGCCCCAGCGCCGCTCGCCGATGTGCACCCAGCGGTGCGCCCACAGCTCGAAGCGGGCCGCGTCCCAGCTGGTGTTCTCGTGGGTGGGCCGCTGCACATGCCCGAACTGGATCTCGGCGCTCTCCCGCTCCGCGTGCACATCGAGCGGCCACGCCGCCTTCAGCACGGTGTCGCGCTCCTGCCAGTCGATGTCGTTGCGGACGGTCACCTGTCGGCTTTCGGCGGTGACCTCGATGTGCTGGATGAAACGGGAGCTGCCGCAGGAGCGCTCGACGCGCACCGAGGCGAGCAGCGGGCCCTCGTCCACGAGCGTCACCGAATCGGCCGTGTCCAGGTCGCGCACGGTGTCGCGGTAGTACGTGTCGATGTTCCAGGCCGACCACAGGTTGGGGTCGTCGGGGTGGAGCTGGAGGAGGTTGCCCGCGGCGCCGGGGGCGATCGCCTCGCGCCGTGCCGTGTGGTCGTACACCGAGGTGAGCAGGCCGCGCCGGTCCACGACGACCGTCACCACGCCGTTGTCGAGGACGAAGCCGCCGTCCTGGGCGGTGGCGGTGACACCGGCCCGGGGCGCGTCCACCGTGCCGCCGGAGGCGAGGGCGGCGACCTCGGCGAGGACGGCGGTGCGCCCGTCCGCCAGGCGCTGCCCACCGGGGACGGCGGAGCCGGGGACGACGGCCACCTCACGCCGTGCGTACGGTCCGGCGTTGAGCAGCGCGGGACCGGCCGGCAGCCGGCCGGCCGCCTCGGCGATCAGCGTTTCCAGCTCGGTGTGGATCTCACCGTATTCGCGCTCGGCCTGCCGGTGCACCCAGGCGATGGACGAGCCGGGCAGGATGTCATGGAACTGGTTGAGCAGGACCCGCCGCCACAGCGATGCCAGCCGCTCGTACGGATACGGGGCGCCGGCCCGCACGGCGGCGGTGGCGGCCCATAGCTCGGCCTCGCGCAGCAGCGCCTCGCCGCGCCGGTTGCCGCGCTTGGTACGGGCCTGGCTGGTGTAGGTGCCGCGGTGGGTCTCCAGATACAACTCGCCGCGCCAGACCGGGAGTTGGGTATCTTCCCGCTCGGCGCGCGCCGCCGCGAAGAACACGTCGGGCGACTCGATGACGACCTTGGGCGAGCCTTCGAGGTCGCGCAGACGGCGCGCCTTCTCCAGCATGGAACGGCTCGGGCCGCCACCGCCGTCGCCGTAGCCGAACGGGGCGAGCGAACGGGTGGCCACGCCCTTGTCGGCGAAGTTGCTCTCGGCGTGGGCGAGTTCGCGGGCGGTGAGCGAGGCGTTGTAGCTGTCGATGGGCGGGAAGTGGGTGAAGATACGCGAGCCGTCGATGCCCTCCCAGGAGAAGGTGTGGTGCGGCAGCTTGTTGGTCTCGTTCCAGGACAGCTTCTGGGTGAGGAACCACTTGGCCCCGGCCAGCTTGGCGAGCTGGGGGTAGGCGGCGGTGTAGCCGAACGAGTCGGGCAGCCACACCCCCTCCTGCTCGACACCGAACTCCTCCGCGAAGAAGCGCCGGCCGTAGACGAGTTGGCGGGCCAGCGCCTCACCGCCCGGGAGGTTGCCGTCGGCCTCGACCCACATGCCGCCGACCGGCACCCAGTTGCCGTCGGCGGCCGCCTTCTTCATACGGGCGAAGATCTCCGGGCGCCGCTCCTTCATCCACGCGTACTGCTGCGCCGAGGAGCAGGCGAAGACCAGCTCGGGGTACTCCTGGGCGAGGGCGGTCATATTGGTGAAGGTGCGCGCGCATTTGCGCACGGTCTCCCGGACCGGCCACAGCCAGGCCGAGTCGATATGGGCGTGGCCGACCGCGGCGACGGTGTGCGCGGAGGCGTTCGCGGGCCGGGACAGGACACCGGCCAGCCGGTCGCGGGCCCGCGCCGCGGTGTTCGCCACATCGGCCGGGTCGACGGCGTCCGCGGCGCGGCGCAGCGCGTACAGGATGTCGTGGCGCCGCGAGGAGCCGACGGGCAGCTCGTGCATCAGCTCGTCCAGCACCTCGATGTCGTGGATGAGATGCCAGACGTCGTCCTCGCGCACCGCGATCTCGGCCTGCTCGAGGCGGTAGATGTGCTCGCTGCCCGCGGTCTCCGGTGCGCCGTGGTGCAGATGCAGGCCCGCGCTGCCGACGATGGGCGGGTTGGCGGCCAGCTCGATCAGCAGATCGACGCGGGCACCGCCGGTCGCGGACTCGGCGAGCAGCACACTGCGGTTGTACGGGTGCAGGCCCAGCAGCGGGGAGCCATGGGCGTCGTGGACCAGGCCCTCGGCCTGGCCGCCGGGCCCCTTGGTCAGATCGAAGCCCAGGTCGAAGACGGCCTCGACCCGGCGCCCCGTCCACTCCTCGGGGATCTCGGCGCCCGCCCGCAGCCAGGTGGTCGCCCAGGGGCCGCCCCAGGTGGCGCCGAGCGCGAAGGGCGCGTAGTCGGCGTCGAGGGCGTCGGCCACGGGGACCGGCTCGCCGTCGACGAACCAGGCGCTCAGGTCGAGCGGGCGCGTGGCGCCGTGGAGCGCGGGGCGGATGACACGGTCCAGCAGCTTGCGGATCCGGGCCTCGATGATCCGGCGGTCGTCATGCACGGTGCTGGTCCCTCCAGGGGTCGTACGCGGGGTCGGGGGCGGGCAGCCGGATGGTGTCCCGTACGCCGTCCGGCCAGATCGCGTCCGCGACCAGGGTGGTGCCCTCGGCGCGGGTGGTGACCCGGGGCAGGGCGGTGGGGTCGGAGCCGCCGAGGTGGACGAGGGCGATGTGGAGGGTGCCGTGGGCGACGGGTCCCGCGGTCTCCACGACGGGGGTGGCGGACACCGCGCCGAGAGCGTTGCTGTCCGCACCGGCCACCACGGAGGCACGGGGCAGTTGACGCGCTCCGACGACGACGGAGACCAGCCCGTCGGCGCCCACGACCCGGGCCCCGTCCCGTGTGCCGGGTACGGAGTCCGGGTCGACGGCCAGGGCCCAGCCGCCGATGCGCAGCACATGTCCGCCACCGGGGTCACCGGGGGCGGGATCGACGCGTACGGCCCGTACCTCGACCGACCCCCGCAGCGCCGAGCCGACGGTGATCCAGGGGCCGAGCCGGTACGTGGTGTCGGGGCCGCCGAAGGGATCCCAGGTGGCGTCCTCCGGCCAGTGCGCACGGGAGCGCGAGACGGCCGTGGCGCCGTCCAGGGAAAGCCTGGTCGCCGGGCGCCGGTGCGAGGCGCGGCCCGCGGCGTCGAGCAGCACCACCGCGTTGTCGAGCGGGTCGGCGTGTGCGCTACCGCGGGGGACGGTGGGGTCCCCGGGGGTTTCGGGGGCCGTGTGCGTGGAGTAGGCGAAGCGCGCGTAGCAGGGGTCGTCGGCGTGCGGGCGGGCCGGGTCGGTGTGGTCGCCGCCGTGGTTGACGACGCGTACCACGCCGTCGGCGGCGGTGCCGGAGACGAGCCAGCCGGGTGCGGGCAGCGAGCGGGTGAAGTCGCCCTGTTCGACGGGGAGTCGGGTCTCCTCCTCGGTCCACACGGGGTGGTCCGGCGGCAGGGCGAGTCCGATGAAGCCCTTGCTCGCCCAGTACGGGGACGCGGGTCCCGAGTACACCTGGAGCACACCGCGGTAGGGCCGGTGCCAGCCGAGCGTGAGCAGCCCCCGCTCGTCCACGGCACCGTGGTCGGTGAAGTGGCCGAGCATGCGGTTGGCGAGCGCCCGGGTCTCCCCCGGCGCCAGCGGCGTGGCGTCGAAGAGGGCGCCGGTCCACAGCGGGGCGAGCGCCGCGTACCGGTAGGTGAGGGAGCGGCCCTGGACGAGCGGTGAGCCGTTGGCACCGATCAGGAGCCGCTGGTCGGCCAGGAAGCGGCGCAGCCGGGCCCGGTAGCGGTCGAGGAGGCCGCGGGGCGCCGCGTCGCCGAGGACGCGGCAGAACCACAGCGGGTACAGGTGCATGGCCCAGCCGTTGTAGTGGTCGACATTGCGGTGCTCACCGCCGGTGAGCCCGTCGGAGTACCAGCCGTCGCCCGTGTACCAGCCGTCGGTGAGCGCGATGACCCGGTCGAGGTCCTGCTGGCGCCACCGGCCTCCCACGGTGCGGGCGAACGCCTCGGTGACGCCCTGGAACCAGATCCAGTTGTTGCCGGGCATCGGGTCGCCGACCATCGGGGCCAGCCAGTCCAGGACCCGCTGCCGCACCCGGTCCGCCAGGCGGTCCCAGATCCACGGCCGTGTCTCGTGCAGCGCGAGCGCGATGGACGCGGCCTCGACCTTGGCCTGGTTGCACTCGGCGAAGGTGGGCCAGCGCTCCGGGCTCGCCGGGTCGGTGCCGGCGGCCAGGCCGCGTGCGTACCATCCGGCGATGTCGTGCGGATCGTCCCCGCCCGCTCCCGCGAGCCGGAATCCGGCCAGCAGGAAGGTACGGGCGAAGCCTTCGAGGCCGTCGCTGGTCACACCGTTGTGGCTGGGCACACCGGGCAGGCCGATCAGGGCGTGCTCCTCGGTGGCGTACGGCCGTACGGCGAGCAGCAGCCGGTCCGCGGTCCGCTCCCAGTGGGCGCGGTCCTCGGCTGGGGTGCGGTTCATGAGTGGCGGGCCTCCCATGCCTGTTCGTATTCGGCGCGGATCGTGTCACCGGCCTGCTTGCGCCAGTTCCGCATCGCCTCGTCCCACTCCTTGAGGGGGACGCGGCCCTGCATGATGCCCTTGCGGGTGTCGTCCAGGGTCTTCTGGAGCAGTGCGGACATCTTGGCGTTGGTCGGCGAGTACAGGTCCTCGGTGGGGTTGGGGACCAGCCGCTCGATGGCTTCCTTCTGGAACGCGTACTGCGCCCTCACGACCTCCGGCCTCGCGGGGTAGTAGAGCGTGAACGGCGCGTCCGTGGCGAAGATGGTCGGCAGGGTGACCTCGGCCTGGCCCTTCGGCGTGAGGATCGGATCGCTTCCCTTGACGGTGTGGTCCGCGCCCCGGACGCCGTACTTGCGCAGCAGAAAGCCGTCCGTGCCGAAGGGGGACGCCAGCGCGTTCATCGCGCGCAGGATCTGCTTCACGCGCGCCTTGGGCGCCTTCTTGAGGATGAGCATGCCGTAGTAGGACTGGCCCTGCCATTGGACGCCTTCGCCGCCGTCCCAGCCGGGCGCCATCATGTAGCCGAGCTCGAAGCCCTTCGTGGTGGGGGCGTACATCGTGTAGAAGTCGTTCCACGCCACGGGCCCGTCCGGGTTGATGACGATCTGCCCGGTGCCGAACCAGTCCTTGACCTTGCCGGTGACGCTGTAGGCGTCCGGGTGCATCACCCCCGCCTTGGTCATCCGGTGGACGGCGTCCAGGGTCTGCCTGGCCTCCTCGGTCTCGAACCACCAGGTGAACCTCCCCTCCTCCACGCGCCACTTGTTGGGGCCGCCCAGCATCTGCATCACGGTGTCGAACGCGGTGATGGGGTCGCCCATGGCGTACTGGTTGTGCTTGGGGTCGGTGACGTCCTGGCACAGCTGGAAGAACTCGGGCCAGCTCCTGGGGTTCGGGTCGAGTCCCCGTTTGCCGATGAGGTCGAGCCGGGTGAAGACCGGGCCGCCGGAGAGCGGGCGGGGCATGGGGATCGCGTAGATGCCGCCGCCCAGCACACAGGGCGCCCAGGAGGCGGAGGGGATGTTCGCGAGGTAGGGGTAGTCCCGGATGTTGTCACCGGACAGATGCTCGGTCAGATCCTCGAAGAGCGCGTCCAGCATGCCCGGGGTGGCCGCGGAGTTCTGGCTCGGCGGCAGCATCAGCATCGCGTCGGGCAGATCGCCGCCCGCGATGGTCACCGCGAACTTGCTCGGGTAGTCGGCGACCGGTGTGATCTGGAAGTTCAGATCACAGCCGATGCTCCGGTTGAGGGCCTGCCACATCACATTGCGCTCCACCGGCGGCGGCACCGGGTTGAAGATGAGCGTCATGATGTCGATGGCGGGGCCCCTGGCGGGCGGTCCGTCCGGCAGCGCCTCGACCGGATGGGCCGGGTAGTGGAGGTGTCCGGCGGCGACACCGTCCGCGGTGGCGGGCATGGACGTCGGTACGCCCCGGTACGGGATGTAGCTGGGCAGGGGGGCCTTGGCGTTGGCCGCCTTGGCCGAGACGGGGCGGTAGTCTCCGCAGCCGGCCAGGGTGAGTCCGGCGGTGATGCCCGCGGCGGAGGTGAGGAGGCCGCGGCGGCTGAGTGATGGCTTCATGGCAGTTATCCCTTCACCGCTCCGACCATCACGCCCTTGTTCATATGCCGCTGGAGGAAGGGGTAGACGATCACGATGGGCACGATCGACAGCACGAGGATCGCCGCCTGGAGCGACTGGGCCGGCGGCAGCGGCGCACCGGCCGCGACATCGACCTGGCCGCCGCTGAGTGCCGCGTTGTTGACGACATAGGTCCGCAGCACGAGCTGCATGGGCCACTTGGCCGCGTCGTTGATGTAGAGCAGGGCGTTGAAGAAGGCGTTCCAGTACGTCACCGCGTAGAACAGGCCGATGACCGCGACCGACGCCTTGGACAGCGGGAGCACGATCCTGGTGAGGATGGACACCTCGGAGGCGCCGTCGATCCGCGCCGAGTCGATGAGCTCCCTCGGAATGCTCATGAAGAAGGAGCGCAGCACGATCACATTGAACGCGTTGATCATGGACGGCAGGATCAGCGACCAGTAGCTGTTGATCAGATGGAGCTGCTTGACCATCAGATAGCTGGGGATGACGCCCGGTACGAACAGCATGGACATCAGCAGCAGCATCAGCACGGGCCTGTGCCCGAAGGAGCCGGGCCGGCTGAGCCCGTACGCCAGCATGATGGAGGAGATCAGGCTGAGGGCCGTGCCGACGACGGTGATACCGGCGCTGACCAGCATGGCCTTGGAGACCAGACCGCCCGACAGCAGTGCCGAGTAGGCGGCGAAGGTCGGGCGGTCGGGCCACAGGACATAGCCGCCGGCCTTGGTGACCTGGGCCGCGTCGGCGAGCGAGGTCGAGACGATCGCGAGGAACGGCAGCAGCACCAGCACCACACAGACCAGCAGGATCACCGATTTGAGGGCGCGCCACGGCGGGGATCCGGGGGTCTCCCCGGGGATGGCGCTGTAGGACCCGCGCGGCCCGCGGCGCACGGGGTGTGCGGGGGAGAGAGTGGTCATGACCGGTAGACACCTTCCTCGCCGAAGAAGTGGGCGATCTTGTTGGCGCCCAGGACGAGCACCACTCCGACGACGCCCTTGACGAGGCCGACGGCGGCGCTGACGCCCCAGTCCCCGCCGATGAGGCCGTGGTTGTAGACGTAGGTGTCCAGGACCTCGCTGTTCTCCAGGCCGACACCGCCCTGCTGGAGCAGGATCTGCTCGAAGCCGACGGAGAGGGCGTCGCCGAGGCGGAGGATGAGCAGCAGGATCACCAGGCCGCGCAGGGCGGGCAGGGTGACATGCCAGGTCTGCCGCCAGCGGCCGGCGCCGTCCATGGCGGCGGCCTCGTAGAGGTCGTTGTCGACACGGGAGAGGGCGGCGAGGAAGAGGATGGTGCCCCAGCCGCTGTCCTTCCAGATGACCTGGGAGGTGAGCAGCGTCTTGAACAGCTCGGGGTTGCCGATGATGTTCCAGGTGCCCATGTCATGGGCCTGGAGGAACAGGTTGAGCATGCCGCCGTTGCCCAGCAGCTGCTGGAAGAGGGCCACCACGACCACCCACGACAGGAAGTGCGGCAGATACAGCACGTTCTGCACCCACTTCTTGATCCGCTCGCTGACCAGGCTGTTCAGCGCGAGCGCCAGGAGGATCGGCGCGGGGAAGACGAACACGACCTGGATCAGGGTCAGTTCGAGGGTGTTGATCAGCGCGTGCAGGAACTGGTCGTCGCCGTTGAAGAGGACCTCGAAGTTCTTCAGTCCGTTCCACGGGCTGTGCAGGATGCCGATGTACGGCTGGTAGTCCTGGAAGGCGATGACATTGCCGAGCAGCGGGATGTAGTGGAACAGCAGCAGCACCACGACGCCGGGTATCAGGAACCAGAACAGTCCCTTGTCCCGATGGCGGCTCGAACGCGGGCCTCCTGGCCCGCCCGGGTGTGCCCGCCAGCCGTCCTCGGCCGGACGGGCGGCGGGCCTGTGAAGTGTTGTCATGGGTGCGGCCCTTTCACCGGAGACGGTCGTCGTCGGCCGTCCCGGGGTTGGGAAGGTGGTGGTCCGCCGTGCCTGCCGTGTCCCTCAGGCCAGGCGCGGCAGAACGTCTGGGGTGACCTCGCCCAGCAGCGGCGCTCCCGCCAGATAGCGGGCGACCTCGGCGGCGGCGTACTGGCCGAGCCGGCGGGTCTCGGTGCCCTGGGCACCGGCGATATGCGGGGTGACCAGCACATGGGGCAGGGAGCGCAGGGGGTGCCCGGACGGCAGGGGTTCGGGGTCGGTCACATCGAGGTACGCCTCCAGGCGGCCCTCGGCGCACTCCCGTGTGAGGGCCTCGGTGTCGACGACGGCCCCGCGCGCAGTGTTGATCAGCGCTCCCCCGTCCGGGATGAGCGCCAGCATCCGGGCGTCGAGCAGGCCGGTCGTCTCCGGCAGCAGCGGGGCGTGCACGCTGACCACCGCCGACCGGCGGCACAGCTCATCGAGTCCGACCCGTTCGGCGCCGAGGCGGCGGGCCTCCTCGTCCGTGACGTACGGATCGCTCACCAGCACCTGGAAGCCCGCGTCGGAGCGCACCAGCCGGTCGATCACCCGGCGGCCGATGCGCGAGGCGCCGACGATGCCGACCGTGAGGCCGTCGGCGCCGGTGCGGGCGGCCGAATCCGGCCAGACCCCGGCGTCGTAGCGGGCCGCCATGGTGAGGGTGCGGCGGGCGGCGAGGGTGATCAGGGCGAGGGTGTAGGAGACGACGGGTCCCGCGTTGGCGTCGGCGGCCGAGGACACGACGATGCCGCGCTCCCACACCGCGTCGCTCACCAGGGACTTGACGGTTCCGGCGGCGTGCATCACGGCGCGCAGCCGGGGCGCGCGGGCCAGGACACCGGCGGTCAGCCGGGGGCAGCCCCAGCCGCTGATCAGGATCTCGGCGTCGGCGAGCGCGGCGAGCGGCTCCGGCCCCGTCGGATCGGGGAGGAACTCGACCACTTCGGAGAGGTGGGCGCGCAGATCGTGGGGCAGGACGAGCGGGGCGACGGCGGGGTCCATGACGCAGACCGCCCTGGGACGTGCGGGATGTGCGGCTCGGGCTGTCATGCGAAAGCCTCTTTCGGTACGTGCGGATCGGCCCGTACGGGCACGGCGGCGCGGCCGTGCCCGTACGAGCCGGCGTCAGACGCGGGGCAGACGCAGGGTGACCATCTGGAACGGGCGCAGGGCGAGCACGAGACCGCCGTCGGCCCGCGCGGGCGGCTCGGCGTCGGTGTCCGGGCGCTCCAGCAGGTCCGTGAGGACGGCTCGTGCCGTGTCGAAGCCGTCGGCGCGGAGCGTGGCGCGGGCCCGCCCGCCGTGTGCCTCGTAGACCCGTACGACCAGGTCGCCACCGCGGTCGTCGGCGAGCTTCACCGCGCTCACCACGACGGCGTCGTTGTCGACCGTCACCAGCGGGGCGACCTCGGCGGCGCCTCCGGTGACCCGGCGCTCGGGCAGATTGGCGCGGTGGCCCTCGCGGACCGCGTCGCCGACCGTGGCGCCCGGCACCAGCGCATGCCGGAACCGGTGCGTGCCCTGGTCGGTCTCCGGGTCGGGGTAGCGCGGGGCCCGCAGCAGCGACGCCCTTACGGTCGTCGTGGTGCCGCCGTCACCGCGCACCGTACGGGTCACATCGTGGCCGTACGTGGCGTCGTTGACGACGGCCGCACCCCAGCCGGGCTCGTCCACGTGGACGAAACGGTGGTTGCACGCCTCGAACTTGGCCCACTCCCAGCTCGTGTTCTGGTGGGTGGGCCGGTACACATGGCCGAACTGGGTCTCGGAGGCGTACCGGTCGGCCTTCACATCCAGCGGGAAGGCCAGCTTCAGGAACTTCTCCGTCTCATGCCAGTCCACCTCGGTGTCGATGTCGAGCCGCTTGGCGCTGATGGGCACCGACAGAAGCTGGACGACGCGGGAGGCGCCGAAGGCACGCTCGACGCGCACCGCACCGCCCGCCACGGACAGCGCGGCGACATCGGTGAGGTCACGTCCGGCATTGCGGTAGAAGGCGTCGACGTCCCACGCGTCCCACTGGTTGGGGAAGTCCGGGTGGAGCTGGAGCAGATTGGCCGCCTGCCCCGGCGCGATCGCCTCCCGGCCCGCGATCCGGTCGTAGGCGGAGACGACCAGGCCCCGTCCGTCGATCTCGATCCGCAGCAGACCGTTGTCCAGGACATAGCCGCCGCCGTCGCGCGGGGTGGGCGCGGCCTTGTCGCCCTGGCCGTCGAAGGGCGCGGCGCCACCGGCGGGCACACCGCCGCGGGCGTGCGGGGCCGGGTTGAACACCAGCTCCCGTGTGCCCTCTCCCACCAGGGCGCGCTGCGCCCCGGTGATGATCGCCTCCAGTTCCTCGGCGAGCCGCGCATAGGTGGCGCGCGCCTCCCGGTGCACCCAGGCGATGGACGAGCCGGGCAGGATGTCGTGGAACTGGTGCAGCAGCACCGTCTTCCAGATCCGGTCCAGCTCCTCGTACGGATAGCGGAAGCCGGTGCGCGCCGCGGCCGTGGCGGCCCACAGCTCGGCCTCGGTCAGCAGCGACTCGCCGCGCCGGTTGCCGCGCTTGGTCTGTGCCTGGCTGGTGAGGGTGGCGCGGTGCAGTTCGAGATAGAGCTCGCCGACCCACACGGGCGGGTCCGGGTACTCGGCTTCCGCTTTGGCGAAGAAGTCCGCCGGGGTCTCCCACTCGACGGTCGCGGCGCCCTCCAGATCGCGCATCCGGGCCGCCTTGGCGACCATCTCGCGTGTGGTGCCACCACCGCCGTCGCCGTAGCCGGTGGGCGCCAGGGAGCGGGTGGCGACGCCCTTCTCCTTGAAGTTGCGTGCCGCGTGGGCGATCTGACGTCCTGTCATCTCGCAGTTGTAGGAGTCGACGGGCGGGAAGTGGGTGAAGACACGGGTGCCGTCGATGCCCTCCCAGGAGAAGGTGTGGTGCGGAAAGTCATTGGTCCTGCTCCAGGAGATCTTCTGGGTGAGCAGCCTCCGTGACCCGGCGGCCTTGATGATCTGGGGCAGTCCGGCGGCGAAGCCGAAGGTGTCCGGGAGCCATGCCTCGTCGCTCTCGACACCGAACTCCTCCAGGAAGAACCGCTTGCCGTGGACGAACTGGCGGGCCATCGCCTCGGAGCCGGGCATATTGGTGTCCGACTCCACCCACATGCCACCGGCCGGTACGAACCGCCCGTCGGCGACGGCCTCCTTGACCCGCGCGTACACCTCGGGCCGGTGCTCCTTGAGCCATGCGTACTGCTGGGCCTGCGACATGGCGAACACGAAGTCGGGCTCCTCGTCCAGGAGCGCGGTCATGTTCGAGGCCGTACGGGCCACTTTGCGGACCGTCTCGCGCAGCGGCCACAGCCAGGCGGAGTCGATATGGGCGTGGCCTACGGCGCTGACGCGGTGGGCGGTGGCGGCGGCGGGCGTGGCGAGTACCCCGGCCAGTTCGCCGCGTGCGGCCCGTGCCGTGCCGTTCACGTCCTGGAGGTCGATGGCGTCGAGCGCCCGGCCGACCGCGCGCAGGATCTCCCAGCGGCGCGCCCCGTCGACGGGCAGCTCCGCCATCAGCTCGCCGAGGACCTCCAGGTCCATGACGAGGTTCCACACGGTCTCGTCGAAGACGGCGAGCCGCATCTCGCCGAGTACGTACTGCGGCGCGTCACCGGCCGTCGCCCGGTCCCCCATCGGCGTCGGCCGGAACGGCACACCGTCCGCTTCGAGGTCGGGGTTGGAGGCGGCCTCGATACGCCAGCGGACCCGCTCCCCGCCCGCCACCGGAGCGCCGACGCGCACATACGCGTTCCGCGGGTGGAGGCCCTTGACCGGGGTGCCGTCGGGCAGATGGACGAGCCCCTCGCACTGGAAGCCCGGAGTGCGCGGGGTGAAGCCGAGGTCGAGGACGGCCTCGACGGTGCGGCCCGCCCACTCGGCGGGAACGGTGCCGGTGACCTTGAACCAGCTCGTCCCCCACGGTGTGCCCCAGGGGGTGCCCGGGGCGATGGGGCGGGTGGGTGCCACGAGTCCCTCGGCCACCGGGACGGGTTCGCCGTCGGTGGACCAGATCTCCACGCTCAGGGGCGTGGTGGCGGGGTGGACGGCCGGGCGGACGCGTTCCCTCAGGACGCGTTCCAGGCGTGCCTCGACCAGTTTCCGGTCGTCGTGCATGAAGGCGGTCTCCTGACGCAGTGGGGGCGGGCGCGGGTCGGCGGGTTTGCGGGCGACGGGTTTCCGGTCGACCGGTTTCCGGGCGGCGGGTTTCCGGTCAGCGGGCGGCGTCGGCCACCGGGGCGGGGCGCTCGCACGTACTGCCCACCGGAAGCGCGCGCTCCTGGGCCGCCGCCTCCATGAGGGTGAGCATGACGTCCAGGACGTGGGCGGCGAGTTCGGCCGACGCGCGGTGCGGGCGCCCGGCCGACAAGGCCCCGGACAGATCGGCGAGGCCGATACCGCGCCCGGCGTCCCGGAAGCCGGCGGACACCGGGAGGGACTCCCAGCCGTCGCCGCGATGGATCTCGACGGCCCCGTCGAAGCCGTTCGGGTCGGGCACGGACAGCGATGCGTCGGTGCCGTGCACCTCGATGCGCGGCAGCCGCGCGGCGCGGATGTCGAAGCTCATGACGAGGGTCGACAGGGCGCCGCCCGCATGCTCCAGGACGCCGGTGACATGGGTGTCGATCTCGACCGGGAAGGTGTGCCCGGCGCGCGGGCCACTGCCGATCGCGCGTTCCATACGCGGCCGGGAGGAGGCGCCGGTCACCTTGACGACCGGGCCGAGCAGATGGACCAGGGCGGAGAGGTAGTAGGGGCCCATGTCGAGGAGGGGGCCGCCGCCCGGCCGGTAGTAGAACTCCGGGTCCGGATGCCACTTCTCGTGGCCCGCTGTCGTCATGAAGGCCGTGGCCGCGACCGGCCGGCCGATCAGGCCGTCGTCCACCGCCTTGCGCGCGGTCTGGGTGCCCGTGCCGAGGACGGTGTCGGGGGCGCAGCCGACCCGGAGCCCCGCCTCGCGCGCCGCCGTGAGCACGGCGTCGGCCTCCTCGCGGCCGGCCGCGAGGGGCTTCTCGCCGTACACATGCTTGCCCGCGCCCAGCGCCGCGAGGGCGACCTCCGCGTGGACGGCCGGGATCGTGAGGTTGAGGACGGCGTCCACATCGTCCCTGGCCACGAGCGCGGCCACGTCCGGCGCCACGGCCACCTCGTGCGCCACCTGCTCCGCGACCGATTCGGCCCGGCCCCGGTCGAGGTCGGTGACGGCGGTCAGCCGTACGGAGGTGAGGCGCTCCAGCGTCGAGAGGTAGGCGCCGCTGATCTTTCCCGCGCCCACCATGCCGATCCTCAGCGGCTCGCCCACAGCAGTCCCCTTTCGGTCAGCGTCCGGACCTGCGGCACATCGAAGTCGTCGGGCTTGTGCCCGATGGTCGAGACGAAGACCCGGCCCGCGCCCCAGGTCCTGGTCCACACGGCGGGCATCACCGCGGGCCGGTCGTGGAGTTCGCCGGGCGGGAAGGTGGTGGTGGCCAGGACCTCGTTGTGCGGGTCGGTGAGGACCCAGTACTGCTCGCTGTGCACGGCGAAGTCGTCTAGACCCGCGATGATCGGGTGGTCGGCGTGGTCGGGCGACAGCTGGTAGGTGTGGTCGAGGAAGCCCGGCGGGTGCATCACGAACTTGCCGCCGGTCAGCAGGTGGTAGCCGTGGTCGTGGAAGCAGTCCACGATGCCGCCGTGCCAGCCCGCGAGGCCGGTGCCGGCGCGCACGGCGGCCGCGAGGTTCGCGCTCTGCTCGCGGGTGATGGTCCCCATGGTCCAGCACTGCACGATCAGGTCGGTGGCGGCCAGGCGCTCCGCGTCCTCGTACACGGCGAGGTCCTCGGAGGTCTCGACGGCGAACCCCCGCTCCTCGAGGAACGGGACGAACGAATCGGTGATCGTCACGGGCTGGTGCCCGTCCCAGCCGCCGCGGACGACGAGCGCCCGCCGGGTATCGGTGGTCAAGGTGATCGCACGCTCCCATCGGCGCCACGCGCGGGCGGCGCGCGCGGCGGGTCGGGGTCGGATGAGGTGGCCTCAAAGGGCCGGTATCCAGAGGCAATTGCGGACGTCAGAAGCTCTGTCTCGCTGGATGCCCTGTGAAACTACGAACCGCCGCGGCAGTTTGTCAATACGTTGGATGAAGTCGGGACGAAGCGCGGGTTCTTGATCGTGTTGCCGCTGAACTCTCGTTCCACACCCACCGGCACCGGCCCCACTCGTCCATCAGCGCGGTGAGCGCGGCGAGCGCGGTGGACAACAGGCGCGGGCGGAACGTCCACGCCAGCGCACGCATGAACCGTCACGGTGGTTTGTCAATACGTTGTATAAACTCCACGAAACAACTGCGCGCGGCCCGGCAGGGCACGCCCGTACGCGCGGTGAAGGGCGTCCCTCCGGCGGCCGATGTCCGGGGCTACTGCTCCTCCCGCCTCATCCACTCGCTGCTGCCCAGCGGGTAGTCGTAGCCGGGGCGGCCGGCGTCGGCGCTGGTACGGAACGGGGTGCCGTTGTTGTCGATGCGCACCGTGCCGCGGCGGTCACCGCTGGACCAGTCCAGGGCGAGGTCCCAGCGGACGTCGTGCGCCTTGGTGTGCACGGTGACGTAGAAGACCTCCGGGTCGGACTCGCTGACCTTGTACGGGAAGTCGCGCTGACCGTTCTTGACGGTGACGGTGGGGCTGCCGTTGTCGAGGTCGACGTCGAACGACTTGGTCTCGACGCCGCCGCCGCAGCCGACGCCCATCGAGTAGTCGTTCCAGGCGACCGGGGCCCCCTTGGCGACGACGCGCAGGTGCAGCGCCTCCAGGACCACGGTGTCCTTCCCGGCGCCCTGCACGGTGAGGGCGACCCGCTGCTCCCCCGAGGAGACCGCGCCGTACGCGGCGGCCCAGCGGGGCGCGTCCGGCTCGGCGGCGGGCGGGCCGACCTGTTCGGGCTCGCTGTCGACGAGGAAGTGCTGGCTGCACGGGCTGTCGTAGACGTAGGGGCGGGTGGCCACGTTGACCGGTACGCCGTCGGTGCGTTCGGCGGCGCCCCCGCCACCGCGGGCGGCGGACTCCGGCTCGGGGGCGGAGGGCTTGCCGGTCTTCGCGTCCCGGGACGGGGAAGAGGAGGCCGACGTGGACGGCTCCTTGTGCTTCGCCCGGCCGGTGCCGGTGTCGGTGCCGGTGCCACTCGGCTCTGCGGTGGCCGGGTCGGCGGCCCCGGCGGCCTTCCGGCCACCGTCACCGCCCCCGGAGGACGGCAGATTCACCGCGAGCACCACGGCTCCGAGAACGGCCGCCGCCGCGGCGGAGGCGATGAGCGCGGTACGGCGCCGACCGGGCCGCACGGGAGCGGACGGGGCGGTGCCCCCACCGGCAACCGGCTCATCCCCCGGCTCCTCGGCCGGTGTGCCGCCCGGCGCGGCGGGGTGGGCGACACCGCCCCCGGCGCCTGGCGCCGCTTCATCAGACGCCGCAGGAGCCCCCTCGGGCTCCCCGGCCCCGGCCCCGGCACCACTCGCCACCCCTTCCGGCCCCGACCCCGGCCCCTTCCGCCCCCGCGTCGCTTCCGCCAGAACCCACCGCCGGTGCAGCTCGACCAGTTGCTCGGGGGTCGCCCGGCACACCCGGGCGAGCCGCTCGACCGGCGCGTAGTCGGCCGGTATCGCGGTGCCGTTGCAGTAGCGGTGCAGCGTCGATGTGCTCATGTGCAGCCGCTTGGCGAGCGTGCCATAGCTCAGCCCCGAACGTTCCTTGATCCCCCGCAGCAGCTCCGCGAACGCCGCCACGTCCCCGGCGGCCCCCGTCGCCCCCGTAGCCCCCGTCGCCCCTGTCGTCCCTGACACCGTTCTTCACCTTCCCCTGTGGCCCGGAGCGTCCCATTCCAGCGTTCCAGACCACTTGCGTTTCCCCTGATCAAAGCCCATTTCGGCGTTCCAGTGTCCCAACCTGCCCGGCATACGTGGCGGCTGGGACGGATCACTCCACAAGCTCCGGTCATCCAAACACCACACCCACCTCGGTACCGAAGGGGCTCACCCACATGTCCAGCGTCCGCACCTCCCGCAACCGCCTTCTGACCGCCGCCGCTGCCGCCGCGATCGCCGTTCTCTCCCTGACCGCGTGCGACGACGGAGAGGGCGTCCAGAGCGAGGGCTCATCGTCGGACGCCTCCTCCAGCGCGTCGTCCTCCGACTCCGCGTCGTCCGGCTCCGACTCGTCCTCCGACAAGGACGCGAATCCGGGCTCCTCCGGTTCGAAGCCGACCGCGGACGGTCCCGCGGCGAAGGACCCCGCGGGATCGGGGAACGGCAAGAACGGCTCCGACAACTCGGGCGACTCCGGCAAGAGCGGCGGCAAGAACGTCACCTGCCAGGGCTCCAACACCAAGATGGTCGCGGCTCCCCTGAACCGCCCCGTGAACCACATGCTGCTCACCGTCACCAACACCGGCAGCAAGACCTGTTACCTCTACGGCTACCCGGCCGTCCGCTTCGGCGAGGCCCAGTCGGTACCGCCGGTCATCGAGGACTCGCATCCGCAGGCCGTCGTCACGCTGCCCCCGGGCGAGTCCGGCTACGCCTCCGTGAACCTGTCGGCCGCCGACGGCAGCGGTACCAACGGCAACACCGAGAAGTCCCTGACCGTCTACTACCAGGACCGCAACGGCGAGAGCCTCTCCTCGGGCGCCAACCCGTCGCTGCCCGCCAAGGGTGTCTACGTGGACAGCTCCATCAAGGTCACGTACTGGCAGCAGTCGATGGACGACGCCATCAGCTGGTGACACCGCCGCCGCCCGGCGGTCCCCCACCCACCCACGCGGGCCGGCGCGTTCGCCGACCCGCGTCGCGGTGAAAACCCCTTGCGCGGGCCATCGGCCGGAAGCCAGGGTCCGGCCCATGACAACAATCTCCGTGCGCCCCCTGGACACCGAGGACTGGGCCCTCTACCGCGCCATTCGCCTGGCGGCCCTGGCCGACGCCCCCAAGGCATTCGGTTCCACACTCGGCCGTGAGCGACACGGCCAGAAGGCTGCGGGCGAGTGCATGCCGCCGGCCTCTTCCGCCTGATCTGACCTGGCCTTCCTCCCGCACCCCCGCATCCGCGGATCCGCCCTGGCGCGACCGTTGACGAGCTGTGGCACACCCGCCCCCGGAGGCGGTCCGGCGCCGGGGCGGTAGGCGCCTACCTCAGCGCCATCAGGGAAGTTCGCGTCTCCTGGTCCAGCTTTTCCATGGCGTACCGGAATGTGTCGCGGCTCATTTCGGTACGCCATTCGCGCAGAAACGCGGCCACCTCGTCCGGATGAACCTCACCGGTGACCTTGAGCAGCCAGCCGCACCCCTTCCGCACATACACATCCTCGTCGTGCATCAGCCGGGTGCAGTTGCCGAAGACGTGGGACAGCGGCAGTTCGAACACCGACCGCCCCACCTTGCGGCGAACGAACTTCACGACGGACACATTCGCGGCGCGCCTCGCCCAAGGGGACGGGGACTCGACCCAGTGCCGCGTCCGCGGGATCAGATCGAGGTGTCCGCGGAAGTACGGGTACAGCAACTTCAGGCACAGGTCATCACATTGCGCCCAGTTCGACACATACGATCCGAGCCAGTGCTCACAGCGGTCGAGAAACTCACCGTCCAGCCCGACCCTCGCGACCTTGTGCAGCAGCGCGAATCCCAGCAGGACCTCTTCATGGTGGGAGGCGCGCGAGAGCACCTCTTCCGCCAGGGCCAGCCGCGTCGCCGCCGGAATGTCCCGCCTCGTACGGAAGTAGTCGTTCGCGATGCCCACGACGGAGGCGTTGCTCACCCCGAGTGCGCGAATCCTCTGCGGGAAGTACCGCTGCGTTTTGGCCGCGAAGTCCGCGTCGGATTTCGCCGCGAGGGACCCCAGAAGTTCGTCGGCGACCGCATCGATGTCCACTGCGCTGATCCAAGTGTGATGGAGTTCGGTTTATTCCTCCATGATCCCGCGCCAGACGGCCTGACGCCGCAGTTTCGGAAGGCAACTCCGTGATCACCACCATCGCCCTGCTCAAGGCCCGCGAGGGGCTCAGCCGGGATGAGTTCATCGACTACTACGAGCACCACCACGTCCCCCTCATCCTCAGCCTCGCGCCGCCACCCGACTACTACGCCCGCAACTACCTGCCGGAGACCGGCCAACGCGGCTTCCCCGCGGACTTCGATGTGATGACACATATGAAGTTCGCCGACGAGTCCACCCGCCGTGCCTGGCTCGGCCTGGTGCTCGCCGAGGACTCCGGGGTCGCCGAGGACGAGGCGCGTTTCCTCGACCGCTCCCGCACCCGGTCATGGACCGTCGAAGAGCACATCAGCACGGCCCCGGGCCACGACTCGCCCCGCTGAAGGCCGCTGAAGAGCGCTGAAGGCCACTGAAGGGCGAGAGGCCCGGCCAGACGACCGGTCGGCGACCTTCGGACGCCATCGAGACCGAGGAGACGGGCGTGGGCTTCCCCCCGCCCCGGCGTCAGTCGACGAGGTCCAGCGCCGCGGCGACGATGCTGTCCGTGTCGATGCCGTGATAGCGGTAGACGTCCTCGATCGAACCGGACTGGCCGAACCGGGTCACCCCGAGGGTGGTGACGGGCGTGTTCCGGATCGTGCTCAGGAAGGCCAGCGTATGCGGATGGCCGTCCAGCACGGTGACCAGCGGGGTGGCCCGGTCGGCCGGGAAGACCTGGTCGAGGACCCAGGACGGGTCGTCCGACAGGCCGCGACGGGCCTGGAGCGCGCGGAAGAGCAGGTCCGGGCTGGTCACACAGACCACGTCGGCGTCGTGGCCGAGGGCGGCGAGCCGGTCGGCGGCGGCCAGGGCCTCCGGGACCAGGGCGCCCATCGCGGCGAGGGTCACCACCGGCTTCTCGTGCCGGCGCAGCCGGTAGGCCCCGGCGGCCACCTGCCGGCGACGGCGTTCGCGCGCGGCCGGGTCGTCGGGCACGGCGGCCGCGGACTGGTCGACGGGCCGGGTGGACAGCCGCAGATAGGAGGAACTCCCGTCCGGGCGGCCGAGGTTGCCGAGCGCGGCGAGCAGGCACCACTCGGTGTCGATCGCGAACGCGGGCTCAAAGGTGACGCAGCCGGGCTGTTCAATGCCCAGCGAAGGCGTGGTGATCGACTGATGCGCGCCGCCCTCCGGGGCGAGGGTGACACCGGACGGCGTGCCGACCAGGATCGACTGACCGCCCGCGTAGATGCCGAACGACCAGGGCTCCAGCGCCCGGTTGACGAAGGGGTCGTAGACGACGCCGATCGGCAGCAGCGGCTGGCCCCAGCGGCTCCAGGTGGCGCCCAGCTCGCCGAGCAGCCCGACCAGATTGGTCTCCGCGATGCCCAGCTCCACATGCTGACCCGTGGGCCGCTCCCGCCAGTGCAGGATCGTCTCGGCGTCGTCGGCGAACCAGTTGAGGCGCTCGGTCGGCGACCACACACCGACCTTGTTGAGCCAGCCCCCGAGGTTGGTGGTGGAGCTGACGTCCGGGCTGACGGTGACGATCCGGGCGGCCGCCTCCGGCGCCCGCCGCATGAGATCCAGCAGGACCCGTCCCAGGGCCTGCTGGGTGTTGCCGGTGCCGGCCGGTGCCGATCGCCCGAGGTCGGCGGGGACCGCGGGGGGCCGCTGGGCCACGTGTCCGGGGCGGCGCAGCCGGCCTGCGGCCGCCGCGCACAGGGCCGCCTCCCGCGACCCGTCGGGGAAGACCGCCCACGGACGGTCGAGATCCGTTCCCAGCCGGTCGGCCAGTGTCCTCATCTGGTCGGCGGTCAGCAGTGAGGAGTGGTTCTGCGGATGGCCCTCGGTGGGCAGCCCGTGGCCCTTGATCGTGTACGCGAAGATGACGGTCGGGCGGGTGTCGTCCACGCCGTCGAACGCGTCCATCAGCGCGCCGATGTCATGGCCGCCCAGATTGCGCAGCGCCGCCAGCAGCGCGGCATCGTCCAGGGAGGCGATGAGGTCGGCGATCGGCCCGGCCGTGGAGCCGGTGCCGGGCAGGCGCAGCCGCAGCTCCTCGGCGGAGCAGCGGAGCAGGCGCTGGTATTCGGGGTTGTCCATGGCGTCGATACGGGCGTGCAGGGCCTCGCCGCCCGGCCGCTCGAACAACTCCTGGAGCTGATGCCCGTACTTCAGGGTGATGACCTGCCAGCCGGCCGCGGCGAACATGCCGTGCAGCCTGTCCGCGGCGATACCGGGCACGACCCGGTCCAGGGACTGCCGGTTGAGGTCGACGACCCACACCACCTCGCCCAGGCCCGGCACCATCGGGTCCTGGATCGCCTCCCAGATGGCGCCCTCGTCCAGCTCCGCGTCGCCCAGCAGGGAGTACTGCCGCCCCGTACCCGCCCCGCCGAGGTGGCCCTCCACATAGCGCCGTGCGAGGGCGCCCCACAGGGGGGCGGTGGCGCCTATGCCGACCGAACCGGTGGAGTAGTCGACCGGATCGGGGTCCTTGGACCGGCTGGGGTAGCTCTGAAGCCCCCCGAAGGCGCGCAAGGTCGTCAGACGGGACTCGTCCAGCTCGCCCAGGAGGTAGTTGATCGCATGCAGTACGGGTGAGGCATGCGGCTTGACCGACACCCGGTCGTCCGCGGTCAGCGCGTGGAACCACAGCGCCGTCATGATCGAGCTCATCGACGCACTGGACGCCTGGTGACCGCCGACCTTCAGCCCCGAGGGATTCGGCCGCACCCGGTTGGCGTGGTCGATGATCGCGGTGGACAGCCACAGCACCCGCTGTCCGACCGCCTTCAGCACGGCGAGCTCATCCTGCCGGGCAATGCCCGAGCCGTTGCCGCCGGCCGCTCTCAGCTCCGGGTCCAGGACCATCACAGACCGCCTCCGCTATCGGCACCATGCCGTGGAAAATTGTCGTTGTGCGCCGCCAGTAGACAGGTGACTCTTCAACTGCACAAGATGCTCCTCTGCCATTGAGCATTCTGCTTATGCTCCGAGTCGGATGAGGGACATCGATTGAGCACTATGAACAGTGAGCGAGACCTGGACGCCACCGACGCACGGATCCTGCTCGCCCTCGCGGCCAGCCCTCGGGCCACCGTCGTCGCCCTGGCCGAGCGGCTGGGGCTGTCCCGCAACACGGTCCAGGCCCGGGTGGCCAGAATGGAGCAGAGCGGCGCGCTGGGCTCCTTCGAACGCCGGATCACGCCGAACGCGCTGGGCCATCCGCTCACCGCGTTCGTCACCGCGCGGGTCGATCAGCGCCGGCTGGCCGAGGTGTCCGAGGCACTCGCGGACATCGCCGAAGTCGTGGAGGTCTTCGGCCTCAGCGGCGAGACCGATCTGCTCGTACGGGTGGTCGCCAGGGACGCCGAGGACCTGTACCGGATCGCGGGCCAGATCCTCGCCGTTCCCGGTATCGAACGCACAACGACGGCCCTGGCCATGCGCGAACTGGTGCCGCACCGCCTCACCCCGCTGCTGCGCCGGGCCTCAGGCGACGAGTGAGTCGAAAACCTCGAAGAAGCCGTCCAACGGGGCCCGGCTGCCGGCCACCTTCGCCCGCAGCACCGCGCCCCCCCACGCGTTCACCAGGAACCGCCCCAGCTGGTCGGGGGTGAGCGCGGTCGCGAGCACCCCCTCCGCACGCGCCTCTTCGAGGACTTCGGTGACGGCCGAGGTCCACAGACGCAGACCGGTGTCGACCTTGCCGCGGATCATCGCGCTCTGATTCGAGAGCTCCATCCCGAAGTTCCCGAACATGCAGCCGCGTTCGAAGGAGAACCGCTCCAGGTCCGCGGCGAGATACTCGAAATGGGCCCGGATGCGCGGCACGGGGGCGAGGGTCTCGTCGCGCAGCATCTCCATCTTGCGGGATACCGCGTACCGGTCCATGACCTCGGCGGCGAGCGCTTCCTTGCTGTCGAAGTGGTTGTACACCGACCCCTTGGGGACGCCGGCCGTACGGGCGATGTCCTGGATCCCCGTGCCATTGAAGCCGCGCTCGTGGAAGCACTCCATCGCGGCCTCGACCAACTGCTCACGAACGCTCGGCCTGGGCATACGGACTCCTCGCATCTCTTCCCCGTAAAGAATATGAACGGTCGTCTTGACCGTCAATTCCGCCAGCGCGGCCCGCCCAGGACCCGATGGCGGTCGCCGGATCAGCCCGCGAGGGGACGGGTTGCGCACATCTAAGATGGTCGGTCATATTGAATACCATCCATGCAATCGACCACAAGGAGCAGCCGCATGGCTACCTACCGCGCATTCGAAGTGACCGGCACCCGCCACTTCCGTCTCGTCGACCGGGAGCTGGTCGACCCCGCCCCGAATCAGGTCAGGGTGCGGGTCGAGTACTGCGGCATCTGCCACACCGACGTCCTCGCCGCCGAGGGACTGCGGATGGACCCCGAGCGGCCCGTCGTGCCCGGGCACGAGATCGTGGGCGTGATCGACGCGGTGGGCCCGGGCGTCGGCACCTGGCGGATCGGTGAGCGCGTCGGCGTCGGGTTCCTGGCCGGGCACTGCTGGGAGTGCGATCCGTGCCGACGCGGTGACTTCGTCAACTGCCGCGACCAGGCGCAGACCGGGACCACGACCGACGGCGGCTACGCCGAGGTCGTCTACGCGCGGGCCAGCGGACTCGTGCGCATCCCCGACGATGTGCCGGCCGCCGAGGCGGCCCCGCTGCTGTGCGCCGGACTGACCACGTTCTCGGGACTCCAGCAGATCGGCTCCCGTCCCGGCGCGCTGGTCGCGGTGCAGGGCATCGGCGGACTGGGACACCTCGCCCTTCAGTACGCGCGCAGCCTCGGGTACCAGGTCGTGGCGATCGCCCGGGGCCGGGAGAAGGAGCCGCTGGCCCGTCAGCTCGGGGCGCATCACTACATCGACAGCACCGAGCAGAACGCCGCCGAGGCACTTCAGGACCTCGGTGGCGCGTCCGCCATCATCGCGACCGCCGCCAGCGGAGCCTCCATGAGCCCCCTGGTGGCGGGGCTCGCCCCGCGCGGCAGGCTCATCGTCCTCGGCGCCGCGGCCGACCCCATCCAGGTGAACACCGGCGAGCTGCTCTTCGGCACGCGTACGATCCAGGGCCACCTCACCGGCACCCCGATCGACAACGAGGACAACCTGTCCTTCAGCGCCGCCCATGGGATCAGGCCCCGTATCGAGGTGTTCCCGCTGTCCGAGGCCCCGAAGGCGTATGAGCACATGCTCTCCGGCGGGGCGCGCTTCCGCGCGGTCCTGGAGGCCGGGGTCTGAGGGCGCGCCCCCGCTCGAGGTTCAGGGATCGGTCGACGGCCGGACGGCCCCCCTCCGCGCCTGTCGGGTCCAGTGGGCGAGTGGGGATCCGGTGGTGAGGGTGCGGGGGTGGTTCGGGCCCAGCACCCGCAGGAAGTCCGGCGGCAGGGCGGCCCGCGCGGGCCGTGTCCGTCCGCCTGCCGTGGATAGGCTGATCGTGCGGCTCGACGAGGGGAGTTCAGCGTGAGGCGGTCGTTGAGCATCGCGGTGGCGCAGCCGAGGTGCGTGGCTCATGACGTGGCGGCCAACGCGGTGGCGCACGCGGAGGCCGTCAGGGCCGCGGGCGCGCGGGTGGTGGTCTTTCCCGAGATGTCGCTGACGGGGTACGAACTGGACGCGACGCCGGTCGCCCCGGACGATGAACGGCTGACCCCGATCGTCGCCGCGTGCGCCGAGTCCCGGACGCTCGCCCTGGTCGGCGCGGCCGTGGCGGGTCCGCGCATCGGCATCCTGGCGGTGGACGGAGATGGCGCACATGTCGGCTACGGCAAGGTCTGCCTGCACAGCAGTGAGGCCATCCGCTTCGTGCCCGGGGAACCCACCGTGCTGGAAGTGGACGGATGGCGGCTGGGGCTCGCCGTCTGCCGCGACACCGGTATCCCCGAACACGCCGCGAGGACGGCGGCGCTGGGCATGGACGGCTATGTGGCCGGGGTGGTCCACGCCGACCACGAGGCCGAGGTCCACGGCGAGCGCGCCCGCCGGGTCGCCGCCGACCATGGGGTGTGGGTCGCCACGGCGGCCTTCGCGGGGCCGACCGGCGGTGGCTTCGACCGTACGTCGGGCCGTTCGGGCATCTGGTCCGCGGACGGGGAGTTGATCGCCGGAACGGGCACCGCCCCCGATGAGATCGCGCGGGCCGTCCTCGTCACATGAGCCCGAGCGGGAAAGGCCGCGGGAGCCGTGTCTCCGACCGATCCGCTCCGCTGTTTCCCGCGCTCTCTCAACAAAGCGATAAGTCGTCATAGCCAAGAGGGAACGCCTTCTCATGGCGGTGTGGCGCGTCGTCAAGAGTTGGCCTTTGAGGGCGTGGCCCCCTCGCCCCTGCCTCCAACTCTGAAGCGGGGAGGGCGATACCGCCGCGTGATCGCGGTCATGCGAAGGACCTTCGTTCAAGTCGTGAACTCTGCACGACTCTTGACCGACGGGGGCGAGGTCCAAGACAGTCGTTCCGTGTGAGCGCTCTCTCGACCTGATTGCGCTCGCTCAGTTCCCCGTGCCCGAGTTCCCGTAGCCCAGACTCCCACCACCCCCACGCCAGGAGCGGGCTACGGGGGCTCGTACACCTCGTCACTGGAACTCCGTCGAACGAAAGCAGCCCCCCACATGTTCAGGATCACTTCCTCAGATACGACGGCGGACGCCGCGCGCCCCCGCCGCCGACGACGCGTTCTGGCCCTCCTGGCCGCCCTGTCGCTTCCGCTGACCGGACTGCTGGCTCTCAGCGCGTCCTCCAACGCCGCCGCGGGCGAACCCGCCGCCGCCGAGTGGACCACCGTCTTCCAGGACGACTTCGACGGCGCGGCGGGCACCGGTCTGAACAAGGCCGACTGGCTGTACGACATTGGCACCGGCTACCCGGGCGGCGCCCCGAACTGGGGCACCGGGGAGATCGAGTCGGTCACGGACTCGACCGACAACGTCTACCACGATGGTGACGGTCACATGGTGATCAAGCCGATCCGTGACGGTTCCGGAAAGTGGACCTCCGGCCGGGTGGAGACCCAGCGCACCGACTTCGAGGCCCCGGCCGGTGGCCAGTTGGAGATCAGCGCGTCCCTCAAGCAGCCCAACCCGGAGAAGGCCCTCGGAATCTGGCCCGCCTTCTGGGCCATGGGCGCCGACGCCCGTCCGGTCGGGGCCACCAACTGGCCGAGCATCGGCGAGCTGGACATCATGGAGGCCGTCAACGGGCTGAACAAGCACTCGCACACCTTCCACTGCGGGGAGTGGGCCGGTGAGTGCCACGACCCGGACGGAATCTCCAGCGACCTGCTGCCGTGCGACGGCTGTCAGACCGACTACCACACGTACTCCGTGATCGTGGATCGCACCGACACCTCCGCCGAGCAACTGCGCTTCTACCGCGACGGCAAGGAAACCTTCACGGTGAAGCAGGACCAAGTGTCCGCCGAGACCTGGAAGAAGGCGGTCGACCACGGGTTCTTCGCCATCTTCAATGTGGCGGTCGGCGGCTCCTACCCGAACAAGGTCTGCGGCTGCACCTCACCCGCGGAGGACACCACCTCCGGTGAGGGAATGAGCGTGGACTGGTTCTCCGTCAAGGTGAGCAAGTAGCGGCCTCTCCGGTAGGTCACTGCTAGGCCACCGCTAGGTCACCGGTAGGCGCGGAGACGGAGGAGGGCGGGGTCCATACCCCGCCCTCCTCCGCCGTTCCAGCCCTCCGCGGTCAGCTCCCGGCCTCCTCGATCAGCCCTCGTAGTCGCGGATGGCGGCCACCTTCTCCGCCGACGGGGAGGTTTCGTCGAAGCGCTGCGCGAGCCAGTCGTCGGTGAGCGCACGGGCGAGTTCCAGGCCGATGACGCGCTGGCCGAAGCAGAGCACCTGGGCGTTGTTGCTGAGGACCGAGCGGCGCACGGAATAGGTGTCATGGGCGGTGACCGCGCGGATGCCGGGCACCTTGTTGGCGCTGATGGCCACGCCGAGGCCGGTGCCGCACACCAGGAGGGCGCGGTCGGCCCTGCCTTCCGCGACCCGGCGGGCCGCTTCCACCGCGACATGCGGGTAGGCGGTGTGCTCGTCGCTGCCCACACCGACGTCGATGACCTCGGCGACCCGGGGGTCGGCCAGCAGATCCTTCTTGAGCGCTTCCTTGTAGTCGTAGCCGGCGTCGTCACAGCCGACGACGATCCGGAACGCGTTGGCGGTGGTCATACGGGTTCGCTTCCTGTCGTCGCGCGGAGGGTGGCCACGGCGGTCAGTACCGCGGCGAGTGAGGTGGCTCCGGGGTCGGGGGTGCCCACGCTGCGGTCGGCGAGGGGGCGGGCGCGGCCCAGCCGGGGGCGCAGCCCCGCGGTGTTCTCGGCGGCCGTACGGGCTTCGGCTGCGGCGGACGCGTACGCCTCGGACACCGGGGCTCCGGTCCGCAGCCGCGCCGCGAAGCCGGTGGCGAACGGCGCGAGCGCGTCGACCAGGGTCTTGTCGCCCACTTCGGCGCCGCCGAGCGAGGTGACGGCGGTGAGCGCGGCCGCGGCGGCCGACGCCAGTTCCTCGCGGCCCGGCGCCCGGTCGGCCGGCAGTGCGCCGCCGATGGCGCGCAGCGCCACCCCCCACAGCGCGCCCGAGGTGCCCCCGGCCTCCGCCGCCCAGGCGTCTCCGGCGGCGGCCAGCACCGCCGCCGGGGCGAGCCGGTCGGTGTGCGCCTTTTCGGCGGCCGCCAGTGCCGCGTCGACGCCCTTGCACATGCCACGGCCGTGGTCGCCGTCGCCCGCCACCGCGTCCAGCCGGCCCAGGGCCTCCGCGTCCCGGTGCAGTACGTCGCGGGCGGCGCGCAGGGCGTGGACGGCCAGCTCGGCGACCTCGACCGCGGCGCCGGAGGCCGTGGCGGCGGACCGGGCCCGGCGGCGCGGGGTCGCGGCGGGCCGTACGGCGGCGTCGTCCACCGGGGGTTCTGCCGGTGGTGTCCGGCGGAAGGCGGGGGTGTCGGCCGGTGCGAGCCAGAGGCGTTCCAGCTCGTCGTCCAGCCAGCTCAGGGTCAGGGAGCAACCGGCCATGTCGAGGCTGGTGACCAGTTCGCCGACCTCGGGGCGTACGGGGGTGAGGCCCGCCTCGTCCAGCAGCCGGGCCACGGCGCCCCACAGCACGTACAGCTCCTCGTACTTCGTGGCGCCGAGGCCGTTGAGGACGACCGCGACCCGCCCCTCGCCGTCCGTACCGGCGGGCCGGTCCGCCAGCAGCCCCGCCACCAGGGCGCGGGCCAGGTCCTCCGCGGTGCCCAGGGTGTCCTCGCTCACCCCCGGTTCGCCGTGGATGCCCAGCCCGAGGCCCAGGCGGCCCTCGGGGACGGTGAACAGCGGCTCGCCGGCGCCCGGCAGGGTGCAGCCGTCGAAGGCCACTCCGAGCGTGCGGGTACGGGCGTTGGTGAGCTCGGCGACGCGCACGACCTCGTCCAGGGAGGCGCCTTCCTCGGCCGCCGCCGAGGCGGTCTTGAAGACGACGAACCCGCCCGCGATGCCGCGCCGCCGGGCCGTCTGGCCGGCGGGGGCGGAGGCGATGTCGTCGGTGACGGCGAAGCAGCGGGCGGCGATCCCGTCGTCCGCCAACTGCCGTGCCGCGAGGCCGAAGTTCATCACGTCCCCGGCGTAGTTGCCGAAGAGGAAGAGGACACCGCCGCCCGCCTGTGCCGCCTCGGCGACCGAGCGGGCGCGGGCGGCCGACGGGGAGGTGAAGACATCGCCGATGACCGAGCCGTCGGCGAATCCGGGGCCGACGACACCGCAGAAGGCGGGGTAGTGGCCGGAGCCGCCGCCGGTGAGGACGGCCACCTTCCCGGTGCGGGTGGGGCGGGCGCGCACCACACCGCCGGGCACGGCCCGGACATGTTCGGGATGGGCGGCGGCGAACCCCGTGACCATGTCGTCGGCGAACCGGGCGGGGTCGTTGAAGAGCCTGGTCATTGCGTGCTCCAGCCTTCGCGTGCGAGGTCGAGGGCGTGGCGGTAGGCGGCGTAGCCCTCGGCGTAGTGGTCGATCAGCCCGCGCTCGGCGGTCACGGTGCGCAGCCGGGCGCGCCAGGCGCCGGGGTCGACCGGCGTGCCCAGGGAGCGCCAGGCGACATGGGCCGCGCCGCGGATGCCCACGGCGTCGTCGCAGACCTCCAGGTCGCCCCCGAGGACACCGGCGAAGACGCGCGCCCACTCCCCGGAGCGGGCACCGCCGCCGCAGGCGGTGACGGTGCCGGTGACGCCGAGGGTTTCCATGCAGTGCCGGGCCGAGTAGGCGACGGCCTCGCACAGCGCCCGCACCAGGTCGGCGCGGCCGGCCAGCGGGGAGAGCCCGTCGAACCGGCCACGGGCCCGTGGGTCGACGAAGGGCGCCCGCTCGCCACTGGTGGACAGGAAGGGCAGCGCGGTGACGCCCGCGGCGCCGGGCGGGGACTGGACGAGCAGCGCGTCCAGCGCCTCGATCTTCACATCGAGCAGTTTCAGCAGCCAGTCCAGGCCCGCGGTGCCGATCATGGCGGGCATGACCCGCAGGTACCGGTTCTCGTACGGGGTCGCCAGCACCATCCCGGCCGGGTCCTCGGCCATGGCCGGGCGTGGCTCGCTGTCGAGGACCTGGGCGGCGAGGGTGGTGCCGATGATGAGGTTGCCCTCGCCCGGTTCGGCCACTCCCGAGCCGAAGGCGCAGGCCGGGATGTCGAACGGACCGGCGGAGACCGGCAGCCCCGCGGGCAGGCCGAGCCGCCGGGCGGCGTCGGGCAGCAGCCGGTGCAGGGTGCCGGGCGGCGCCGGATCGGGCAGCAGCCGGCGGTGTGCGGACAGTCCGCACAGCTCCAGCGCGGTCTCGTCGTAGGTGCGGGTGGCGACGTCGAGGAACGGCTGCGAGGCGTCGGAGACATCGACGGTCACGGCGCCGGTCAGCCGCTGCACGACGGCGTCCACGCAGTATCCGGCGACCTCGGCGGCCGCCAGCCGCTCCGGCTCGTGTTCGGCCAGATGCGCCAGCAGGGGCGCGGCGGAGCCGGGGAACAGGCCGACACCGGTGCGCCGGTGCAGGGCGCGCAGGGTGCCGTCGGCGGCCCAGCGGTCGACCCGGTCCGCGGCCCGGCCGTCCATCCAGGACAGCGCGCGGCCGACCGGGGCGCCCTTGGCGTCGCGCAGCCACAGCCCGTCGCCCTGCCCGGTGAGGGCCAGGGCCTCGACCGGTTCGCCGCCCAGCTGCGCGGCGTCGCCGAGCGCCGCCCGTACGACGGTCTCCACGGTGCCCACGACGTCGTCCAGGTCCTGTTCGACACGCTGTCCCGGCAGGGTGTAGACGGTGCTGCGGGCCTCGTGCGCGGGGGTGGTCCGGCCGTCGCGGGAGATCAGCTGGGCCTTGGTGACCGAGGTGCCGATGTCGACTCCGACGATCATGGCCGGCCCCCGGTCAGCACCTCCGGATTGGCCACGTGCCGCAGCGGTTCGCCGCGCAGGAAGCGGGCGGCCTCGGCGGCGGTGATCAGGGCGGCCCGGTCGGCGGTCTGCCGGGTGGCGCCCGCCAGATGGGGCGTGGTGATGACGTTGGGGGCCTTGTGCAGCGGCCAGTCGGCCGGGGGCGGCTCGATGTCGTAGACGTCGAGGGCGAGCGCGCCGAGCCGGCCGGACTCCAGCAGACCGGGCAGCGGAGCGTAGTCGAGCAGTTCCCCGCGGGCGGAGTTGACCAGGACGGCGCCCTCGGGCAGCAGCGCGAGGTTGCCGGCGTTCAGCAGATGCCGGGTCTCGGGTGTGACACGGGCGTGCAGGCTCACCACGGAGCTGCGCCGCAGCAGGTCCTCCAGGCCGGTGAGCTCGACACCGTCGGCGTAGGCCCGGGCCGGATCCGCGTACGGGTCGGAGACGAGGACATGGGCGCCGAAGGCGCGCAACACACGGGCGACGATCGAGCCGATGGCCCCGTAGCCGACGAGACCGGCGGTGGCGCCGTCGAGCTCGAGCCCCGCGTTGTCGTACGCGTAGTAGTCGCCACGCCAGATGCCCTCCTTGAGGGCCGCGTCGGCGTGGGTGATGCGGCGCATGGCGGCGAGGATCAGGCCGACGGCGAATTCGGCGGCAGCGGCGGCGTTGCGGCCCGGGGTGAAGGTGACGGGTATCCCGGCGGCGGTGGCCGCGGCCAGGTCCACGTTGACCGGGCCGCCGCGGGCCACCCCGATGAACTTCAGACCGGGGGACTCGCGGATGACACGGGAGGTGAAGGGCGCCATCTGGGTGAGGGCGACACTCGCGTCTCCGAGCGCCTCCAGCACCTGCTCCTCGGTGCCGCTGGCCTCCTTGACCCCGCCGTTGCCCTGCCCGTCGGCCCCCACCGGACCGAAGGGCTCGTTCGGCCAGCGGGTGCGCATGGTGCGGAAGCTCAGCCCGGCGGCGGGCAGGCCCTCGCGCAGAGCAGCGGAGAAGAGGTCGGGGGCGATGAAGTCGTCGCCGGCTACCAGGACCGTGGTCATGTCGGTCACTCCCCTCGGGTCTCGAGCCTGCTGAGCAGGAAGTCACGGACGGCATGGTGGTCCGAAGAACGGTAAGCGGCGGCGGCCAGGGCGTCCTCGGCGGGTGGGTACTGCGGATTGGGAATGGCCACGACAGTCATCCCGGCGGCCGCTGCGGCGCGCAGTCCGTTGCTGGAGTCCTCCACCGCCAGACAGCGCTCCGGGGCCACTCCGAGGGCGCGCGCGGCGGCCAGATAGACGTCCGGGCTCGGCTTTCCGCGCTCCACCTCGGCGCTGGAGACGGTCGCCTTGAAGTGGTGGTCGACACCGTGGTGGACGAGAACGGCGTCGATCACCCGGCGCGGTGCGGAGGAGGCGAGCGCCACGGGTGCGAGTTCGGCGGTGGCGGTGATCATCTCCCGCGCTCCGGGCAACAGGCCGATGCGGCCGTCGGCCAGGGCCTGGACCATACCGTCCACGACCTCTCGTTCGGTGCTGGTGGCGGGGTCACCCGCCGCACAGAACCGGGTGAGGTAGGCGGCCCACTCGGGGGCGCTCATCCCCTGGACGTCGCGTGTCTGCTCCGGGCCCCATGCGCGGCCGCGGGCGGCGGCGTAGGCGGCCCACAGCTCCTCCCACAGATGCTCGCTCTCGACCAGCACGCCGTCCATGTCGAAGACCACTGCGTCGGCCATGCGTACCCCTGATCTCCTGGCTGATGATCCTTGGCTGGACGGAGCACCGGGCGGTGTCCGTCACAGCGAAATTAACAGTAGCAGCGTGAGTTGTCACTGGTTCTATGTGAGAAACAAACACGGCAGGATGGTGGGCATGACTACTCCCCCGTCGTCGCGCGGTGCGCGGCAGCAGCGACACCAACTGATCGTCGATCATGTTCTGGCCCAGGGGGACGCCACCGTGGCCGAACTGGTCGAGCTCACCGGCGTCAGCCTGATGACGGTCCACCGGGACATCGCCGAACTGGCGGACCGCGGCATCCTGCGCAAGTACCACGGCGGTGTCTCCGCACAGCCCTCGATGGTCTTCGAGTCCAGTTCGGACTTCCGGCTGCACTCGCACGCCGGCGAGAAGCGGGCACTGGCCCGCGCCGCCCTGCCGTTCGTGGCCCCGGGGATGTCGGTGATGCTGGACGACTCGACCTCGGCACTGGCCCTGGCGCGGCTGTTGCCCGAGGTGGGGCCGCTGACCGTGGTGACCAACTACCGCTTGATCACCGAGGAGCTGAGGGGGGCCGAGGGCATCCGGCTGATCTGTGTGGGCGGCGAGTACTCGCGCACCCATGACTCATGGATCGGTCTGCCGGCGATGGACATGATCAGCGGCATCTCCGCCGATCTGAGCGTGCTCTCCACCTCCGCGATGACCGCGGGCATGACCTTCCACCAGGAGCAGGAGATCGTCAGCATCAAGCGGGCGACCCGGCAGGCGGGCGCGCGGAGCGTGCTGCTCATGGACCACAGCAAGGTGGGGCGGCGCGCGCTGCACCGGCTGGAGAGCGTGGACTCCTTCGACCATGTTCTGCTGACCGGCCCGGTGGACGAGGAGCTGGTGCGGGAGATGCGCGAGCTCACGGATGTGAGGGTCGTCGAGACCGAGTAGTTATCACTGATCATCGTTATTTTTACCAGGACCCTTGATATTTCTCTCGGCTCGCTTGAGTATCTGCGGTCGTACTCCGTCCTCACCTCAGAGTGGAGGTAGCGATGCCGAAACCCTTGGTCCTGGGTTATCTGGGCGTGCTCCTTTTCATGATCGGCGATGGTGTCGAATCCGGGTTCATCGCCCCGTATATGGCCGACCACGGCGCGGCAACAGACGTAAGAGCCGGATACGTCATCACCGTGTACGGCATCGCCGTCATGCTGGCGTCGTGGTTCTCCGGTGCGCTCTGCCAGGTGTGGGGGCCGCGCCGGGTGATGTGGACGGGCCTGGTGATCTGGGCCGTCTTCGACGCCGCGTACCTGCTCTTCGCACTGGGCACCGAGAACTACCCGATGATGTTGCTCTTCTACGGCATCCGGGGCTTCGGCTACCCGCTCTTCGCGTTCGGCTTCCTCGTATGGATCACCAACACGGCACCGCAGGCCCGGCTGGGCACCGCGGTGGGATGGTTCTACTTCGCCTTCACGGGCGGTCTGCCCACCCTCGGCTCGCTGTGGTCGAGCCTGACGATCCCCTCGTTCGGCCGCCTGGGCACGCTGTGGTCGGCGCTCGTCCTCATCCTCATCGGCGGCGCCATCGCCCTGGTCGGCGCCCGGAGGAGGCCCGGCGGTGACCGGATGGCACCGCCGGAGGTCACCACCGGTGAGAGCCTGCTCAACTCCGTCTCCATCATCTGGACCCATCCACGTGTGCTGGTGGGCTGCCTGGTCCGGATCATCAACACGGCCCCGGAGTTCGGCATGCTGGTGTATCTGCCGCGGATCTTCTCCGACGACGTCGGATTCGGCGAGGACAAGTGGCTCCAGCTGCTGGCGATCATCTACGGCACGAACATCTTCTTCAACCTCATCTTCGGTGTGCTCTCCGACCGCATCGGCTGGCGCACCACCATCGCGGGCTTCGGCGCGCTGGGCTGTGCGATCAGCGTCACGACGCTGTACTTCGTACCGACCTGGCTCGGCCCGGACTACTACTGGGTCGCGGTGCTCGCGGGCATGTTCTACGGGGCGACGCTCGCGGGATTCGTCCCCATCTCGGCGCTCATCCCGTCCATGGCGCCGGAGAACAAGGGCGGTTCGATGGCCCTGCTCAACCTGGGCGCGGGCGGCGCGGCCTTCGTCGGCCCGGCCATCGCCAGCCTCTTCCTCCCCCTCGTCGGCGCCGGCGGAGTCACCGTGATCTTCCTCGCCCTCTACCTGGTCGCCCTCGTGCTGACCCTGCTGCTGAAGCTGCCCGGAGAGCAGGGCGGCGGGCAGCCCGTCCCGGACTCGACGGGCGGTCAGGAGCACCGGACCGGCGCGGCCCCGACCGCCACCTCCGCCTGAGCCCCGCGCTGCCGGGGCGAGCACACCAGATCGCGCAGCGCGGCTTCGCGCTTCTCCCGGGGCAGGGCTTCCAGCCGGTCGTGGAGTTCCGCCCGCCCGGGGTCGGCGCC
>NZ_JBEZNG010000014.1:0-258119 GCF_040653035.1 Streptomyces malaysiensis subsp. malaysiensis
GCGTTGGCGCGGGCGTTGGCGGTGGGGCGTGGTGAGGGTGGTCGGCTTGCGGTGTCGTCGGTGAAGACGTGTGTGGGTCATTTGGAGGCGGCGGCTGGGGTTGCGGGGTTGATTGCGGCGGTGTTGGCGGTGCGGGAGGGGGTGATTCCGCCGCATCGTCATTTGGTGCGTCCTAATCCGTTGGTGGCGTGGGATGGTTTGGGTGTGGTGGTGCCGTCGGTGGCCATGCCGTGGGTTGTCACGGATGGGCCCCGGCGGGCGGCGGTGAGTTCGTTCGGTATCAGTGGGACCAACGCACACGCCATCATCGAACAAGCCCCCCGACCTCACCCCACCCCGGAACCGGCCGCGGACGCCGACGGGCCGAACGTCCTGCTGGTCTCGGCGAAAAGCCCCGAGGGTCTGCGGAGCCTGGCCGCCCGCTACGCCTCTCACCTGGAGTCGACCGGAGACTCCCTCGCCGACATCGCCTACACCTCCGGTGTCGGCCGCGCCCATCTGCCGCACCGCCTCGCGGTGCTCGGCGAGACCGTCGAAGCGGTCCGGGAGGCTCTCGGCAGCGCCACGCGCGGCACCCGGCACGCCCAGCTCATCACTGGTGAGGCCACGGGGGAGCCGGGCCGAGTGGCCTTCCTCTTCACCGGGCAGGGCTCCCAGTACGCGGGGATGGGCCGGGAGCTGTACGAGCGCTACGACGTGGCCCGCGAGGCGATGGACACCTGCGCCCGGATCCTCGACGGCTCGCTGCCCCGGCCCCTGCTGCCCACCCTCCTCGATCCCGCCCAGGGGGAGGTGCTCGACCGGACGCAGTACACCCAGCCCGCGCTCTTCACCCTGCAATACGCGCTGGTGCGGCTGTGGGAATCCTGGGGAGTGCGCCCCGACATCGTCATCGGACACAGCGTCGGCGAGTTCGCGGCCGCCCATACCGCGGGTGTCCTCTCCCTGCCCGAAGCCCTCGGCCTGCTCGCCGAGCGCGCGAGGCTCATGCAGACACTGCCCGAGGGCGGCACCATGGCCTCCGTCTTCGCCGATCCCGACACCGTGGCCGAGGCCATGGCCCACACGGAGGCGGGGACGGTGTGCGTCGCGGCGGACAACGGCCCGTCGCACACCGTGATCTCCGGCCATCGGCCGGCGGTGGAGCAGACGATCCAGGCGCTCCGTGCCCAGGGCGTGCGGTGTCTGTCGCTGAAGGTGTCCCACGCCTTTCACTCCGCACTGCTCGACCCGATCCTGGACGACCTGACCGCGGCGGCCCGCACCGTCACCCACCGAACGCCCCGGATCCCTCTGATCTCCAATCTCACGGGCGGGGAAATCCGCACCACGGCCGAGATGAGCGGCGACTACTGGTCACGCCATGCCCGCGGCACGGTGCGGTACCGACAGGGCGCACAGCACCTCGCCGACGTCGACCACCTGGTGGAGATAGGACCGGCGCCCACGCTGCTCCAGCTCACCAGGGGGTGTCTGCCAGGGGCGTCGGTGAAGTGCTGGCTTCCCTCGCTCCATCCGAAACATCAGGCCCCCCGTCAGCTGCTCATGAGCGCGGCCGCCTTGCACACCCATGGGCTGCCCCTCGACTGGGAGGCCGTACACCGCGAGCGGCGGCCCTCCAAGGTGTCCCTGCCCGGCTATCCGTATGAACGCCGACGGCACTGGATCCCCCGGCCGGCACCGGTCGCTCCGGCGAACGGCCATGGGGCGGGGAAGTCGGCCGGAGACGACGCCCTGGTGGGCACGGGCGGCCCGTCTCCGCTCACCGACACCACCGTCTTCGCGGTCGAACACAGCACCACCGCACCGGCTCTGCTGGCCGGCCACCTGGTCTACGACACCGTCGTGGTGCCGGGCGCGGTCCACATCGCCCGCGCTCTCGCCGCCGGTGTACGCATTCTGCGCACCGGCCCCGTGGCCGCCGAACGAGTGGAATTCACACAGGCGATGTCCCTGAGGGAGGGGGACCTGCGGCGCACCCACACCGTGGTCACACCGGACCCCGACCATGAGCGGGCATGGTCGGTCCGGGTCGCGAGCAGCGACGCCCGCGGCACCACCGGACGGGAGGCCGAGGACTGGACACTGCACGCCCGGTGCCGGTTGCGAGCCGCGGACCCGGCGGCGGACTTCGCCGACCCGTCACAGGAGATCCGGAACCGCTGTCCGGAGGTGGTCGACGACTCCTCCTTCTACACCCGGTTCGCACAGCACGCCCTGACCTACGGCCGGGACTTCCGGTGGATCCGGCGGGTCCGGCGCGCACCCGGTGAGGCCCTGGCGCTGATCCGGCCCGATGAACCGGCCGATCACCTGGCCGACTACCGCTGCCACCCCGGCCTGCTGGACTCGCTCCTCCAGCTTCTGGTGTTCGCCCTGCCGGAAGCGTTCGGAGCGGCGGAACCCGGCCAGGCCATGGTGCCGGTGGCGGTGGAGCGGGTGGTGTCCTACGACGTACCCGGCGGCGAGCTGTGGGCACACGCGGTCGCACACCACGGCCCGGCCGGAGCGTCCGACGGACGTGGCGACATCACCCTCCGGCGGGCCGGTGGCGCTCCCGTCCTGCGGCTGGAGGGGGTCTGTCTCAGGCCCGCTCCCGCGGCCACGCTCCTGGGCGGGCGGGACGCCGGGGAGCGTTCGCCCGCCGGAGCCGGACGGCCCGCTGAGCCACTCCTGCGGACGTACCACACCGGTTTCCGCCGTCTCGACCAGGCCGAGCCATCGGCCGAAGTGCGCCGTTGGCTGCTGGTGGGCGGCGAGCCGGAGCGGGCCGGGCGGCTGGCGGATCTGCTGCGCTCCCGAGGTCAGGACTGCCGGGTGGAGCCCGCGCTGCCCATGTCCCTGCCGCACGGCTCCTGGGGCGTGGTGTGCCTGGACGCCGGGGTTCCCGGTCCGGAACCCGGCCGCGGGCGCCATGACACCGTGCGGGATGTCGTCGATACCGTTCACCGCCTGACCGGGTCGGCAGAGGGCCACCGGCTGACGTTGCTCACCCGCCAGGCGCTCGCACACCGGCCGGAGGACGCCGTACGCCCGGAGGCGGCCTCCCTGTGGGCCCTGGGGCGTGTCGTGGCCAACGAACGCCCGGAACTTGGATGCAGGCGCTTCGACATGGCCGACGACGGTGACCTCGACGCGCTGGTGGGGGAGTTGCTCCTGGACCGGCCGGACGACGAGGTGGTGGTCCGCGCCGGCGTCGCGTACGCCACCCGGATCGCCGTGGCGCCGGAGCCGGCGGATCCCGCCGCGGCACGTCTGTCACCCGACGGCACCTACCTCGTGACCGGCGGATTCGGCGCCATCGGGAGGCTCACCGCCGAGACGCTGCTGGCCAGGGGAGCGGGGCGCGTCGCGCTTGTGGGCCGCAGCGGCCCCGGCCACGAAGGGGACGGGAGCACGGCGCTCGCCGAGGACAAGCGCGTCCGCGCCTGCGCCTGCGACGTCTCGGACCCCGACGCGTGCCGGGAGCTGCTGGTCAAGCTGCGCGACGAGGGGCCACCGCTGCGCGGTGTGGTGCACGCGGCGGGTGTGCTCGACGACGATGGGATCGAGCGGCTCACCTGGCAGCGCTTCGCCGCCGTCCTCGCCCCCAAAGCCGACGGTGCGTGGAATCTGCACCTGGCGACCCGGGACGATCCGCTGGACTTCTTCGTCTGCTTCTCGTCGCTGGCCGCGCTTCTGGGGACGGTCGGGCAGGCCAACTATGCCGCGGCCAATGGCTTCCTGGACGGCCTCGCCCAGTTGCGCAGGTCACAAGGGCTGCCCGGGACCAGTATCGCCTGGGGGCCGTGGGACGTCGGCATGGCCGCCAGGCTGTCCGCGCCGGTGCGGGACCATCTGCGGCGCATCGGACTGACCGCGGGTGGCACCGGAGAGAGCCTGGCCGCCTTCGAGGCACTGCTCCTCGGCGAGCGGGCCCACAGCGCCGTAGGCCGCGTGGACTGGGACGCGGCGACCGCGGCGCTGCGACTGCCGCGAGCCCGTGACCTGACGGCCGGACCCCGGGAGGAGAGCACCGAGTGGAGCACGATCCCCGCCACCGAGCGGCGGCCCTTCATCCGGCACCTGCTGGGTGAGCACCTGGCCGAGCTGATGGGCTCATCCGCCACCGACGCCGTACGGCCCGCACCGGCCGGGGGAAACGAGGACGACGACACCGCGCTCGCGGACCTGGGCATCGACTCGCTGCTGGGCATGGAACTGCGCGGTCGGCTCAGCGACAGCCTCGGCGTGCCGCTGCCGGTCACCCTCATCTACGACCACCCCACCGTCGGGCGGCTCAGCGCGTATCTGTGCGGCCTCCCGGCGCGGAGCAGCAACGAGGGGACGAACCAATGACGTCATCGACCGATACGGAAACCGACCTCTTCCAGCGCCTCGCCCGCATCGTGGGGGAGGAGCACCTCACCTCCGCCCCCGACGAGATCGAGGCCGGTCTGGACAACACGCTCGGCATGAAGCGGACCATGGTCGGCATCGTCCGGCCCGGAAGCGTCACCGAGGTCCAGGAGGTGGTACACGCGGCCAACGCGCACCGCCAGCCGCTGTACCCCATCAGCCGCGGGATGAACGTGGGCAACGGCACCCGCCTGCCCTCCGGCGACGGACAACTGCTCGTCGACCTGAGCCGGCTGTCCCGCGTCCGGTCCGTCGACATCGACCACGGCTATGCCGAGGTCGAGCCCGGTGTGACCCAACTCGGCCTGGCGACACGCCTCGAGGAGCTCGGCGCGCCCTTCTTCGCCGACATGACCGGGGCGGCCACCGGTGCCAGCATCCTGGGAAACGCGCTGGAAGGCGGACTCGGCTACACGGAGCGGGGGAACCACCGGAACACCTTGTCCGACCTGGAAGTCGTCCTGGGCACCGGCACCTTGCTGCGCACCGGTACCTTTCCCGGCGTCGGCCCCGATCTGAGCGGGCTGTTCGTGCAGTCCAACTTCGGCATCGTCACCTGCGCCCGCGTCGAACTGGTCCCGATGCCGGAGGCATACGCGTCGATCCGCGTCGAGGTGCCGCACGACCAGCACCTCGAGCGGTTCGTGGACGCCCTGGTACGGCTCAAGGTGCACGGGCAGCTGGGGTGTCTGACGCATATCTCCAACCCGCTCCGGGCCATCGGCGCCGCCAAGTCGCGCGACGCCACGGCCTACCGCCCGCCCGCCGCGTGGAGCGCGTACGGCGCCCTCTACGGCTCCCGTCGGCAGCTGACCGCTCAGCGCCGGCGGATCACGGCGGCGCTGCGCCCCATCGGCCAGGTCCAGTACTTCACCGACGCCTCGCTCTCCCGCCGCCGACGGCTGGCCCACACGCTGGACGGGCTCGCCCGGCTGCCGCTCGGCCCCCTCCGGGCGCTCACCACGCGGGCCGACGCGGTGCGTCAGTTCCTCGAGAACCATCAGGACATCCATGACCTCATGCGCGGCGTACCGTCCGACGCCGCCTTCGATCACATCAGCCGTGACCTGGGGTGGGAGCGTCTGGGACTGATCTGGTGCTCACCCACCGTCGCCGCGGACGGCGCGGCCGTACGCGACCTGGTCCGCGCCGCCGAACCGGTCTACCGGGAGCATGGCTTCGCGTTCTCCGCCAGCTTCATCCTCGCCACGCCGGACCGCATCGTGGGCGTCCTCGGCCTCACCTTCGACAAACACCGCCAGGATGATGTGGCACGCGCCCACCAGTGCTACGGCCACCTGGTGGAGGCGCTGGAGGGCATCGGCGCACGGCCCTACCGGAAGAACGCCATCGACACCTGCCGCACCCGGTACGCCGACCCCGGGAAGGCCGAGACGCTGGACCTGCTCAAGAAGGCGCTGGATCCCGGAGGCGTCATCGCACCCCACCGGTATGGAATCGGAGGTCCCCCCTCATGAGCCGTGCCCCTTCCGGAGGCGGACCCGCGCTGACCGTCGCCCTCGCCACCGAACCGGCCGACCGCTCCCGGGTGATGGACTTCGTCCGCGGCGAGTACCTGCGTGTCTACAACACCTCTCCCGGCGAACCGGAAGCGCTGTGGTACGCCGAGAGCGACCGGGAGATCGTGGCCACCGTGGGCGTCGATCTCGGCCGCGCCGACGCGCCCCCGGAGCTGCATCGCGTATACGGCTGCGACGGCGTGGACGTGGCACCCGGCTACACGCCCGCCACCTCGGCCCAGATCACCCGCTGGATCTCCACGGTGCCGTTCGGCGCGCCCCTGGTCATGCACGCGGCCGCCCGATGGTCCCTCGCCCGCGGACGCCCCCACCTGTTGTTCGAGGCCAAGCCCGACATCGCCCGTCACCTCGAGGGCTTCGGAGCGCTGCTGCGGCAGGTGCCGGGGGTGTCGTTGGCCTACGACCAGGTGCAGCCGGGCGATTTCGACTACTACATGACCGATCCGCCGCCACGCCTCTACCACGTGCTCGCGTCCGCGCTCGCGGACCACCTGGATCCGGCGGTGCGGGCGTCGACACCAGGAGCTGACGACCATGACTGACGCCGCCGTGTCGTTGAGGGACCTCATGTCCCCCACCTCGATCGCCCACCCCTACCCGCTGTACGAGCGGATGCACCGCCGTGGCGAGCCCGTCGTCGAGGACCCCTCCGGTGTCCACCTCGTCAGCGGCTACGCCGAATGCCACGCCTTGCTGCGCGACGCCCGGTGCAGCAGTGACGAGACCGGGTCGACCATGTTCCACCGGATGCGCGGCCGGGGCGAGCTCAGCGGCGAGGATGCCGCGCTGCTGGCGAAGGCCCCCTTCATGCTGCTGGACCCGCCCGCACATACGCGGCTGCGCCGGCTGGCCCACACCTGTCTGATTCCCGCCTTCGCCGGGTTGCCGGAGCGTATCGAGCGGATTGTGGCCGAGCTGCTCGATGCCGCCGGTGAGCGGGAGTTCATGGATGTCGTCGCCGACTTCGCGTTTCCGCTGCCCGTGCGCATCATCTGCGAACTCCTCGGTCTGCCGCAGGAGGACTTTCCCCGGCTGGGCCGCTGGTCGGGGGCGATGGCACGGAACATGGACCAGGCGTTCAACCTCGACGCCGCGGCCCGCGCGGAGGGGACCCGTGCCCGCGCCTCGATACTGGACTACTTCCACGAGCTGATTCCCGCCCGCCGCGCGGCTCCGAGCGGCGATGTCATCTCGCAGCTCGTCGCCCTGGCCGACCAGGGCGCGGCCGATACCGAGGAAGTGGCCTCCATCTGCGCGCTGTTGCTCGTGGCCGGTCACGAGACGACCGTCAACCTGATCGCCAACGGTGTGCTGCTTCTGCTCGGCGACCCCGGGTTGCGGCGGCGGGTCGCCGACCGGCCGGGGGCGGCCAAGGCCATGGTGGAGGAGGTACTGCGGTTCGATCCCCCACTGCACTTCCGCACCCGGGTGGCGCTGTCCGACATCGAGATCGCCGGGCGGGTGGTGCCGCGCGGGGCCACCTTGGTACTGCTGCTGGCCGCCGCCAACCGCGACCCGAGGCGTTTCGACTCCCCGGACGTCTTCGACCTCGACCGCCGGAACAACCGCCACCTCGGCTTCGGGCTCGGCCTGCACGCATGCCTCGGTGCGGCCCTGGCACGCAGCGAGGGTGAGATCGCGCTGCGGGAGTTCGCACGGCGGGTGCGCGGGGCCGAACGGCTGGAAGCCCGGCTCACCTACCGTCCGACGCTGGCCATGCGCGGGCCGGCCCGACTGCCCATCCGCTACACATCCGTCGGGCCGGGCCGAGCGGGCACCGACTCCTTCACACCCCATGAGAGGACGCACGAGATGCACACCACGACGACCACCGAACTGACCGAGGACAAGCTCGGCCTGCTGATGCAGGGCCATGTGGCGTTCCAGGCGCTGTGGGCCGGGCATGAACTCGGTCTGTTCGGCCATCTGTCCGCCCACCCCGACGCCCCGGTCGAGGAGACCGCCAAGGCCCTGGGTATCGAGCCCGATCCGATGGAAGTCCTGCTCGGAGCCCTGCGCGGGGTCGGTCTGGTGGAGGTCCACGACGGCCGCCTGCGCAACGCACCGCTCGCCGAAGCCCGCCTGGTCCCCGGCAAACCGGGCTCCTTCGTCCCGATGCTCGGCTGGCAGCACCACATCGTCTACCCGGGGATGCGCGACTTCACCGCGGCCCTGCGCAGCGGCAGCAGCGTCGGGCTGCGGCACTTCCCGGGTCCGGGGGAGACGCTCTACGAGAGGCTGGCCGACCACCCGGATCTGCGGGCGGTCTTCCAGGACGCGATGAGCGGCCTCTCCTCGCTGGCCAACGAGGCCCTGGGCACCTGCGGGGCGCTCAGGGGGTTACACCACGTGGCGGACATCGGAGGCGGCGACGGCACCAACGCCATCGCCCTGGTGCGCAGCCATCCCGGACTCTCGGTGACGGTGTTCGACCTCCCCAGCGTGACGGAGATGGCGGAGGAGAACATCGCGCGGGCCGGTTTGCGGGACCGTGTCCGTACCCACAGCGGTGACATGTTCTCCGACCCCTTCCCTGAGGACCTCGACGGGGTGCTCTTCTCCCACCTGCTCAACATCTTCACCCCGGAGACGAGCGTGGGGCTGCTGCGCAAGGCGTACGACTGCCTCCCCGAGGGAGGGAAGGTCGCCGTGCTCAACATGATGCAGAACGACGCCAAGGACGGACCGGCCACGACCATGCTGGCGGCACCGTACTTCCTGACCATCGCCTCGGGGCAGGGGCGCCTGTACAGCTGGGCCGAGTACGAGTCCTGGATCCGTGAAGCGGGCTTCGGCGGATATGAGCGCTTCACGGATCTGCCGTTCTTCCACGGCCTGCACGTGGGCACCCGCTGAGCGCTACGGACCCGAAGGGAGCACATCGTGACGACACCGTGGCACCAGCTGAGCCACAGCCAACTCCTGGAGGCCACCGCCGGGTTGATGCCGTTCGCCGGTCTCCGGGAGTACTGGGACCTGTCGGCGGAGGAGATCTACTGGCTGATCATGCTGCGCGGACTGCCCGCCGTGCTGGTCGATGGCGAATGGCGGTTCGAGCAGCGGGCCATTGACGCCTGGGCCGAGGACAACGGCGGACTGCCGGCCGTGCGCGCCTTCGTCCGGGACGCGCTCGATGAATGGCGGCGCGCACGCGAGGAGCTCGATGGGCGCGGTGCCCACCCCGCCCTGCGCGGTGGGCTCGGTCCGGCGGAGTGAGGCGGCGGGCCCGCTGTTCCGACGACAGCGTGCGGACCGTCGACCCGGGTGGGTTCCGAAAGCTGGTGGCCGCGACGGCGGTCTCACGGCTGGGCGACGGTCTGCACCTCACCGCCTTACCGCTGCTCATCGCCGGCGTGGCCCCGGATCCCACCGCGTTCGCCGGCATGGCCGTCGCGCAAGCCCTTCCCTGGCTGCTGGTTTCGCTTCCCGCCGGTGCCCTGGTCGACCGGCTGGACCGACGGCTGGTGATGACGGTCAGCGCCGCTCTTCAGTGCCTGCTGGCGGCCGTGCTGGCCGCGGCCGCGACGGCGGGCGGTCTTCAGCTGCCGACCGTCTACGCCCTGGCGTTCGCCCTCGGCTGCTGTCAGACCTTCGCCGAGAACGCGGCGACCGCGCTGCTGCCCCAGTTGGTCCCCGCGGACGCGCTGCCGACCGCCAACGGACGTCTGGTCGGAGCCGAGATCGTCACCGGGCAGCTGATCGCCGTCCCGCTGGCCGGAGTGGTCTTCGTCGTCTCGCCCGGTCTGCCGTTCCTGCTCGACGCGCTCACCTTCGCCCTCGCCTTCCTGGTGCTCCTGTCACTCAGGGGAGGCCGGGCGACGGGCGAGGTCGCCAGGGCGGCGTCGGCGTCCACGCTTCGGCGCGAGATCCGTGAGGGCCTCCGGTGGCTCGCCGCCGACCCGGCCTGCCGGTCGCTCGCCGCCGTCGGGGGAGTGATCAATACCGTCATCACGGGCTGCTTCGCCACCTTCGCGCTCTTCACGGTGGAGGTCCTGCACACCGGCGAGGTGGGATACGGCCTGCTCATGTGGGCCTCCGCGGCCGGCGGAGCGGCGGCGGGCCTGGCCGCCGGGTCCGCTCGCCGCCGGTTACGCCACCGCCCGCTGCTGCTCCTGTCGCTGTGGGTCCCCGCGGTGGCGAGCCTGGCCATCGGTCTGAGCGGGAACGTCGTCGTGACGGCCGCGATGCTCGCCCTGGTCGGATTCGGCGGCACCACGTGGACCGTGGTCACCCTCTCACTGCGCCAGAGCGTCATCCCGCGGCACTTCCAGGGGCGGGTGATGAGTGTCTTCCGGCTGCTGTCGGCGGGCACGGCCCTCATCGGCGCGGTGCTGGGGGCCATGCTGGTCGACCACTTCGGCCTGCGCGCCCCGTGGCTCGTCGGCGCTGCCATCCTGCTCCTGGCACCTGGTCTGGCCGGCCCGGCCCTGGCCGCCGTGCCGACAGGCGAAGGGCCGGCCGGAGACCGTAAGAGCGCGGACCCCGCCGCGTGACGTGCGCGCTCTCGTCGGGTGTGCGCTCCGAGCCGGAGCCTCGGCTGTTGGCCAGGGTGCGGTCGAGGAGGGGGCGCAGGCGGCCCGCGGGCTCAGGCGAGGGCGGTGGCCAGCAGGGCGAAGGCGGCGATGATGACGGCGACGCGGGCGTAGTGGAAGCGGTCCCACCGGTTCATCTGCTCCTTCCAGTCCTCGGGCCGGTTCTCGGGGGTCCACGTCTTGCCCCGGTTGTTGATCGGGACGAGCAGCAGGATCGACATGATCACGCTGAGGATCAGCAGTGCGCCGGCGGTGACGACGAGGCCGGTGCCGTGGTGGTGCCATCTGGCGACAGCCCAGATGCCGACGAGGACGAGTGAGCCGATGTACCAGACCGGCATCACGGCGCCGAGCATCCGACCCCCGTGGGCGCGGCCGAGTTGGCCGCTGTCCTCCGGGAGGGCGTCGAGGATCCGGTTGATGACGAAGGCGACGGAGAACTCCACCCCCACCATCAGGCCGACGACCACGGTGGTGAACACCTCGAGTGCGTTGAGCATGATGACCCCTCCAGGGATCTAGCGCTGCTAGCTGGCAAGGCAACGCTAATGCTGCTGTCGCTTGATTGTCTAGCGGTGCTAGGATCGAATCATGTCGGTACAGGAACGCAAGGAGCGCGAACGGGCGAGCCGCGAACGGCTCATCGTGGCAACGGCCCGCGAACTCGCCGAGCAGAAGGGCTGGGACGCGGTCACCACCCGCCAGCTCGCCGAGCGCATCGAGTACAGCCAGCCCGTCCTCTACAGCCATTTCCGCGGCAAGCGCGAGATCATCGGCGCCGTCGCCCTTGAGGGTGCCGCCGAGATGGCCGCGGCGCTGCGGGCCGTGACCTCCGCCGCGGACGGCCCCCGAGTCCGGGTCACCGCCCTGGCCCGCGCCTACCTCGACTTCGCCGAACGCAACCCGGCGGTCTACGACGCCATGTTCCAGCTCGACGGCGGCCTGGCGTTCGCACGCGAGGACACCCCCGAGCCGCTCAAGGACGCCTTCGCCGCCCTGCTGGAGAACCTCGGCGAGGTCGCCGGGGACGGCGTCCACCCGGCACTGTTCACCGAGACGTTCTGGGCGGCCCTGCACGGACTGGCCACCCTGACCCGGGCGCGACGGCTCCCGCCGGAGGACACCGAGCGCAGGGTGGAGCTGCTGGTGGACCGGCTCGTCGTGGTCTGACACCCCGTCCCGGCGGCCATGCGGCCGGGGTCCTGGGACCCGCTGCCTGCCCGCGGCATCGCCTCCGGCCACTCGCGCCCACACGGCGCGGCCGCGGATCGCCGGGCCCCGTACCCGGCGAGCGTGCGATAGGTTGCCCGCCATGGCTGAACCAGCGTCCGTCGCCTGGCCACCTGCCCCGATCAAGACCGAGCGGCTCGTGCTCCGCGAGTCCGAGGCCCGGGACCGTGCGGCGTTCATCGAGCTGTTCGCCTCGCCGGAGGTGGGCACCTACATAGGCGGCCCTCGACCGCGCGATGAGGTGGAGCGCGTGCTGCCCGAGACGCCCGAGAGGCGGCCCGGCCTTTTCGTGGTCGAACTCGACGGAGCGATGATCGGCACCATCGAACTCAACCGGCGCGACGCGGAGCGTCGGAGCCATGTCCGCCCGGATGCCGGGGAGGCCGAACTCGGCTACCTGTTCCTGCCCCAGGCGTGGGGACGCGGGTACGCCGCCGAGGCGTGCGCGGCGGCGCTCGGCTGGTTCGCCGACGCGCTTCCCGGCGAGCCGGTGGTGCTCTGCACCCGGACCGCCAACGAGCGCTCGATGCGCCTCGCGGCCAAGCTGGGGTTCACCGAGGCGCGACGGTACGAGGCGTGGGGCGCCGAACAGTGGATGGGCGTGTGGTCCCCCCGCGCCAAACGAGGATGAGCCCTGCGGCCCCTGACCGGGCCAGGCCGCGGCGGTTCATGGGCGGGCCCGTCGGGTCGGCCGCGTGGTGAGGTGTCCGCCGGGGCGGACCCCGCCGTGGAAGGGGCCGGGGTGTGACGGCCGGGCAGGACATGGCGTAATGGGTGCCTGTTCTTGTCGGAAGGAGCCGCGCCCATGCCCCTCAGCGTCCGGGAACTCGTCGCGCGCCGTGAGTTCGGGCTGACCGTGGCCGCCGGCGCGAGCGGGCTCGACCGGCCGATCAGCTGGGTGCACGCGAGTGAGGTGTGCGATCCCACGCCATGGCTGGAGGCCGGTTCTCTGGTGCTCACCACCGGCATAGGGCGCGCGGGGCCCGAGTCCGTGGCCGCGACGGCCCGCCGACTCGCCGCGTCGGGAGCGGCGGGCATCGGGATCGCCGTCGACCTCGTCTACGACGACGTGCCGCCGGAGGTCGTGCGGGTCGGCGCGGAGACCGGTCTGCCGGTGCTCGTGGTGCCGTACACGACCCCGTTCGTGGCGCTCGCCCAGGCCGTGGCCAGCCGGATCGCGAGTGAGGAACGCTCCGCGCTGCACCGCGCTCTGCACCTCTATCCGCGGCTCACCGCCGCGGCGCTGGAGCTGGGCGCGATGCGGGGCACCACGCGGGAGCTGGCGCGGGAGTACGGGGGCTGGGCGGCGGTCGTGGACCCGGCGGGCGAGGTGCTGGCGGTGGCGCCGGAGACCGCGGTGGCGGACGCCGCCCGCGCCGCGTCCGCCGCCGCGGTCTCCGGCCAGTCGCTCTCCGTCGTGGACTCCCACGGCCATCTCGTCGGCCACACGCTGGGAGCGGGGGCCGTACGGGGACGGCTCCTCGTGTGGCGTGAGGAGCCCTTCGCCCGCCCGGACTACACGGTCGTGGCGGCCGCGGCCTCGCTGGTCACCTACGACGTGGAGCAGCGGCGCCGGACCCGGGCCGAGGGCCACCGGGCCGCCGCCGAGGCGGTGCGCGAGACGCTCGAGGAGGGCGCCGACCCCGTGACGGCCACGCGGCTGCTCACCGCATGGGGGCTCGATCCGCAGGACATCACGGTGATGGTGCTCCGGACACCGCCCGCCGCGGGCACGTACGACGTCCTCACCGACTACGAGCCCCCGGTGCTGGCCACGTCGACGGATCGCGGGGAGACGGTGCTGCTGACCTCGCGGCCGGCCGAGGTGCTGGCGGCGCTCCGGGATCCCGCGGGGCCGCTCGACCGGGTCTGCCCCGGACCCGCGGGGGTGAGCGAGGCGGTGTCGACCGGCAGCCTGACGCAGGGGCTGCGGCAGGCCCGGCAGGCGCTCGCGATCGGCCTGCGGGAGGGCCGCGCCGTCACCTCCATCCGCGAACTGGGCGCGATCGAACTGTTGCTGGCCTCCGCTGAGCGGTCGGTTCCCGACATCCTGGTGGCCCGGGTCATCGATCCGCTGCGCCGCGCCGAGGAGGACCGTGGCGTCCCGCTGATCGCCACGGTCCGCGCCTTCCTCGACAACAACGGATCACTGGCCCGGGCCGCCGCGGAACTCGGCATCCACCGGCACACCCTGCACCACCGCCTCGGCGTGGTGGGCCGGGTGCTGGACCGTGACCTGGACTCCGCGTACGTACGCCTCGAACTGGCCCTGGCCCTGCAAGCTCACGCGCTCGGCGCGGACGGCACGGCCTGAGCGGCAGGGACGCCGGCCGCATCACGGACTCCGGCGGAGTCCGGCAGTTCCTCGAAGGCCAGCCTCGCGACGGCGGGGTCGGGCCGGGTGGCCAGGCTCAGCGTCACGAAGACGGTGAGGGCCGCCGCCATGCCGTACATGACGGGTTCGTTCGCGTACAGTCCCGAGATCGCCATGAAGGCGACGCAGACCGTGGAGCCGGCCAGCACTCCGCCGATCGCCGCGACCGCCGTCGAACGCCGCCAGAACATCGCCCCGACGACGGGCACCAGCAGCGCCGCGGCCAGCAGATCCGCCGCCACGGTCACGGCCCCCACCACGCTGTCCACGGCGTACGACACCGCCAGCGCGACGAGGCCGACGGCGAACAGGGTGATCCGGTTGGCGCGCACGCTGCTCAGCCGCCCCCCGCCCAGCGGCCGCAGCACATCGTTGGTGAGCACGGTGGACGCCCCGATCAGCAGGCCGCTGGCGGTGGACATGGACGCGGCCAGGGCGGCCGCCATCACCAGCCCGAACAGCCCGACCGGCAGAACGAGCGAGGAGATGCGGGCGTAGGCGTCATCGGGGTTGGCGAGGTGGGGCAGCACCACCCGGCCCGCCGTGCCGATGAGGGCGCCGGCCAGGCCGTACAGGGCGCAGTAGAGGCCGGAGACGATGGCGCCCCAGCGGGCGACCTTCTCGGAGCGGGCGGTCAGCAGCCGCTGCCAGTTGCCCTGGTCGATCATGAAGCCGAAGAAGAACAGCAGGAAGTAGGCGCCGATCGTGCTCATACCGATGCCGGTCGGCGAGAAGAACCTTCCCGGCAGCTCGGCGCGCATCGCCGAGAGGCCACCTGCCTCGTGGACGACGAGCGGCAGCAGCACGGCGAAGACGCCGAGCGTCTTGACCATGAACTGCACCACGTCGGTGAGGGTGATCGACCACATCCCGCCCGCGACGCTGTACAGCATGATCGTGGCCCAGCCGATGAACGCGGCCGTCGTGGGCGGTATGTCGAAGACGACGGTCAGTACCGTGCCGATGCCGATGATCTGGCCCACGCCGACCATGAGCGTGTAGAAGACCACGATGACGGAGCTCATGATTCGCGACGGGCGGCCGAAGCGGCGGCTCATGGCGTCCGGCACCGTGTAGACACCGCTGCGGAAGAGCCTGCCCGCGAAGAGCACACCGATGGCGGCGATGCCGATCGCGAGGGACAGCACGAGCACCATGCCGGAGATTCCGTACTGGTATCCGAGGCTGACGCCGCCGACGGTGGACGCCGCGCCCAGCACCACGGTGCTCATGGCAGAGGTGTACATGAACGGGCCGAGCCGCCGGCCGGCCACCGTGAAGTCCTCCGAGGTCCGGCTCCGGCGCATGCCGAGGTAACCGGCCCCGACCATCAGGAGCAGGTACAGCAGGATGATGAGCTTGTCGATCATGAGAGCGCTCCTTCGGGAGCCGCGTCGGGCGACCCGCCGTGGACGACGAAATGTGCCACGAGATAGGCGGCCAGGTTGGCGGTCCGGTCGTGCAGGTCGGTGAGCGGGTTGACCTCGGTGAGGACGAGGGCGTCGACGTACGGGGCCAGCCGCTGCACCAGGTCGAGCGCCTGGAAGGAGGTCAGCCCGCCGGGCTCGTGCGCACCCGCGCCGGGGGCGTGCGCGGGGTCGACGCAGTCGATGTCGAAGGCCAGCAGCCCCCGGTCCGCGGCGGCGATCTGGGCGATCACGTCCTCGGCGATGGCCTCGGTGCCGCGCCGGTGGATCTCGGCCGCGGGGATGTTGCGCAGGCCCGCCTGCTCGCGGAAGGAGAGCGAGGAGGGGAAGTTGAAGTGCCGGGAGGCGAGTTGCACGCTGGCGGCGAGGTCGACGTTCGGCAGTTCGCTCGCCCTGCGCATACCGGATGAATGGCTGTGGGCGCCTTGCTGTTCGCTGCGGTCGAGCAGATCGAGGTGGGCGTCGAGGTGGACCACGGCGACGGTGCCCGCGGTCGACTCCGCGAGGCCGCGGGCCGCCGGGTAGAGCAGGCTGTCGTCGCCGCCGAGCAGCACGGGCGTATGCCCGGCGGCGAGCGTGTCGCGCACACCGGCGGCGGCGCCGGCGAGGGTGGCCTCCAGATCGTGGGCGACGGTGTGCACATCGCCGCCGTCGGTGAGCAGGTCATCGGGGAAGGGGTGCAGCGCGGCGTGGTCGAGGCAGTAGATCTGCCCTCCCTCGCGCCGCTGGAGGATCCACCGCATCGCGGCGCGGATGCGGTCCGGGGCGTAGCGGCTGCCGGGCCAGCCGAGGGTGGCGGCACCGTCGAAGGGGGCGCCGAGCAGCGTGAAACGGCGGCTGGTCCGGGGCAGGGCGCGGGCGGTCATCTGGCTCCTCGCGCGCCCGTGGCATGCAGCCTGCGCTGCTTCGCCACATCGCGAGTGCCATCGAGCGCGGTTCGTCGGTTGGCCGCCCATCGTTCAGCACCCGTCCAGCCCGCACCCCCGGCCCGGATGTCGAACGTGCGGGTCATCCACTGGCCCGTCCGGCGATGGACACGCGGCCCGTCCCGGGTGCACGGGCGGGCGGTCGGACTACGGCCAGTGTGGGACTCGCAGTGCCTGGGGCCGTCAGTGGCGCCGTATGAGGGAGACCCAGCCGGGGCGTTCCCCGGTCTGCGCGGGACGGGAACATCCCCGAGCGCACGGCGGCAGCGCGCTCCTTTTCACATCCCGGACTCGGAATCATGCTCCGAGCCGCGACGTGACCTGTCCGCATGGAGGGCCCGGCGGAGCGCCTTCAACGGGTACGGGGTCTCCCTGTTCTCGTCCTGGACCATGACGTAGAAGTCCGTCATCACTGCGGCGAGCGGTGCGTGGCGGGAGAGGATCGCCCTGGCCTCTCGCGGTCCGTCCGGCGGGTCCTCCCCCTCCGCGCATGCGCGAATGAGCGCCTCGCGTTCCTTCCGCTCGTAGCCGTACAGATTCGTGATCAACCAGTTCACCAGCCAGCTGCGCGTGTAGCAGAGATCGTAGGTCCGGTGCAGTTCGAAGAAGCTGGTCTCGGACGGTGAGAGATCGAACCGGGAGGAGAGGGCGAGGCCGTAGTCGGCGAAGTAAAGGCGTCGGCCGTCGGTCAGGATGTTGTGAAAATGGGCGTCGAAGTGCAGAAGCCCGCGAGCGTTCAAGAAGGACGTGCCGGCCTCCAGCCCGCCCTCCACCAGGGAACAGGCCCGGTCGGCAGACTCTTCATGAGCCTGTACCTGCTCGATGAGCCACTCGTGGAGAGTCTGCGGGATGTATTCCACGAACAGCGCGAGGCTCGCAGAGGAACGCTGAAGGGCCTCGATGCGACGACGTACCTCCGGACTGCCTCCCCAATAGGCCACGACCCGCTCCACATCCGCGAGTTCCTCGGGCAGCGCGGCCGTGTCCGGCAGTACGCGCCAGTGGTACATCATCGGGAACCCTTGGTACTGCCCTCCGAGCACCCAGTTCGTCGTCATGACGTGTGCGGCGAGCTCCCGCCATGCCCCGAAACCAGGACCCCCACCGACTCCGTACTGGCAGAAAGTGGGTATCCCGAACAGGTTGGCCGTGGATCGTGCATGCTCCGGCAGCCGCTCCATATCCGTGAGCGGCACCCGCTTCACGAAGACCGGCTTGCCCTCGACCTCCAGCAGCGCAGACCTCCCGCCGATACCGGAGCCAAGCGGCACGGCAGCGTCCACAAGCTCGCTCAGCTGGCGATCACTTCGAAGGGCGAGCGACGTGGAGACAGTGCTGTAGGTGGCCAAGCGCGCGTCTTCTGACATATCGAGAAGGCTGCCACGGTCCAGCGCCGGCAGGCAGCACGGAAGAGGCTCGCCAACCACTGCGTCGGCGTCGTACCGAAGCTAGCTTAATTAAAGAGGCTTAGTTAGGGTCTGGGGTATGACACCGGTCGCTCGTCGGCCTCTGAGAGGGGATGTCCATGACCTCTGGCGTGCCTCGCCCGGAAGCATCCGCTGACCCGGACGCGTCGGCGGCGCCGGTGTTGGAGAAGGCGGCGCGCATCCTCAGTGCGTTCGAAGGCCGGCGCCCCACGCTGAGCCTGACCGATGTGGTCCGGCACACGGGCCTGTCACGAACGACGGTGCACCGGCTGATGGGACAGCTCGTGGAGCTCGGCTGGCTCGGAAAGGACGGCCGCAGGTACTTCCTGGGGTTGGGCCTGCTGGAGCTGGGCGCCTTCGCCTCCCACCACAATCGGCTGCGCCGGGCGGCTCTGCCGCATCTGATCGCTCTTCATGAGGCCACCGGCCACTGGGTACAGCTCTTCGTGCAGGACGGGGCCGAGGTCCTGTGCCTGGAGCAAATCGGTGACCCGCGCCGCTCCTCGCTCCCTTACCAGGTGGGCACGCGCCTGCCGGTCCACTGCACCGCGGCGGGCAAGGCGCTGCTCGCTTTCGGTGGCGCGACCACGGTCGAGCGACTGCTCGCGGGCAGACTCCTCCCGCGCACCCGAAACACCCTCATCCGCGGCAACGCCTTGCGCAGCGAACTGGCCACAGTGCACAGCACGGGAGTGGCCTACGACCGTGAAGAGTGTTTTCAAGGCGTGACCTGCGTGGCGGCACCGCTACGGGGCTCAGGGCGGGCACTGGCCGCGGTCTCGCTCTCCCGGGGGCCGGGGCCGGGGGACCTCGACCGCCTGGCGAGGCAGGTCGCCCGGTGCGCCGGCGCGACATGGGCGTTGCTGTTCGACTCCAGCCGACGGTTCGAGGAGGCCCGGCGCGAGGTCGCCGAACCAGTGCCTGACTCCGACGCCGAGAGCGTCATGGCATGGCTGTTCTTCAGCGAGTGGGAGTGATGAGACGCGACACGTCCCAAAGTCGCGGCGGCGGCACGCCGCGGCCGCCGGTCTCGGAACAAATGTCCGCTCAGCGGAATAAGGCTCGGACTACCGTGCGTCCGGCGCCATAAAGTTCACCGCAGCCAGGGCCACCCGGATCGGTCCGATCGGCCATGCGCCCGGGCGGTTGGCCGTGTAAAGGCTGAACGGCTGCGTGGAGCTGCCCGGTCTCACTGCCGGAGTAATCAGGAAAGGATGTCCAATGTCTGAGGCAATACAGACTGACGACTCGATCGAGCGAGCACTTCAGGCGATGGCGGAGGGCTTCTCCTTCTCGAACCGCTCACCGATCCTGCACTCGCCGGCCGAAGTCGGTCTGGCCTACGAGAACGTCACTTTTCCGTCCCTGGACGGAATTCCGCTGGAGGGCTGGTTCATTCCCGCGCCCGGTTCGGACAGGATAGTGATCCTGAATCATCCGCGCTGGTTCAGCAGGTCCGGGCTCCCGTCCCACCTCGAGCCGTGGAAGTCGCTCGGCGCCGCCTTCGGTAACGACTTCGAGGTCAACTTTGTGCCGGACTTCAAGATCCTGCATGATGCCGGGTATAACGTGCTCGCCTACGATCTGCGTAATTTCGGGCATAGCGGTGCGGCGAACGGCGGAGTCTCGTCCAGTGGAAACTTCGAATGCCGTGACGTCGTGGGGTCGCTGAACTACGTACGCGGCCGGTCGGACCTGCGTGAGATGAGTGTCGGTCTGTTCAGCCGCTGCCTCGGTTGCAATGCGACACTCGTCGCGATGGCGCGGTATCCCGATGCGTTCGAGAACGTCCGATGCCTGGTGGGCTGTCAGCCGCTGTCGCCGCGGTATCTGCTGGAGAAGGTCATGGCGTCCCGGGGAATCCCGGCGGAACGGGTCGACGACCTGGATGAGCTGATGAGGCTGAAGACCAGTTTCACGATCGATGACCTGTCGCCGGCGCCCGCGGCGAAGTCCGTCCGGATTCCCACGTTCCTGTACCAGGTGCGTGACGACGCGATGACTACGCCCAAGGATGTCCAGACGATTTACGACAACATGCCGATCGAGGCGAAGAAGCTCTTCTGGATCGAAGGGTCGACTCGACGTTGGGATGGATACACCTATTTCCAGAAGGACCCGAGCCTGATGCTCGACTGGTTCGCCACGTATCTGACGTAGCAGGGGAACGGTTCAGGCGCGCGGCAGCACGCCCAGGAGCGCCGAGGTGAAAGAGATCCGCAGAGCGTCGCGGAGGTCCAGGTGGAGCACGCCGAGGGCGGGCTCGTCCGCGTAGGCGGCAAGGAGGCTGGGCGGCGGCGGGACATACGCCGACAGGGCACCCGCCGAGACCAGGCTCATCAGGCAGAACAGCTGTGCGTCGTCGCCGAGCTCGGGCACGTGGCGGCGCATGAGCTCGGTCATGGCCGCGAGCCGGGTGAGGGAGGAGCGCTTGTGCCGCTTGACCACCTCGACCGAGACGTTGTGCTCGAGGACGCCGCCCTGCGCGCCGAAGAGGCCGCACAGCACCACCCGGTCCGCCAGTGACCGGCTGAGGATCTCGGCGAGCTGGCCCGCCCGCACTTCCGGCGCCGCATGTGCCTCGATGCCCGCGGCCAGCTCGTCCGCCAGCTCGGCGAGCCAGCTCTCCAGAAAAACGTCCAGCAGTTCGAGCAGCACCGCCTCGCGCGACTCGAAATACCGCAGGACGTTCGACTTGGCCAGGCCCACCCGCCGGCTGAGCTCGTTGAGGCTCACCTCGGCCACGGGCATCTCGTCGAGCATCGCCGCCGCCGTGTCCAGGATCGCCCGGCGGCGGATCTCCCGCTGCTCCTCGCTTCGCGCCCGCTGAAACGTCACGCCCACAGCCTAGCTTAAAGACCGCCGGTCCCTTGACAGGAGACCGGCGGTCTTTTACGTTCGTGACTCATAACAGACCGATGGTTCTTTAGGAGTGCGTCATGAGTAGTGACTGGACCGAGCGGCACATCCCTGATCAGCATGGCCGGGTGGCGATCGTGACCGGCGCGAACACCGGGCTGGGCTTCGAGACCGCCCGGATGCTGGCGGCGCGCGGGGCGACGGTGGTCCTGGCGGTCCGCGATGTGGAGAAGGGCAAGCGGGCAGCCGCCCGCATCACCGGCGACGTCACCGTCCAGGCCCTCGACCTGGCCTCCCTGGACTCGATCCGGTCCGCGGCGGCAGACTTGCGCGCGGCCCACCCGCGTATCGACCTTCTGATCAACAACGCGGGGGTGATGTATACCCCGCGGCAGACCACCGCCGACGGCTTCGAGTTGCAGTTCGGCACCAACCACCTCGGCCACTTCGCCCTGACCGGCCTGCTGCTGGACCGGCTCCTGCCCGTCCCCGGCTCCCGCGTCGTGACGGTCAGCAGCACCGGTCACCGCATCCGGGCCGCCATCCACTTCGACGACTTGCAGTGGGAGCGCTCGTACAGCCGCGTCGCCGCCTACGGCCAGGCCAAACTCGCCAACCTGATGTTCACGTACGAACTTCAGCGCCGGCTCGCACCGCACGGCACCACGGTCGCGGTGGCCGCCCATCCCGGCGTGTCCAACACCGAACTCGCCCGCAACACGCCCGCCGCCCTTCGCGTGCCCGTCACCTGGCTCGCGCCGCTGCTCACCCAGAAGGCCGAGATGGGCGCCCTGCCCACCCTGCGCGCCGCCACCGATCCGGCCGTCACCGGCGGCCAGTACTACGGCCCCGGCAACCGGGGGGAGATCCGCGGCTACCCGAAGCTGGTCACCTCCAGCCCCGACTCCCACGACCAGGCCGCCCAGCAGCGCCTGTGGACCGTCTCCGAGGAGCTCACCGGGGTGACGTTCTCAGCCGTGACTCCCCAGCTGAGTGATTCCTGAGGCCGCAACCGGATTCGAACCGGTGTGCATCGCTTGCGGGCGGATCGCCGGATGATGCCGGACCGCGATCGCCCGCCGGTCGGTCGCGGTGCGGGCCGCGGCCCGGCCGGCGAGCCAGGCGGCCTGGCATTCCCTCAGCTCAGGTGGAGCAGGCGTTCGGCGTTGAGATGGGCGACCTTCTCGCGGTCGTCGGCACTGATCGGGGCCGATCGCAGGAAGGCGACGGCCTCCTCGGTGGACTCGTACGGGTAGTCCACGGCGAACATGACGGCGTCGGCGCCGATCGCGTTGATGGCGCCCACCAGCGCCGCATGGGACCACACGCCGCTGACCGTGATGCGGATGTTGTCGCCGAAGTAGGCGGAGGGGCGGCGTCCCAGCGGCTGATCGCTCTGGCACGCGTACCGCGAATCGAGACGCGCGAGGTGGAAGGGAAGCCCCTCGCCCATATGCCCCAGGATCAGTTTGGCCCGAGGGTGCCGGTCGAACACGCCGCCCAGGACCATCCGAAGGGTGTGCCCGGCCGTCTCCGGACCCCAGGTCCAGACAGGGCCGACGAGTTCGGGGTGACCCTTGAGAATGTGCCAGCTGTCGGCCGCCGGCGCGCCGGGGTGCAGATATAGCGGGACATCGAGTTCCTCGAGCTTGTCCCAGAACACATCGAACTGGGGTTCATCGTAGTAGTGCCCGTTGGTGTGATCGTTGACCAGGGCTCCGCTCAGTCCGAGGTCGCTGACCGCTCGTTCGAGTTCTGCCGCGGCGGCCTCGGGCTCCTGGAGGGGGACGGCGGCGAATCCCTTGAAGCGGTCCGGATGGCGGGCGATGATTTCGGCGAGGAAGTCGTTGGCGCGTCGGGACTCGGCGATGGCCTCCTCGGCGTTCGTCAGCCCCTGGATGCCGGGGACGGTGAGGGAGAGGACCTGCACCTGGATGCCGTGCTTGTCCATGAGCGGCAGCCGTTCCTCGGTGACGTCCACCAGCTGGCGGTTCCACAGGGCGAGCAGGTCCGCCGAGGTGGACGTCTTGGTGAGGGGCTGCCGGGACAGGAAATCGGGTAGAGCGAACGCTTCTTCCAACGCGATCAGACGCATGACGGTGGACTCCGGTGTTTCAGGGGTGTCGGGTCGGTGCGGGGGGTGTTCGCCGTATCACACGGGCGGGGCCACGAAGACGCCTCGGTCGACGTCGTTGTGCTGTTCCTTGGCGATGACCTCGGTCATGGGGTTCGCTGTGCCCCACTGGTCGCTGACGTCGTCGTCCATGAAGGTGTACTGGTGAGGGTGCCAGGTGTCCTCGTCGAGCTCCTCCATCTCGGTGGTGTACTCGAGCGTGTTGCCGTGCGGGTCGAGGAAGTAGGAGAAGGTGTTGTCCCCGGCGAGGTGCCGTCCGGGACCCCATGTCATGTGTGCTCCGGCCCGCAGCAGCCGTCCGGTGCCGCGCATGAACTCGTCCAGGCCACGCATCTCGAACGACACATGGTGCACGGAGGTGTGCGGTCCCGCGGCGATGCCCAGGCTGTGGTGTTGCGAGCTGATCCGCATGAAGTTCATGACGTCGCCGGTGTGCGGTGAGCCGATCGCGTCGGACAGCGCGAAGTCGAGGTGGCGCTCGTACCAGGCGCGGGTTGCGGCGATGTCCGGGGAGTTCACGACCACGTGCGAGAGGCGGACCGGGATGGACTCCTTTGCCTCGATCTTGCGGTGCCGGCGCGCCTCCACCTGTGTCGAGACCTCCACCGTGCGGCCATCGATGTCGAAGAACCGGAAGCCGTAGCCACCGCCGGGAGTCTGTAGCGTGTCCGGCCGGGAAATCAGCGGCACGCTCCGGGCCAGCAGCCGCTCGGCGAGGGTGTCGACATCCGCCCGTGTGGCGGCACCGAAGGAGAGGAGATCGAGTCGCTTCTCCTCGGCCCGGCGCAGCCGCACCACGTAGTGCTCGGGTGAGCCCTCCGCCGCCAGGAAGGAGATGCCCGGGTCCTGGGCGACCGGCACCAGACCCCATAGGCCGCGGTAGAAGTCGAGTTGGGCCTCGTAGTCGGGAACAGCGAGGTCGACGTGGCGCAGGTGGGTCAGCAGACGTTGTGTCATCGTGTCGTCCCTTCAGTGCCGCTCGGCGGCGCAACGGGTGATCTGTGTGCCGAGTCCGGTGATGGTGCTCTCCATGACGTCGCCGTCCCGCAGGAGTCGGCCCCAGTGGATGCCGTTGCCGGCGGGGCTGCCCGTGAGCAACAGGTCCCCGGGAAGCAGCTGGGTGGTCTGCGAGGCGTAGGAGACGAGGGCGGCGACATCGAAGATCATGTCCTTGGCCCAGTCGTCCTGTTTCACCTCGCCGTTGAGCTTCAGGGTGAGGCGAAGGCCCTCCGGGGCCCCGATGTGCTCCGCCGGGACGAGAAAGGGGCCCAGCGGGGTGAATCCGGGCAGGTTCTTACCGGGTCGCCAGTCGGCGCCGATCCGGCCGAGGTCGTCGCGGAAGACGGCATCGCGCGCGGTGACGTCGTTGGCGATCGTATAGGCCCCCACATGGGCGAGTGCCTCCTCGCGACGGACGCGGTAGGCGGGCTTGGTGATGACCGCGCACAGTTCCAGTTCCCAGTCGACCTGCTCCGACCAGCCGGGGAGTCGCAGGTCGTCATAGGCGCCCGCCAGCGAGGAGTGCAGCCCGGTGAAGACGTACGGCTCGCCTTCGGCGGCGCGCCGGTCGACCCCGGCCGCGGCCTCGGCGCGGGCCACCTCCTCGGGACGGTCGTCGTCCGCGAGCCGATGCGCCAGCGTCAGCTCGATCACGTGCTTGCGGTAGTTGGCGCCGGCCTGGAGGATCTGGTGGGGCTCCACGGGCGGGTGCACACGGAGCTCCTCCAGGGGCAGCCAGTCCTCCCGCCGCGGCGCGTCGGCGAGACGCCGCAGCTCCGTGAGCGCCTCGTCCCAGTTCTCCAGCAGCTCACGCGTGGTGCGTGCGCCGGCGGGTGACCCCAGCGTGCTGAGGTCGAGAGCGCGGTCCCCGACAACCAGTCCGGGGAAGGGCGCGGCTTCGGCGAGGGAGAAGGTCCCAAGGGCGAAGGGACCGGCGAACGCCACATTGCGGGTCATGGTTCAGAACGCTCCTTTGCCGAACGAGCCGCCGAAGAACAGCAGCGGCGTACCGCCCTCACGCATGGACAGGTCGGTCACCTCGCCGATGACCACGATGTGGTCTCCGGCCTCGTGGATGGCGCTGATCCGGCAGTCGATCGTGGCCAGCGCGCCGTCGATGTGTACGGCCCCGGTGGGGGAGGCGCGCCAGGGGATGGAGCTGAACTTGTCCTCGGCCCGCCGTCCCAGTGCCGCGCAGATGTCCTTCTGCTCCTCGGCGAGGATGCTGACTCCGAACCGTCCGGTGGGCTCGATCTGGGCCCAGCTTCCCGATCCCAGCCCGATGCAGACCAGGATCAGCGGCGGTTCGATCGAGAGGGAGGAAAAGGACTGGCATGTGAGCCCCGCGGGCTCGCCCTTCTTGTCCAGGCCGGCCACGATGGTGAGCCCGGAGGCGAAACGGCTCATGGTCGTGCGGAACTCACGCTCGTCAATGGTGCGGCCGACGTCACGGTTCGCGATCTGATGGCTCATGGTCTCCTCCTGTACGGGTGTGGTCACGGGCACTTGGCGATGGGGAGTCAGAGCATGGGGTCACGGACGTCCAGACCGAACGCTTCCCGGCCGAAGAGCACCAGCGCCTTCTCCGGGTCATTGGTGATGTGGCCCCGACCGGTGTGCACGTCACGCCAGGCCCGCTGGAGCACATTGCCCCCGGTGCGCATGGCGCCTCCACCCGCGTTGTCCATCAGCAGGTCCACGGCCTTCACGGCCCGCTCGGTGGCCAGCACCTGATCGCGGCGCAGGCGGGTGCGCAGCCGCATCGGGGGCTGCTCCCCGCGCTTGGCGCACTCGTAGAGGTCGCTGATGTTGCGGCTCAACTGCAACCAGGCGGCGTCGATGTCGCTCGCCGCGCGGGCGGCACGGACCTGCGCGAAGGGATCCTCGGAGACGGGGCCGCCACCCGAGGCGCGGATGCGCTTGCGCATGGCGGTCAGGTACGCCTCGTAGCCGGCCTCGGCCATGCCCACGATGGGCGTCGCAATGGCCGAAGTGAAGATCGAACCCAGTGGGAGGCGGTATACCGGCTCCTGGTTCACCGCGTGGCCGGGCCGGGTCCAGGACGCGACCTGGTCCGCGCCGATCGTCCGGTATGCGGGGATGAAGACGTCCTCGACGATGATGTCGTTGCTTCCCGTGCCCCGCAGCCCCACCGTGTCCCACACCCTGTCGATGCGGTAGTCGCGGCGCGGTACGAGGAAAGTGCGCATCTCCAGCGGGCTGCCGTCGTCGTTGCGCACGATGGCACCGACCATCGCCCAGTCCGTGTGGTCGCTCCCGGAGGAGAAGCCCCACCGCCCCGACAGCCGGTACCCGTCCGCCAGACGAGTCACCTTGCCCATCGGGGCCAGCGACACGCACAACCGGGCATCGCGGTCGGCACCCCAGACATCCTCCTGGGCCTGAGGGTCGAAGAGGGCCATCTGCCAGGTGGTGGTCCCCAGCACGCCCGCGACCCATCCCGTGGAACCGCAGGCACGGCCGAGCTCCCGCAGACAGGAGTAGAAGACCACCGGATCGGCGCCGTAACCGCCGTAGAGCCGGGGCTGCAACAGCCTGAAGACCCCGGCCTCGGCAAGCTCCTTGATCGTGGCCTCCGGTACGGAGCACCTTGCCTCGGCGTCCGACGCCCGCTCTCGTATCGCGGGGAGCAGTTGACCGACCGCCGCCAGTACTTCGTGTTCGCTCATGCGCCTTCTCCGGAAAACATCGTCGTAATGAGCCGCTCGTCCCTCCGAGCTTCCGGTCAGGACACTACGGATTCCCAGTCCGCTGTGAACTGCCACTTTCCCGCTGAGCGGGAACCGGCTCCCTTCCGCTGCGCGGAAGCACGGGACGGCCCGGGAACGGGAGTACATCCACGTCGCGTCAGCGGGCGGCGGCCCGGCGGCACCGGGAACAACAGCCGCTCAGGTCCGGCCCTGGCGGCGGGTCCGGCGGTACTGCTCGAAGAAGTGGAGCGCCTCGGGGCGGTCCAGGGACGCCGGGTTGACCGCCTGGTCCACGCGGGCTCCGGCCAGGATCCGCTTGACGGGCACCTCGATGCGTTTGCCGGTGAGGGTGTGCGGGACCGCGGGTACGGCGATGATCTCGTCCGGCACATGACGCGGTGACAGCTCGGTGCGCAGCGCGGCCGTCACAGCCCCGCGCAGGTCGTCGTCGAGGGTCGCACCCGGTGCGAGGACCACGAAAAGCGGCATCCAGTAGCCACCGTCCGGCTGTTCCAGCCCGATCACGAGCGACTCCTCGATCTGCGGCAGGCGCTCCACGACTTCGTAGATGTCCGAGGAGCCCATCCGCACACCCTGCCGATTGAGGGTGGAGTCGGAACGCCCGTGGATGACCACCGAGCCGCGACAGGTGTGGGTGATCCAGTCCCCGTGCCGCCAGACGCCGGGGAACATGTCGAAGTAGCTGTCGTGGTAGCGGCGGCCGTCCGGGTCGTTCCAGAAGTACAGCGGCATGGACGGCGTCGGCTTGGTGACGACCAGTTCGCCGACCTCGTCCACGACCGGCTTGCCGTCCGGGCTCCAGGACTCGACGGCGACGCCCAGGTTCGGTGCCTGGATCTCACCGAGGTGGACCGGGAGCGTGGGCACACCGCCGACGAACGAGCCGCAGACGTCGGTGCCGCCGCTCATGGAGACGAGCCAGACGTCCGAACCGATCTCGTCGTAGATCCATCGGAAGCCGTCCGGTGGCAGGGGAGACCCTGTGGTGCCGACGGTGCGCAGACCGGCGAGGTCGAGGTCGCGACCGGGGCGGACGCCGGCCTTGCGGCAGGCCATGACGTAGGCGGCGGAGGTGCCGAACACCGTGGCACCGGTGTCGGCGGCGACGCGCCACTGCGCGTCGGCGGCCGGGTATCGAGGACTGCCGTCATGTGTGACGATGCTCGCGCCCACCAGCAGACCGGCCAGCAGATAGTTCCACATCATCCAGCCGGTCGAGGTGTACCAGTAGAACCGGTCGCCGGGGCCGAGGTCGAGATGGAGGCCGGCCTGCTTGAGATGGTCGATGGTGATGCCCCCGTGGCTGTGCACGATGGCTTTGGGCAGGCCGGTGGTGCCCGAGGAGTACAGCACCCACAGAGGGTGGTCGAACGGCAGTTGCTCGAAGACCGGCTCGACGTGTGCGGCCGTGAGCGCCTCCCACTCGTGAGCCCGCTGGGGCGCGGTGGAGCCGAGCAGCGGGATGTGCACCACATGGCGTACCGACGGGAGCTGCGCACACAGTTCGGCGACGACGGCGCGGCGGTCGTGTTCCTTGCCGCCGTAGCGGCATCCGTCGACCGTGAACAGGACGACGGGCTCGATCTGCTGGAACCGGTCGAGGACGCTGCGCACGCCGGAGTCGGGTGCGCAGCTCGCCCAGACCGCGCCGACCGCGGCGGTCGCCAGGAGTGCCACGACGGCCTGCGGGATGTTGGGTACGTAAGCGGCGACGCGGTCGCCGGGACGTACGCCCAGGGCACGCAACTCCGCCGCGAGCGAGCCGACTTGACGACGCAGCTCCAACCAGGTGGTGGCGGAGGGCGTGGCGGTGTCCTCGGCCACATGGACGATCGCGGGGGTGTCGGCGGTGCTCGCGTCCTCGCCGTGGCGCAGCACATGCTCGGCGTAGTTGAGCGTGGCGCCGGGAAACCACTGTGCGCCGGGCATGGCGGTGCTGCCGAGGACCGCGGTCGGCGGGGTGGTGAAGCGGACGTCGAACCATTCGGTGACGGCCCGCCAGAAGTCCTCCGTCCGCTCGACGGACCAGCGGTGCAGGGCGGCGTACGCGGCCCGCGGTGGCAGGTCGGCCGCCCGGGGCGAGCCGTGGCGCTCTGCCGCGAACTTGTGGAAGGCGCTGAGGCGGGATGCGGCCGCGCGGTCCGGATCGGGCGTCCACAGGGGAGTGGGCTGTTCGGTGCTCATGAGTACGGGCTCCGGTTCCCTCGTGCGTGGCCGGTGCCGTCGTCGAGAGCGGCGACCGGAGGGAACGGCTTGCCGCCGGGCAGCGGCCTCACATGGTCTCCTTCGAGGATGCCCCCGCCTTCGGACGGGGGAGGGTGCGAGTTGCGGCTCAGGGCGCGGCGGCGCGGTCCCGGCAGCGCATGCGCCTCCCGGTAGCGGCCTGTCCCCGTTCCGGTCAGGGCCGGGCGGCCGTCAGCTCGGCCACGGTCTCCCCGATCCAGTCGCAGATGTAGTCACGCACGACGGGGATATTGTCGACGCTACAGTGCTCAATGCCGCCCTCACGTTCAGTGAAGATCTTCAGGGCGCGCTTGGGGCTGTTGACAAGATCGTTGTACAGATCGTGGGCGTAGTGGACCGGGATCTGCCGATCGCCTGAGCCGTGGACCACCAAGAACGGCACCTTGATCCGGTCGACGACGCCGCGCAGGGTGATCTTCGGGGCGAGCTCGAGGAACTCGTCCAGGTCCTTGCAGCCCCACACCCACTGGACGTGATCCCAGTAGTGGGGCACCGGGCGGGCGCCCTGGTTCTCCAGGCGCCGCAACTGCACCTGGCCCCAGTCATAGTTCGAGCCCCAGGCGACGCCGAAGCGGATGCGCGGTTCGAACGCGGTGGCGCGGGGGCCGTAGTACCCGCCGAGGGACCAGGCCAGCATGCCGACCATGCCGTCGTCGACCTCGGGCCGAGTGGCGAGGTAGTCGATGCAGGCCGCTGCCCAGCGCTCGGTGTCGGGAGTGGCGGTCAGACCGCGCAGCCGGAGCGCCTCGCCCGCCCCGGGGGTGTCCACGACGAGGGTGGCGATGCCGCGGCGGCGCAGTTCGTCGGGCGTCCCGGTGCCGTAGATCTGCTCCTTGGTGCTGTCCAGTCCATTGAAGAACAGGACGCAGGGGACGGGGCCGGACTCACCTCGCGCTCCCCGCGGAAGGGTGAGGATGCCGGGCAGACCGGTGTCACCGTAGGGGATCTCGACCCGTTCGGCGGGCTGCTCGGTGAGCTCCAGGTACCGGGCGAAGCAGTCGAGCGTCTTGCGGTAGACGACCTTGCGGGGCCCGTATCCATGGGCCTGCATGCGCTCGGCCGTCTGGTAGTAGACGGCGGCCCGGTGGTACTTGTGGCCGGCACTGCGCCGGCGCTGGTGCTTTTCGTCCTCCTGAGCGAGTTCGACGAGGTTGTCGGCCACGGAGCACCAGGAACGGAAGAATGCCTGGGTGGCGTCGTGCTCGCTGCCCGCGGGAAGGTCACGCAGGGGGCGGCAGGCCGCGTCGACCTCGCCGATCTGGCCGCCGACGGCCAGGGCGATTCCGACGGAGAGATTCCAGACGTACTTGTCCGGAAACGGTTCGAACATGCTGGACCCAGCCTTTCGTTGCTCTGCGGTGCTCGTGGAGCGGACGTCGCTACTTGATCGCCAGGGCGCTGACCGGCGCGCCCGAAGCACCGGTCAGCGGGAGAGGGGAAGCGACGAACATGAATTCGTAGACGCCGTCCTGTGCGCAGTCGGCCGCCAGGGCATCCAGGTCGAACATCTCGCCGAAGGCGATCCCGCCGTGCACCAGCGAGACGATGTGCAGCGGCTGGAAGTAGGAGATCTCGTTCGGGCGGACTTCCACCCCCCAGGTGTCGGTGGCCACCGCCGCGATGTCGTGCTCGCGCAGCCACGGTGCCGCGTGCAGCGACAGCCCGGGAGCGTGGCCGCCGGCGTAGTCGCCCCAGTCGTCCCGTCGGGCGGCCATGAAGCCGGTCCGCACGAGGAGGGCGTCGCCGGGTTCCACGCCGAGGCTGTGGTCGGCCAGGAAGTTCTCGATGTCCGCGGCGGTGATCGCCTCACCGGGCCGGAGCGAGTCGACACCACGGTGGGACGGCATATCGACCAGCACGCCCCGCATCACGATGCGGCCGGTGTAGTTCTCGATTCCGTTGGCCTGCGCGCCCTTGGTGGTGACCTGGTCGGCGGGGCGGCCGTTCCACATCTTCCCGTTCCAGAAGATATGGGACAGCGAATCCCACTGCGTGCCGCACTGTGTGGGCATCACCAGCACATCGTCGGAGAAGCCCAGCCCTTTGGCGGGGCCCCAGCCGGCCGGCAGCACATCCTGGGCGCCGGCGACGTGGTCCGTGCCGGTGGCGGTCAGATACAGCTGCGGGTTGTTGCGGAAACCTCCGGGCTGGGGCCCGCTCTGGTCGTAGGGCAGGCTGAGGGAGATGGTCCTGCCCTGCCGCGCCAGCCGGGCCGCGCGACGTATCTGTTCGGGGCCGACCAGGTTCAGGGTGCCGATCTGGTCGTCCTCGCCCCAGCGCCCCCAGTTGGAGCAGGCGTCGATATAGCGCTGTAGCAGGCGGGCGTCGTCCTGCTCGGATACGTCCATGGCGGTGGTGTCTTCCATCAGAAGGGCCCGGCGAGCTTCTCGAACGCCGCGGCGATCACGCCCCCGTGGTCAGCGCCGGGTGTGTCCGGGTGGGTCTGCCAGTAGCTGAGCTGGTTGCCGGTCTCGACGACGAACTTGCAGCGCGGGTAGCGGCGGTCGTTGTAGGCGTTCAACGCCTTCTCCAGCGCGGGAGCGGTGGCGAGCTCCTCGGCGAGCGCGACCGCGTCCTCCAGGCACATGGCCGCGCCGGCGGCCAGGTGCGGGGTCGGGCAATGAGCGGCGTCGCCCGTGATGACGACCCGGCCGCGGTACCAGGGGACCGGAACCACCATGGTCTCGAAGGAGGTGTAGTTGATCTGCTCCGGGTCGCGGATGTCGTCGCGGATCAGGGCGGCGACGCCGCCGAAGGGCTGGATGTGCTTGCGGGCCAGCTCCACCAGCTCGGCGCGGTCCGGGCGGTAGCCCTCCTCGACCGGGAATGTGATGTACATGTACATGCGGTCGGACGCGGTCGGGGTGAAGCCGATGAAGACGTCGCCGACCGTGCGGAACTGGATCTCGGCCGTCACCTCGGCCGGACGCGGCAGCACCACGCGCAGGATGCCCTGGCCCTGGAACTCGGGCGTCATACGGCCGAAGACCAGCTGGCGAACGGTGGACCGGAAGCCGTCGGCGCCGACCACCAGATCGTAGACCCCGGTTTCGCCGGTGTTGAACTCGACGGTCACGCTGTCGGCGTCCTGCTCGATACGGACCGGAGAGGTCGCGGTACGGACGGTGGTTCCTTCCACCGCCGCACGGTCGAGGAGGATGCGGTGCAGGACGGGGCGCATCATGCCGAGCATGCCGGGCCCGTCGGAGCCGAAGGGAGAGGGCAGCGGAAAACTGGAGTCCAGCGTGCCGTCGGCGTTGTAGGTCTCGAAGTCGGTGACGCCGAAACCATGGGCGAGGCACTCCTCGTATACGCCGAGCGTGTCGAGAACGCGCAGCGCGGCACCGATGAGGGTGATACCGCTGCCGAGGGCCTCGACACGCTCCTGCCTCTCGACGAGGTCGACCTCAACCCCTTGCCGCGAGAGCAGCAGCGCGGTGGCGAGCCCGCTGATGCCGCCACCGACTATGAGCACTCTTGTCATCTCGATGTTTCCTTTGTGAGGTCGGCTAGAGCGGAGACGGGGTCCACAGCCCCTGGTCGGGGGAGTTGAGCATCGCCGGGATCATCTGCTCGATCGGGCCGGCGGTGCCCCACTGGTCGGCTTCGGCCGGCTCGGTGGAGAAGGTGCGCGGCTGCCAGGTCTCGTCGTCCTCGATGCGTTCGAGTTCGGTGGTGTACTCGACGACGTTGCCCACCGGGTCGGTGAAGTAGGTGAATGTGTTGTCGCCCGCGCTGTGCCGGCCCGGCCCCCACAGCGGCTCCTTGCCCTGACGGACCAGCCGTCCGGTTCCGCGCATGAACTCGTCGATGCCGCGCATCTCGAACGACACGTGGTTGAGTGAGGTGTGCGGGCCCTGTCCGATGGCGAGGATATGGTGGTCCTCGCGGACGCGCATGAAGCACATCTTGTCCTCCAGCCAGTCGGACAGCCGGAAACCCAGGTACTGCTCGTAGAAACGCTTGGTGGCCTGGACGTCAGGAGAGTTGATGACGACATGGCTCAGCTTCTGCGGGATCGATTCCCGCGGTTCCAGCTCGCGCGACGGCCGCTGCTCCACATCGCTCGACACCTCGATCAGCCGTCCGTCCGGGTCGAAGAACCGGAATCCGTAGCCGCCGCCCGGCGTGGCCATGCTGCCGGGCTCGGTCACCAGGCGCACCCCTGCCGACCCGAGCCGTTCGGCGAGAACATCGACCGCGGACGCGCTCTCCGCGGCGAACGCGATCAGGTCCACCCGCTTGTCGGCGTCTGCGCGCACCCGGAGGATGTACTGCTCGGGATGGGCGGGCGTACCGAAGAAGACCACGTCCGAGTCCCTCTCCACCACCTCCAGGCCCCAAGCGGTGCGGTAGAACTCGACAGTCTCCCTGAAGTCGGGAACCGCGAGCGCGACATGGCGGACGCGGGTGAGCGGTGACTTCACTGCCAATTCCATGGGGTCCCCACTTCGATGTGCTGTCCGTGGCATCGGCAGTGACCACGAGCGTGCCGGCGCGGTCCGCCGAAGGGGCGGATGCGGCGAGGTCGGCGTCTTCCGCGCCGGCCCGAGTCCTGTCGATGACATGTGACGTTAACCGCGCCGACTCACAACCTGATAGCGATGACTATCGATGCACATCATCAACGGCATCGATGGATTCGGCCCAACGCCTCCGCGGCACGTCATACCCGGGCTCGCGGCCACCGGCGTCCCGGACCGGTATCGGCGCCGGGCGGCCGGAACATCGCCTCGCGTATCGGTCGGAGGGGGAAGAAGGGGATCGAGTCAGGGCCGTCACGGCAGGGGCTGTTCGGTCCAGATGCACTTGCCCTCGGCCGTGTAGCGGGTGCCCCAGCGCTGGGAGAGGGCGGCTATCAGCTGAAGCCCCCGCCCGCCCTCGTCGGTCTCGGAGGCATGGCGGATCCGGGGAGTGGTGGGGCTGGTGTCGGACACCTCGCAGATCAGCCCGTCACCGCGCAGCAGCCGCAGCTCGAAGGGGCCCTTGCCGTGCCGGATGGCATTGCCCACCAACTCGCTGACCAGCAGTTCAGCGGTGATGACCAGCGGTTCGAGGTCCCAGCGGTCCAACTGCTCGCGGACGTGTTCCCGGCCCTCGCCCGCCGCGATCGGCCCGTCCGGCAGGCACCACACCGCGACATCACCGGGTGCGAGGGCGTGGGTCCGGGCGATCAGCAGCGCGGCGTCGTCCGCCGTCCGCTGCTTCTCCGGCAGCAGCTCGGCCAGCACCTCGTCGCACATCCGCTCCAGCCCGGCCGGGCCGGGCGCGGCCCCCGGGCGGCAAGACGCGACGGACAGTGCGCTCGCCAGATGCCGCATCCCGCGGTGGATGTCCTGGTTGACGGACTCGACCAGCCCGTCGGTGTAGAGCACCAGCAGACTGCCCGCGGGCAGCTCGACCTCGACCGTCTCGAACGGCGGCAGCGCCGCGCCCAGCGGCGGGTCCGGGGTGAGGCCGGGGAACCGGACGGGCTCCCCGGGGCGTACGACCGCGGGCGGTGGATGCCCGGCGCGGGCGAAGACGCAGCGCCCCGCGACCGGGTCGTACACCGCGTACAGACAGGTCGCGTAGAAGTCGTCGCCGAGATCGCTGACCAGGTCGTTCAGCCGGGTGAGCAGTTCGGCGGGCGGGACGTCGAGGTCGGCGAGGGTGTGTACGGCGGTCCGCAGCCGCCCCATGGTGGCCGCCTCGGCCAGCCCGTGCCCCATCACATCGCCGACGACCAGCGCCACCCGGGCGCCGGACAGCGGGATCACGTCGTACCAGTCGCCGCCCACGTCGATGCCCTCGCTCGCGGGCAGATAGCGGGCGGCGGCAGTGACCGAGCGCAGCGCGGGCAGGCCGCGCGGCAGCAGTCCGCGCTGGAGCTCCTTGGCCCGGGTGTGCTCGGTGTCGTACAGCCGGGCCCGTTCGATGGCCTGGGCCGTCAGCCCGCTGAGCGCGGTGAGCAGCGCCCGCTCCTCGCCGTTGAGATGGCGCGGCTCGGCGAAGGAGACGACCTGGCAGCCGATGGCGCGGCCGGAGACCGTCAGCGGGAGGAAGGCCCAGGCGGACTTCGCGGCCGCGGAGGGGCGCCAGCCCATCGATGGATAGCGCGCGATGTACTCCTCGGGTGAGTCGATGAAGACCGGCCGACGGCTCTGGTACACCTCGGAGACCGGGGAGACGTCGTCGACGGAGGAGCCTTCGATGGTGTCGAGGAAGTCCCGCCCATAGCCGACCGACCCGGCGATCCGGATGATGCTGCCCTCGATCAGCTGGACCACGAACCCGGAGGCGCCGAACGGTGGCAGCACCCGCTGGGCGATCGCGTTCACCACATCACGCATGGTCAGGGCCTCGGCGAGGGCGGTGGTCAGCTCGGTGACCCGGGCGGTGCGCTGGGCCGCGGCGCGTTCGGCGGCCGCCTGCCCGGCCTCGCGCAGTCGGCGCTCGGTGATGTCGGCGGCGTACACGGTGAGCCCGTCGACCACCGGGACCAGCCGCATCCGGTACCAGCGCCGGTCCGTGGGCCAGTGGATGTCGAAGCCGGCCGGGGCGGCGTCGGCGACGGCCCGCCGGTAGCGCGTCCCGAGGTCAGGTTCGGTGGAGTCGATCCCCAGGTCGGCCAGTACGTCCCACAGGACGCGGCCGAGCGGGGCGCGGAAGCCGCCGAGCAGCCGCTCGGCGCCGCGGCTGACGAAGGTGAGCCGCCAGTCGCGGTCGACGGTGAACAGTGCGTCGGTCATCTGCCGCAGGGTGCGGGCCACCGGGGCGTCGGCCGCGACGGGGCCCGCCGTGCCGTCGGCCGTTGCCTGGTCGGCCAGTGCCCGGTCGGGGGGCCGCAGCCGCGGGCCCGCCCAGGTGGCCAGCTCCTCGACGGCCGCGCGCCGCCGCGGCGGGGGCTTCTGGGCGGCCAGCACGGACAGCGCGCCCAGCGCCGCGCCGCCGCTGCCGTCCGCGGCCGGGAGCAGCGGGACGGCCAGCAGCCCGCCGGCGCCGGGCAGCGCCGGGACCGTACCGCCCCGGCCGCTCCCGGGCGCCCAGCGCATCACGCGCAGTGCCGTGGCCCGGGCCGGGGCGCTGGGGCCGCCCTCCGTGAGCTCGGCCCAGTCCCGGGCTCGGGCCACCGTCCGCGCCAGCCCGTGCGCCGCGACCAGCACCAGACGCCGGGTGCCGGGGACGCGCAGATGCACCATGCCGCCCAGCCCGCCGGACTCCGTCACGGCGGCGTCGAGCGTGAAGGCGGCCAGCTCGGAGTCGGCCAGCTCCTCGCCCGCCTTGATGATGGTGCGCAGCCGCGCGCAGGTGGCCTCGTCCATGGATGCCCCTGCTGTTCCGGAAAGCCCATTTACCCCTAGATTTCTACTTTCTTACTATATGAGACTTCGTGGTGCGCTGGGCCGATCAGTCGGGGCTCGCCGAACCAGAAGCACGACGACGGGCAGTCTCGCCCGCTTCTCCACTCTCACCTTCGCTCAGGCATCAGTAGCAGTGATGAGTGACATCAACATATTCGGTCTATCCCGATACGAGGCCGTCCGCCATTCTTGCGTCACCCACAGGGCCATGCGGAGAACGTACGCAATCCCGCTCCGTGGCCGGCAACTGCCTCCCATTTTCGTGGCTGATACCACCCAACCCAAGAGGACCGATATGAAGGCACCAACCTTGGGCGCGAAGATCGCCGCCATGGCTGCCGCGATATGCCTCACGCTTTCCGCATGCGGCGGCGCGGCCAGCAGCTCCCAGAGCGGCGGCGGTGCCGCCGGCCCGACGGCTGACATCAAACGGGCCAAGGCGGCGATCGCGGGCTACGTGGGGCATCCCAGCCCCTTTCCGATCGACACTCCTCTGGTTCGGAAGCCGACCGGCAAGCGCATCGCCTTGGTGGACTGCGGCACGACGATTTGCGGACTCTTCTACACGCTCGCCAAGCCGGCGGCAAAGGCCCTGGGGGTGAAGCTGACCCGCATCAAGGCCACCATGGCCGCGGACAGTGTGGCCGGCGCGTTCGACACCATTGTGCAGGACAAGTATGACGGCGTCTTTGTGCCGGCCATTCCCATGCCGCTGTGGCAGGCGAGCCTCGACAAGCTCAATGCCGCACACATCCCCGTCGTGACCGCGGGAATCACGGGGACCGACAGATCGAAGATCCCGGTTGCCGCGTTCGATACAGACGCGATCGACCGAAGCGCCAAACTCCTCGCCGACTATGTGATCACACAGCACGGAAACGACACGAACGTCGTCTTCTACAACACCCCCGAACTCGCCTTCTCCAACCTCTTGCAGAAGCGGTTCGTGTCCGAGATCGCCACACTCTGTCCGCGCTGCAAGGTGCGCACGGCCAAGATCCCAGCCGCTGCGTTCGGGACCACGGCACCCAGCGTCGTGGTGGACGACCTCCAGGCCAACCCCGACACCGAGACGGCCGTCTTCGCGGTGGGAGAGCAGGCGGCCGGTCTCCCGGCCGCGCTCAAGACGGCCGGCCTGTCCGTCGAGGTGATCGCCAACTCTCCGGACCCGCTGTCGCTCCAGTACATCAAGGACGGTGACTTCTCCGCGGGTCTGGGCAGCGACCTTCCGGTGATCGCCTGGACGCTCATGGACTCCCTGGCACGCCTGTCGACGGGGCAGAAGCCCGCTCCCGGCGCCGTCGCCGATGTCATCCCTCAGCAGTTCCTCACCCGCAAGGAGTTGACGGGCGACGTCAGCCACAGCTGGGTGGCCTACCCGGACTACGCCAAGCGCTTCGCGGCACTTTGGTCCGCGGCGTCGTGACGGCTCGCTCCCACATGAGGAAGAGGCATCCATGAGCAGACCTCTGCTGCGGGTCAGGGGACTCAGTAAGACGTTCCCCGGTGTCAGGGCCCTCCAGGACGTGTCGTTGACCGTCTCCTCCGGCGAGGTCGTGGCCTTGCTGGGCCACAACGGCAGTGGCAAGAGCACCCTGGTGAAGATCCTGGCCGGTGTGTACGACGCGGACGACGGGGCCGAGATCCAGGTGCCCGCCCCGGAATCGTCCGGTCGCGGCCTGCATTTCATCCACCAGGACCTCGGGCTGATCGCCTCGCTCACGGCCGTGGAGAACATCGACCTCGCGAAGCACCTCAAGAAGAGGGCCCTGCGGCCCTTCCGGACGCGACAGGAACGCAGCCATGCGAAGGACCTGCTGGCCCGCTTCGGCACGGATCTTGATGTCACCGTTCCGGTCTCCGGGCTGTCGCCCACGGAGCGAACGCTGGTCGCCATCGCCCGGGCCCTCGGGGACTGGCAGTCGACGCACAACGTCCTGATCCTCGATGAGCCGACAGCGGCCCTGAACGCCGATGGGGTTGGCAGTCTCTTCACCGCCGTCAGACGGCTCGCCGCCGACGGCACAGGAGTCCTCTTCATCTCACACCGCCTCGAAGAGGTCGTCGAACTCGCCGACCGTGTCGTGGTGCTTCGGGACGGTCGCGTGGCGGCGGAGCGGCTGCGCGGCGACTTCGATCGCGCATCACTCACCGAGCTCATCGCCGGTGGGCACCTTGAAGGCCACCGCACCGCGTCCGGGCGCGACTTCGGGCCCATTCGTCTGCGCGTGGAGGAGGTGACGGGACCGGAGCTCGCAGGCGTATCGTTCACCGCCAGAGCCGGTGAGGTCGTTGGAATTTCCGGCTTGCTGGGGTCCGGGGCGGAAACCCTCACCGGCGCCGTCTTCGGAAGCTCGGCTCGGACTTCCGGGCGCGTTCTGGTCGACGGCACCGCCATTCCCCCCGAGAACCCCGGTGCCGCCGTCAAAACAGGTGTAGTGCTGGCACCGGCCGATCGGCGTCGTCTTGGCGCCTTTGTGACGATGACCGCGCGGGAGAACATCACACTCCCGCTTCTCTCCCCACTGCGTCGAGCATCCGGGCGCCTCGACTTTCGAGCGGAGAAGCGAGAGGCCCGACAGTGGATGGACGACGTCGATGTCCGCCCCCGGGGAAGTATCGAAAAACCCTTCGGGCTGTTCAGCGGGGGCAACCAGCAAAAGATCGTGCTGGGCAAATGGCTCCGGACACGGCCCAAGGTGCTGCTCCTCGAAGAGCCCACCCAAGGAGTCGATGTCGGCGCCCTGGCAGGGATCTACCAGCTCATCGAGACGGCAGCTGCCGATGGAGCCGCAGTGGTGGTCGCTTCTTCCGACACTGAAGAACTCTGCCGGCTCTGTGACCGTGTTCTGGTCCTCGGCCAAGGACGTATCACCGCCGAACTCAGCGGACGCGGTCTCACCGAGGCCGATCTCGTCCGGGCCACCCTGGGCGGCGCTGAAGCCGCCCATCCCAGCTTCGCGCATGGAGGATCTCGATGAGCGACACCACAGTCGTGCACAACCGGAATGGCACGGCCGAGCGCGAATTCGCGCGGAGACCGACAGCCTCCTGGAGGCGCCAGGTTCTCAGCGCGCTCAGTTGGCGCAACATCAGTGCCGTGTATGTCCTCATAGCCATCGTGCTCATCTTCTCGGCGACGATCCCGGACAAGTTTCTTACCGCGACCACCTGGCGCACTCTGCTGGACAATCAGGCGGTCACCGGAGTGGCCGCGGTGGCGCTGGTCGTGCCGCTGGCGGCCGGTGTCTTCAACCTGGCCATCGGATTGCAGGTCGGCATCGCCTCCATCGTCGTCGGCTGGTTGCTCGTCAAACAGGGCATGCCGGTGGCGGTGGCGGTCCCGGCCACCGCCCTGCTCGGCGCGGCGATCGGCCTCGTCAGCGGGCTGCTCATCACCAAGGCACGTATCGACTCGTTCATCGCCACGCTCGGCGTCAGCTCGCTCCTCGGCGCGTGCGTCACCGGCATCTCCGGCGGCGAGCAGATCCTCGGGATGCCCAAGGGGTTCTCGTCGTTCGGCACCGGTGAGATCGGCGGCATCACCTACCCGGTTCTCTGCCTCTTCGCCGTCTGCCTGGTCGTCTGGTACCTGCTCGAACGGACGCCGTCAGGGCGGCGGGTCTACGCCACCGGCGGGAACGTCGACGCGGCACGGCTCACGGGTGTCAACACCAGCCTGGTCATCATCGGCTCCCTCGTCGCGTGCGGCATCCTCGCGAGCTTCGCCGGCATGCTGGTGACCTCGAAGCTGGCCAATGCCGACCCGACTCTTGGACCTGGCTACCTCCTGCCCGCGTTCACGGCGGTCTTCCTCGGCTCAACGCAGTTCAAGCGCGGGCGGTTCAACGTCTGGGGCACCGTGCTCTCGGTGTACGTCCTTGCCGCCGGGGTGAAGGGGCTACAGCTGTCCCAGGTTCCGGTCTGGATCCCCGACGCCTTCAACGGGGCGGCGCTCCTCGTCGCGGTCGCCGCGGCGAAGCGTCAAGGAGCCCTTGGCCGCTCATCCGGGCTGCTGGCCCGTGCTGTGCGCAGGGTCCGCCGAACGCTCCCGCCCGATGGTCTGAGCGAACAGAAGGGATGAGGCCGTGGGCCCGACCGGCTCCGATCTCGCCCATCAGATCCCCTTCGATGATGGCGTGGTTCTACAGTTCGCCGGCGAGTTCGGCGATCCGCTCTCGTAGCCAGCTGTGGGAGGGGTCGTCCGTGTGGCGCGGGCTCCAGAACAGCGCCTCGCTGATCGGACGCAGCGGCATCGGGGGGTCGACCACCCTCAGACGTATCTGCTCGGCAACACAGCGGGTCAGCCGCTCGTGCACCAATGACACGAGGGGCGTTCCGGCGACGAGGAGAGGGATGATGACAAAGCTGTGGGTGGTCATCTCCACTGCCCGCGAAATCCCCAGCGAGTCGAGCTGGGCATCGGCGATCGACTGAAGCGGGCCGCTGTAGGCCACGTAGGGCAGCTGGCTGAAGTCCTCCGTACTGAGTTCGGGCCCGACCGCGTCGTTATCCGGATCCGCCACCAGGACGTAGCGGTCATTGAACAGATGGCGATGCGGGTAGTTGAACCGCCCTCCGGCCGCTTCCGTCGGCAACACCAGCAGATCGACCTGGCCCTTGTGCAGCTGCTCGGCGCAGTCGGCCTGCACCGGTATGACGTTCACCCGCTGTAGCGGCGCCTCCTGCGCGAGGCGGGCGACCAAGGGGCGCAGCAGGATGAGGGTGACGTAGTCGCTGGCCATGATCGTGAACGAGCGGCGGTTGACCTGCGGGTCGAAGTCCCTCGCCCGGCCGAGCACGGCCTCGGCTGCCGCGACCGCCTCGCGGACCAGGGGCGTGAGCGAGAGGGCGAGGGGTGTGGGGGTCAGCGTCCTGCCCTCGCGCACGAGCAGCGGATCGTCGAAGTGCTTGCGCAGCCGGGCGAGCGACGCGCTCATCGCGGGCTGTCCCACAGACATGCGCTCGGCCGCACGGGTCACGTTGCGCTCGCTCAGCAAGGCGTCCAGTGCCGGCAGAAGATTCAGGTCAACCCCATCCAAGCTCATCTTTACCCGCCCTTTCGATGCATTGGCACCATCGATAGTATTAATGAAATGAATAGATAGGAATAGGGTGATCAGCGCAGATCGTCGCGTCATCCCAGCCGGAGCTTCGCCCGCATCGACGCGCGTGATGATCAGCATGCCATCAATCGCTTCTCGTGGCGTGCCGACCGCACGTCGTCGCGCGAGACGGCCGGTGACCGAAGTGCGTAGCAAGCAACTCGTATCGCTGCCAGTGATGGGAGCCATCGCCAGCAATCAGTTCCGCCGTGGCGATCGCGGTCATAGCATCCTCGCAGGCCGCAAGGGAGAGGGCGGGACATGACCAGGCTGCTCTGCCATCTCGCCTCGCTGGACATCACAAGCCCCGACGTGGAAGCGTCCTCGACTTTCCACGAGCTCACGCTCGGCCGGACCCGACGTCGCGGACTTCGCGATGGGACGTGCGGGCACGAAGCACCATCGGCCCCGGGCACCAACGACATCTCCCAGGGAACGCCGACAGACCGGGGCGGGGAAGGACAGATCATGGCCGAAGGACACCGGACGTGGACCGAGGAGCAGATCGACGCCGTGCTGGGGCGATTCGCCGATGGCTTCAGCCATCAGCGGCGGTCCCCGCTCCTGCACTCGCCCGCTGAATACGGACTCGCTCACGAGGACGTCAGCTTTCCCTCCCGGGACGGGGTTCCGCTGGAGGGCTGGTTCATCCCGGCGCCCGGGTCGAACAAGCTCGTGATCGCGAACCACCCCATGGGGTTCACACGGTCCGGCATGCCCACCCACCTGGAACCGTGGCACTCGGAGTGGGCGGCCAGCGGCAACGGGTTCGAGGTTGATTTCGTACCCGACTACGTGATCCTGCACGGGGCCGGGTACAACGTCCTCGCCTACGACCTTCGCAACCATGGCCTCAGCGGTGCCGCGAACGGGGGCATCACCTCGAGCGGGATCTTCGAGGCCCGCGACGTGGCCGGCTCGGTGGCCTACGCGCGCAGCCATCCGGACCTGCGAGACATGACGATCGGCCTCTTCAGCCGGTGCCTGGGTGCCGGCTCCACGTTCGCCGCGATGAAGCAGTTCCCGGAGGTGTTCGAGCCGGTGCGCTGCCTGGTCGCCCCTCAGCCGGTGACCGCGCGGGTCATCGTCGAGCGACGCCTTGAAGCCATCGGACTGGGCGACCGCATCGACGACTTCGAGCAGCGCATCGTCCAACGCACCGGCATCGGGTTCGCGGCCCGGAACGTTCGGGAGTGGGCCGGTCATGTCAGCGTGCCGACGTACCTCTACCAGGTGCGCGACGATGTGCTGACGCATCCGAGCGATGTACAGGCGATGTTCGACAACATCCCGGTGTGGGAGAAGACCCTGCACTGGATCGAGGGCACAACGGCGCGGTGGGACGGCTACCTCGAATTCCAGCGGCGGCCGGAGCCGATGCTCGACTGGTTTACCAAGTACATGGTGTGACCTTCACATGGAGCAAGGAGTGGAACATGAGTCGATTCACCGGGCGCACAGTCGTGGTGACCGGCGGCGCCCAGGGAATCGGTGCCGTGCTGGCAACCTCCCTGGCGGCCGACGGAGCCTTCGTCGCCGTCGCGGACGTACTACCGACGGACTCGACCGTCGAAGCGATCCACCGCGCGGGAGGGGAGGCCCTCGGCGGCGTCTGCGACGTGACCGACACCGACTCGGTGAACCGCTTCATCGGTGAGGTGCTTGCGCGACAGCGCACTGTGGACGGCCTGATCACGAACGCGGCCATGTTCACGAGCCTGCGACCCCAACGGTTCGAGGACATTCCGTCCGCGGAGTTCGATCGGGTTCTCTCGGTCAATGTGCGGGGCACCTTCGAGATGGTTCGCGCCGTCGCACCGGTCATGCGCCGCGAGGGGGCCGGCTCCATCGTGACCATCGGTTCGGGCACCATCTATAAGGGAATCCCGCTGTGGGCGCACTACGTCGCGTCGAAGGGGGCGATTGTCGCCCTCACCCGCTCCCTGGCTCGGGAGCTCGGTGAGGATGGGATACGGGTGAACTGCGTGGCTCCCGGGCTCACCGCGAGCGATGGCGTGCTCAACCACGCGGAGAGCTTCCCGCAGGTGTTCACCGAGCGGCAGATCGCGAGCCGGTGCCTGCCGCGCGAGCAGACCCCCCAGGACCTCGTCGGTGTGATGAAGTTCCTGCTCTCCGACGAAAGCGCCTTCATGTCGGGCCAGACCCTCGTCGTGGACGGCGGCTCCGCCTTCATCTGACCAGGAGATTTCTCTTGATTGTCATCACCGCCCCTACGGGCAACATGGGCAGCCAGGTCGTCGACAACGTGGGATCACACGGAGACACGTTCGAGGCGGCCCGAGCATGACCGTGTATGAGCTTCGCGTCTACGAAGCCGCGACCGGGAAGATGCCATCCCTCGAGGACACGTTGAGGGAGCTCGCCGCCCCGTTGATGCCCGAGTACGGAATGCGGATCGTCGGACTGTGGTCGACAGCCGACGAGCGCTTTCTCTACTGGGTCGTCGAACATCGCGGAACCGGCGACATCGACGCGAACTGGCGTGGTTTCCACGAGGATCCGCGCTGGAAGAAGAACCTGGCCGAACGCACCAAGGGCGACTCGTTCGTCGTCAGTACGCAGAGTGTCCCGTTGGTGGGAGTCACGGGTTTCCCGCCGCAGGCGAGCTGAGGCCGCGGCCTGCCGGTCAGCGGCGATCGGCAGGCCGACTGTCGCCCCTGCCTCGATGATCGCCCAGGCGATCGCGGGGGTGGGCGGTGACGAATTGCGGGGCCCCGCTCCACGGTCATTTATGAGAATCACGGTGCGCGGCAATCGTTGGCCTGGGTGACGTCTATCCCGTTGCGCGAAGTGGTATTTCGTGACCTGCTTCAGAGGCCGGTAGCGTCGGATTCATGGAGTGGAGTTTTCAGACGGCCGAAGAATTGGCGGCCGCGTTGCGTGCCGGTGAAGTGACCTCGGCGGAACTGACCGATGAGGCGATTGCCCGTATCGAGCGCGACGACAAGGTGATCAACGCGATCTGTGTGCCGGACTTCGACCGTGCGCGGGCCGCCGCGCGCGATGCCGACCAGGCGCGCGCCCGCGGCGAGGTCCGGCCGCTGCTCGGTATTCCGGTGACGGTCAAGGAGTCCTACAACATGGCTGGGCTGCCCACGACCTGGGGCATGCCGCAATACCGGGACTATGTGCCGGCCGAGGACGCGGTACAGGTGTCGCGGCTCAAGGCCGCGGGCGCGGTGGTGCTGGGTAAGACCAATGTGCCCTTGGGGCTGCAAGATATCCAGAGCTTCAACGAGATCTACGGCACCACCAACAATCCGTGGGATCACGGTCGCACGTCGGGCGGATCCTCCGGCGGATCAGCGGCGGCCCTGGCGTCCGGATTCTGTGCGCTGTCCATCGGCTCCGACCTCGCCGGTTCGCTGCGCACCCCCGCGCATTTCTGCGGTATCTATGCGCACAAGCCGACACTCGGACTGGCGGCAACCCGCGGCATGGTCGCGCCGCCGGCACCGCCATTGCCGGTCGACCTCGACCTCGCCGTCGTCGGTCCGATGGCGCGCACTGCCCGCGACCTCACGCTCCTGCTCGACGTCATGGCCGGACCGGACCCGCTGACGCTCGGCAAGGCGCACGATGTGACGCTGCCGCCCGCGCGCCACGAGCGGCTCGGCGACTTCCGGGTCCTGGTCGTCGACGAGCATCCGCTCATTCCGACCGGGTCCGCTGTGCGGGCGGGCGTGAACCGGGTGGCCGACGCGCTTGCCGACGGCGGCGCCCGCGTCGAACGGCACACTCCGCTGCTGCCCGATCTGACCGAAGCCGCCGTGATTTACACGCAGTTGCAGTTCTCGGGCTCTGTCGCACGTTTTCCCGTCGACGCCTACGAGCAGCTGCGGACCCGCGCCGCCGGACTGAGCGCAGACGACCAGAGTCTCGACGCGGCGCGGCTGCGCGGGATGGTGTTCAGCCACCGCGACTGGATCGAGGCCAACAACCATCGCGAGCTCCACCGCCACGGCTGGCGGCGGCTCTTCGCCGAGTTCGATGCCGTGGTGTGTCCGATCACACCGACTCCCGCGTTCCCGCACGACCACAACCCCAATCCGCTGGAACGCCGGATCGACATCGACGGCGTCGAGTACCCGTACTTCGACCAGCTCGTCTGGGCTGGTCTGGCCACCATGCCCGGCCTGCCCGCCACCGCCATACCAGCGGGCCGGACCTCCGATGGCCTGCCGATGGGGGTGCAGCTCATCGGCCCGATGTTCGAGGACCGCACCCCGTTGCGGCTGGCCGAACTGCTCGAGCAGAAGATCGGCGGCTTCCAGGAACCGAGGTAGGGCGTACTACCGGGTGTCCGTCGAGGATGAGGTGCGGATGACGTCGCCGAGCGCGAGGCGTACCCCGAAGCCGTCGAGCAGGCCCACGCCGACTTCGCCGTCCTGAGGGGCGGCGAAGTCCCCGGGCCCCGCCTCACCCTCCCTGACAGAGCGTCACTCTGATTACAGAGGGCTGCTTTTCGCTTCGCCGCGGCTTCGGGAGAGCAATACCTTTTCACCGACGGCAGGCTTGAGCCGCGCGGTCGCCCGCGCCTTCAGCCCGTCGGTGTCCGGCCACACGGGGACGGGCGAGCGGAGCCGGTGAAGGGCACGCTCGGCCCGGACTGCGCCCGGGCCGATGACTGCGCGAACCCTTGACAGAGCGCCATGCGGTTGGTTCTGTACACGACAGGTTATTTTGAGCGCTCAAATAGCTACGAACAGCGGCCCGATGGAGCAATCACCCTGTTGACCGATGTGCGGAAGCGGTGGATCCGACTTCCGTACGGACGACCTTGGAGCGCGATCATGAAGCGACTGAGACGTCTCCACAGCCTCCTCGCCGTCAGCGTGTGCGGTGCCCTGGCCGCCGTGCTGTCGCTGCTGAGCCCCGCGCCCGCCCAGGCATCCCAGACCACCATCCACAACGCCGACCCGAGCGTGATCCGGGTCGGCGGTACGTACATCTCGGCGGAGACCTCCGGCGGCGGCATCGCCGTCCGGGAGGCGTCCTCCCCGAGCGCGCTCGGCGCGGCCACCGCCCGGAAGGTATGGACGAACCCCAGCGGTCGCGGCGAGGTGTGGGCACCGGAGATCGTCGTGGACGGCGGCCGGTACTACATCTACTTCACCGCCGGCGCCGGCGCGGCCCACCGGATGTACGTGATCAGCTCCGCCACCGCCAGCAGCGGGTACGGGAACGAGACGAAACTGGCCCTCCCGGACGACAAGTGGGCGATCGACGGCAACATGTTCACCTTCGAGGGCCAGCGCTGGTTCGTCTGGTCCGGCTGGGCGGGCGACACCAACGTCGAGCAGAACCTCTACCTGACCAGGATGAGCAGCCCGACCACGCCGACCGGCGCGCGGTACATCATCTCGCAGCCGCGCGAGAGCTGGGAGCGTGTGGTCGGCAACCCGTACATCAACGAGGCGCCGAACGCGATCAAGGATCCCAACGGCCAGTTGCACATCGTGTACTCGGCCAATGGCAGTTGGAGCGACCAGTACTGCATGGCCGACCTGCGGCTGCGGGCCGGCGGTGACCCGATGTACGTATGGGACTGGTACAAGTCGAACGGCTGCCTGTTCGGGTCGCACGCGGCCACGATGATGAAGGGGTGGGACCCCACCCTCTACGTCGACGGGTCCGGCAGCCACAGCTTCGTGCTGCTCAACGGTGACATCGACACCAGCCCGCCGGCCGGCCCGACCTTCCCGCTGATGTTCACGGCGGTCCCGAAGGGGACCCCGTACTCCTGGTCCGCCCGCTACTGGTTCACCGGCAGCTTCTGCTGGTGGGGCAACACCACGTACACCCGGGCCAATGTCCCCGGCGACACCAGCAACACCGGTTGGAGCCTGAAGTTCTTCGAGTAGGCGTGCCTGGCCCGGCCCCATCCCCGACCCCCATGGAGGGACACGACCATGCCAGGTCCCATGCCACCGCTTTTGCGAAGTCGCCACCACATGTCCCCGGGCGCCGTCCTGGCCGCCCTCTGTCTGCTGGCCGTGACGCTGCTCCTCGGCGCCGGACAGGCGTACGCCGCGCCCGCCGGCCCCGACCAGCGGGTCCGCCTCGGCACGTCCTCCGGCGGTGAGTCCGACGCAGGCGTGCGCATCATGCCGCTGGGCGACTCGATCACCGACGGGTTCAACGTGCCCGGCGGCTACCGCTCGGACCTGTGGCAGTACCTGGTCGCCGACGGTCACACCGACGACTTCGTCGGCTCGCAGTCCAACGGCCCCGCGCGTCTGGGCGACCACGACCACGAGGGCCATCCGGGCTGGCGGATCGACGAGATCGACGCACACGCCGCCGACTGGGTGCGCGCCACGTCACCGCGCACGGTCCTGCTGCACATCGGCACCAACGACATGGTTCAGAACCACGACCCGGCCGGCGCCCCGGCCCGGCTGTCCACGCTGCTCACGCACATCACCGACGCGGCTCCCACCGCCGATGTGCTGGTCTCCGACCTGGTCCCGCTCGCCGACCCGGTCCTCGAAAGCCGCGCGGCACAGTACAACGCGGCCGTCCCCGGCGTGGTCTCCGCGCTTGCCGCGCAGGGTCGGCATGTGCACTTCGTGGCCATGCACTCCGCGCTCACCACCGCCGATCTGGCCGACGGGGTGCACCCGACGGCCGGTGGCTACTCCAAGATGGCCGCGCGCTGGTACTCCGCGCTGGTCTCCTCGCCGGTCACCCGCTGGGAGGCGGAGAACTCCGCCTACGCGTCCGTGCACGACGCAGACCTGTTGTCCAGCCCCACCGCGTCAGGTGGTGTGAAGGCCGGCCATATCGACAACGCCGACAGCTACCTCCAGTACGTCATCACCGCCCCCTACACCGGGGCCTACCGCATGTACGTACGTGCCGGAAACGGCATGGGCTCCACCTGCACCCATCTGCTCACCGTCGACGACGCCCCCGCCGTCACCGTCGCCTACCCCTCCTACGGCTGGGAGGAGTGGTCGATGACCGGCGTCGACGTCCACCTCCGGCAGGGCGCCAACACCCTGCGCTTCGCCAAGGGCACGTGTTACGCCGAGATCGATGCGATCGACTTCGCCACCCTCGGCGCACCCACTCCCTGGATCTAGCGACTCCCCGGCGGGCCGCCGACGCCATCGGCGGCCCGCCGGGAGGACGCCTCCGCGGCCGCTTGCTCCGCTCCCTATTTGAGTCCTCCCGCGGTCAGGCCGGAGACGATGCGTCGCTGGAACGCCAGAACCGCGAGGACGAGGGGGACGGTGACCACGACACCGGCCGCCATCTGAGTTCCGTAGGGCTGGTCGAAGCCGTAGGCCCCGGTGAAGCGGGAGATGGCGACGGTGGCCGTTTGCATGTCCTTCTTGTTGACCATGGAAAGCGCGATGATGAAGTCGTTCCAGGCCGCGATGAACGTGATGATCGCGGTCGTGAACACACCGGGTGCCGCGAGCGGGAGGATGACCTTGCGGAAGGCTTGTCCCCGGGTGCATCCGTCGATCATCGCCGCTTGTTCCAGTTCGGCGGGGAGCTGGCGGAAGAACGACGTCAGGTACCAGACGGCCAGCGGAAGGGCGAACGACAGGCTCGGCACGATCATGGCCTGATAGGTGTTGATCCATTTGATGTCGGTGAACAGCTTCAGCAGCGGCACGACGATGGAGATCGGCGGGAACATGGATATCGCGATGATGACGGCCGCGACCAGGTTCTTGAAGCGGAACTCCAACCGCGCCAGCGCGTAGGCGGCAACGGTACCGATCACCAGCGTGATGACCGTGGTGATGCCCGCCACCACGAGGCTGTTGAGCAGAGCCCGTCCGAATCCGACCTCGGGTTTGAACACCGCGCGGAAGTTCGCGGTGGACCAGGGCCTGGGCAGGGCGGAGAGCTGGAACTGGTCGGAGGGCCGGCGGAACGCGGAGACCACCATCCAGAAGAACGGTGCCAGACAGTAGACGACGATGACGGCTATGCCGAAGTAGCGGAGGACGGCCGCGGCACCCGGGCCCTTGGCACCCGCTCTCCTGCTGGGCCGGTCCGTGGCGTGGGTGGTCATGCGGGAGTTCCCCTTCCTGCGAGCGGGCGCGTTGCCGACCGGCGCCGACGTGCCGGAGTCCTGGTCCGCGCTCCGGCGAGGAGATCTGCGCCGAGAATCTTGACGAAGGCGTACGCGACGATGACGACGTACACGAACAGCAGCGTGGCGTAGGCCGCGGCAGGCCCGTAGTGCAGGTTGTTGGCTTCGTTGAAGGCGAGCACCGACAGCGTCTGCACGGAGTACTTCTGGTTTCCCACCAGCAGGTAGGGCAGGTCGAACATGCGCAGGACATCGAGAAGGCGGAACAGCACGGCGACGAGGAGGGCCGGCTTGATCAGAGGCAGTGTGATCTTTCGAAACCGAATCCAGGCATTCGCGCCGTCCACCCGGGCGGCCTCGTGGAGTTCGGCGGGAATGAGCTGGAGGCCGGCGAGGGTGAGCAGGCCGATGAAGGGGGCGGTCTTCCAGGTGTCGGCGATGACGACGGCACACTTGGCCGGCCAGCCGTCCGCGGACCACAGGATCTGCTGCCCCAGAAGGTTGTTGGCGATGCCGTTGGCGTCGAAGACCCATCGCCAGAGCAGGCCGGATACGGCGGTGGGAACCGCCCAGGGCACGAGGATGCTGGCGCGCAGAAGGGCACGGCCGCGCAGCGCGTGATGCATGATCAGGGCCATGGCCAGGCCGATGACGGTTTCCAGAACCACGCTGGTGACCGTGAAGAACGTGGTGTTGCCGAAGGCGTTCCAGAAGCGGGAGCCGTTGGCCCCGGTGAAGGCGTCGGTGTAGTTGCGCAGGCCGACGAAGTGCTCGCCGCTGATGACGAAGCCGTTCGCGTCCAGTCCCTCTCCTCGCTGGTAGAGGGACCCGCGCAGCGCGGACACCAGCGGGTAGCCGATGACCAGGGCCAGGACGAGAAGTGTGGGCGAGAGCAGGAGGGCGGCGAGGCGGCCTTCGCCGCGATGGGCGCGGCGGATTCGGTTTTTCGGTGCGGGCTTTGCGTGCGGTGGAGCTGCGGCGGGTGCGGAAGTGGTCATGAAAGGCTCGGTCTTCCGTGCGATCAGTCGGGAGGAGACGACGGGCCGGACGCGAGGGGAGGAGACGCGCCCGGCCCGTCCGTTCACGGCTGAGAAGTGAGCTGCGTCAGCTTGTCCTGTAGCGAGGCCAGCGCGGTGGCGGGATCGGTCCGGCCGGAGAGCACAGGGTAGACGGCGTCCTGGATCGCCGCGGACACATCGCCATAACGAACGGCCTGGGGACGTGCGACCGCGGTGTCCAGCGACTTCTTGAGGCCGGCCAGGTAGGGGAACTTCTTCTGGAGGGCGGGGTCCTGGTACAGGGCGGTTCGGGTGGGAGCGGTGGACGCGGCGAGCAGGTTGGCGCGTTCGGACCTGTCGCTCGTCAGGTAGGTGATGAAGTCGCGGGCGGTCGTCTTGTGCTTGGTGAACGAGGAGACGGCGAGGTTGTAGCCGCCCAGGGTCGAGGAGCCGGTGCTGTCGAGGCCGGGCAGGGGTGCGACGTCGAACTTGCCGGTGACCTTGGAGGAGCCGTCGGTCTTGTTGGCCAGGTCCCACACATAGGGCCAGTTGCGCATGAAGATCACTTTTCCGGACTGAAACGCCTGTCGTCCGTTCTCTTCCTGATAGGTGAGGTCCTCGTGCGGGATGGTGCCGTCCTTGAAGGCGTCCGCCATCCAGGTGAGTGCGGTCTTCGCCTGGGGGGTGTCGACCGTCGGCTTGCCGTTGGCGTCGAAGACATGCCCGCCGGAGGACTGCACGGCTTCGGAGAAGTTGACGACCAGGCCCTCGTACTTGTCGAACTGCCCCGCGTAGCAGGCGGCCTTCTTGGCCTGCGGCTGTGCCTTTATCTTGGCGCAGTCGGCCTGCATCTCGCGCCAGGTGGTCGGTGGCGACTTGATTCCCGCGGCGGTGAGCAGATCGCTCCGGTAGAAGAGGAGGCCGCCGTTGGTCTGCCACGGCACGCTGTAGAGGGTGCCGCGGTACTTGGCCGATTCGACGGCGGCCGGGAGCAGGCCGCTGGTGCTGGTCGAGGCGGGTATCGGGTCGATCCACCGGTTGGCCGCGAATGCGGAGGTCCACGTCACGTCCAGCCCCAGCACGGAGAACGCGCTCGACTTGACCTGGGCGTTCTGCTGGAGCTGCTGTAGTTGGGCGTCGGCGGCGGCCGGGAGTTCGTTCAGCGTGACCTTCTCCGACGGGTGGGCGGCGTTCCAGGCGTCCACCTGCTTCTGCAAGGCGCCGGAGGTGTCCTTGCCGACCGCGAAGGTGATGGGGCCACGATCGGTGCCACCGCCTGACGCGGACGTCCCGTCCTTCGCATCGCTGCCGGAGCAGCCGGCCAGGATCAGGGCACCGGTGGCTGCCAGGGCCGCCAGGCCGGCGGTTCTCGATGTGCGCCAGGTGGTGCGGATGCGGCTCATGCGGGCTCCTTGCGGTGAGGGAGGGTACGGGCGGGGAAGCGGGTGCGGCTCGCGAGGGGGGCGTCGCAGAGCCGGGAGGGGGAGTCCCGGTCAGGTGTGTCGAGGCTCGGGAACGGCCGTCAGGAGGCCCGGGCGATCGCCGGATTCGGTGCCCGCGCTCGTGGAGTCATGGCTTTCGAGGTAGTCGATCATCGCCACGGCCCCGGCCGAGGCCCATGCTTGCGGACGGCAGGCGTTGGGGTAGGCGAGAACGGGCTCACCATCATGGGCGGAGGTGCCCGCGTACAGTTCCGGAAGGCGGAAAGCGAACTCTTCGGCGGCGGTGACGACGCCTTCCGCCAGCGAATGCGCGACGGCGTGGTGACCCTCGGCGGCCAGCCCGAGCACCGCGATGGCCGTGTCGTGTGGCCAGACGCTGCCGCAGTGGTAGCTGTGCGGGTTGAAGGCCCTGCTGGTCGAGGACAGGGTGCGCAGTCCATAGCCGCAGTCGAGGTCGGGGCGCGACAGGCGACGCGCCACCAGGTCCGCCTCACGGGAGTTGAGCAGGCCGGTGCCGAGCAGATGCGCCATGTTCGAGGCCGCTCCGTCCACCGGCCGTTTGTCCGCGTCCAGGGCTATGGCGGGATAGACGCCGGTGGCGTCGTCGATCCAGAAGGTGGCGCGGAACCGCTGTTGAAGCCGGGCTGCCCAGTCCCGCCAGCGGTCGGCTCCGGGCAGGCCGAAGGCGTCGAGGAGGGTGGCGCCCTGGGTGGCGGCCGCATACGCGTAGCCCTGCACCTCGCACAGCGCCAGCGGGGATGCCACGCGTCGCCCGTCCGCCCAGCGCACGGCGTCCGGGGTGTCCTTCCAGCCCTGATTGGCCAGGCCGCCCCGGGTGGAGGACCGGTACTCGATGAAACCGTCCGCGTCGCTGTCGCCGTGGGCCGTGATCCACTCCAGCGCCGCGAGCAGGCTCGGGAGAAGCGCCTCGATCTCGGCCTCGTCCACGCCTGCCTGCCAGGTGCTGTGCAGGAGGCGGACCCACAACATGGTGGCGTCGATCGTGCCGAAGTAAAGGGGAGGGATGACCATGTCGTTCAGGCGCAGAGTCTCCCGGCGGACTTCGTGCAGAATCTTGCCCGGCTCCTCCTCCGCCACGGCGTCGTGACGTTCCCCCTGGCGCCGCTGCAAGGTACGCAGTGTTCCGAGGGCCAACCGCCGGGCACCGGGCAGGAGCAGGGAGGCCGACCACAACGCGTCGCGGCCGAAGAGGGTGAAGTACCAGGGGCTGCCGGCGGCGAGGAAGGAGTCCGCGGGCTCCAGGGGATCGGCCAGCAGCATGCGCTGAAGATCCCGCACACTCGCCTGGAGCAGTTTGCGGCGCTGGGGGTCGCGCGGCTCCTCCGCCCCGGTGGTCCGGTGGGGGAGTACGGGCGGATTCCGCGGAGCGACGGACAGGAACGTACGCTGGGCCGTCTCCGGATCGTTGTTCCGGGCGATCGCCCGCAAGGTGACCCCGGCCGGTTGCTCCGGCGCCAGGTCGACGGTGAACGACAGCACCACGTCCGCGTCCTCGGACGTCATCCGCGCCGGAACCGGTTCCGCGGTCAGCAGAACCTCCTGTACCGCTCCGGCCCAGCACGCGCCTCCGGCCACGGGCCGAGGATCCACGTGAGGCGCCTGCCGGCCGCCGCGCACGACATGGACCGGTGCCAGATCGGTTCGGGCACGCGCCCGCACGGTCGCCCGCACGGGGGCGGCACCGTAATTGACCAGCTCCAGTCGTTCCTCCAGCCCGTCCTGGCCCACCGACCGGTAGCGGTGCATCACCACCGATGGATCGGCGCCCTCGTCACCGTCCAGGCGTACACGGGAGGTGAACACGGCACTCGCAGGGCCCTGAAGCCGGCATCCGACCGGCTCGACCACAGCGTCGGCCACCTCCACCTCCAGGCCGGAGAGCACCCGGTAATCATTGGTGTAGAAGCCGTCGAGCCCCTGCGCACGTATCTGGCCGTCGCCGGAACTCAGGCACACGGAGGGTGCCCAGAGCAACGTGACCAGTTCGTGCAGAGAGCTCTGGCGGAAGTGGCTCACATCGCCTCCGTGAACTCGGACGGGTGGAGTTGCGGTAAAATTTGAGCGCGCAAATCGCGAGGAAGCGAACCGTAGCAGACCGGACGACCGCCGACCAGGGACCGAGTTCAGGGACAATGCACTGCGGGTGCAGCAGAAGGAACTGGAGGCGTACATGGCGGAGCCGGGACACCACGAGCCAGTGGGTGGAGGCGCTCCCACTCTCCAGGACGTGGCACAGGCGGCCGGAGTGTCCAGACAAACCGTGTCCAATGTCCTGCACGCGCCCGAGCGGGTGCGCCCCGCCACCCGCGAGCGCGTCGTGGAGTTCATCTCCCGGCTCGGCTACCAGCCCAATCGCCAGGCGCAGGCTCTGGCGCGCAGCGCCTCACACATGATCGGCTGCCGGATCCGCCCGCTGACTCCCGGAGCCCTCACCTCGATGCACGACAGGTTTCTGCATGCTCTGGCCGAGGCCGGCCGGGCGGCCGACCACCACCTGTTGCTGTTCGCGGCCGAGGACGAGTCCGCGGAGATCGACAGCGTCGGCAGGCTCCACCGCGGAGGAGCTGCCGACGCATTCGTCCTGTACGACCTGACGGCCGACGACCAACGCCCGAAGGCGCTGCTCGACATGGGGGTTCCGTTCGTCGCGTTCGGGCGGACGGATACCGGCGCCGACACCTATCCCTGGGTCGACGTGGACAATGTCCTGGGCACTCGCCTCGCCGTGGACCACCTGGTCAATCGCGGTCATCGCCGCATCGCGTTCCTCGGCTGGCCGTCCGGTCGCACCATCGGCGACCGCCGGGCACGTGGCTGGCACCAAGCCGTCGAAAGCCACCGTCTCGCCTCGACCTGTGGAGTCCTGGACGTGCGGAGCGAGGACTCGGTCCAGGCGGCCATCCAGGTCACCTTCAGACTGCTCGAACACTCCGAGCCCCCCACCGCCATCGTCACGGCCACCGACACGCTGGCCGTGGGTGCCATGCAGGCGGCTCAGCGATGGGGGCTCGAGGTGGGACGCGACCTCGCTGTCGTCGGTTTCGACGACACGCCCACGGCGGCCGCCCTGGAGCTCAGCAGCATCCGGCAGCCCATCGAGCTGGTCGCCCGGCAGGTCGTCGCGGCCCTGCTCGGCACTGACAAGGTGGGACCCGGACGCAAGCTCCTGGAACCCCAGCTGGTCATCCGGTCCTCCAGCGCCCGGCCCGCGAGCCCGCGGCGGTAGCCCCGCCCGTCCCACCGACAACCCGGCCGATGCCGGGCACCCCAGAGCAATCGGTGCGCGAACTCTTGACAGGTCCGGCATCGGTTGGTTCCTTAGGGGCGCCGCGTTTGAGCGCTCAAAAACTGTGGGCTCTCACTGACCGCGGCGCCCGGCCTCTATGGCCACCGCAGAGCACGATCAGACCCTGTCGCCTCTGATCCTGGCGACCGACGCCCCCAGGAATCGCCATGAGCCGCATCACACCGTCGCCGGTGCCGGCCGACGGACCTCCCCGCCTCAGAACCCTGCGCCGACGCCTCCTCAGCGCGGTCATCGGACTCGCCCTCGTCGGCTTCGCCGCCGGTGTCCAGACCCTCCAGGCCGCTCCGGCCCGTGCCGGCACGAACCAGGTCGACAGCGCGGTCATCGGCTGGGACGGAGACAAAGACGCCGCCATCGCCCATCGGGACGGCAGTTTCGACATCCGCGCCGGGAAGAACACGACCGCCGGATTCGGGATCTACAACAACCCCGCGTCTCTCCAGTGGTCGAATGCCGAGGGCTACTACCCGGCGCTGGTGACGCGCTTTCAGCGCGACAACACCACCGTCACCATCACCAACTTCGGAGACAAGGTGACGGCCGGTGGCAACGACTATGTCGCCGTCTACTCCCGCGTCACCGTGGACAACCATGACACGGTGGCCCACACCGAGGACCCGGCGCCCTCATCCGGCCTGATCCCGCTGAACGACGTGGGCAACACGGTGCAGCCGGGTGAGTCGGTCTCGCACGACTACGTCATCGCGGTCGACCGCTTCGGGGCTTCGTACCCGTGGCCCTCCGACAGCAGCCTGGCCGCGGCCGGCTCGTACGACTCCCACTACGCGCACATGACCAACCACTGGGACGGCCGGCTCGGGGAGATCGCCCAGCTCGACCTGCCGGACCCCCGGCTGGTCAACGCCTACAAGGCGGGCATGATCTACGGCGAGATCGTCAAGGACGGCACCGCGCTCCATGTCGGGGAGAACGGCTACGACCAGGTCTGGAACCACGACCTCGTCGGCATGCTCGTCAACCGTTTCACCCAGGGCGACCTCTCCGACGCCAAGACCCAGCTCACCGAGTTCGACCCGAGCAACTCTCCGGTCGACTACGACGACGGGCACTGGACCTTCCCCTGGCCCTGGGCCGTCTACCTGGAGAAGACCGGCGACACCGCCTTCGTGCAGAGCAACTTCAACCGCATCCAGACCGAGGCCCACCGGATCCAGACCGACCGGACCGGGCCCGGCGGCGTCATGAAGGCCACCTACGACATCGACAGCGACGGCTACTGGACCGTCGACAACGCCGAGGCCCTCATGGGCCTGACCGCCTACCACTACATCGCGGCCAAGCTCGGCAAGACCTCCGAGGCGAACTGGGCGCAGCGGACCCACAAGTCCCTGCTGTCCGCGGTGAACACGGCGCTGACCAAGACCATCGACGCCAACCACCTCGACTACATCCCCTGCGCCGTGAACGCGCCCAACGACGGCAATGCCTGCGGGCAGAAGAACAACGCCAACTGGGCCGCGTTGTTCCTGTTCGGCCGCTGGAACTGGGACGGCTACCTCTTCGGCGCCCAGCAGAGCGGCCCGATGACCACCATGCTCGACTCCACCTACAAGAACGGATTCGCCAAGCTCTCCGGGCTGCCCCCGCACACCTACGGCGGCTACACCGGCTTCAGCACGGGCTACAACGCCGGGTACGGGGAGGCCGGGCTCGCTTCCGCCGACTACCGCGCCGAAGGCGTGTACGACTACCAGTTCATGATCACGAACTCGCAGAGCGCGCCGTTCTCCTGGTGGGAGGGCATCCCCACCGCCGGGTCCACCAACTGGTCACCCGGCACGCACGCCACCGCCGGCACCGGTTCCAGCCCTCATATGTGGGGTCAGGCCAATGCCTCCAAGGTGTTGCTCGACTCCCTCGTCGCCGAGAAGTCCGACGGGCAGGTCATCGTCGGCCGCGGCCTGCCCACCGAATGGCTGCGCTCCGGCGCCACGACCAGTGCCACCAACGTCCCGATCGCCGGTGGCCACCGCATGGGTGCCACCATCACCAGCACCGGCTCCGCGGTGAAGCTGACCCTGAACGGCGACACGCCCGCCGGTGGGGTGTCCTTCCAGGTCCCCGGCTTCGTCGGGAACATCGCCTCCGCCACCGCGGGCACCGTGAACTCGGCCGCCGGGACGGTCACCCTCCCGGCCGGCACCACCTCCACCACCGTCACCCTCACCAAGCCCCCCGCCTTCCAGAGCTCCGGCGGTCTCGACCTCGACGGATACTGCAAGTCGGTCGGAAACACCGGCGGCGTCAGCCTCGACGGCACCACCGCCAGTGACTGGCACTGTGTCGCCCCCGACGGCAACCACGTCTCCATGAGCATGGACGACGCCTGCACCTACGGCTACCCGTACGCGGCGAGCGTCTTCTCCCGCGCCGCCGACGCCGACGATCCCCACAGTTGGGCCTGCTGGCACTTCTGATCCAGCCCGGTCGGCCCGTACCCTCGGACAGGCTCCCGGCCCGGCGCCCCGGACATCGGGCCGGGAGCCCCACCGTTCGAGAATGTGGTCACCACGTTCCACGTCACCCCGGGCACTTGCCCGGCAGCAGTCCCTGACTCTGAGCCCCCACCGGATCTCCAGGAGTGCTTGTGACCGACGTCAGTCGCCGTAGGTTTCTGCAACTTGCCGCGGGTACAGCCGCGGCGTCCAGTCTGTCCGCCGGGATTGCGCGGGCCGCGTCGATTCCGCCTGCCGCCGGGAGCGGCACGCTCGCCGATGTTCAGCATGTCGTGGTGTTGATGCAGGAGAACCGGTCGTTCGACCACTACTTCGGGACGCTCCGCGGGGTGCGGGGTTTTGGTGATCCGCGCCCGCTCGTGCTGCCGTCGGGGAAGACCGTTTTCCACCAGGCGGCGACGTCGGGGCGTGAGACGCTGCCGTTCCGCCCGGACGCGGACGACCTGGGTCTGAAGTTCATCCAGGACCTCGACCACAGTTGGTCCGGCACGCACGCGGCGTGGAACGGCGGCGCGTACGACCGGTGGATCCCGGCGAAGTCGACGACCACGATGGCGTATCTGACCCGTGAGGACATCCCGTACCACTACGCGTTGGCGGACGCGTTCACGGTGTGCGACGCCTACCACTGCTCGATGCTGAGTTCCACCGACCCCAACCGTTACTACATGTACACCGGTTACACCGGGAACGACGGCAGAGGCGGCGGGCCGGTACTCGGCAACGAGGAGGCCGGCTACGCGTGGACCACCTTCCCGGAGATCCTTCAGCAGTCCGGTGTGTCCTGGAAGGTCTACCAGGACATCGGCACCGGGCTGGACGCCGCCGGCCACTGGGGGTGGACCAGCGATCCGTTCATCGGGAACTACGGAGACAACTCGCTGCTGTACTTCCACAACTACCGCAACGCCAAGCCCGGCGACGCCCTGTACGACAAGGCCCGCACCGGCACGAACGCGGCCGCCGGCGACGGCTTCTTCGACCGGCTGCGCGCCGACGTCGCGGCCGGCACGCTGCCGCAGGTCTCCTGGATCGCCGCCCCCGAGGCGTTCTCCGAGCATCCGAACTGGCCGGCGAACTACGGTGCCTGGTACATCTCGCGGGTTCTGGACGCGCTGACCTCCAACCCGCAGGTGTGGAGCCGTACGGCGCTGCTGGTGACCTACGACGAGAACGACGGGTTCTTCGACCATGTGACCCCGCCGTTCCCGCCCGCCTCCGCGGCCCGGGGGTTGTCGACCGCCGATGTGACGCAGGACCTGTTCGCCGGGTCCTCCGGCTACGGCGCGGGACCGTACGGGCTCGGTCCGCGCGTGCCGATGCTCGTCATCTCCCCGTGGAGCACCGGAGGGTGGGTGTGCTCGCAGACGTTCGACCACACCTCCATCGTGCAGTTCATCGAGAAGCGCTTCGGCGTTCACAACCCCAACGTGTCCGCGTGGCGCCGAGCGGTGTGCGGCGACCTCACCTCCGCGTTCGACTTCTCCGGCAGCGATGCCGGCGTGCCCGCCCTGCCCGACACCACCGGTTACATCCCGCCGAACCACGACAACCCCGGCGACTACGTGCCCGCGCCGCCGGCCACCGGCACGCTGCCCAGGCAGGAGAGCGGGCTGCGCAACGCCCGGCCGCTGCCGTACGACCTGGTCGTGGACACCAAGGCGGTGGGCGGCAGGATGCAGTTCACCTTCACCAGCCTCGGTGCGGCGGGGGCGGCATTCCATGTCACGTCGGCCACCCGCAGCGACGGTCCCTGGCCGTACACGGTCGAGGGCGGCAAGAGCCTGACCGACAGTTGGGCGCTGCCCGGCAGCCGCTACGACTTCTCCGTCCATGGCCCCAACGGGTTCCTGCGCCGCCAGGCCGGCACCAACACCGCCGTCGGCCCCGAGGTCACCGCCCGCCACGACAACGCCGCCGGGCAGGTCACGCTGACGTTCACCAACGCCGGAAGCGCCTCCGTCACCTTCACCGCCACCGACGCGTACGCGCCCGACGACCACTACTCCTACACCGTGCAGCCCGGCGCCTCCCGGACGGTCCCCGCCTGGGGCGTGCCCGCCGGTCACCACTGGTACGACGTCACCGTCACCTCCAACACCGACAGCGCGTTCGTGCGACGGTTCGCCGGGCACGTCGAGACCGGCACGGCCAGCACCAGCGACCCCGCAACCACCACCACCTGACCCCTCCCCGCGACCAGAGCCGCCGCCGGGGCCCGACCCAGATCCGGTTTACGTCATGGCGTCTCCGGTGCAGCCGCCGGGGGCTTGCCGCTGGAGGCCAGGCATGTCTTGCGCGTGGCGATGACAAGAGCACCGAGTCCACCGCCGACCGCCGCACTCAAGAGAGCCGGCCACGCACCCATGTGCTGGGTCAGGGCCCCTGCGCCGACTGTCCCGGCAGCGATCCCGAGTTCTTCCGCCGCGACTATCCACATCGTGGAGGGGCGATCGGTCGTCGGCGGATGGAACCCCACCAGGCAGGTGCCGGTCACCAGGAGTTCCCCGGCGGTGATCACACCCAGGCGCGGGGAGTGCGCGGCAGCCGCAGCCGCGAGGAGCGGTCCGCAGATCTTGGACACTTCAGTGAGGACCGCCTCCAGAGCGTAGGCGCTGTGCACCAGATCCTGGGATACCGTCCGCGCCCACAAGGGCCGGATGCTGGCCACGATGGGCGGGGCGGCGGCACCTGCGAGCGCTCCGAAACCGATCAGTCGCATGGTTCCCGACGTGGTGGCCAGGCCGGCGGCGGCAACGGCGGTGAGCAGGGTCAAGACAGCCAGCGGCAGAAGACCCGAAGACGGAAGCAGACGATCGGCCCGACAGCGAGCGAAGACCATCAGCAGCCTTCAGCCGAGCCGATCACATGCTTCCACCCCCAACCGCCCATCCCGTATGGCCCGCGGCCACCGCATGATCTTCAGGAGTTCACACAACCCCCGAGGATCACGCGGTGGCCGTACGTGTTCTCAGCCGGGTCCACCGCACGTTCGCCACACCGGACACCGGCCGAGGCCGGATTCGACGCTGGAGGCGGTGGTGGGTCGGCCGAGTGCGGGGTCCTCTCAGATGGTGGCGATCCGCCCCGCGTAGCGCTGGGTCCAGGTGGTGTCGGTGTTCACCGTGATGACCACGTCGTAGTAGCCCTGCTGGGTGGGCCACATGACGACCTTCGTCCGGCCGGGGGCCACGGTGACGTTCCGGGTACGGCCGAGGTAGTCATGGGCGGTGAGGGTGTAGTCCACCGGCTCGGTGCCGTCGTTGTGCAATGTGAGCTTCACCTGGGCCTCTTGTGTGATGCCCTCGCCCCTCAGCAGGGCGACCTCGACCCGCGGGAGGGCACCGTCCGTCTTTCCGGCGGGCGCGACCTGGCCGGCGAAGGAGCGCACGAAGCCGTCGTTGGAGTAGATCGAGAACGCGTACTTGCCGTCGGTGGCGTTGGCGTCCCAGGTGTAGTCGCGGGGCTTGCGCGCGGCGACGGTGAACGGCGTGCTGGAGAACGCCTTGTACTTGTCGGGGAAGACCTGGAAGCTCAGGGCCTTGTCCTTCGGGCCGCCGGTCAGGGTCATCCTGGCGGTGACCGTGCCCGACGCGCGGTCCTCCGAGATCGTCGCGTGCGGGTGGAAGCTCAGCGGGCGCGCCTTCATATGGTCGGCGGCGATCGACACCGGCCGCTCGGCGCGCGGGTCCGGGAGGGCGGCCGGCCCCGGTTGCGGGTGGGCGAAGTCGAGTGCGCTGGTCAGGTCACCTGCGATCGAGCGCCGCCAGTCGCTGATGTTGGGGCAGCGGAACGGCTTGCCGAGGTGGGCCGCCCAGATCTCGAGGAACTTGATCGTCGAGGTGTGGTCGAAGACCTCCGAGGCGACGTACCCGCCGCGGGTCCACGGCGAGACCAGCAGCATCGGCACCCGCGGACCGAAGCCGAGCGGATAGTCGCCGGTGTACTCGCCCGCCGTGCCCGCCTCGGGCCAGGGCGGCAGCACGTGGTCGAACTTCCCGTCGTTCTCGTCGTAGTTGAGGATGAAGAGGGTGTGATTCCAGATGTCGGGGTTGCTCTGGAGGATGTCGAGCGTCTTCTTGACGTAGCGCTCGCCGTGCAGCGTGTCCGCGCTCGGGTGCTCGGACCAGCCGTAGGGCGCCACGATCCAGGAGACGGCCGGCAGCGGGTGTTCCGCGCCCGGCCGGCAGGCGTCATGGAGGTTCTTGAGGACCGCGTCGAGGTTCGCGTCGGAGTCGTCATTCGGTGAGGTCTTGCCGGAGTAGTACGTGGCGTTGCCGCGCCAGATCAGGCCGGTGCCGGGCCGCAGCTTCGGGTCGTCGGCACTCAGCCCCTGCGGGTCGAACCCCTTGAAGTACTTCAGCTCGTTGTCGCCGTAGTCACCGACCCAGGTGCTGATGTAACCCTGTCGCCCGTTGCCGCTGTTGTCGGAGTAGAGCCGCCAGTCGATGCCGACCTGCTGGAGCTGCTCGGCCACCGTGGTCCAGGGACGGGAGTAGTTGGACTCGTCGGTGTTGCCCGTCTCGCTGTTGGCGGTGCCGCTCCACAGGTACTTCCGGTTGGGGTCGGTCGGCCCGAACTCGGAGCAGAAGTTCTGGTCCGCGATGGTGTACTGGGCGGCGATCGCATGGTAGAAGCCCATGTAGGCGTCACTGTGGTAGTTCATGCAGCTGGCGCCGTTGTGCTGAACCCACAGATCCCACTTGCGATGGTCGACGTCGCCCCAGGCTTCGTGGTTGTTGCCCCAGGTGCCGTCATCGGCCTTCGGGGTGACGATGTTGCCGTTGCGGTCCTTCTGCTGGAAGACGGTGGTGCCGTCCTGGAACCGGAGCGCCTGCTTGTCGTTGAAGCCGCGTACACCGGGGAACGTGCCGAAGTAGTGGTCGAGGGACCGGTTCTCCTGCATCAGGATCACGACATGCCTCAGGTCGGACATGTCGCCCTGGAAGCCCTTTGGCAAGATGTACCGGGGGTTCGAGGCGGCGTAGGCGCCGCTCGCCCCGGCGGTCCCGCCGAGCACCAGCGTCCCGGCGGCGACCCCCGCGCCCTGGAGGAAGCGACGGCGGGTGGCGCCGGTCGTCGTCTCGGGTCTGTCGCCGGGCTCGGACTCGGGCTTGGGGATATTCGGATTGCGAACCACGGAATCTCCTTACATGGGCATGGATGCTCGGAAACGAGTGCCGCGCTCAGCTCTCTCGTGGGAGCGAGGTGTCACCAACTCTGTATGCACACCGGCCGAGTGGTGATCAGCGGAGCGTCGGCTGCGAGGTTGTCGATTTCCGGTGTACGTGGTGGCGTGTGTCCTTCACGCCAATGTTGGCTGTACAACTTCGACCCAAGTAAGCGGCCCGACCGAGACTGTTCTGTGAACCGCAGATGACGGACAACCGGAAGAGAGCCGAAGACTTCGCCCCATCCGATGGGCGGCGCGGGCCGGTCAGTCGGACCGTCGACACATCAGGGTCGCGACTTCGGACAGTGAGCCGGACGGCGGTGACCAGCTGACACGAAGCGGATAGGGTCCAGCGGGACCGGGGGTACGCCGCGGTGTCGAGCCGACCAGGGAGGAACGTTGCAGGACGGGCGTGCGGAGCCGCCGAAGGGCACCCTGTACCGCAGGGTCGCGGCCGACCTGCGTGAGGCGATCGCGGCCGGCGAATACGGGTCGGGCGGCCGGCTCCCGGCCGAGAGCGCGCTGGCCGAGCGGTACGGAGTCTCCCGCGGCACCATCCGCCAGGCGCTGGGGGCGCTGCGCGCCGACGGCCTGGTCACCTCCCGGCGCGGCACTCGCCGCGTCGTGCTGGGCACCGCCCGGGTGCAGAGCTTCGCCGAACTGGTGAGCTTCACCCATTGGGCGCGATCCCTCGGCGAGGAGCCCGGCGGGCGGGTGGAGCGGGTCGAGAGGCGCCCGGCCGACGCCCGGGAACGCGAGCAGCTGCGGCTGGAGCCCGGCGCGGAGGTGGTCCTCGTCCTGCGGGTGCGCACCCTGTCGGGCCGGCCGGTCATGGTGGAGCGGTCACTCTATCCACTGTGGGTGGGTGAGCTGGTGGCACGGATCCCGCCCGACGCGGTCTCGCACACCGAGCCGCTCCAGGAACACGGTGTGGTCTTCGCCGACGCTGACCACACCATCGATCTGGTGGTGGCGGACGCCGACGACGCGCGACTGCTCGGCTGCGAGGCCGGGGACGCGCTGCTGCGCGAACGCCGCCGCTCCACCGATCCGGCCGGGACACCGGTGGAATGGTCCGAGGACCGCTACCTCCCGGGCACCGTCGCCTTCACCGTGCACAACTCGATCGCGACCTCCGCCCTTGCCCGCCGCCACCGCCGGTCGGACTGATTCCTGGCCTCGACCCCGCACGAGCTCGTCAGTCCGCCGTTTTGCGGGCCAGCGCGTTGTTCCCGATCGAGTTGTGCACGCTGAAGCTCACGGCGTCCGAGCGGTAGCGGTCGTCCGACCACTCCACCGGTCGCCCTTCGCGGGTGGTCGTGACCCTGCGGACCCGTAGCAACGGGCTCGTGCGGCGGATACCGAGCAGTTCGGCGTCCTGGGCGCCCGCCGCGACCGCGTCGATGACGTGCTCGCCGTAGGCGAAGACCAAGTCCGTGTCGTCGTAGAGGCGCTGGGTGACCGACGGGCAGTCGGGCTCGATCGCCGCCACGGCGGGGGAGATCCAGTCGGCGTACACGGTCCGCTCCACGAGGACCGGCTCGCCATCCAGGCCGCGGACCCGCAGAACGTGCAACACCGGTGTCCCGACGGGTAGTTGGAGGCGTACGGAGTCCTCCTTGGTCGCCGGGCGGTGTTCCTGTGCCACCACCCGGCCCGTCGCTTCCCGGCCCATCGCACGCGCCCACTGGGCGAAGCTGCGCAGTTCGGCGAAGGTCTGGCTGCGGCGGCTGGTCAGCACCACGCGGCGGGCGCCCTGGCGGGAGCCGATCAGGCCCTCGGCCGTGAGGGTCGCGATGGCCTGGCGGACCGTGCCGCGCGAGACGCCGTAGTGGGTGGCGAGTTCCGTCTCGGGGGGCAGCAGGCTGCCGACGGTGTACTCCTCGCGGTCGATCGCCTGCCGCAGTGCATCGGCGATCTCCTCGTGTCGCGCCGGCATGCTTCCCCTCTGAGTCGACGAGTGTGCACAGCATGGACAGCCTAATCGAGACCTGGAGGTGATGGCACCGTCCGCAATTATGCAGGGAAACAGGGGGAAGGGTTTCGCCAGTGTTTACGGGGACGACATCCGAGACGGCCTTACTGAGGCCAACTTGTTCAGACAAGTTCTCCGTTTCATCTCCTTGAACCCTCGTGCGTCCCCCTGGAGTGACCGTGACCGTGTCCCTGCCGAGAACAGCCGTCCTCAGCGGCTCCCTCGCCGTCGTCGCCGCGTTCGCCCTGAGCGCCTGCGGCGCCGCACCCGACAACGCGTCGAGCACCGCCGATGGCAAGAGTGCCGCCACCGCCACCTCCGCCGCCGATTTCGGCGGCATGGACGCGCTGGTGAAGGCGGCGAAGAAGGAGGGCACGCTTCAGGCCATCGCGCTGCCCCGTGACTGGGCCAACTACGGCGCCCTCATCGACGGCTTCCAGAAGAAGTACGGCATCAAGATCAAGGTCGAGAACCCGGACGGCTCCAGTCAGGACGAGATCAACGCCGTCACCTCCCGCAAGGGCCAGAACCGCGCCCCGGACGTCCTCGACCTGGGCAGCTCCTTCGCTCTCAGCGCCGCCCAGCAAGGGCTGCTCGCGCCGTACAAGGTGGCCGACTTCGCCGACATCCCCGAGGGGCAGAAGGACGCGCAGGCCCGCTGGTACAACGACTACGGCGGCTACATCTCCATCGGCTGCGACGCGAAGCGGGTCAAGACCTGCCCGACCACCTTCGCGGACCTGCTCAAGCCGGAGTACAAGGGTCGGGTGGCGCTCAACGGCAACCCCACCAAGTCGGGTTCGGCCTTCGGCGGTGTGTACGCGGCCGCGCTCGCCGGCGGGGGCTCGTTCGACGACATCCAGCCCGGCCTGGACTTCTTCGCGAAGCTCAAGAAGAACGGCAACTACACACCTGTCGAGTCGACTCCGGCCACCGTCGAGAAGGGCGAGACGCCGATCAGCATCGACTGGGACTACCTGAACGCCGGGTACGCCGAGGAGTTCAAGTCCAAGGGGGTGGACTGGAAGGTCGCCGTACCGGGCGACGGCAAGTTCTCCCAGTACTACTCACAGGCCATCAACAAGGACGCCCCGCACCCGGCGGCCGCCCGCCTGTGGCAGGAGTACCTCTACAGCACCGAGGGCCAGAACCTGTGGCTCAAGGGCTACGCCCGCCCGGCCATGATGACCGCCATGGACAAGGCCGGCACGCTCGACACGACCGCCGCGGCCAAGCTGCCGGAGGTGTCCGGCACCCCCGAATTCCCGACCGAGGCCCAGCAGAGCAAGGCCAAGAAGGTGCTCGCGCAGGGCTGGGCGAAGGCCGTCTCCGGATGACCGCCGCCCTTCCCAAGGCCGGTGCGGTGCCCGTCGCTTCGATGAAGCGGCGGCGCCGCGCCCCCGGATGGCTCGCCGTGCTGCCGCTGCTGGTGTTCACGGCACTCGCCTTCGGACTGCCCGCCCTGGCCATGTTCAACGGCGCCTTCACCGTCAAGGCCCAGACCACCGGCGCCACCTCCTACAGCCTGTCCAACTTGACGACCTCGCTGCACGGCGCGTACCTGACGGCCCTGCTCGGCAGCGTCAAGCTGTCCGCCGTCTCCGCCGCCATCGCCGCCGTTCTCGGGCTGTCGCTCGCCCAGGCCGTGGTGACCTCGCGCTTCCGGGCGCTGCGCGAGGCGGTGCTCACCGCTTCCGGGGTGCTCGCCAACTTCGGCGGTGTCCCGCTGGCCTTCGCCTTCGTCGCCACGCTCGGCAACTCGGGCGTTCTGACCCGGCACCTGGGGCTGGCGGAGCACGGGTGGGACCTCTACAGCTTCTGGGGACTGATCATCGTCTACCTGTACTTCCTGATTCCTCTGATGGTCCTCACCATCACCCCCGCCCTGGAGGGACTGCGCTCCCACTGGCGCGAGGCCGCCCGCAACAACGGCGCCACCACCCTCCAGTACTGGCGGCACGTCGCCCTCCCCGTGCTGGCGCCCTCGCTGCTCGGCGGGCTGGTGCTGCTGTTCGGCAGCGCCTTCGCCGCGTACGCCACCGCCGCGGCCATGGTGGGCAGTTCGGTGCCGCTGGTCACCCTTCAGATCGCCGACGCCATCTCCGGCAATGTGCTGGTCGGCCAGGAGAACGTGGCGCTCGCCCTCAGCCTCGACATGGTCCTGGTCGCGGGCCTGGTCATGGCCATGTACCTGCCTCTGCAACGACGGAGTGCGCGATGGCTCGCCTGAATCCATGGCGCTGGTGCGTGTTGGCCTGCGCCGGGCTGTACTTCCTGGTGCCGCTCGCCGCGTCCGCGGTCTTCACGGTGGACGTACCCGGCCAGGGGGTCACCTTCGACGCCTACACCCACATCCTCTCCGCCGACGGTTTCCTCTCCAGCCTGCTGCTGTCGCTGGAGCTGGCCGCCGCCACCATCGCCGCCGTCCTGTTGCTGATGGTGCCCGCCATGGTCGCGCTCCGGCTCGGTGCGCCGAAGCTGCGGCCGGTCGTCGACGTGGTGTGCTCACTGCCGCTGGTCGTCCCGCCGATCGCGCTGGCGGCCGGGATGGGCACGGTGCTGAAGTGGGGACCCGAACACCTCTCGCGTACCCCGCTGTTCCAGACCTTCGTGGCGATCCAGAACCCGAGCTTCCCGTTCGTGCTCGTCCTCGCGTACGTGGTGATGGCGCTGCCCTTCGCATACCGGGCGCTGGACGCCGGACTGCGCGCCATCGACGTGCCCACCCTCGTCGAGGCCGCCCGCAGCTGCGGCGCCAGCTGGCCGCAGGCACTCGTCCGGGCCGTACTGCCCAACCTGCGCGGGGCACTGCTCAACACCTCCTTCCTCACACTGGCACTGGTACTCGGCGAGTTCACCGTCGCCCAGCTGCTCGGCTTCCAGCCCTTCGCGGTGTGGATCGTGACCGTCAGCGGCTCCCAGGCCCAGCTCTCCGTCGCCGTCTCCGTGCTCAGTCTGCTCGTCACCTGGGCACTTCTCCTCGCACTCGCCGGTTTCGGCGGGCGCTCCCGTACCGCTTCCCGGGGATGAACCATGACCGCCACCACACCTGACAAGGCAGTTGCCGAGAAGGCGGCCACCGTCGAATTCCGGCGCCTGCGCCGTGAGTTCGGGAAGACCGTCGCCCTCGACGGGCTCGACTTGACCGTGCGACCGGGCGAACTGCTCGCCCTGCTCGGTCCGTCCGGCTGCGGCAAGACCACCGCCCTGCGCCTGCTCGCCGGCTTCGAACACCCCGACGCCGGCGAGGTGCTGGTCGATGGCCAGGACGTCACCGGTGTTCCGGCCCATCGCCGCGACGCCGGGATGGTCTTCCAGTCCTACAGCCTCTTCCCGCACCTCAGCGCCGTCGACAACGTGGCCTTCGGGCTGCGCATGCGCAAGGTGCGTACGGCCGAACGGCGGGCGCGAGCAGCGGAGTTGCTGGAGCTGGTCGGCCTCGGGGACAAGGGCGAGCGGTTCCCGCACCAGCTCTCCGGCGGCCAGCAGCAGCGCGTGGCCCTCGCCCGCGCGCTCGCCCTGCGCCCGCGCGTCCTGCTGCTCGACGAGCCGCTGTCGGCGCTGGACGCCAAGGTGCGCCTGACCCTGCGCGAGGAGATCCGCCGACTGCAACGGGAACTCGGCATCACCACCCTGTTCGTCACCCACGACCAGGAAGAGGCACTGTCCATGGCCGACCGCGTCGCGGTCATGCGCGCCGGACGGCTCGAACAGTGCGCACCCCCGTCCGAGTTGTACGGACGGCCCGCCACCGCCTTCGTCGCCGAGTTCGTCGGCACCATGAGCCGGATTCCCGGACACCTGGACGGTACGACCGTCGAGGTGCTCGGGCAGCGGCTGCCGGCCGACGGCGAGGTGCCCGCGACGCCGGAGGTGGACGTGCTGGTGCGGCCCGAAGCCGTCCACGTCGCGGCGGAAGGACAGGGCGACGCCCGCGTGGTCGCCACCGCGTTCCTCGGCGCGACCACCCGCCTCACCGTACGGATGGCCGACGGCGTGGAGATCAAGGCCGACTTGTCCACCCACGAGGCCGCCGCACTGGCCACCGGGACCGCCGTACGGGTGTCACTGCCCGGGCGGCCGGTGCTGGTGGCCGAACGCGCGCGCTGAAGCTCCCCCGCGAATTCCCCGATCTGAAAGAGACCACCGTGACTCGACTCCCGCTCCAGGCCGTCCTGTTCGACATGGATGGCACGCTCGTCGACACCGAGCGGCTGTGGTGGGAGGCGGTGGAGCAGGTCGCCGCGGGTCTCGGCAGACCCCTGACCGTGCCCGACCGGCCGGAGGTGCTCGGCCGCCCGGTCGAGCACACCGCCGGGTGGCTGGGCGCGGCCACGAGCCGGCCGGCCGCGGACGTGGCCGACGCGCTGCACCGGGAGTTCACCCACCGGGTGCTTACCGGCATCGTGCCGCGACCGGGTGCGCTCGACCTCCTCGACGCCCTCGCCCGCGACGGTGTCCCCACCGCCCTGGTCACCGCCTCATCCCGGGCCGTCGCCGACATTGTCCTGGCCGTCCTGGGCGCCGACCGGTTCGTGGTCTCCGTCACTGCCGACGACACCGAGCGCACCAAGCCCGCTCCTGACCCCTACCTCACCGCCTGCCGCGCCCTCGGCGCCGACCCCGTCCGCTGCGTGGCCGTGGAGGACACTCCCACCGGCGTCAGCTCCGCGGAGGCGGCGGGGTGCGCGGTGCTCGCCGTGCCCTCCCTCGCGCCCATCGATCAAGCGCCCGGACGCACGGTGCTGGCCAGCCTGGAGGAGGTCACGCCGGAACGGCTACGCGCCATGGTTCCGTCGTGGTCCGCCTCGGCGACCCCGACGTCGGCTTCTACGGAGCGGCGGGCGCCCGGATCCGGATAGCACCGGGTCGGGAGGTCGACGGCTGGACCGCCCGCCCGCCCGCACTGCACGCCGTACGGGCCCTACGAGGCCGCCCTCGACGGGCTCCCGTCCGCCGAGCACCGCGAGGCCACCGGCCGGCGGATGGTCTGTGCGGGGGTGAGGGCGAGGTCCGTCGCCCGTTCGGCGGTGGAACGGCCCGGGTCGTCGACCCGGGCCGTCTTATTGTTCAGGCTTTTGAGATCTCTTGTGGTCTCTCGAGGTTTCCTCAGAATCCCTCGGGCATGGATCCGTCCTGGTCGATGACGTTGTCGCCGGGGCCGCCGTCGATGTCGTCCTGGCCGGGGCCGCCGAAGAGGTAGTCGTTGCCCGGTCCGCCCTTGATGGTGTCGTCGCCCTCTTGGCCGTCGATCGAGTCGTCGTTGCCGGCGCCGTCGAGGTAGTCGTTGCCGGGGCCGCCGTAGATCTCGTTGGCCACGTCATCGCCGATGACGGTGTCGTCGCCGTCTCCGGCCCACACCGCGAACGAGTCGGTGATGGTGTCGTCGCCGGCGTTGCCGTTGGCGTTCGTGGCGTGGCTGATGGTGTCGTCGCCGTCACCGCCCACCGCGACGGAAGCGCCGATGATGGTGTCGTCCCCGGCCCCGCCGTAGACGTTCACATCGCCGCCGGAGATCTTGACGCTGTCATTGCCGTCGCCGAGTTCGACGTTGCCCTGGTCGCCGCCGTGGTCCGGGTCGGGGACGGGCACGGTGCAGGTCACATATGTCAGGTCGGTGGCGGTGGGGTGGTTGCAGTCGGCGCCGGCGGTGATCTCGACAACGTCGTCGACGGCGAAGGTCAGCGTGGTGTCGGTCTCGCTGACCCGCTTGATGGTGAGCTTGTTGGTCTGGCCGTCGGCCGCCGTGTAGGTCATCCGTCCGTCGGTGACGGTCACGGTGGCCGGCGAGGCGGCCGACGACACCGGGGAGGCCGACGCGGGCGCGGTGGCGGCCTGGGCGTTCCAGGCGAAGAGTCCGGTGCTCGCCGCGACGGCCAGTAAGGCGGCGACGCCGGCCGGGCGTACGCGGTGGGAGGGGCCAAGGGTGGACACGAAAAACCTCCGTGGGGAGTGGATCTGATTTCCGATCACCCGTTTCGACGTGGAAAATCCGCGCTGGGTTGTGCCACTTCCGTACCCCCTTCACCGATCTTTTCGAAGTCACATTTCGCGTTCAGCTGTACGACACCGGAAATTCCCCTCGCGGGGTCGCCGCTGCGATGGTCGGCACTCAGTGAGCCGGGTGATTATGCGGCCACGCGGACCTTGGGAGTCGGATAGGGTCCGGCGAGGAGGTGCGGGGATGAGCTTCCGGTTGGCGGCGTATGCCGTGTGTATCGAGGACGGGCGGGTGCTGCTCGCCCGCCACGTACCGCCGGAGGGCGGGAGTAACTGGACTCTTCCGGGCGGCAGGGTCGAGCAGGGAGAGGATCCGTTCGATGCGGTGATCCGGGAAGTGGCGGAGGAGACCGGATGCGCGGCGGTGGTGGATCGCCTGCTGGGAGTGGACTCACGGCTGATTCCCGCGGCCTGCGCGCGTGCGGGAGTCGAGCACCAGAATGTCGGCATCTTCTACCGGGTCCGTATCACTGGCGGCCGGCTCCGGCCTGAGCCGAACGGAGAGATCGCCGAGTCGGTGTGGACTCCGATTCCCGACGTGGCTTTTCTGCGCCGGTCATCGCTGGTCGATATCGGCCTCACGCTGGCACAGACGCTTCCAGCGACCGGTCACGTCGCTGCCGTCCCTGTCGGCGGCCTGATCCAGCACTGAGGCGCTACCAACATCAGACTGGTCGGCCCGCGGGCGGCGAGGCGGGGCCGGAGCCGCCCGATCACCTGCCTTTGCGCACTTGGCGGGTGATCTGCTGACCCTCGGCGGGGGTGAGGGAGCCGGTGCTGTCAGCAGGTGCGGTGCCGAGCGCCACGGCGAGGGTGCGGCCATGGAGGTCGACCGCCGATTCGCTCAGGTCGGTGAGCTCGGCAATCGCGGTCCGGGCTCGTGTCCATGCGCTGAGGCCCGTGACCAATGCGATCAGCAGAGCCGGCCACCACAGCGTGCCGAGTACGAGGTAGGGCAGAGCCCATGCCCCGGTGACGATGGTGGTGGCGAACTGACCGTTGGCCGTGGTGAGTTCGGCCCGGATGTGCTCCGGCAGCACCAGCCAGAGGCGTGGCCAGCCGAATCGGAGGTCGAGCCCGTACCTGTCAAGGCTGATCTGCTCGACGGCGGCGATGCGATCGCCCATCCATGTGGGTCGGGCGGGCTTCGCCGGGGACAGCCGGTTGATCCGGTGCGCGATGGTGTCGACGTCGTGCTGCTGCTCGGGAGTTCGGTCGGGCAGCGGGTACCGCCGCTGGAGTTGCTGCCGGTGCTCGACCAGCCTGACCCATCGGCCCGCGCGTGCTCGGGTCCGCCACCGCGCCGCCCACCGCAATCCCGTCGGCCACTGGCCGAGCCACCACGCGCGGAGCGGCGCCGTGAGTGCCTGCACGATCAGTCCGACGCCTGCGGCGGCGAGCAGCAATGCGACGATGGCGAGGATCTGAGCCGGACCGGACGCCTTGTTCAGGGAGGCGCCGAGCGTGGATGCCTTCGAGGCGAGCAGGCGCAGGTCGAGGGCGTACCTCCAGCCGAGTTGTAGACCTGCCCAGGCGCAGGAGACGAACAAGAGACCGGGCACAGCGAGCAGTCCGACCCAGCGCTCTGCCAGCTTCTTGGCCAGTTCACCGAAGAAGTTGCCCATGTCGTCAACGGGAGATCAATGGCAGACCGGTGAGCTCGCATCGCGGTATCGGGCCTGCCGGTACGGCGTGGACGACCCGGTCGCAGGCGCCGTCAGGACAGGCGAACGTCTCCTCGTCGGTTCGTCCGGAGCCCGCTCCCGGCAGGCCGCTGCTCAATCCCCGAACCGTGTCGGCTCCGCTGGTGCCGAGCAGTTGATCCAGCAGGGCCAGGATCGGGCGGCGCTCGCGAGCCTCGGCCTCGATTCGGGACAGGAGGAGCCGCTTCTCCTCGGTCTGGACAGCGCACTCCCGCCGGAGTTCGCGCAACTCGTCGCACAATGCCGCCAGTGCGAGCCGTTCAGCGGTATCGGGGGGACCATGCTCCATGATCTGAAGAGCCTAGCCGCGAGCCACTAGCTATGTGTAGGTGTGAGGTGGCATGTTGTTCTTGTGCGTAGGGCATTTCGACGGCGGCCGGAACCGCGAGAACAGCCCGAAAGGCCGCTCGACGTGGCGTTTCGTCAGGTCCGGCAACGTCTTCTCGACTACGAGCGATCCGGCGACCCGTCGCGGATCCTGGGGGATGACGCGGTCGCCGACGCTGAGCTGCTGGCCGAAGGAATTCGGCCAGATCCCGTCGGCGAGTTCATGCCTGAGGAGCGGCAGTTCTTCGACCAGGCGTGCCGTGCGATCGGCTGGCTGCACTACCACCGGTTCAACGTGTCACCGGGAGACGCTGCTCTTGTCGACCTCGCGAAGGCGGCGTTCTTCCTCAGCTCGGTGGCCGAGGATCCGGACCTGGTTCCCGAACGCATGCGAACTCTCATTGGCCCCACCGCGGTTGTCGAGACCCGTGCGGGCCTCGCCGGGAGCTTTCTGACCCGCGCCTCGGAGACGGGCGATCTCGCCCTGCTCAACGCGACCATCGACATCCTCATGCTCTTCATCGCGGACACGGCGCACGATCGCGTCGAGCGGGCGACCATGCTGTCCGATCTCGGCATCGCCTTCCAGGTCCGGCACTCGCTCACCGGGCAGTTCGACGACGTGATGCGGGCGATAGATGTGGGTGAGCCCGCGGTCGCGGCCATCCCTCCGGACCATCCCGAGCGGGCGAGATGCCTGTCGGATCTGAGTCTCGCGTACGGGGCGTGGTACCGGAGAAGCGGGCTGGCCGAGCACGGGGACCGGGCCATCGAGCTGGGCGAGGCGTCGGTGGCAGCCGCCTCGGCCGACGACGTCGACCAGCCGAGGTTTCTGTCCAACCTCGGCCATGCCTACACCGCCCGGTTCGAGCGGACCAAGACGGTCGCTGACGTCGACCGGGCCGCTGAGCTGCTTGAACAGGCACTCGTGGCCACACCCGCCGACCATCCGCAGCGTGCCGCGCTGTTCGCGAACCTCAGCAGCGACTACCGGGCTCGCCATGCGCACACCGGTTCACCCGAGGACCGTGAGCGTGCGATCGCCGCGGCCGAGCAGGCAGTGGCAGCGGCTCCGGCGAATCATCCGGAACGAACGCGGTACCTCGCCGTACTCGACGCCGCGCGGCGGGAAGCATATGTCGGTGGCAGCGCATATGTCGGCGACAGCGCCCCGAAGACCACCGAACGGGACGAGCGCGGGCCGGACACCTCGGCCGCTTTCGCGCTGCTCGCCGACGCCATGCGCACCTCCGATCCGACGCCGTTGAACACCGCGATCGAGACGATCGCCGCGCTCGCCGAAACCACCACTGACACGCATCCGGAACGGCAGGCGATTCTCGGCAACCTCGGTGCGGCACACGCTGAGCGATATCGGCGCAGTGGAACTGCCACCGACCTCGACCGCGCGATGGAACTGCTGGATCACGTCGTGTCCGCGACTCCGGCCGACGATTCGAGCCGCACGGCGCGCCTGTCGAACCTCGCGCAGTGCTACCTGGAACGCCATGTGCTACGCCGGGACGCGCAGGACCTCGACCACCTCATCGCGATCAGCGCGCAGGTCGTCGCCGCGACCGGCCCCGAGGACCCGGCCCGAGCCACGCACCTGACCACCTTGGGCGACGGCTATCTCATGCGGTACGAGTGGGGCAAGGTCGCCACGGACCTGGAACAGGCGATCACCACCCTGACCAATGCGGTGACGATCACCGCGGCCGACGATCCAGGGCTACCGGGGCGGGTGGCGAACCTCGGCAGCGCTCATCGGGCCCGGTTCGAACGGTCCGGAGCCGTCGCCGACCTCCACAGAGCGTTCGACCTGGTCAGCCAGGCGCTGACGGTCATGTCGCCGCACGACCCGGCCCGGCCGACGACACTGGCGCACCTCGGCCGGGTCTGTTTCCTGCGCGGCCGGCACAACGGTGCGGTCGCCGACCTCGACCAGGCAATCCACCAGTACGACCTGGCGGTGGCCGCGACCCCGCCCCAGGACCCTTCCACGTCACGCTGGCTGTACGACCTGGCCACGGCGTACTTTCTCCGATACGAGATCGCCGGTGACAGCGACGATCTCGACCGCTGTATCGACGTGGGCCGCCGCGCCGTCACGATCACGCCCGGCAACGCACCGGAGCGTCCGAGCCGGCTGTCCATCACCGGTATCGCGCACCGCAAGCGCTATGAGCACAGCGGGGCCACCGCAGACCTCGACCAGGCGATCGACGCACTGAGCGAGGCGGTCGCGACCGCCGACGGCCTCTCCGGTCGGCCGCTGTTCCAGTCGAATCTCGGCTTGGCCTACCTCGACCGCTACCGGCGCAGACAGACCGACGCGGACCTGGATCATGCCGTTGACGTGCTGGAATCAGCGCTCGCCGACACTGCGGCCGATGATCCGGAACGGCCGTTGCTGTTGACCAATCTCGGCTTCGCCCATTTGGGGCGATGCATCGCCCACCGCCGGACGGCCGACCTGGACCGGTGCATCCACCTGCTGGGGCAGGCCGTGGCCACCACCCCGCCGCACCATCCGATCCGGCGCGGAGCGCTGTCGAACCTGGGCTCCGCATACCAGATGCGGTTCGAACGGTCAGGCGAGACCTACGACCTGGATCGCGCCGTCGAGACCATCAACGAGGCCATCGCCACCACTCCGGAGGGGCACCCGGGCCTCGCGCGAACACTCCACAACCTCGGCCGGTGCCACCGGTTGCGGTTCGACATCGACCAGCGAGCACTCGACCCACGGACGCTGCGACAGCTCAGCGACCAGGTGGCCAGGACGACGGCGGCCCCGCCGACGGACCGCATCTGGGCCGGGCGCACCATCGGCTCGCTGGCCCATGTGATGGGTGACCATCACACCGCTGTCGAACTGCTGGACCGCGCGGTCGCGATGCTGCCGCTGGTCGTGCCGCGCGAGGCCGGACAGACAGACGGAGAACACCGACTCGGCGAACACATCGGCCTGGTCTGGGACGCGATCGCCGCCCACTGTGCGCTCGGCGATCCCCGCGGCGCACTGGAAGTAGCCGAACTCGGACGCGGGATCCTGCTGGCCAACCACCTGGACGCGCGCAGCGAACTCAGCGACCTCCAATCGGCCCGTCCTGAGCTGGCGGCACGCCTGCGCGATGTCCGTGACCAACTCGACGCCCCGGACGGCCAGGCGGCGGAGTCCGTCGATCGCGTCGAGGAACGCAGGCGACTGTGGGCCGAACACGACAATCTGCTCGCCGAGATCCGCGAGGATCCGCGCTTCACCCGGTTCCTGCGTCCACCGAGGTTCGCGGACCTCCGCGCGGCGGCGTCCGGTGGCGCGGTAGTCATGGTCAATGTCGGCAGCGTCCGCGCGGACGCGATCGTCGTCACCGCCGACTCCGATCCGGTGCTCGTGCCGCTGCCCGACCTCACCCTCGACGACACGCTGCTGCACGGTTCGGAGGTGATCGGCGCCGCCTACGACACCACGCGGCTCGCGGGCCCGCTGCGTCGGCAGCGAGTCTTCGCCGAGACCGCGAGCTGGTTGTGGGACACGATCGTCGAACCCGTGCTGGCCGCACATGACACCGGAGACCGGCTGTGGTGGCTGCCCGTCGGTCTGCTCGGACTGTTCCCGCTGCATGCGGCAGGGCACCTGGGGCATCCCGGAGCGCTCGACAAGGTCGTGTCCTCCTACACTCCGACACTGCGGGCGCTCGCCCATGCCCGAACCCGGGAACCGGCAACCACACGGCACCAGCTCAGCGTGGCCATCGCGCGCGCACCAGGTCTGCCCGACCTGCCCGGAACCGTCGCGGAGGCCATGGACCTGCACACCCAGCACCCGCACACCCCACTGCTGACCAACGACGACGCGACCACCGCCCGCGTGGCGGCGGCCCTACCCGCTGCCACCTGGGCGCACTTCGCGTGCCACGCGACCGTGGACCAGGCCACTCCGTCCAACACCGGCCTACGGCTGCACGACGGCACCCTGACCATCGCGGACATCAACCGCCTGCGCCCCACCAACGCCGAACTGGCCTACCTCTCCGCCTGCTCCACGGCGAACCACGACATCAAGCACGCGGAGGAGTCCATCCACCTGGCCACGGCCTTCCACCTGGCCGGATACCGCCACGTCGTGGCCAGCCTATGGCCACTGGCCGATGAGTTCGCCGCCACGGCGGCACACCGGTTCTATCAGCGCCTGCCCGACGCCCCCAACGCCGACGCCGCCGCGGTCACGCTCCATCGCGTCACGAAGGAGTTGCGCGCTCGCTTCCCGGATCGCCCGGACCTGTGGGCCTCGATGATCCACAGTGGACCGTGACCAGTGAGGCCCGTTGCGGGCTTCAGCGTCGCCGACCAGGTCACCTTCGTCCACGGCGACGCCTGCGGCTATGTCTCCCATGAGCTGGTCGATCTCGCCGCGTGTGTCGGTGCCACCTGGATCGGTGGCGGCGTGGCCGGCACGGTCGAGTTGCTGGTCAGCAGTCTCCGCCCGGGCGGTCTGATGCTGATCGGGGAGCCGTACTGGCGTCGGGAAGTGCCGGACCAGGAAACCGCCAATGCCTGCCTCGCCGCCGGCAACGACGAGCTGGCCGCCGAGGTACGGGCCGAGCTGACCACCGGTCCCGCCCGCTACACGCGGTACCAGCGTGAATACCTCGGCTGGGGGGTCTTCGCGCTCATGGGCCGCTGAGGGTCCGATGCGTGCGGGTCCGGGCAGTGTGCTGCCCGGACCCGCACGTTTTCATGGTTGAGATCCACGTCGCCTCCTGCGGCCGAAGCCGCAGGGGGAGCCCTGCACGGGGGGCAGGCTCAGATGCGGACCACGATCTTTCCCCGCGTGTGTCCGCGCTCGGCGTCGGCGTGCGCTTGTGCGGTCTGTTCGAGCGAGTAGGTCCGCTCGATGCGCGGTGTGTAGCGGCCTTGCCGGCCGAGTTCACCCGCCTCGGCGAGGAGCGTGGAGTCGTTCTCCGCGTTGGCCAGATGCACACCCAGGCGCTGCGCGTTGGCGTGGTCGGCGATGGTCGATACGCGGGTGGGGTCGCCCACGATCGCGACCAGGTCGGCCAGGGAGCCGGAGGCCGCGGTGTCGAGCGCGATGTCGACACCGCCCGGAGCCAGGGTGGCGAGGCGCTCGGCGAGACCGGTGCCGTAGGTGGTGGGAATGGCTCCGAGGGAGGCGAGGAACTCGTGGTTGCGCTCGCTGGCCGTCCCGATCACGGTGGCGCCCTGAGCCACCGCGATCTCGACCGCGGCACTGCCCACGCCTCCGGCGGCGCCCTCGATGAGCAGGGTGCGCCCCCGCAGTGGACCGAGCGCCTTCAGCCCGCCCATCGCGGTCACGGATGCCAGAGCGGCGCCGGCGGCCTCCTCGTCGCTCCATGTGGCGGGCGCGTGGGCCCAGGCCGAGAGCACGGCCAGCTCCGCTGTCGCGCCCGTGACGCCGCCGAGCCCGAAGACCCGGTCGCCGGTGCTCACCCCCTGCACGCCCGCACCGATCGCGTCGACCACGCCGACGGCATCACGTCCGGGAATCGCGGGCAGGCCCACGGGGAGCACCTCGCGCGCCGCGCCGGAACGCACCTTCCAGTCGACGGGATTGACGCCGGCCGCCGCGACGCGGATGCGGATCTCGCCGGGCCCGGGGTGCGGATCCGGCACCTGCTCGACCACGAGGGTCTCCACACCGCCGTACTGGTGATAGCGGACTGCGCGCATGACGTTCTGCCTTTCCACGCGGCCTGAACCGGCCGTTCGTAAGATCAGTGAGGTGAATGCTCGGCCAACGCCGACGCCCACTACGCTAAAAGCTGACGTTGGCGTCAGGTGCAAGTCGGGCGGACCGCCCGGGCAGAGGAGGACCGGTGCGCATCGGTGAGGTGGCCGACAAGGCGGGAGTGAGCGTCCGGGCGCTGCGCTACTACGAGGAACAGGATCTGCTCCAGGCGCGCCGCAGCCCCGGCGGTCAGCGGCATTACCCCGACACCGCCGTCAGCCGGGTCCGGCTGATCCAGCAGCTGTATGCCGCGGGCCTGTCGAGCAGAGTGGTCCGCCAGGTGCTGCCGTGCGTGGACTCGGGTGAAGCGTCCCCGGCACTCCTGGAGCAGCTGGTGGCCGAGCGTGTCCGCATCGACGAGCGGATCACCGACCTGCTCGCTGTGCGCGACCGGCTCGACGACGTGATCGCCATCACGCGGAACCCTGGCTCCGACTGCTCTCACATGCGGTGAAGATGACTGCCGCGCCGATTTCGGACGCCGTCGGCAGGAGGCTTCGTGGATGTCCTCACGTATCTCCAGGGATATGCGGGCGGCGGAACCGGTGCAGGTGGGCCAAGGCGCGCTCCTCGACCTGGCCGTTGGTCATACGGGACACGGGGGCTTTCTCGGTCAGTCTTCGGTGATGTGGATGATCGTCTTGCCGGGGGTGCGCTTGTCGGGTGTGAACGCGGAGGCCGTCTCGGCGAGCGGTCGGACGGCGCCGACGATCGGCTTGAGGCGGCCGTCCCGCAGCCGCTGGGCGAGGTCGGTCAGGCGGGTCCGGTCGGGTTCGACGACGAAGAAGACGGCTCGCCCGTCGCGGGGGTGGACGGTGACCGGTTCGGCGATGGTGACCAGGGTGCCGCCGGGGCGGACCAGTGCGGTGGAGCGTTCGAGGATTTCGCCGCCGATCACGTCGAGCACCACGTCGACCTCGCCGATGTCCGCCAGTTCCTCGGCCTGGAGGTCGACAAAGGTGTCCACGCCCAGGCCGAGGGCGGTGTCGCGGTCGTCGGCCCGGCCGGTGCCGATCACCCGGGCGCCGGCCTCGCGGGCCAGCTGTACGGCGATGGAGCCGACGCCGCCCGCGGCGCCGTGGATGAGCACGCTCTGGCCGGTGATCAGGTGGGCGTGGTCGAAGAGGGCCTGCCAGGCGGTGAGCCCGGAGATCGGCAGCGCTGCGGCCGTGAGGTGGTCGACATCGGCCGGGAGTGGGGCGAGATTGCGGGCCTCGACGGCCGTGTATTGGGCCAGTGAGCCGTTGCGGGTCCAGTCGGCCAGGCCGAACACGCGCTGCCCGACCGTCAGGCCGGTGGTGCCGTAGCCGAGCTCGGTGACCACGCCGGACAGCTCGTGACCGGGCACGCTCGGGGTCCGGTCACGACCGGCCCGGTCGGTCCAGGTGCCGGGCCAGTCCAGCTCGCCCGGGGTGAATCCGGCGGCGTGGACCTCCACGATCACGTCGTTCTCGGCGGCGTGCGGGTGGGGCAGCTCGGAGAGGGTCAGGCCGCTGACACCGGCGTCGCGGTCCTGGACGGTGATGGCTTGCATGAGGAGTTCCTCTGAGTAGGGGGACGCTCAGGGAGCGGCCATCGCGCCTGGTGGGCGCGGGCATCGGCCCGGCGGGAGGCCGACCGGCCGCCCTGACCAATCCCAGCGCCGTTCGCCCCGGTCCGCCACCGCACACAGCGGCGGACCGAGGACGGCTGGCAGGCGCTGTTGTGGTCACGCCTTGAACCCTAGAAGGAAAGCGGCCCAAAGGCGTGGGCCACTTGTGCTCACTTCCAGTGGGCCATTTACGTGACGCCGGTTGCCCGGTCACACACGCTCTCGCGCCCTCCCCTCACCATGGCGCCCACAGCTGTTGGCGTAACTCCGAGGTAACGAAGGCAAGTAGTAGACTCCGAAACCATCTCAACCCATGTTGACCATGCTGGCTTTTCCCCAGCGCCACGTCGGAGGATCTGTGACTGACGAGTCGGACGCCTCGTCAGGGAGGCCGCGCGCTCGATGATTGAGATCCGGTCCGCGGAGGAGTGGGCGGCTGCGATCACTACGGAGATCGTTCCGCTGGGTGTGCGGCGCATCGCGAGCGGCTTCCACGCCTCGGTCGATCGTCGGGATCTGGGCGACGACGTGCGGATCACGAGGGCCTCGGCGGCAGCGTCGGCCATTCGGCGTACGGCACGCGATATCACATCCAGCGACGACGGCTTCGCGATCTTCCAACTCAACATCGCGGGTGCGGGCCGAGTATCACAAGGTGATCGCGACTGCCGACTGGACGGACTGTCCGCGACCGTCTACACCACGGACCGCCCCGCCGGGTTCGAGTTCTCCAACGGCAACGACGGCTACCTGGTTCAGATGCCCCGGGAGCTCCTGCCCGTGAGCGACTCGGAACTGCGACGCTTCGTCGTCCGGCCACTCATGGGGGAGCCGCTGCTGCGTGTGTGCGTAGCGCTCCTCGAATCGGCTCGCGAGGAAGTGTCGCGGTTGGACTGGAACGGTCAAGCTGCGGTCACGGGTACGCTTCTCGACCTGCTGGCGTCCCTGCTGAGGTCAGGCGCCGAGGGAAGCGCCCCAAGTCACTCGGCGCTGCTTGGGCGGATGCAGCACCATATCGATCGGCATTGCTCCGATCCGGGGCTCGACGTGTCGGCGCTGGCAGGCCATTTCAGCGTCTCGACTCGCCTTGTCCACAGCACCTTCGCCAGCATTGGGGCGACCCCGGCCGAGCGTATCCGTTCGGCTCGGCTACGCCGTGCCCGGCAGCTGATCGAACAGACCGACCTGTTGTTGAGCACGATCGCCGCCGAGTGCGGCTTCGGTGACTTCTCGACGTTCGTCCGCGCATTCAAAAGGGCGCACCACGTCACCCCGAGTGCCTGGCGACGCCAGCACCTTGCCCTCCGCTCAGCCTGAGCGGAGGGCCTTGCCTAAGAGAAGCGGATCAGGCGACCGGTGCGGTCGCCACGGCCGGGTCGTCCTCCCCGGCGGGAGCCGCGGATGTCCGTTCGTTCGATTGCGCCAGGGCATCGTCCAGGTACTCCACGGAGCGGCGCCGGGTGCGATCGATCGTGAAGCGGTACACGTCGGGGCGGCTGTAATGACCGGCAGGGTCCGTCAGGTAGTTCGAGATCTCAAGCAGCCTCATGGACAGGTCTGCGTAGACGATGCCCTCCGCGTCCGACGCGAGCTGTTCGGTGAGAACCGTCGTGTCCGGCGCGATGATGCATGCCGCACCGCCTCCCTGGAATTCGGGGAGTTCCACGCCGTGGCGGCTCATCGCGGCCCGGCCGGCCGCGGAGATGGTCTGAGAGGCCATGAGTACGAAGGTGCCGGATTCCATGGCGTAGGCGCGGTTGACTGTGGTGATTGCTTCGCTCGACATCATGCCTGCGCCGAAGAAGTCGAGCATCGGCCATGATGAGATGTGGATCTGCTCGCCCTCGGCGATCATCGCCATCTTGTTGAATGGCTGGAGGTGCTCCCAGCACATCAGCGCGCCGACGCGGCCGAGGGGGGTGTCGATGACCTGCAAATCGCTGCCGTCGCCCTGGCCGTACAGCGCCCGTTCGCGGTGGGTCGGCTTGAGCTTCCGTCGCGCGATCCGCAATTCGCCGGTGTTCGAGATCACCGCCTGGGACATGTAGAGAGAACGGCCGGCGCGTTCGGCGAACCCCAGCCCCACCATGATGTGGTTCTCGGCCGCCGCGTGACGGATCGCGCCGAGCTCAGGTCCGTCGATCGAGACGGCATTGGCCCGGTATTCCGCCACCAGCGGCAACTCGGCCTCGCCGGCAAACACCATGAAGGCCGGGTAACCGGGGATCCAGACCTCGGGGAAGGCGACGATCTCGGCGCCCCCTCGCGCCGCCTCCTCGATCAACGCGATCGTCTTCCCAGTCGTACCAGACGCGTCGAACCAGACGGGCTCCGCCTGGACGGCGGCCGCTCGCACGAGTTCCTTCATGACTGCCTCCGTGTTCTTTCGGGTACGGGGCAACTCACGGTAGCTATGAGCGGGCACGCGCTTATGGCGTCTTGCGCACCGATATCAGGCGATCTCTGCGCTGTGCCGGTGAAACAGTGCGGAGAGCCCCTCAGATGTTCGGTACTCGACGAGGGACTGAAAATCGTTCGGTCCTTGCATTACTGGGGGTGGGCTTAATTTTTCAGCGCCGCGCCTACAGCGCTGAGGTATTCATCGACGCTCAACGTGGCGTGGGAGATGGTCGGGTAGCGCTGGACCATCACGTCGTAGGCGGCGCGCCCGCCGAGCGCCGCGGTGGCGTCCGTGAAGGTGGTCACGTGGTAGCCAAGTTCCATGCAGCTACGTGCGGTCGACTCCACGCAGTGCGTGCCGATCATCCCGGCGATCGCGATGTACTCGACGTTGTGCTGGCGCAGCTGGACCCCGAGGTCGGTGTTGGCGAGCACGTCGATGTTCTTGTGCGGGGTGATCACGACCTCGCCATCGATGGGCGAGAGCTCCGGGTGGAAATCGGCGTTCCAGCTGCCCGCGGCGAATTCTCGGTTGTCGAACATCTCCCGGTGAATGCCGGACAGGTGCTTCCACGTGGTGTAATCGTGCTCGGTGTAGGACATCGGGGCGAAGAACACCGGCAGCTTGTGCTGCCTGGCGCCGGTCAGCAGCCGCTTGAGGTTCTCGAATGTGCCGATCCTGTCGAACTCGTCTTTGAACGTCGGATAGAGCTTTCCTTTTTCCGAGAACACTTCGTTGACCGTGTCGATCAATAGCAGGCCCATCCGGCCCGGCTCAAACGATGGCATCGCCATAGCGGACTTCTTTCGGTCGGCTGCCTCTTTGCCGAGGCTAAGCACCCCCCGCGCCGCACGCCGGCTTCTGGAGAGCCATGTGGCTGACCGGGGCCGAGCGGGAGAAGCGGGCCATCGAGGCCGCTCGCGAGCTCGGCATCGACTACACCGAGCAGGTTCAGCGAGCCGGGCAGGATGTCTGGCCGGGAGGCGCGGGCGTGGATGCGGGCGTCGGTGGCGGGTGCCCCGTGCCCGGCCACACCTCCATGGTCCGCCGTGAGCCGATCGGCGTCGCGGGCCTGATCACACCGTGGGATTACCCCCTGCTGGCCATGGTGACCAAGCTCGGACCGGCCCTGGTCGCAGGCATCGCGGTCGTCCTCAAGCCGTCCGAGCAGACTCCGTTGACCGCGCTCCGACTGCGGCGCCGCGTCCCGCGTCATCGTCACGGCCCAATTCCACGACTGTGTCGCGGAGGAACAGGTCCGGGCGGTTTCCTCGCCGCGTGTGGGCGCTCCCGCCGACCCCGGCACCGAGATGGGTCCCCTGGTCCACGCCGCGCACGCCGCACGCGTCCGGGGCTTCCTCGACCGCGCGGCCGGGGCCGGGGTCCAGGGGCCAATCCCTAGCGAGGTGGCTGGACCCCATCCATGACCGCCTGCGCCAGCTTGGCAGGCAAGTCCGGCTCAAGCTGTTCGTTCAACACCAAGACCCGCCAGTGAATCGGAGCGACGAGTAGCTCGATGATGAATCGAGGATCCGTGTTCCGGGGTGCTTCTCCGCGATCAATGGCCTGTTCCACAACCTTGGCCGCTGAGGCGATGCGGTCGCGCCAAATCTCGGTTTGCATCTCTGTGACCGCCGGGTCCTTGGCGGGCCATGACAGCAGTTGCGCGACGGCCAGCCCCAGAGGGGTGGACATGTAGCCGCACAATTCAGTTGCCAGGATGGTCAGGTCCTCGCGCAGCGAGCCGGAGTCGGGTACCGAGAGATTGGCTTCACTCAGGTCGAGAATGGCGTCGATCAGGAGCCGCTCGCGGCTTCCCCACCGCCGATAGATGGACGTCTCGTGCACGCCTGCCCGGGACGCCACCTCGGCGACGGTGACCTGATCGATCCCTCCTTCGCGGAGGAGCCCGAGCGTGGACTCGATCACCGATCGGCGAACTCGCGCGGAGCGGCCGTTCACTCGGCGTCGAACGTTTGCTTCCGTCACGGCTCGAGAATACCCCGCTGCCTCGCGCTCTTGCGGCTCACCGGCGGTCCCCGTACTGTCTAACGCAAGTCGACCTGCGTTAATTGTGGAGTTCCCAAAGAGGAGGAACACACGTGGACCTTGGACTCTCCGATCGCGTGGCGCTGGTCACCGGAGCATCGAGCGGCATCGGACAGGCTTGCGCGCTGGCGCTCGCCGATGAGGGCTGTCGCGTCGTCGGCACCGACATCACCGAGAACGGCATTCAGCGTCTGGAGGCCGGGAATCCTGATCGCTTCAGCTCCGTCGTCGCCGATCTCGCCGACCCGGATGGCCCCGCCGGCGCGGTGGCTCACACCGTGGCGCGCTTCGGCGGGGTCGACGTCCTCGTCTGCGCCGGAGGGATCTTCGGCAACGCTCGCGGCGGCGTCTTCGCTGCCGAGGAGGGGGTGGGCGCGAGCGAGATCACGCCGGCTGACTGGGACCGCACCCTGAACGTGAACCTGCGCGGATCGTTTCTCGCCGCCCAGGCGGCGATTCCCTCCATGGCGAAGAAGGGCTGGGGTCGGGTGATACTGATCGGCTCGGTATCCGGGCAGATGGGCGGCTTCGGGGCAGGAGCCGACTACGCGGCATCCAAGGCCGCCCTGGGCGGTATGGCACGGTCGATGGCCCTCACCGCCGGCCCGTCGGGGATCACGGTCAACTGTGTCAATCCGGGCATGATCGAGACCCCGATGCTGCTGGGCAATCACGATACGCGGAACACCGACAAGGTAGCTCGGCAGACGGCGATGCGACGCCTCGGCCAACGAGAGGAACTCGCCGCAATGGTCACCATGCTGGCCTCGGAACAGGCGGCCTACATCACCGGGGCGCACCTCGACATCAATGGAGGGTACTACTTTGACTGACCCGACGAACCCACTGGACGGCTTCTCGATCACCCAGGACGACTTCGACTATGTAGGCACGGATCTGCGGCGACCCGAGTGCATCCTCGCGGAGCCGGACGGCACGCTGTGGTCCGCGGACGCACGGGGAGGAGTGATGCGGATCGCCGCTGACGGCACGCAGCGGCTGATCACGCAATCCACCGCGCTCGCCGGCCTCACCACAGACGACGCCGGCTCACGGCTGGTCGACGGCACCCTGCCCAATGGCCTCGCGTTCGACCGAGAGGGTGACTTCCTCGTCTCCAACTTCGGCACGGATCGACTGGAGCACATGACGCGCGATGGTCGCACCACGCCGATCTTCGAGACGCTCGATGGCGGCCCGATCGGCAAGGTGAACTTCGTCTGCCGGGACAGCCAGGACCGCGTGTGGGTCACCGTATCGACGAAGGCACATGACTGGCGGCGCCAGCTGACGCCGGAGGTCGAAGACGGGCAGCTCCTGGTCTATACGGATGGGAAGCTGCGCGTCGTCGCGGACGGCCTGCGGTTCGCCAACGAGTGCAAGCTCGACGCCGCGGAGGAGTACATCTACGTCGCCCAGACCTGCGGGCGGAACATCCTGAGGTTCCGCATCCAAGAGGACGGAAGCCTCGCCGACCGCGAGGTCTATGGGCCTGAGGATCACGGTCGGTTCATCGATGGGATCGCGTTCGACAGCTTCGGCAACCTCTGGGGGACCTACATCTTCACTGACGGGATCTTCGCGATCACACCCGAACGCGACGTGCGCCTCCTCTTCGACGACTCGACTCCGGAGGACATCGAGCGGTTCGATCGCCGCTTCCGCGCGGGCACGGTCGACATGGATCTCATGCTGTCGATGGGCGGTCCAGTGGCGACCTGGTGCGCATCGGTCACCTTCGGCGGCCCCGACCTGCGGGATGTCTACGTCGGCAGTCTGCGGCAGACGCGCCTCCCGCACTTCCGGTCGCCAGTCGCGGGGCTGCCGCTGGTGCACTGGTCCGAGATGGCAGGCAGGTAGTCGACCATGCGCTGGGCAACCTTCCAGAAGCCAGGTTCCGCGTCACCCCTCGTGGGCCTCGTCCGGGACGGGACGATCTATGCGCTCCCGCCCACGGAGACACTCATCGACGTGATCGCCGACGGCGACGACGGCCAGGCTGCTGCGGCCGAACGAGCGATACGGGAGCCGTTCCAAGTCGCCAAGCTCGACGGCGTCCGTCTGCTGGCGCCGATCCCCCGACCGCCCTCGGTCCGGGACTTCATGGCGTTCGAGAACCACTACGTGACCTCGATGGCAGCGCTCGGCGTCCCGACGCACCCGCTGTACTACCAGCAACCCGTCTTCTACTTCAGCAACCCCGCCGCGATACAGGGACCGAACGACGACGTCCGTATAGCCCCCGGCAGCTCGGACTTCGACTACGAGCTCGAGGTCGCCGCGGTGATCGGCCGGCCCGGGAGCAACATCAGTCCCGACAAGGCCGAGAACCACATCGCCGGCTACACCATCCTGTCGGACTGGAGCGCCCGGGACGTCCAAGAGGCTGAGATGAGCTTTCAGATCGGACCCGCGAAGGGGAAGGACACGGCGACCAGCCTCGGCCCCTACCTGGTGTCGAAGGACGAACTGGCGCCCTTCGCGGTCGCCAGGGGCTTCGACCTGCCGATGAGCGCGAGCGTGAACGGGAAGCAGTACAGCAGCGGCAACTGGTCGTCGATCTACTGGTCGTTCGCCGATCTCATCGCCTATGCGTCGCGCGGCACGACCCTTGTGGCGGGCGATGTCATTGGTGCTGGAACGGTCGGGACGGGATGCATCATCGAACTGGCGCGGGTGCATGGGTCCGAGCGCTATCCGTACCTGGTCGAAGACGATGTGGTCGAGTTGACGGTCGCCCAGCTCGGGTCCATCCGGGCGAAGGTGACCGCCGCGGAAGAGCTGATCCCGCTGAGCCGCACGACCCGACAATGAGCGGCTCCTGCCTCCGGCCCGGTGAACAGGGTTCCTTCATGACATGGACCGACGGCGCAAGCGCCGTGAGGTGCGCGGAATCGATGGGCGAGCCGGGCGCCACCCGCCCGCCAGGACGCAACCCGTCCGAGCAGAGTCGGAAGGCGATTGCCGCCTTCCTCGATAGGGAGCGTTGATGGACGCCATCGTGATCGAGCAGTTCGGCGATGCCGAAGTTCTTCGTCCCGGCCGGGTCCCGGACCCGCCGAGCCGGCCCGGCTGGACCACCGTGCGACTCCATACCGCCGCGCTGAACTGGCATGACGTGCTCGTCCGGCGCGGCCTGTACGCCTCGCCCCTCCCGCACCTGCCCGGCGCGGACGGCGCAGGCACAACGCCTGACGGCGAGCCAGTCGTGATTCTGCCCGCGCTGTTCTGGGGCGCCCGAGAGGCCGCCCCTGCACCGGGGTGGGAGCTCCTCGGAGACGCCCGTCACGGCACCTACGCCCAGTTTGTCTCGGTGCCGGATGAATGCCTTGCCCCCCGGCCTGCTGGATTCTCATGGGCGGAGGCGGCGGCCCTGTCACTGGTCGGCGCCACCGCCTTCCGGGCGCTCGTGACGCGAGCGGAGCTGGCGGCGGGCGAATCCGTGCTGATTCTCGGCGCAGGCGGGGGCCTCGCCCCTGGTGCCACGGCGATCGCGAAGGCCATCGGCGCTCTCCCCTTCGTCACGTCATCCAGCGATGAGAAGATCGCGGTCGCGCGGACTCACGGCGCCGTCGCCGGGGTGCGCTACACGGACGAGGACTGGATCGACCAAGCTCGGGCAATGAGCCCTGGGGGCGATGGCTACGACGTCGTCCTCGACAGCGTCGGCACATGGGGGGAGTCCCTGCGTGCGCTTCGTCCCGGCGGACGTCTGGTGGTGCTCGGCGCCTCGCAGGCCGAGCAGGCGACGCTCGCTGCGCGCCCCTTCTACTTCGGCCAGTACTCGCTGCTCGGAACGACCATGGGGAGTCCCGCGGACTTCCGGGGCCTTTTCCGCCTGGTCGCGGAAGGTCGCCTCGGCGCGCCGACGATCGACTCGACCTTCGCCCTCTCGGATGCCGCCGACGCCCACCGGCGCCTGGAGAGCGGCCGCGCCTACGGCAAGATCGTCCTTCTGGTCGCCTGAGAGGCCACCAGAAGCCATGGCTGCCGGCCGGCCACCGTGACCGTTCGGAGCAGTGCCGTTCGCCACGCCGTTGTCCGGCTCCGAGTCGCCCCGCGCATTGTCGGCGCGGGATTCGGGTGTTCCTGATCGGCGCCCGTACCCGCGCGCGATGAACGCCACCGTCCAGCCTTGACGCAAGTCAAATTGTGTTGATCAGTCAGTTCTCAATGAGGAGAGCACATGCCTTACAAGTGGTCGGTGTCGCCAGAGGTTATCTTCCCCGCGCGATACAAGCAGATGGTGAATTTTGGACTGCCGGCTCGGGATGTCGACGAGGTGCGTTCGGTCGTCACGGACATGTGGCTGGACGGGCCCGGCGGCTGGGTCCATGAATGGTCGAAGCTCGGCGCGCGGTACGCGGATGACGGCAACCCGACCCTCGCGGCCTTGGCCTACGGCTATGCCAAGTTCCCCGTGCTCGCAGATGATGCCAGGCGGACCGCGTTGCGGCACCAGATCGAGCAGTACCTCCTCGCGGCGCCCTCCTTCCCGGTGGACTTCGAACGCCGCGTGCTCGACATTCCGTACCAGAGGTCAACCACTCGCGTGGCGGTGCACATCTTCTCGGCGCCGGGACTTCCGCTCGATGCCCCCGTGATTCTCGCCAGTGGGGGCGCGGACGGTCACAAGATCGACGTCCACCACATGTTCATGAGCTTCGCGCAGGGAACCAGGGCCCGCGTCGTCGCATTCGACATCCCGGGCACCGGCGAATCCGAGATCGCCATGATTCCCGAGAGCCGGGAGGTCATCGATGGCCTGATCAGCTTCTGCCGGTCTCTCGGCAACGGACGCGTCGTGCATTTCGGGCTGTCGATGGGCGGCTACTTCTCGGCCTATTCCGGGCTTTCCGGGTTGGTGGACGCGGCGGTCAATTGCGGGGGTCCCGTCGAGGCGGCTTTCGCGCCAGGCAGGACCTGGGCCGAGGGAGCGGTCGGGATCATCGGGAACCTCTTCGGGTTCGACCAGGAGCCCACGCCGGAGGAGATGCAACGACAGGTCGGACCCCACTCGCTGCGGCCACTGCTCGACAGGGATGACAACTGCAAGATGCTCGTCATCAACGGAACCGCCGATGCGCTGGTGCCGGTCGAGGACAGTCTCGTCTTCTCGGGGCGCCGCGACACGCTGGTGGTGATGGCGGAAGGCGAAACGCACTGTGTGGTCACCAAGTGGGACGACACGATCGCCCTGATCACCGGCTGGCTCGCTCGTGAGGTCGCTTGACGGTCTGCTGATCGACTGCGGAGACGACGCTGCGCGTCACAGCCGAATCGAGTTCAAGGAAGGAACTCCCATGATCACTGCCGCCACCCAGGTGTTCCGCGACGCCCGAGATCAAGTCCTTTCACTGAGGGGGGATTACGAGCGTGCGATCGAGGAGTTCCGTTGGCCTGAGTTCGAAGCCTCCTTCAACTGGGCCGTCGACTGGTTCGACGCGATCGCCGAGGGCAACCATCGGTCCGCCCTCGTGATCGTCGAGGAAGACGGCTCGTCTTCAAGCCTGAGCTTCGAGGAAATCTTCCGTCGATCGAACCAGGTGGCGGCGTGGCTCATGCAGCAAGGCGTGCAGAAGGGGGACTCGGTCGTCCTCATGCTCGGGAACCAGGTCGAGTTGTGGGACTGCATGCTCGGCCTCATGAAGCTGGGCGCTGTCGTGATGCCCACCGCAGCGGCCATCTCCGGCGCGGACCTCGCCGATCGCATCACCCGCGCAGATGTGAAGTTCGTGATCTGCAACCCCTCGGACACGGTGAAGTTCGACGACGCTCCCGGTGACTACATCAGGATCAGCGTGCGCGACGTCCAGGGCTGGCGTCCGTTGGCCGATGCGTACCGGTTGCCCGACGATGTGCGGGTACCGCATCCGGAGACGGCCCCGGCCGATCGACTGCTGCTGTACTTCACCTCGGGCACGACCTCGAGGCCGAAACTCGTCGAGCACACACAGGTCTCGTACCCGGTCGGGCACCTTTCGACGCTGTACTACCTCGGTCTGCGCCCTGGCGATGTGCATCTGAACATCTCGTCGCCGGGATGGGCGAAGCACGCTTGGTCGAGCTTCTTCACACCATGGATCGCAGAGGCGACCGTCTTCGTCTACAACTACGCCCGATTCGACGCCAAGACGCTGCTCGAGCAGATACGGATGCACGGCGTGACGACCTTCTGCGCGCCTCCGACCGTCTGGCGGATGCTCATCAACGCGGACCTCTCTGGAGGCCGCGGCTCGCTCAGGGAGGTGATCGGGGCCGGAGAGCCCCTTAACCCCGAAGTGATCGATCAGGTGCGCACGTACTGGGGCCTGGAGATCCGGGACGGCTATGGCCAGACCGAGACGACGGCGCAGATCGGAAACCCACCGGGCATTCCGATCAAGATCGGCTCAATGGGCCGCCCCCTCCCGGGCGTGCCGGTCGTGCTTGTCGACCCCGCCACCGGGACTCGGGTGGCGGGCACCGGGGAAGGCGAGATCTGCCTCGACCTGGCTCAGCACCCGGTGAACTTCATGCGCGGATACCTGGACGACGAAGCGCGCAATGTCGAGGCCACGCACGGCGGGCTCTATCACACCGGCGATGTCGCGACCGTCGACGAACGCGGCTACATCACGTTCGTCGGCCGTACGGACGACGTCTTCAAGGCATCGGACTACAAGATCAGCCCGTTCGAGGTCGAATCAGTCCTCGTCGAGCACCCCGCGGTCCTGGAGGCGGCGGTCGTGCCGGCTCCGGATCCTGTTCGCCTCGCGGTCCCGAAGGCGTACATCGCGCTCGCCCCGGGCCATGAAGCGAGCGACGATACGGCGCTCTCCATCTTGCGCTACGCCAGGGAGCACCTCGCCCCGTATCAGCGGGTCCGTCGGATCGAGTTCATTGAGCTGCCGAAGACGATCTCGGGGAAGATCCGGCGAGTCGAGCTCCGGATGCGCGAGCTCGAGATCGCTGAGAGCCCGAGGTCATCAAAGCAGGAGTGGTGGGACACGGACTTCCCGAATCTCAGACGGGCTCTACCTTCTTGATCGGGTTGATCAAGGCCACCTGTAGGGTCTGGAGGCCCACAGACACCGGGTATGGCTTTCGTAGGGTTGCCCGCGATGGTTCAGCCAACCTGGCCGCCCGGTGTCTCACGACGGCCGCCGCCTTGGGGACTTCCCGCTGTAGGTCGGCGTTGCCCGCGGACCTGCCGCCGACGGCCCGACGGATCACCCCGGCTATGACGATGCGAGACAGTCGACGACCGTCTCGACGTATCGACGGAGCCGAGACGACCCGATGAAGCTGGACGACATTCTGTTCATCGCATAGCCGATCGTGACACCGCGGTCCGCATCGGCGATGACGGCCGACCCGCCCCATCCGGTCCAGTAGCACGTACGCCCTTCGGGCACATAGGGCATCGCACTCGATCCCGACAGCGCGAATCCGATCCCGAACCGCAAAGGCACGCCAAGTACGAGATCAGAGCCCTCACTCTGCTCGTGGAAAACGAGGTCGATCGTGTCGCGGGACAGCAGGCGCTCGCTGCCCACGACCCCCTCACCCGAAATCACCCGGAGCGAGCGCACTAGCGAGCGGGCATTCCCGTGCCCGTTCATCGCACCGAGCCGAGCTCGCCTCCACCAAGCGGTGTTCGCGGCTTCCGCCAGGAGGACCGGTGCGCTGAACGTTCGGAAGGCCGGGCTGTCCGGAGAGACCGCGCTGAGATCGGCCTTCACCGGTGGCGGTGGAACGATCGGAGCGATCCGCGTCCAGTCCGTCTCCCGCGCTCCCAACTGAATGTCGGCATCCAGAGCAACGGCGAGTTCGCCCGTGATGAGATCGTTCAGCGGCGCGCCGGTCACACGGCGCACCAGCTCATCGATCAGGGTGCCGTAGGTCGCGACGTGGTAGCCGGAAGCAGTGCCCGGCTCCCACCACGGGGCCTGCCGGGCCAGCCTCGATGCCGCGCTGGTGTGGTCGTCGAGATCCTCGATCGTGAAGGGCGGATCCCAGCCGGAGACCCCGGATGTGTGGCTGAGGATGTGCCGGACCTCGATGTCTTCCTTGTCGTTGACCCCGAACTCCGGCCAGTACGTGGCCACACGCTCGTAGGGGTCGAGCAGGCCACGGTCGATGAGGAACAACGCGGCGAGTGCGGTCACCGTCTTCGTGGTCGACCACAGGTTCGTGATCGTGTTCTCCTCCCAGGGGGCTGTGTGCTCCGGGTCACGGAACCCACCCCAGAGATCGAGGACGCTGTGCCCACCGACGTCGACGGCAAGGCTCGCGCCGAGCTCCTCGCCCGACGCGACCGCCTCTGCGAAGACTTCACGGACCGCCAAGAAGCGCGCGTCGCATGTTCCAGATACTTTGGATCGTTCTTCACGGTTGAAGCCCATAGCGCGCCTTCCGTTCTCATGTCGCTTTGATGCCCTGCTGCGAGGGCGGGCACAGGCTAACGATCGCGCTCACGGAGCACCGGATTCTCATGCCGAAACGGCAACACCCAGTACGCGCCGGCCATCACGTCACGGCGTCGGCGAGCATGAAGGCAGCCACGGTCAGCAGGACCACCGCGAAAATGCGCTGCAAGCGGGGCCCGGAGACCTTCGCGGCCATGCGCTTGCCGTCCCAGGCACCCAGGATCGCGGTTCCGATGAACGGGCCGATCGCCGTCCAGTCGAGCGAGGTGGCGGCGCCGGAGCGAGTGGCCAGGGACGCCAGTGAGTTGGCCGTGATGACCAGCAGGCTGGTGCCGACTGCGGCCTCCATCTCGAAGGCCAGGACGGTGACCAGGGCGGGGACGGCGAGAAAGCCGCCGCCCACACCAAGTAGTCCGGTCAGCGTGCCCAGGCCGGCACCGGCCCCGGCTGCCTTGCCCGGCTGCACGTCGCCGCTCCCGGGGCGGACGGTGTCAGCAGGCCGGAGCATGTTGACGGCGGAGAGGACGGCCGTAGCGGCGAAGGCGATGGTGAGGACGGCTGGGGGCAGGTGGGTGGAGGCGGCTCCAGCGGCGGCCGCCGGGAGAATCCCGGCGGCCGCGAACGCCGCTCCGGCCTTCCACCGCACCTGCCCGGCACGGGCATGCGCGTACAGGGCGGTCAGAGATGTGGCGGTGACGATGATCAGGCTGGCGGTGGTGGCCGCGGCGGGGGTGAAGCCGAGCAGGTATATCAGGGCGGGCACCGCCAGGACGCTGCTGCCGCCGCCGAGGGCGCCGAGCGTCAGGCCGACGACGGCTCCGGCGATCAGGGCCAGGATCAGGGCGGTCACGCTGTTCCCCCACTGCGTCCGCCGTCGTCGGCCGCCGGCAGCCCGATCCCGGTGACGCGGGGGTGGGCCGATTCGGGGACGAGGCGGCCAGGACCCTGGCGGGAGAGGAGCATCGCGTGCCTTCTGTGCAGGTGGAGCAGGGGATTCATGGTCGGGCAACGCTCAGGCCCGCGTTGGCGGCGGCCTCGAAGCCGTCATCGATGGCGATCACCTTTCGTCCGGTCGCGTCCAGGAGGGAAGCGGCGATCGCCGCGCGCATCCCGCCGGCGCAGTGCACCCACACCGTGCCGTCCGGCACCTCGCCGACCCGGCCGTGCAGCTCGTGGAGTGGCATGTGCACAGAGCCCTCGATGAAGCCGTTCGCGCGTTCGGAATCCCGGCGCACATCCAGCACCACCACGTCCCCGCCGCGCTCGTGTGCATCGGCGAGGTCGGCGAAACTGGCGCGGGGGAAGGAGGCGAGCTGTTCCCCCTCACGGACCCAGGCGGCTGGATCTCCCGTGGCGGCGGCAGCCGGGCGGTCGATACCGACCCGGGTCAGCTCTCGTTGCGCGTCGGCGATCTGCGCCGGAGTGTCGCCGAGCAGGGTGACCGGCTTGCCCCACGGGATCAGCCAGGCGATATAGGTGGCCGGCTTCCCCGTGCCCTCGAAGTTGAACGATCCGGCCACATGGCCGTCGGCGAAGGCGACCCGGCTGCGCAGGTCCACCACCCACTCACCCGCCGCCAGTCGTTCGGCGATCTGTGCGGCGTCGGCGGGCTCGGGCGGCGTCAGGTCGACGGGCCCGGGGCCGGCGGCGTTGGCCGGGCCCATGTGCGTGTAGTAGGCGGGCACGTCCTCCAGCCCGGCCAGGAGCCGCTTCACGAAGGTGTCCACATCCAGGGTGAAAGCGTCGTTGCTGGTGCGTTCGTCGCCGATCGTGGTCGCATCGCCCTCGGTCTGGGAGGAGGCGCAGAAGCTGCCGAAGCCGTGCGTGGGCAGCACGGGTACCTCGTCGTCGAGCGTTGCCGCCAGCCGGTGGGCGGAGGCGTGCTGCGCGCGGGCCAGGTGTTCGGTCAGCCGCGGGTCCACCAGGTCCGGACGCCCCACGGTGCCGATCAGCAGTGAGCCGCCGGTGAAGACCGCTATCGCGCGGCCGTCCTCCTCCAGCGCGTATGAGGTGTGGTGCGGAGTGTGGCCGGGGGTGGCTATCGCACGCAGCGTCAGGTGCTCGTCCACCTCGGCCGTGTCGCCGTCCGCGACAGGAGTGCGAGAGAAGGAGACGCCGGCGTCGGCTGGGACCAGGTAACGGGCGCCGGTGAGGCGGGCCAGTTCCAGCCCGCCGGTGACGTAGTCGTTGTGCAAGTGCGTCTCCGCTACGTAGGCGATACGCACCCCTCGCCGGGCGGCTGTGGCGATCACCTGGTCGACGTCCCGCGGTGGATCGACCACGACCGCCGCTCGCGGACCGCCGGCCAGGTAACTGCGATTGCCCAGCCCCTCAAACTCCAGGGTATCGACAAAAAACACGGTATGACTCCTTTCCGGGATGGCGTACCCGGGAAATTCCCGTCTCGGAAAACCGCCGCCATTTGCGCAAACGATCAGCGCCTGAAATGAAGCAGTTTCCCGAGGGCGCAAGGCGGATGGCGTGCCTGGCCGGCCTCATGTCAGCGGACGTGTCCGGCGGTCATCCGCCGGTTCTGCTTTCGTTAGTCCTCACGTACCGCGGCTTTGGCACGGTCGCCGTTTTTCACCGCGGCCTCGCGGCCGGGAAAGGTGACCGGCAGCCCTGCCGCTTCCCATGCCTCAAGGCCGCCTGCCACGCTGTAAACGGAGGACCGGCCCGCGCGGATCGCCTGTGCGCCACCCCGCACGCTGCGTGTGCCCGTGCGGCATACGAAGGCCAGCGGGCCGTCAGGCAAATCCGACAGCGAGGCCGGCAAGGTGCTGAGCGCGGCGTGGACGGCGCCGACCGGGTGACGCGCCGCCCATTCATCGTCTTCGCGGACATCGACCAGAGTGAGTTCCCCGTCCGCGACGCGGCGACGCGCCTCGGCAGGAGACAGGTCAGCGGGCGTGTGACCGTCGCCGGAGCCCGGGCCCTGCTGCGTGGCGGGCAGGACCGTCCGGATCGCCACGTAGTTCGAGGCATGGGCGACGGCTATCTGCTGTTCCAGCATCGGGCAGACGTTCATCGCCTCTTCCCAGTGTGCGGTGGACTCCCATTCCGCCACGTTGACGAGAAGGAATTTGCTCCCCGGGATGATTGTGCGGAACATGTACGTCCGAATGAAACCGGGTTGAGTGGCCATCACGGCCGCAGCGCCCTGCCAGGTGTCGAGATAAGCGCTTTCCTTCTCCTCGTCGATCTCAGTCGGAATGATCACGACGTGGTGATTTTCCATCTGCCGCTCCTCTGTCCTGTAAGGCAATTACGACGTCTGACGTACCGCTCGAGCCGGGCAGGTTTCAGGCGAATGAGGGAACACGGCCGAGTCGAGAGGTACCGGTTTTGGCTTGTGAGCCAGCACTTTCTGGATAAAGCCTGCACGCACAAGCCCAAGGATGGCAAACAGCCTTGCTGAATCGGCAATTCGGTTCGCGCGATCAGGGCGAGGGCCGCGGGGGCGAGCGAAGTGTCAGCACTGGCGGACGTGGAGCTGTTCGCCGCTGGTGGAGAACAGAGCCAGGACTTCGGCTGCCGCGTCGTGGTCGGCGCTGGTCATGGCGTGGGGTATGCGGGTGTCGAATTCGGCGGCTTCACTGGCGCGCACTCGGGTGGTCGTGGTGCCGAGGGTGAGGACGATGGCGCCGGTCAGGACGTACAGCCATTCGTAACCGCCATGCCTGCGCAGCGAGGGCTTGGCGGGCGTCGCGCAGATGGGGCCCGACCGAGCCGAGCACGGCCTCTGTGTCGTGAACGAGTTGGTCGTCTGCCGGTGTAGTGGACATGGCTCTCCTTCGTCGGGTGGGGCGGTAGGGCTCCGCTCGCTGCGGGGGTACGGAGGCGGGGCGGTTCAGGTGGTGCGGGTCAGGCGCCACACATGGTCGGTGCGGGTGCCGGTGCATCCCTCGGGTGAGGGAGCGGGCCGCCGGACGCTGGCGAGGGTGTCCACCTTCCAGGTGGGAGGCAGGGCAAGGGCGGTCAGCAGGCCCTCCAGAGTGGGGAACGCGACATTGGCGGGCTGCTGCGCGGCGCTGCTCCAGGTCGGCCATCCGGCGTGCATGGTGATGATCAATGTGCCGCCGGGTGCGACGGCGCGCGCCGCCTGCCGCAGGATGGCCGTCTGGTTCAGAGCGACCGGTGACTGTAGATACTGCGCGGCGACGAGGTCGAAGTTGCCGCCGGGAAACGTCTGCCCGAGGTCGTGGTGCTGAAAGGTGACCCGCCCGGACAGGCCCAGCTCGATCGCCTGGGCGGCGGCCCGTCGCAGGGCTGTGGTGGAGATGTCGACAGCGGTCACCTGCCAGCCCCAGGACGCCAGCCACAAGGCGTCCGCGCCCTCGCCGCAGCCCAGCTCCAACGCACTTCCCGGCGCCAGATTGCCCGCTTCGCGGACCAGCAGCTCGTTCGGCTCACCGCTCCAGACGCGTCCGCACTTGCGGTAGCGGTCCTCCCAGAACCGGGCCGGCTCGATGCTGTCGGGCGTGGTCATCAAGATCTCCTTTTCCGGAGAGAGCGCGGCAGGCGAATTCATCGGCCCGGCTCCTTCCTCAAGCGCGGCCTCACTGTGCGCCGCATCGCCCGAAAGCAGCGAACACAATTGCTGAATACGCAAGACGCGAACCCGTGATCCGGTTCGTTGCGGAAACAGCAAAACGGTTTGCTGTGGATGGTGGTGCGGGGTGACAGTGCCGATATGGACACCAATGAGCTGAAGAGCACCGAAGGCCGTACCTGGGACGTCGTCGTGGTCGGCGGGGGCGTCGCCGGCCTGTCCGCCGCGCTGCTGCTGACTCGCGTACGGCGCTCCGTCCTCGTCATCGACGCAGGCGAACCCCGCAACGCCCCCGCCGCGCGAGTCGGCGCCCACAACATCCTGGGCCGCGAAGGCATCTCCCCCCTGGAACTCCTTCGGATAGGCCGGGAGGAAGCCGCCTCCTACGGAGGAGAAGTCGTCAGCGGCCGGGTCGAGCGCGTCGAGCGTGGCGGCAGCACCTTCACCATCACCACCCAGGACGGACGGCGCGTCCATGCCCGGCGCGTCCTGGTGACCACCGGCCTGATCGACGAACTGCCCGACATCCCCGGCCTGGCCGAGCGGTGGGGGCACGACGTGATCCACTGCGTGTACTGCCACGGCTGGGAAGCACGCGATACCAAGGTCGGCGTCCTGGGCAACTTCCACCAAGCCCTGCTGTTCCGTCAGATGACTGACCGGGTCACCCTCTTCGCCCACCACGCACCGGGGGAACTTACCGACGAGCAGTGGGAACAGCTCGCCGCCCTCGGCATCGAAGTGGTCCACGGCGCCGTCACCGCCCTGGAGGCCGACACCGAACAGAACAAGCTGACCGGCGCCCGTCTGGCCTCCGGCACCGTCATCCCCCTCGACACCCTCGTCGTCGCCCCCACCTTCACCGCCCGCGGCGGCTTCCTCGAAGACCTCGGCCTCACACTCAACCCCCACCCCGCCGTCCCCGGCGTCCAGGTCGCCGTCGACCCCTCCGGATTCACCGGCGTCCAAGGTGTGTGGGCCGCGGGGAACGTCAGCGACGTCCTCGCTGCCGTGCCCCAGTCGGCCGGTGCGGGAAACACCGCAGGCGGCGCCATCAACATGGACCTCATCCTCGAAGACGCCCGACGTGCCGCCGAGGCCCGCGAAGCAGCATCGGCAACGCCGTTCGACGGCACGATGGAGGCGGAAGTGTCACGACGCGTTCTGGGCTCCCGCGCCCACGGTCTGGAAGGCCCCGCATAGCGAGCGGCAAGGCGCTTCCGCAACACGCCGTCGGCGCCTGCCGGCACCTGAGCGCCGACCGCCTCGACAACACCGGCGCCCGCCGGAGCCGAAGCCGTCCTCCCCACTCGCCCCGAATGTTTCTGGCGCGTACATCCATGAGATGGGCGCGCTCTGGGGCTGCCCGTGGAGCGGGCTGCGGTGACCGGCCGCGGCGATCTCCCGCTCGGCCCGGGCCGCTGCGCGGCGCGCGGATTCGGCAACGACCGTCACGTATGCGTTGAGGTCTTCCTCCATGGTGGCGATCCGGCCGAGGGGCCCAGGCACGACGCCGCCTGGAAACCCTCTAGGCCGACCACCAGTCGCACACCACGCCAAGATCGCCTCGGCGAGGCGGGCGCCCTGTGGGACCTGGGTGGTGTGCGACAGCCGATGGGTGATTACAGGGGTGCGGCCGACCTGCTAGGGCAGGTGTTGGAGCGGTTCCGTGCCCTCGGTAGCCGACTGGGTGAAGCCAACGTTCTCCGGGACTTGGGGGCGGTGTGGCGGTTGAGGGGTACCACCGTCGGTGGTCAGCCGCGCACGTGCAGCCCGAAACCCGTGCGGCCCGCGGGCTCCAGCCCCTCCTTCAGGTGCAGCGAGGGCATCTCGTAATCGCCGAAGTTCTGCGGCCGGAACGGGATCGGCTCGGTCGACTCCAGGGTGAGCAGGCGCTGCTCCCAGGCTTTGGCGATGTCCGGATAGTCCTCGCTGGTCATCCGCGCGGTACCGAATACCACGAACGGCGGCAGCACCTCGATGCCCGGATACCAGAGGATGCCGTGCTGGATCGGGAACAGCAGATCATCGATGGGGCCCTGGATCCCGCGAGGGGCGTAATGCGGCTCCGGGGCGCCGATGGTCACCGACAGCAGAGCCTTCCTGCCCATGAGGGTGCCTTCTCCGAAGCGGTCGCCGAACCTGGCGTCGCTGTGTTCGCCGACGCCGTACGCAAAGTTGAAGGTGAACACCCTTTCCACCCAGCCTTTGAGAATCGCGGGCATCGTGTACCACCACATCGGGAACTGCATGATGATCGTGTCGGCCCACAGCACTTTCTCCTGCTCGGCGAGGATGTCCGGGGCGAGCGTCCCGGCCTTGAAGGCCCGGCCGGAGTCGTGGGCGACGTTCAGCGGATTTGATGCGTTGGGGCCGAAGTCCGCGGCGTCCACGACCGCCTTCCAGTTCATCGCGTACAGATCGCTCACCCGTACCTCGTGCCCGGCGGTCTCCAGTGTGGATACCGCGTGGTCCTTCAGCGAGCTGTTGAGCGACCTCGGCTCCGGGTGGGCGTAGACGATCAGCGTCTTCATTGAAACTCCTTCGGATCGGCGGTGTTCGATCCTGGGTACTGCGGCGCCCGGCATCCAGGGACACTTCTTCCATCGGACGGGACTTCCTGGTAATGGCAGGACCACCCTCCCGGACAGCAACGCGCCATACTGGGATCATGGACGATCTCGCGGGCTTCCTGCGGACCCGGCGTTCCCGGGTCGACCCGGCTGTCGTCGGCATCCCAACGGACAGCCGCCGCCGGGTCGAAGGGCTGCGCCGTGAAGAGGTCGCGCATCTGTCCGGAGTCAGCGTCGACTACTACGTACGCCTGGAGCAGGGCCGCGCGACCCAGCCCTCCGAGCAGGTTCTCGACGCGCTCGCCCGCGTCCTCGGCCTCGACGAGACCGAACGCGGGCACCTTTACCGGCTCTCCCAACAGCGCCGCCGCCGCGCGAAGGTACCGGGCGGGCGGGTCCGGCCGGAGCTGCTGCGCATCCTCGCCCTGGTCGCCGACGCACCCGTGATGATCATGAACCACCGCCTGGACGTGCTCGCCGAGAACCGCCTCGCCGGGCTCCTCTACGGCCGGTCGACGCCGGGTTTGAACATCGCCCGGCACATCTTCCTCGAGGAGACCGAGCGCGGCCTTTACGTGGACTGGGAGAAATGCACCCTCGACGTGGTCGGGCACCTGCGCCTGGCTGCCGGCAAATATCCCGAGGACCCCCGCCTGGCCTCGCTCATCGGCGAGCTGGCGATGGGCAGCGAACGCTTTCGCCGCCTCTGGGCCCGTGCGGACGTGCGCGCCCGCACACACGGACGCAAGACGTACCGGCACCCGCTGGTCGGACTGCTGGAACTGCACCAGGAGAACTTCGCGCTACCGGACGAATCAGGCATGGAGCTGCTGGTGCTGTCCGCGGCCCCCGGCAGCCCCGCCGAGGACGGGCTGCGCCTGCTCGCGAGCCTGGACGCGGAAAGCGATGACGCGCACCCCACAGTGAACGCTCAGGTCCGCGAGTAACCCAAACGCTCAGCCGCCGCCGGGATCCCCTCACGCGGCCGCACCGCACTCGCGGGCCGGCCACCCATCACCCGAATCGGCAACCCTCCAGGTCAGTACAACTAGCGGGCCAAACCGCGCACCAGGAGCTCGGAGAGCTGAGCGTATGCCTCGGCATCGCCAAGGCCGGTGGCCGCGGCTACCTGGCGCTGTTGGATCCGCACCATCACCGCAGTGATGACATCGGCGGCGAACGCCACGTGCACATCGCGGAACACACCCGCCGTGACGCCCTCGTCGATCAACTGCTCCACACGGCGGGCGGCCGCGCGCGTGTTGCGCTCATAGATCTCCGCAGCGGGCTCGAAAACGGCCATATCTTCGAAGAACTGAGGAGACAGCGGACCGAGCTCGGCCGCCACGGAGTGGAGATACGCCGCCAGCCGAGCCGCGGGATCACTTTCGGCGGCCACGGCGGCCTCGACACGCTCGGTGGCTCCCCGAAAGAAGTGCACCACCGCGGCGCGGACCAGCTGCTCCTTACTGTCGGCCAACCCGTACAGGGTGCGCTTGGAGCAGCGAAGACGTGCCGCCACCTCGTCCAGGGTGAAGCCGGCGAAACCTTCCTCGATCAGCAGTGCCACGAGCTCCTCGAACAACTCGGAGCGCCGGGCGGAACCCCGGCCCGTGAGCTTCGGGCCGGTTGGTGGGGAGGTCTTGATCATTCGGTAAGTATCCCAGAGGTGACGCCACGGCCGTTAAGCGCTACCTTGAGCGGTACTGGCGTACCGCTTTGAGTACCACTTGGAGCTATGATGGCCGTCGACCGCACGCTTCCCACGCAGGAGGCCGAGGACCTGATCGATCTGACCCGCGAACTCGCCGAGAAGGAACTCGGCAAACGGGTCGATGAGCACGAGGTGGACGAGCGCTACCCGGACGGGCTATTTGCGCTGCTCGGCCGGGCTGGACTTCTGGGCCTGCCGTACCCGGAGGAGCACGGCGGTGGGGGTCAGCCGTACGAGGTATACCTGCAAGTTCTGGAAGAACTGGCGATCCAGTGGGCCGCCGTCGCAGTGGCCACCAGCGTGCATACTTTGGCCTGCTACCCCTTGCACGCCTTCGGCACCTCGGCACAGCGAGAACGCTGGCTGCCCCGCATGCTGGCCGGCGAATTCCTCGGCGGCTACAGCTTGTCCGAGCCGCAAGCCGGCTCAGACGCGGCAGCCCTGACCTGCAAGGCCGAACGTGTCGAAGACGGATATCGCATCAGCGGAACCAAGGCGTGGATCACCCACGGCGGCAAGGCCGACTTCTACGCCCTCTTCGCCCGAACGGCGCCGGGTACCCGTGGCGTCTCCTGCTTCCTCGCACCAGGCGCGACAGAGGGCCTCGCCTTCGGCCGACCCGAACGCAAGATGGGCCTGAACGCCATCCCGACCACCTCAGCCATGTGGGACGGTGCGGTCATTGATTCCGACCGACTGATCGGCGACGAGGGACAGGGCCTTGAGATCGCGTTCAGCGCCCTGGATGGTGGGCGACTGGGCATCGCCGCCTGCGCCACTGGGCTCGCTCAGGCAGCCCTGGACACGGCCGTCGCCTACGCCAACGAGCGCACCACCTTCGGCCGTAAGATCGTCGATCATCAGGGCCTGGGCTTCCTTCTCGCCGACATGGCCGCCGCAGTGGACTCCGCCCGCGCCACCTATTTGGACGCCGCGCATCGACGCGACCTGGGACGCCCCTTCAGCCGCCAGGCCAGCGTCGCCAAACTGGTGGCCACAGACGCCGCGATGAAGGTCACCACCGACGCCGTCCAAGTACTGGGCGGCTACGGCTACACCCGCGACTTCCCTGTCGAGCGGTACATGCGTGAGGCGAAGATCATGCAGATCTTCGAGGGCACGAATCAGATCCAGCGGCTGGTCATCAGCCGCCATCTCGTCCGCTGACGTCCGGACACCCCGTCGACACCTCATCCCGCAACCTCACGGCCTTCGCCAAGGAGATTCCCACGAGGCCGCTCGCGGCGCCGACGTCGAGCTGATCGTCCCCGTCCCCTCAGGCGGCGCCCCTCGGCCCGCAGGGCCCGGCCATGGACGAACAGGCCGCCGTCCGAGCCCGCCGCGAGGGCCCGGACTACCGCACCGACCGCCAGGTCGGCAGCGCGCTGGACGCCCACCGGCTCCTCCACTGGGCCAAGGCCCGGGGCCGCCGGCAGCAGCTGATCACCGCGCTCCCGGGCACCGGCATGGCGTCGGTCCGGGGGCGACCGCTCACCGCTTCACGCAATGCTGCGCGAGGCCGTCACATCACGCATCAACTGATGCATGCTTTCGCGGGACCGCGGTGTCAGACTCATCTCCACGTTCGGCCCCCGCAGTGACGAGCGGATTCGCGATCCTGCGGGCCTCGGCATCCCGTCAGGTCGCAAGAACCCAGGAGCCACGATGAGCGGTCCACCCATGGCGACCCCATCCGTTCGCATGGTTGCTCGTCGGAGTCTGCTGCGCCGATCGGCCGCGCTTGGTCTCGTCCTGGCGGGCGGCGCGGGGCTTGCCTCCTGCGGCCGCCAACCGGTGACGACGGCAGGGGGACCGGCCGGCCCACCACGGAGGGGAGGCAACCTACGGGTCGGGATGGTGGGTGCCGGCAAGAACGAGTCGTTCAACCCCGCCCAAGCCACATCAGCACTGATCAACGTAGCGATGTGCTGCGCCGTCTTCGACTGCCTGCTCAGCATCACCCCGAGCGGCCGGCTCAGGCCCATGCTCGCGACGTCATGGTCGGCCGACGCGGCATCTGAGACCTGGACCTTCCAACTCAGGCAGGGCGTCCGCTGGCACGACGGCACCGAGTTCACCGCGGACGACGTCCTCTACTCCCTGCGCTGGATGGCCAAACCCGGCAACGGCATGAACGCCAACGTGGCAGCCGTGGACCTCGACCATCTGAAGAAGACCGGCCCGTACACCGTCACGATCCCGCTGAAGCAGGCCGGCCCGCTGTTCCCGTACAGCCTCAGCATGGCCTGGATCATCAAGAACAAGACGACCGACTTCACCAGGCCGGTCGGAACCGGGCCATTCGTCTTCGGCTCGCTGGCCCGGGGCGAGCGGTCCACCTGCCGACGCAACCCCGCCTACTGGGACACCGGCAAGCCCTACGTCAACCAGCTGACTCTCTACTCCCTCCAGGACGACACCGCCCGACTCAACGCCCTGCTGGCCGGAGAGATCGACATCATGGCGCAGGTCCCCGCCACACAGGCGAGGACGCAGCTGTACGGCGACCTGAGGCTGATACGCAGCACCGGCACCAGTGCGCAGTGCTTCTACATGGCCGTCGACCGGCATCCGTTCAACGACGTCAGAGTGCGCCAGGCGATGCGACTCATCGTCGACCGCCGGCAGCTGGTCGACGTCGCCCTCCTCGGCTACGGCTCAGTGGCGAACGACCTGTTCGGCAAGGGCCTGCCCTACTTCGACGGCGCCCTGCCGCAACGCACCCGCGATATCCGCAGGGCAAAAGAACTGCTTGCCGCGGCAGGCCACGCGACAGGTCTGACCCTGAATCTGCGGACGTCCACGGTCGCCCCCGGCATGGTCGAGGCCGCGACGCTCTTCCAGCAGCAGGCCAAGAAGGCCAACGTCACGATCAACGTCACCCAGGTCGACCCGACCTCGTACTTCGACCCGACCCGCGACTACCTGAAGATGCCGTTCGCGCAGTCGTTCTGGCAGGGGTTCTACACCTTGGGCGATTTCTACAGCTCATCAGTGGTCACCGGTGCGGTCGGGGACGAGACCCACTGGGCGAACAAGCACACCGACGCCCTCGTGGCAGCCGCCATCGCAGCTCCCGACGCCCGTGCCGCGCAGGCAGCCTGGGCCCGGGTCCAAGCCGAGCAGTACGACAGCGGCGGCTACATCTGGTGGGGCAACATCGACAACATCGACGCCGCGTCGAACAAGGTCGGCGGCCTCGTCCCCGGCCCATACCAGAACCTCGGCCTCCCGACCGGGCTCACCGAAGCGTTCCTGGCCTCATGAGCGCCGCGACAGCCGCCGTCGAGACCACTCCGGCGAAGAAGATCGGATATCCGCCGGCCCGCCTCGCGGGGCGCCGAATACTCGAGGGCATCATCACGCTGTTCGCGCTGTCCCTCCTCGTCTTCCTCGCCACCGCGGTACTCCCCGGCGACGCGGCCAGCTCAATGCTCGGCAAGCAGGCCACCGGTCCCGCACTCAAGACCATGCGCCACGCCATGGGCTCGGACCAGCCCCTCATCAGCCAATACGGACACTGGCTGTCCGGCCTGCTCCACGGCGACCTGGGAAACACCGCCGCCGGCTACGCCGCGGGCGGGCAGGTCAGCGTCTGGAGCCAGATCAGCGGCAAGCTCGGCCACTCGCTGATCATCGCCGGCATGGCCTTCGTACCGATCGTCGTGCTGTCGGTATTGGCCGGCGTGTACACCGCGCTGAAGGCCGGGCGCTGGCAGGACCAGCTGCTCACCACGGTGACGCTGGTGCCCGCCGCGCTCCCGGAGTTCGTCCTCGGAACGGTGCTGCTCGCGGTGCTGTTCACCTGGCTGGACTTCCTGCCGCCGGTGTCCTTCGTCGTACCGGGCACCAGCCCCCTCTCGAACCCCGCCACCCTCGTCCTGCCGATACTCACTTTGGTGGGCGTCACGGTCGGCCCGGCGGCCCGGATGATCAGGGCCGGCATGCTGGAGGCGCTGGAAGCCGACACCGTGACGGTGGCCCGGCTGAACGGACTGCGCGAAGGCCGGGTCGTCCGACGCTACGCACTGCGCAACGCCCTGGCCCCGAGCATCCAGGTGTTCGCCCTGATCGCCCAGTACCTCATCGGTGGCCTCCTCATCGTCGAGAACCTGTTCGGGTATCCGGGGATCGGCAAGGAACTCGTCGACGCCGTGACCATCCACGACAACCTCGAGGTCCAATCCGTGACGATGCTGCTCGCCGCGTTCTACGTGGCCGTGACCATCGTCGCCGACCTCCTCGTCATGATCGTCGTACCGAAGCTCAGGACGGGGGCCTCGCGATGAACACCCTCTGCGCGCGCGTTCGCCAGTGGATACCGGCATCGCCGTCCGGCAAAGCCGGGCTCACCATCCTCGTCGTGGTCCTCGCGGTCGCCCTGCTCGGCCCGCTGGCCGCGCCGGACCAGCCCGATCTCACCGTCGGCATCCCCTACGCACCACCCAGCCGAGCCCACTGGCTGGGGCTGGACTTCCTCGGCCGGGACGTTCTGTCCCGGGTGCTGTACGGAGGTCTGACCGTCGTGTTCTACGCGGGCATCGCCACCATCGCCGCCTACACGGTGGGACTACTGGCCGGCCTGCTCGCCGGCTACACCCGGACCTGGCTCGCAACCGTGCTGATGCGATCCACCGACGTCCTGCTCTCCTTTCCCGCGCTGGTCTTCCTGATCCTGCTGGCCACCGCCTTCGGACCGGGCATCACGGGCATCGTCGTCGCCACCGCGATCATCCAGCTGCCACCGATCATCCGCATCGTGCGCTCGGCCACGCTCGAGCAATCCGTCCGTGGATACGTCGAAGCCGCCGTCTCCCGGGGCGAGAGCACACTCTCGGTGCTGCGCCGGGAGATCCTGCCGAACATCGCGCGGCCCCTGTCCGCCGATGTCGGCGTGCGGTTCAGCTGGTCGGTCCTGCTCATCGCGAGCGTCAACTTCCTCGGCCTGGGACTGCAACCACCTGCCTCCGACTGGGGCCTGATGGTCTCCGAAAACCGGGGCGGCATCGCCACCAACCCGGCCGTGATGCTCGTTCCCGCGGCCCTGCTGGGGGCCCTCACGCTGGGGATCAACCTCCTCGGTGACGCGCTGGCAGGAGGCAAGGAGTGACCACCACCCACGAGACCATCCTCGACGTCAGCGGTCTCCGGATCGCCCTCGACTCCGGAACCACGATCGTCGACGGCGTCGACCTCCACCTTCGCCGCGGCGAGATCCTCGGCATCGTCGGCGAGTCCGGCAGCGGCAAGACCACGACCGCACTGGCCCTGCTCGGCTACGCCCAGCGCGGGGCCCGTATCGCCGAGGGCACGGTGACCATCGCCGGTCAGGATGTGCTCGCACTGGCCCCGCCCGCCCTGCGGGAGGTACGCGGCAGGATCATCTCCTACGTGCCGCAGGACGCCGCCCAGGCACTCAACCCCGCACTGCGGATCAAAGGCTCGCTCACCGATGTGCTGCGCCGCCGCCCGCGCGAGAAGCCCGCGGACGTGCCCTCCCTGCTGTCGGCCGTCGACCTGCCCGGGACACCGGAGTTCGCCAGGCGCCTGCCCCACCAGCTCTCGGGCGGCCAGCAGCAGCGGGTCACCATCGCCATGTCGCTGGCCTGCGAACCTCCCGTCATCGTGATGGACGAGCCCACCACCGGACTCGACGTCGTCACCCAGCGCAGCGTGCTCACCGAGATCGCCCGACTGCGCGACGACGAAGGTGCCTCCCTGGTGTACGTCTCCCACGACCTCGCTGTCGTCTCCCAGCTCGCCGACCGGATCGCGGTGATGTACGCCGGCCGCGTCGTGGAGCAGGGACCCACATCCGCACTGCTGACACGCCCCAGGCACCCCTACACCCGTGGCTTGCTCCAGTCGATCCCCGACCACCGGCAACGTGTCCGCCTGGCCCCGATGCCGGGCACCGCGCCCGGGCTCGAGGACCGGCCTGCCGGATGCCCGTTCGCTCCCCGCTGCGCGCAGCGGACCGACGACTGCACCGTGGCCCCGCCGCTGCTCGAACCCGTCACCGAGCGGCACGAGGTGCGGTGCACGCACTGGCGCCGGACCGAGCCGCCGTTGGTCCGCGCGACCGTCGAGCGCAGGTCGACCGACCCGGCGCCCACGGTCTCCGTCCGCGGTCTTACGGCCACGCACCGCGGACGGGGCGGGACGGTCGTGGCCGCCGCGGATATCTCCTTCGACCTCGGCCGGGGCGAATGCCTCGCGCTGGTCGGCGAGTCGGGCAGCGGGAAGACCACGATCGCCCGCTCGATCGTGGGGCTGCACCGAACCGACCGGGGCAGCATCCTGCTGCACGGCCGGGAGCTGCCGCCACGGATCCGCGACCGCACCCTCGACCAGCGGCGCGGCATCCAGTACGTGTTCCAGAACCCGTTCCAGTCGCTCAACCCGCGGCGGCGCATCGGCGAGGACCTGGCCCGCCCCGGGCAGGTGCTGCGCGGCCTCTCCCTCGACCAGGCCAGGGCCGAAGTCCCCGGCCTCCTGGAACGAGTGCGACTGCCGCAGCGCGCCGCCGACCGGTACCCGGCGCAGCTCTCCGGGGGAGAGCGCCAGCGGGTCGCGATCGCCCGGGCCCTGGCAGCCCGACCGGATGTCCTGGTGTGCGACGAGGTCACCTCCGCCCTGGACGTCTCGGTGCAGGCCGCCGTCCTGGAGGTCCTCGCCGAACTCCGCGACGACCTCGGGGTCTCGATGCTGTTCATCACGCATGACCTCGGCGTCGTGTCCGTGGTGGCGGACCGGGTCATTGTTCTCGAACGAGGACGCATCCGCGAGAACGGACCGACCGAGCGACTGCTGTCCGCACCGGAACACCCCTACACCAGGCGCCTGGTCGACGCCGCGCCCACCTTGCCGGACCCGACCCCGGAGGCCCTGTCGTGACCGCATCCCTCGACGAGATCAGCGACTACATCGCGGCGCAGGGAGCCGACTTCGCCTCCCGCGCTCCCGATCTGCCCTTCACCCGGGGCGAGTACGCCGACCGCCTCGCCCGCCTGCGCAAGAAGATGGCCGACGAGCACATCGACACGGTGCTGCTCACCGCCCCCGACACGATGTGCTGGCTGCACGGCTTCACCACCCGCTGGTACCGCTCGCACTCCTCGACCAAGCTCCCCCCGGTGCACTGCACGGTCGTCCACGTCGACCACGACCGGATCGTGCTCATCGAGACCGCCGGCCACGAACAGCTGGTACGGCTGACCTCCTGCGCCGACGAGTTCATCGGCGTCCCGGACCAGGCCGACGAGCCGACGGTGCCCGATTTCCTCACGGTCCTGCTCAGCGAGCTGGGCGCCCGGGGCCGGCTGGGCGGCAGGATCGGGGTCGAGCGCTGGAGCAGCGTGCCCAACCCGGCCGTCGCCGAGATGATCACCTCGGCCTTGACCGACCACGGCGCCACGATCGTCGACGCCTCGGTGCCGATCCGTTCGCTCCGGCGCCTCAAGTCACGCGAGGAACTCGGCATCATCGAAGAGGCGGCCGCCGCGTGCGACGCGGGCCTGCTCCATCTGCGCGACCACATCCGGCCCGGTATGACCGAACTACAGGCATGGAACCTCCTGATGACCGGGGTCATCGAGGCCGGGGGAGAGCCCGCGGCCATCCATGAGACCGTCGCCACCGGGCCCGCGATGCCGGCCGTACACGCGCTCAGCAGCAGGCGGCCGATCGGACGCGGGGAGGTGTTCCACCCCGATGCGGCGTGCGCGGTCGACCGCTACCACGCCCGGCTCACCCGCCCGTTTCTGATCGGGGAACCCCCCGTGGCCTTCACCCGGCTCGCCGAAGTCCTCGCCGGCTCCTACGAGGTCATGGAGTCCACGGCGAAGGTGGGCGTGCCCTTCCGCGACGTGCACCGCGCCCTGAGGAAGTACTTCGCCGAGGCGGGCATCGAGGGCTGGGCGGGCGGCTACGAACTCGGAGTGTCGCTGATGCCCGACTGGGTGGGGGAGTTCTGCTGGTCCAGTGAAGACGACAGCACTGAAGCAGTGATCGAGGCGGGCCTGGTCACCAACTACGAGACCGGCGCGTTCCTCGCGATGGTCGACACCGTCGTCTTCGAGGACAGCGGGCCCCGCTTCCTGTCCTCCCTGCCCCGCACCCCCATGGTGGTGGCCCATGCCGACTGACACTCCGCGCCCGGCCCGGGTGACCGGCCCCGACGGCCACGCACTGCACACCGTCGTGTCCGGCGACGGCGGCCACGCGCTGATCGGCCTGCACGGCGGCCCCGGCGGGGCCGGCGGGGACTACCTCAAGCCGTTGCACCGGCTGGCGTCCCCCGCCCGCAAGGTGGTGACCTTCGACCAGCTCGGCACCGGCCAGTCCGACACCCCGCCCGCCGACTACGCGTGGACCCTCTCGGCGGCGGTCGCCGACGTCGACGCCGTCCGCCGAGCCTGCGGCGCCGAGCGGATCGACCTCCTCGGCCACTCCTACGGCGGCATGCTCGCGCTCCAGTACACCCTGGACCACCCGGACCGGGTCGGCCGCCTCGTCCTGTCCAACACCACCGCAAGCAGCGCACGGATCACCCTTGACGCCATCGCGCAGCTCTCCACCCTCATGCCACCGGCGAAGGCATGCGCCGCGGTCACCGCGGACGCGCTCGGCGAGCACAACAGCCCGGACTACCTCGAAGCGGTCGCCAAGTGGCTCGGGCGCTACGGGACGGCGGACGAGGAAGGACTGGCCGCCCTGACATCCGAGGCCCTCGATCCCGGCCCCGCCGGACACGGGCTGTGGGGCGACCGACTGTGGTTCGCCAACGGGGCCGTCCGCGGCTGGGACGTCGAACCACGCCTCGGCGAGATCACCGCGCCGACACTGGTCATCCACGGCGGCAGCGACATGTCCTCGCCCGAGTCCAACAGGGCCCTCGCCCACGGCATCCGCCACGCCGAGTGGCTGACCATGAACAACAACAGCCATGACATGTTCGAAGCCCACAACGTGGCCACCTACCTGGGGATCATTCGAGAATTCCTGAACGGATGGGAGCAGTGATGGCAGCCGCAGCAGACGGCATCTCCTACAGCCGGACCGTGCGCGACCACATCGAGCGGGGCATCGGCATACCGCGTGAGCTCTACCTCTCGCAGGAGCTCTTCGCCGAGGAAATGACCGGAATCTTCGGACGCAGCTGGCTGTACGCCGGCCATGAGTCCCAACTGACCGGGCCGGGACAGTACCTGACCGTCGAGTGCGGCACCGAAAGCGCGATCGTGGCCCGAGGACGCGACGGCCGGCTGACGGCCTTCTCGAACGTGTGCAGGCACCGAGGCGCGCGCCTGGTCGACCCCGGATGCGGAACCAAGCGGCGGTTCGTCTGCCCCTACCACCAGTGGACCTACCGCCTCGACGGAACGCTACAGGGCGCGCCACGGATGCCGGACTCCTTCGACCCCGCGCGCCACCCCTTGCCGACCGCACATGTCGCGGTGTGGCACGGCCTCGTCTTCGTTCATCTGGGCGACGCCGCTCCGGAACCCATCGCGGATCTGCTCGGCACGGGCGAGGAGCTGATGGCCGCCTTCGGCATCGCCGACACCAAGGTCGCGCACACCATCAGCTACCAGGTCGAGGCGAACTGGAAGCTGGTCTGGGAGAACGCCCAGGAGTGCTACCACTGCAACGTCAACCACCCCGAGCTGATCAAGACGTTCGACGTGGCCGGACTGAACGCCACCGGCCGCCTTGAAACGAAGACCACGCCCAGCCTCGACCCGCGGGTGGTGCACGGTCGCTTCCCCCTGCGCCCGGGAGCCGTGTCGCTCACCCTCGACGGCCGGTACGCGTCCCGCAAACCGCTCGGCGCGTTCGGCGCGGGACTGGCGCCCTACACCGCATCGATCCACCTCAAGCCGACCTTCGCGCTGGTCGGTTGCCCCGACTACGCCGTCGTACTGTCCGAACGCCCGGTCTCCGTGGACCGCACGGAAGTCCGGATGAGCTGGTTCGTCCACGACGACGCCGTCGACGGCACCGACTACGACCTCGACATCCTCGTCAAGGTATGGAACGAGACCAACCAGCAGGACTGGGCGCTGTGCGAACGCGCGCAACTGGGCGTGCGCTCACGGTCCTACGTACCCGGGCCGCTCTCCGCCGATGAAACCGCCGTCGTCGACTTCTACCGCGCCTACGCCGACCTCCTCGAGGCCGAAGATCTCTGACGCGACCGGACCCGACCCGATCCGACCGGACAAGGAAGCATGATGTCTGACTTCGTGGATGCTGACGTCGTCATCGTGGGGGCCGGCGTCCTCGGCACCTCACTCGCCTACCACCTGTTGCAACGCCGGGCCGGAAGCGTCGTCGTGCTCGACGAAGGGGCCCCCGCGTCGGCTACCAGCGGCGCAGGCGCCGGATTCGTCGGACTCTGGGGAGCCGGCTACGCCGACTTCTTCACCGGCGACGACCTCACGCTGGAGCAGTACGGCATCGACTTCTACCGGCGGCTGTCCGCCGACGGCGCCGACATCGACTGCAAGACCAACGGAAACCTCTTCCTCGGCACCAACTACACCGGGTGGTCCAAGTGGGTCGAGCCGGTCCTGCGTCACCCGCTCGCGCCCGAAGGAACCCGGGACCTCGAACCGCGCGAGGTCGCGGCGCTCACCGGTGACGTCATCCCCGCCACCAGCGTATGCGGCGGAGTGCTCCACCCCGGCGGCATCCAGATCAGCGCGGGCCGCGCCACCCGCGCGCTCGCCGCGCGCGTTCGCGGCATGGGAGGGGAGATCCGCGAGAGGACCAAGGCCACCGGGCTGCTCACCACCGACGGCGCCGTGACCGGCGTGCGGACCGCCGGCGGCCCGATCCGCGCGCGGAGCGTCGTGCTCGCCTGCGGCGCCTGGTCGGCCGAGCTGCTCCGCCCGTTCGGATACCGCCCGCCGCTGCTGCGCATCGTCGCGACCCGGGTGATCTCCCCGCCCTCCGGGGTCCCGGACACGATGCCCACCGTGATGGTCCCCGACCTCTTCGGGCTGTGGCTGCGTTCCCACCGCGGCGGACTGACGTGGGGCAACGGCGACGGCTACAGTCCCTCGTACGACCTGGACGACACGGTCGGCGCGACGAGCCAACCGCGGTTCCCCGAGCTGGTCGAGCGACTCAGCACGAAATTCGGCCCGGAGCTGCGCAAGCTCGTGCCTGTCCATGACACCTCCATCGGCTGGTGGATCCAGGGCATCCCGTGCATGACCCCGGACCGCCGCTTCCTCGCCGGGCCGGTCCCGGACGTCGGCGGCCTCTACTTCCTCGGCGGCGACAACGAGGCCGGAGTGACCCACGGCCCCGGCCTGGGAGCGATGATGGCCGACATCGTCCACGGCGGCGGATCGAACTGGGTCGACCCTTCCCCCTACCGGCTGGACCGTTTCGAGAGCGGGGCGTTCACGACCGAGCGCGAGGTCGCCGCCGCGATGCCGGAGCGCCGGTGAACACCGCATCGACCTCCCACACGGACGCCACCGCCTACGTCGAGGAGTTCTTCGCCCGGACGCGCGGCGGCGCGGACTTCGTCATCACCACCGCCACCGATCTCGACCTCGCACCCGACGGGGGACGGATCGCGTTCACCGCGGTCGTCGCCACCGCCGGTGAGCCCGATCCCGTACGCCACATCGCGGTCATCGACGTAGCCACCTCAAGGCTCACCCATTGGGGACCGGGACATGCACCGCGCTGGGACCCGAGCGGCAGCCGGCTCGCCTGGTTGACCGACAAGCACATCACCGTCCGTGAGCTCGACTCCGACTCCCGGCCCCGTACCTTCCCGGTCGAGGGCGTGCCCGAGTATCTCCTCTGGCGCCCCGACGGGAGTGCCCTGCTGGTAGGCGTCGCCGAGTACGGGGCGGCTCGCTCGGATGTCGACGGATCGGGCCTCATGCGGGTCGACGCGGCCGAGCGGCAGCCCGGCGTGCCCGTGGTCGAAGCCGGCCGGGCCCGGCCGCGTTCGGGCGGGCGGGGCGTGTGGCTGTTGGATCCCGCTTCCGGGGACGGCACCAGGGTGTCGCCGCCAGAGGCCACCGTCTGGCAGGCCGCTTGGGCGGGTGGATCGTCGATCCTGTGCGTGACCTCCGACGACCCTTCGGAATCTGCCTGGTACGGCGCCGAACTGGTCGTACTCGACCCGGCCACCCGCACGCTGCGTCCGCTGCCCTCCGGCGATGGCCAGGCCGCGCTCCCGGCCGCGAATCCCTCGGGCAGCCGTCTGTCCGCGGTGATCGGCGCGATGAGCGACCGCGGCCTGTACGTCGGCGACCTGGTCCTGATCGACCCGGACGACGGAACGTACACCGCGGTCGCCCTCGGCGGCGTCGATGTCACCAGCCAGCACTGGGACGGTGACACCACGATCGTCTTCGCCGGTATGCGTGGACTGGACACCGTGATCGGGCGGTACCACGTGGACACGTGCACAACCGAGGTACTCGGCGTCCTGGAAGCGACCTGCGGGGCGATGACGCCGGAGATCACCGTCAGCTCAGGCAGCTCAGGCATCATCGCCTGCACGACGAGCGGGTACGGCAGCCCTCCCGCACTGACCGTGCTGGAGACCGGTACGGCTCCACGCGAACTCGTGAGCTTCGCCCACGACGGCACCGACCATCTCGCCGATGTAGGCGGCACGATCGAGCGCGTCGCATGGGAGTCTCCCGACGGTGTCACCATCGAGGGCCTGCTCGTCAGTCCCCACGGGCCCGGCCCGCACCCGCTCGTCATCAACATCCACGGCGGCCCCGTCTGGGCCTGGCGGGACGAATGGTCCATGCACTACCCCCACACCCCGCTGCTTGCGAGCCGCGGCTACGCCGTCCTCCACCCGAACATGCGCGGAAGCCTCGGCCGAGGCCAGAAGTTCATCAGGGACGGGCTGCACGACATGGGCGGAGTCGACGCGGCCGACGTCGTCGCGGGGATCGACGCGCTCGCGGCGACCGGCCGGGTGGACCCGGCACGCGTCGGGGTCACCGGCAACAGCTACGGGGGGTTCATGGCGGCATGGCTCGTCGCCACGACGAACCGATTCGCCGCCGCGATCGCCCGCTCGCCCGTCACGGACTGGGTCAGCCAGCACTACACGTCCAACATCCCCGGCTTCGACCGGATGTGCCTCACCGGCCATCCCCTGGACCCTCAGTCGAGCTATCGCGCCCGGAGCCCCTTCTACCTGGCCGCTCACGTGCGGACACCCATGCTCCTCATCGCCGGTGCGCACGACCTTGCCACGCCTCCGGAGCAGGCGTCGATGTTCCACCGTGCCTTGGTCGAGCACGGCGCCGACAGCACCCTGGTGATCTACCAGGACGAGGGACACGGCGTCCGGGGGAGCGCCGCGCTCGTCGACCAGTGCGCCCGCATGATCGGCTTCCTCGACGAACACCTCGCGACCGGCGGAGCGCAGTGATGCTGAAGCGGCAGACGGCACTCGTTGCGTCGGGCGACGAATCACGAAACGATCGTCGCGCGGCTCCCAGGCAACGAGGTGACACGGTGGTTGGTGACGGCATCCAGGCGGTCGTGGACGCACTGGCGACGCGTCTGGGCCGCTCCGTGGCCGTCGACGACCCTGCCATCCGCCTGATCGCCGCGAGCCGCCACTTCGGTGACGAGGACGCTCTGCGAGTGCGCTCGGTGCTCGATCGCCAGATCCCGGCCGAACTCCAGCAGCAGGTGCTCGCCAGCGGCATCAGCGACTGGACCGGCCCGGGGATCCTCAACGGCGACGGACAGTACGACTTCGCCCCCAGGCTGTGCTGCCCGGTCCGCTGCAACGGGATACTGCTCGGCTTCCTGTGGCTGATCGAGTCGGTCGGCACCATCGACGATGTCGCCCCCGGCCTGATCGCCTTGGTGGAGGAGGCCGCGGACAGCATCGCGGTCCTCCTCTACCGCAAGATGCTGCTGCACGAGCGCGAACGCTCGCAGGCCGAATCCTCGCTGCGCCTGCTGCTCTCCCCGGACCGGGAAGACCGGGCCCGCGCGGTCACCGAGATCGAGGAAGACTCCCTGCTCGCGAGCACCGCCCACACCGCCGTCCTCGTCGCCGAGATCGACAGGAACCCCGGCGAGGACGCGACCGTCGCGCTGGAGGCTGCTGCCGAGTACGTGGAACGCAGACTCACGCCGAGATCGGTGCTGGGCTTCGTCCGCGGACGACGACTCGTCCTGCTGGTCAGCGGCGCGCGGCCGCTCGGTGATCAGGCGGCGCGCGAGCTTGCAGCGCAACTGCGCGACCGCTTCTTCCAGCTCGCCGACTCGGCCCGCTACCGCTGCGCCGTCGGTGTCGGTGGTGACGCACAGGGGCTCGAAGGCGCGGCCGACTCCCACCGGCAGGCGACCACCGCGGCACGCGCCGCACTGCTCCTGCCCATGTTCGGGGACGTGACGTCCTGGGCCTCGCTGGGTCCGTTCGCCCTGCTGCTGCGGATCGACCTCGACCAGCTGACCGAGGACCTGCCGTTCCCCGGTGTGCGCGACCTGCTCGCCGACCCGGAGCAGCAGATTCTCGTCTCGAGCCTGGAGGAGTTTCTCGACCGGGCCGGCGACGTCAGCCGGACGGCCGCTGCCCTGCACGTCCACCGGACGACGCTCTATCACCGCCTCAAGCGTGTCGAGGTCATCACCGGACTGGACCTCGACAACGGTCTGGACCGGCTGACCCTGCACCTGGCGTTGAAACTGAGCCGGCTCAGCCCCGGCCGCCCTTCCTGACACGATCATCATGTGTAGAACGAAATCGTCGGAATGCGCGACATGGTGAGCTGTTTCGTTGAGGTCGCGCTCGTTAGCGTGGTGTTCGAACCGCCTGAACAGGCTCTCTGACCCCGTTTTCCTGACTGCCCTGTTGCATGGCTGAGGCTCAGCCGGTCATCCGGGCCCGGAGGCAAGACATGCATAGTGCCGCAATCGTCATCGGTGCGGGCGTGATGGGTACATCGATCGCTCTGGAGCTGGCAAAGTCCGGGTACCGCGTCCGGGTTGTCGACAAGGGTCGCGCCATCGGGCACGGCTCGACGAGTGCCTCCAGCGCGGTGGTGCGGTTCAACTTCTCCACCTGGTCGGGCGTTGCCACGGCCTGGGAGTCCAGGTTCCACTGGGAGAATTGGGCCGAGCACCTCGGCACCGACAGCGGGAACCTCGCCGAGTACGTCCGCTGTGGCCTGGTCTTCCTCGATGTTGACATTGCTCCGCGCTCGCTGTATCTGCCGCTGTTCGACGACGTTGGCGTCCCCTATGAACAGTGGGATGCCGACCGGCTCGCCGAGGAGGTTTCAGGTGTCGACAACGGACGGTACTGGCCGCCCAAGCGCCTCGAGGACCCGCGCTTCTGGGATGACGCCGCCGGCCGGCTCGGGGCCGTCCACACGCCGGACGCCGGCTATGTGTCCGATCCGCAGCTGGCTGCCGCGAACCTCGCGGAAGCCGCCGCCCGGCACGGTGCGACCTTCCTGCTGGGTAAGGCGGTTGTCGAGGTCGTACGCCGCGGTGGCCGGGTGGGAGGTGTGGTCCTCGATGACGGGACGCGCATCGACGCCGACATCGTGGTCAACGCTGCCGGGCCGTGGTCGGGCCGGGTGAACCAACTGGCCGGCGCTGGCGGGGATTTCGCGGTGTCGCTGCGGCCGCTGCGTCAGGAGGTCCACCACATCCCGCCCGCGGCCGCGGGCGGGGCCCGCGCGCCGAGGGCGATGTTCGCCGACGTCGACCTCGGAATCTATGCGCGTCCCGAGGTCGGGGGAGGCGTCCTCGTCGGTGGAACGGAGCCGGAGTGCGATCCGTTCCAGTGGGCCGAGGACCCCGACGCCGTGGACCTCCATGTGACGAGCGACCTGTTCAACGCCCAGGTGACCCGGGCCGCGCGCCGGTTCTCGCAGGTGGCCGTGCCGAACCGCCCAAGGGGCATCGTCGGCGTCTACGACGTGTCCGATGACTGGATCCCGGTCTATGACAAGACCGATGTCCCCGGCTTCTACGTGGCCATCGGCACCAGCGGAAATCAGTTCAAGAATGCCCCGCTCGTCGGCAAGTTCATGGCCGCGATCATCGAGTACTGCGAGCTCGGCGGTGACCACGACGCCGAGCCGGTGACGTTCACCGGGATGTACTGCGGGCACCGGATCGACCTCAGCGCCTTCTCCCGGCTCCGCCGGGCCGGCGGGCGCACGACCGGAACCGTCATGGGATGACAGAACCCGAACACCAACGCGCACGGTGCCGACTCCCTTGGCACGGTCCCTCGTTGACCACCTGAGCGCCCTTCCCGGCCCGCACACGCGCTTGGACGTGCTGCCGCTCCGACTCGCTGATGCCCCCGAGGACGCTGATCTCCGCCGCCCCGGGCCTTACCGATGCCCGGGGCCTCGTCCGCGCTCTGGACTCCGTCCGGCTCCGGCACGATCACACCGATCGCGGAGGCGTTTTGTCCAGGGAATAGCCGGCGGGGCATGTGCCAAGATGGCAGTGAACAGGCTTTCGGGGGCGGCGCGTTCACCCGGGGGGCGGCATGGAGTATGGGGAGCGGACGGGACACCGGACGGTGCCGGGGGCGGTGGTGGCCCTCGGAGTGGTGGGGACGCTGGCCGTCGCGGCGCTGGCGCTGCGGCCCGCAGAGGTGCTGCTGCACTCCGGCAAGGGGCCTCTCGGCCGCTGGGGTATCGTCGCGATCGCGTTGGCCGTCGCCTGGACGCTCGCAACCATGCTGGTCGTCCGGCGCCTTCGGCCCTTCTTCGGCGCCGACCGCATGTCGCTGCCGCCGGGCGAGGAAAGACTGCGTGAGGCGGCCGGGCCGCTGCTGCTTGTCACGGCGGGTGCCATTGGCGTCCTGACCCTGGTCCTGCACCGGTTCCCGCGCGACAGCACTCCACCGCACGCCGTCCCGGCGCAGGACCACGCACCGGCGGCCCCCAGCGCAGCCGTGCCGCAGCAGGAAGCGGGAGATTCAGGGCCCCCCTCCCTGCCGCTGTATCTCGTCTTCGGCCTGCTGGCTGCGGTCGTCGTCGTGCTCGTCGCGGTGGCCGTCGTACGGCGGCTGCGACGGCTCGGGCTGAGGGTGCCGCACCGCCTCGACCCGGTGGGCGCGGTGCCTCAGGACGACGACGCGCACCTGCTCCTGTCCGCCGTGCGGTCGGGCCGCCGGGCCCTGGCCGACACGGGCGCCGACGCCCGTACGGCCGTCATCGCCTGTTACGCCGCGATGGAGGACGCCCTCGTCGCGTCCGGCGTGCCGCGGCACGCCTCCGACAGCCCCGCCGACCTGCTGACCCGCGCCGCCGACGCGGGCCTCGCACCGGGTCCCGCCGCGCAGCGCCTGGCCGCGCTGTTCCGCGAGGCCCGTTACTCCTCGCACCCGATGGACAGCTCGCACCGGGAGGTCGCCGTCGGCGCCCTGAAGGAGATCGCGTCACTGCCGCATAACCAGGAGCCCGCGCAGGATCAGCCTCCGGTGCGGCACCAGGAGCCGGAGGCCGGACGGTGAACCGGTCCGCGGGGAAAACGGAGACAACCGAGAAGACGCGGGGAGTGGAGGCAACCGGAGGCCAGGACATGCTCACACTGCGGCGGCTCGGATGGCTGGGCGGCGCGGTCGTCGGCTCCGGCGTCGTGCTCGTCCTCCTCCTCGACGGCCCGGAGGCGGCCGGGGCCCTCGTGGCCCTGCTCACCGCCGTGGCGCTGTTCGTCGCCCGGTACGCCGCCGGGGCGGGTGCCCTCGACTCCGGGCAGCGCCACGAGGTGTGGCTGCTGCGGACGCGGGTGCCGGGCATGGGCGAGTGGCGGCGGAACGTACGGACCTCCACAGGACCCGACGGTGCCCTCTACTACCGTGCGGTGCTCCGCCCCGAACTGCGCCGCCTGTACGCCGCCGCGCTCACCGAGCACCACCATGTGTCGCTCGACCAGCAGCCCGAGAAGGCCGCCGAGCTGATCGGCCCCGAACTGTGGCCGTGGCTCGGGTTCGAGACACCGCGGACCGGACCGGACGGCGAGATCCCCGTCGACGTGCTGCGCCGCCTCGTCGACCGGCTCGAGACACTCGGCGCGCCCCGCAGCCCGCACCCGTACCCCCGCAGCCCTCGTACTGGTAAGGACGAAGCGACGTGACGACTGACCCCACGCCCCAGCCGCGCACCGCCGAACAGGTCGGCGAGCAGGCGGGCGCCGTACTGCGCGAGATCGGCCGTGCCGTCGTCGGCAAGCCGGACGCCCTCGAACTGGTGATGCTGGGCGTGCTGGCCGGCGGGCACGTCCTCGTCGAGGACCTGCCGGGGCTCGGCAAGACGCTCCTCGCCCGGTCCTTCGCCACCACGCTGGGACTGGACTTCCGCCGGATCCAGTTCACGCCCGACCTGCTGCCGTCGGACGTCACCGGAACGCCGCTGTACGACCAGCGCACCGGCGAGATGGTGTTCCACCCCGGCCCGGTCTTCACGCACCTGCTGCTCGCCGACGAGATCAACCGGACGCCGCCCAAGACCCAGGCCGCGCTGCTGGAGGCGATGGCCGAGTCGCAGGTGACCGTGGACGGCGAGACGCGGCCGCTGGCCGAGCCGTTCCTGGTCGTCGCGACCGCCAACCCCGTGGAGTACGAGGGCACGTACTCACTTCCCGAAGCCCAGCTCGACCGGTTCCAGCTGCGGGTGCGGATGGGATACCTGGCCGCGCCGGAGGAGCTGGCGATGCTGCGGGCGAGGGTCGACCGGGCCGCGCCCGAGGCCGTGCTCGAACGGCTCGCGGGGCCGGACGACGTCGTGGCGTGGCGGGCCGTCGTGGAACGCGTGGAGATCGACGACGACCTGCTGGAGTACGCCGTCGCCCTGGTCGGCGCGACCCGCGACCACCCCCAGATCAGCATCGGCGCCTCGCCGCGCGGCGGACTCGCCCTGGTCCAGCTCGCGCGCGCCCGCGCTGTGCTGGACGGCCGCGACTACGTCGTCCCGGAGGACGTCAAGAGCCTCGCGGTGCCCGCGCTGGCCCACCGGGTGTCGCTGCGGCCGGAGTTGTGGGTGCGCGAGATGTCCACGGACGACGTGCTGCGCGAGATCGTCGGCAGCGTCGGCACACCGACGACGCGGCGTACGGCCGCCGTGCCGTCGTGACCGCGCCCACACCCGTGCCCCGGCCGGGCGCCGCGGTGGTCCGCGCCCTGGAGGGGCGCACCTCCCCGGTCCAGCCGCCGCCCCCGCCGCCCGGCGGACCGCGCCCGGGCGAGCGGACGCTGCGTCTGCTGACCGTCGCCGTGGTCGCGCTGTCAGCCGCGCTGCTGACCGGCCGGGCGTGGCTGTTCGCGCTCGCGGCGGCGCCGCTGGTGCTGCTCGCGCTCGCGCTGCCGCGCGCGTACGCCCACCGTGTCGAGACGTCGACGACCGTCGAACCGGAGCGCTGCTTCGAGGGCGACACCGTCACCCTCCGCGTCTCGGTGGCCCACGGCGGTGACGCCGTCCGCCTCGACCCCGGCGTCACGCTCGGCCCCGGCATGCGGCTCGACGAGGTCGTCGTCGGCCCGTCGTCGGTGATGCTGCGCCACACCGCGCTGCACTGGGGACGATGGACGCTCGGCCCGGTGGACCTCGACGTGTACGACGCCGGGGGCACCGTGCGCCGCACTGTGCGCGTCGAGGCGGCCGAGGTGTCCGTGTTCCCATACGCGACGCAGGCCCGGTTCACGCCGATCCCGGCGCGGCTTCCGCAGCGGCTCGGCGAGCACGCGTCGCCGCAGGCCGGTGAAGGGGTCGAGGTCATCGGGGTGGGGCCATGGGTGCCTGGGGAACGGCAGCGGCGCATTCACTGGCCGTCGACGACCCGGCGCGGGAGCGTGCAGCTGCACCGGTTCGCGGCCGAACGGGCGGCCGACGCGGTGATGTTGATCGACGCGTTCGTGGACATCGTCGACCCGGTGACCGGGGGGTCGGCTCTTGACGAGACGGTGCGGGCCGCCACCGGACTCGCCCGCGCCTATCTGCGCACCCACGACCGGGTGGGGGTCGTCTCGACCGGGGGCACCACACGATGGCTGGCACCGGGCACCGGGGACGCGGCGTTCTACCGCATTGTCGAGAGCGTCCTCGACGTCCGCAAGGACCGGCGGTTCGAGGGGCCCGGCCTTGAGCGGGTGCCGCCGCCCGCGCTGCCGGAGGGGGCACTGGTGTACGTGTTCACCCCGTTGAGCGACGCACGGATCCTGAAGGTGCTGCGGGATCTTCAGTCGCGGGGGCGGCGCCCGGTCGTCGTGGAGATCCCGAGCGGCGACCCACAGGTGGAACCCGGTGACGAGGCGGGCGAGTTGGGTCTGCGACTGTGGCGCGCGGAGCGGGACGCGATGCGCTTCGCCCTGCGGGACAGCGGGGTGCCGGTGGTGCGGCACGTCGTGGGTGAGTCACTGGATCTGGCGCTGGCACCGCTGCTGTCGGGGCGGATCGGCGGGAGGGGGCGCGCGGGATGACGGCGCTGGACAGGCGGGCCGGGCTGCGGGAGTACCCGGGGTACTGGGTCGGCACCTTGCCGGTGAGGGTGATCGCGGTGGCGGCTGTCGTGATGGCGTGGCGGCCGTGGGCGACGGTGGATACGGCGGGGGACGCGGTACTGCCCGGATGTGTGGCCGCGTTCGCGGTGTGGGCGGCGCCCGCGCTGGACCGGCGGCCGTCGCTGGAGTCCGCCCGGTGGTCCTACCGGCTGCTGCGGCACCGGACGACGGTGCTGGCGGGCGCCATTGTGGTGACCGCGGCCTTCGGGGATCCGGCGTGGTGGGAGGGGGCCTGTGTGGCGGGGCTGTTGGTCGCCTACCTGGTGATGAGTGAGACATGGCCGTGGCGGTGGGGGCGAGGGACGGCGCGCGTGTGGGCGGAGGCGGCCGCGGCCTGGGCGGGGGCCGGCGTGGTGGCGGCTGCCGCGGCGGCACCGGTGAGCGGGACCGGTTCGGGCCGCGGGCGAGTGCTTGCGGTCGGCATGGTGGTGGCCCTGGCGGTGGCCGGTGGCTGGGTGATGCGCGCTCGATGGCGGGGCAGTAGATGATGAACCGCTCCGGGGTTCGAGGCGTTGAAGAAGGAGAACGCCGAGCTGAAGCGGGCGAACGAGATCCTGAAGGCCGCGGCGAGTTGCGACTCGGGGCGGAGCCCGAACAGGCCGGTGCCCCCGGCCCGCCTCGAGGGGCCAGGCGCTGACCGACGCCGAGCGGTGGCCCGGCGGGCACCGGACCGCGTCGCCGACGTACGGGTGACGCGGTCCGGACGCCGGTCACGCGGCCGCGCCCCAGGTGACCCGCAGTTCGACCGGGCCGAACTGGCCGTGGTGCTCGTTCATCGGCACCTCACCGGCGAGCCGTACGTCCGGGAAGCGCTCGAACAGGCGTAGCACGGCGACCTTGATCAGCAGCCGGGCGAGGTGCTGACCCGGGCACTTGTGGATGCCGTGCCCGAACGCGAGATGCTGTTCCGGCTTGCGGGTGATATCGAACGTGTCCGGCTCGTCGAAGACGCCCGGATCGCGGTTGGCCGAGGAGTACAACGGGATGACGTTGTCGCCCGCCTTGATGGTCTGGCCGTGCAGCTCGACGTCCTCGACGCAGATCCGCGGGATGCCCAGGGTGTTGAGCGGCAGGAACCGCAGCATCTCCTCGACCGCGCCGTCGATCAGATCCGGGTTCGCCCGTAGGGCCGCCTGCTGCTCGGGGTGGGCCAGTAGCGCGTACAAGCAGTAGCCGACCATCTGCTGTACCGAGCCGTGGCCGGCCAGCAGGAGCACGGCGAACACACCGGTCGCCTCGCCCTCGCTGAGCAGGATCTCGTCGTCGCCGGCCTCGGCCAGCCGGTGCAGCAGCCGGTCGCCCGGCTGGTCGCGCTTCGCGCGTACCAAAGACAGAGCGTGGGCGAAGAACTCACCCAGCACCCGCGCCGATGCCTCCAGGTCGGTGTTGTCGGCGGTGGCGCCGACGACGGCCTCCATCTTGGCCTCGAGCGCGGCGCCCTCCTCTTCGGTGAGGCCGTAGAGGTCGTTAATGACCTGGGACGGCAGGCGTCGGGCGTAGCCGGGGATCAGGTCGGTGCCGGGTCCGGCCGCCTCGATGTCGTCGAGGCAGGCGTCGGCCAGCCGGACGACGATCTCCTCCTGTTTGCGGGCCGCTCGGAGGGTGAAGTCGCGGGCGATCTTCTGCCGGTAGCGGTTGTGCTCGGGTGAGTCCATGCCGGAGAACCAGCCGGGGCGTTCGTCAGGCATGATCCCGGCCGCCGCCGCCGAGCTGAACCGGGGGTCGTTGGTGACCAGCTTGACGTCCTCGGCCGAGCCCAGCAGCCAGTGCTTGACGCCGAAGAGGTCGTACGAGCCGATCACGCCGCTGTCCAGCAGCGCGCGCTGCCCCTGCTCGAGGTCGAACGGACAGCGATCGGTGGGTTTGCTCTCTTGCTGAACCTCGGTACTCATCAGTGGTCCTCCAGGTAGGCGGGGTCAGGCGGCCGGACCCCAGGTGACCTGCAACTCGGCCGGGCTGAACAGGCCCGTGGGGTTCATCGGCACGTCGCCGGCCAGGCGTATGTCCGGGAAACGCTCGAACAGACGCTGCGCCGCGACCTTGATCAGCACACGGGCGAGATGCTGGCCGGGACACTTGTGGATGCCGTGCCCGAACGCGAGGTGCTGCTCGGGCCGGCGGGTGACGTCGAAGGTGTTCGGCTCGTCGAACGCCTTGGGATCCCGGTTGGCCGTGGAGTAGAGCGGGATGACGTTGTCACCGGCCTTGATGGTCTGCCCGTGCAGCTCGACGTCCTCGACGCAGACCCGCGGGACGCCCAGCGGGTTGAGCGGCAGATAGCGCAGCATCTCCTCGACCGCGCCGTCGATCAGATCCGGGTTCGCCCGTAGGGCCGCCTGCTGCTCGGGATGGGCCAGTAGCGCGTACAAACAGTAGCCGACCATCTGCTGCACCGAGTCGTGCCCGGCGAACAGCAGCACGGCGAACACACCGGTCGCCTCTTCCTCGCTGAGCAGGACCTCGTCGTCGCCGGCCTCGGCCAGCCGGTGCAGCAGCCGGTCGCCCTGCTGGTCCCGCTTGAGGCGGACCAGCGACACCGCGTGAGTGAAGAACTCGTTGCTCAGCGTCTTGATGGCGGCCATGTCGGTGGCGCCGACGACGGCCCGCATGCTGGCCTCGAGCGCGGCGCCCTCCTCCTCGCTCAGGCCGTAGACCTCGTTGATGACCTCGGAGGGCAGGCGCTTGGCGTAGCCGGGGATCAGGTCGGTGCCGGGTCCGGCCGCCTCGATGTCGTCGAGGCAGGCATTCGCCACCCGGATCGCGATCTCCTCCTGCTTGCGGGCCGCTCGGAGGGTGAAGTCGCGGGCGATCTTCTGCCGGTAGCGGTTGTGCTCCGGCGAATCCATGCCGGAGAACCAGCCCGGGCGGTCGATGGGCAGCACCTCGGACGGCACGGCCGAGCTGAACCGGGGGTCGTTGGTGACCAGCCTGACGTCCTCGGCCGAGGCCAGCAGCCAGTGCTTGACGCCGTAGAGGTCGTACGAGCCGATGACGCCGCTGTCCAGCAGCGCGCGCTGCTCGTCCTGGATCGCGAACGGGCAGCGGCCGACGGGGGTGGTCTCTTGTTGAACCTCGGTGCTCATCGGCGGTCCTCCAGATGTGGGCGGGCAGGTGCGGTCACGCCACCACTCCCTCGATCTCGACCAGGAGGTCGGTGCGTGCGATGTCGGTGTGCAGCACGGCCACTGTGGCCTCGCGGGAAAACCGCTCGGCGCAGATCCGGCGTACGGCCCGAACGTCCTCGCGGTGTCGTACGTAGACCTTCAGGTGGTCGACGTCGGCCAGCGTGTACCCCCGCCGAAGCCCGTGCCGCCGCAGGTTCTCGGCACTGATCACCTGGGCGATGTTCTCCAGCGCCACGTCGCACTGCCGGGCGACGTCCCCGTGGTGCACGGTCTCGTGGCCGCGGATGCCGGCGGTCGCCGAGACATAGAGCCGGCCGTCGTCCGATCCGGGCGGCGCGAGCCAGGTGGCGCGGGCGAAGATCGGCGGGCGGGGGCCGTACTGCCGTGGGTAGCGGTGAGCCGTCAGCACGGCGGGGTTCTCCAGGTTGACCCGCTCACCGGCGCGGGCGGCGAGGAAGTAGCAGGCGATGCCGCCGCCGTGGGTGCCGATGCCGGTTGCCGCCGGCATGCCGGCCGGTTCGACCCCGCGGGCGTCCAGCGCTTCGGCGCGGCCCACACAGAAGTCGCGGTAGACCTCCATGCCGTCGGCGTTCAGCGTGTTGATGCCGCTGACGTAGTTCCAGGTCCGGGCCAGCCGGGGGTGTCCCAGCTCGCCGATCAGGTCGAAGATCCCGGTGTAGACGGCCGTGGTGCCGTCCGCGTACCGGTCTCCCTCCGGAACCCGGGCGACGCCGAAGAGATAGTCGGCCGTCCGGGCCCAGGCGATGCCGCCGTGGCTGCCCGACTCCTTCGGACCGTCCACCCGCCACACCTCGGCGAACGACTCGCTCTCGTCGGTGGTCGTGTGCACCGCGGTGTGCGGGCGGCCGTCGATCAGGGCCACCCCGCTGTGCCCGGTGCGGTGTTCGATGACGCCGAGCACCGTCTCGTCGTCGGCGAGGTCGGGCGACGCGATCTTCTCGAAGGAGCAGTGCGGCGTGGCTGATCGTCTCGACCGCCTTCGCGGTCCTGGGGTACGCACCAGCACAGCGAAATATGTGCGCGCCACTCCCCGCAACCCCCTAGAACGGGCGCTGGTAATCGCCGGGCGATTCAGGGGGATCATCGGGGGGTTATGGTCGCCGACCGGCTGCTAGCGTTCCCATTATTTGGGCGTGAGTCCCCGATGAATGCGTTTCGTGAATGGTTATTGCCATGGGAGAGGGAACACGTGCAAACCAGGATTCTGTGCCAGCGCGACATCAAGCGGATCCTCTCGGTCGTCGGCCGCGATGTCCTGATGGACCGGTTGATCAGCGAGTTGTACAGCGCCTTCGCGCGGCTGGGCCGCGGTGAGGTCGGCGGGCCGCCACCGCGCACCGGATTCACCCGCGACGGCAACGTTCCCGGCGTCATCGAATTCATGCCCCATCGCGCGGCGGGTGCGGGCGTGACGATGAAGACGGTCAGTTACAGCCCGCGGAATCCCGAACGTCTGCACCTGCCGACAATCGTCGGAACACTGACGCGATTCGACGACGACAGCGGCAGCCTGGTCGCGCTGGCGGACGCCGGCGCCATCACCGCCATGCGGACCGGCGCGGTCGCCGCCATCGCCACCCGGCTGTTCGCCCGGCCCGGCAGCACCACCCTCGCCCTGGTCGGCGCCGGCGCCCAGGCGGTCACCCAGGCGCACGCGCTCAGCCGCATCCTTCCGCTCGAGCGCATCCTGGTCAGCGACATCAAGCCCGAGCACGCGGCGTCGTTCGTGGGCCGGGCCGGCTTCCTCGGCCTGCCCGTCGAGGTCACCGACGCGGCGACCGCGACCGCCTCGGCGGACGTCCTCTGCACGGTGACGTCGGTGCCGGCCGGTGGGGGACCGGTCGTTCCGGCGGCGCCGCGCCTACAGCATCTGCACATCAACGCGGTCGGTGCGGACGAGCCGGGCAAATTCGAGCTGCCCCGGGCGCTGCTGGACGAGGCGTTCATCTGCGTCGACCACCCCGGGCAGGCACGGGCCGAGGGCGAGTTCCAGCAGCTGCCCGACCGGGACCTCGGCCCGTCCCTGGCCGAGCTGTGCGCGGCGCCCGAGACTGCCGTCGCATACCGGGAAAACCTGAGTGTTCTCGACTCGACCGGCAGCGCGTTCGCCGACCACATCGCGTTCGACGTGCTGCTCGGCTTCGCCGACGAACTCGGCCTCGGTCAGAAGATGGCCATCGAGTCCACTCCCGAGGACGTCCTCGACCCGTACTCGTTGCAGGGCTGAGGTTCACCGCCGCGAGAGCGCGCGCCGTTGGGCGGCGCCTCGCCGGCCACGCCTGGCCGGCGGCGGTGCTGCCCAGCATCAGCCGCGTCATCGGCTCCACTTGGCGGAGAGCTTTGTCAGCAGCTCGGAGATGGCGGTGTGTTCCTCCTCGGTCATGTCCAAGTCCTCGTCGTCCAGCTCGTCGATCTCCTCGAGCAGGGCGTACACACCGGCGCCGTCGAGGTCGGCGGCGCTCAGCTCGTCCAGCCGCGCGGCCAGTTCGGCCGGTGTGGGGTGGTCGAACAGCAGGGAGGGCGGCAGGTCCAGGCCGGTGACCGCGGCCAGCCGATTGCTCAGCCGCAGGGCGCTGATCGAGTCGAAGCCCAGATCGAGGAAGGACGAGTCGTCCGCGATGAGGCCGGGGTCGGTGATGCTCAGGGCGATCGCCGCTTCCAGCCGGACGAGTTCCAGCATGGTCCGGGGCTCCTCCGGGGCGGAGGGCCGGGCGTACTCGCCGGGGGCCGGCACACCCGCGGACGGGGCACCGTCGGCGGCACGCGTGACCGGGGCGAGCCAGTAGGACCCGTGCTGGAACGGATAGACCGGCAGATCCGTGGCCCGGCCGCCGGCCAGGACCGTCGCCCAGTCGACGGTCGTCCCGCCCGCGTGCAACTCCGCGACGGCCGTCATCAGGCAGACGTCTCCCGGTGACCCCGGGCGTTGCACCGCGTGGAACGAGGCTTCGTCGCCGAGGCATTCGAGCCCGGCCGAGGCGAGCGCACCCGAGGGGCCGATCTCCACGAACGTGCCGACGCCTTGACCGGACAGTTCGCGGACGGCGTCGTGGAAGCGTACGGTCTGCCTGACCTGGCGCAGCCAGTACTCCGATGTGCTCAGCTCTGTCGGCTCGATCAGGTGTCCGGTCACGGTGGACACCACGGGGAGCGCCGGGGTACGGAAGGTCAGCGACTCCAGCACCTCCCTGAACTCACCGAGCACGGCCTCCACATGGCGCGAGTGGAAGGCGTGGCGGACGTTCAAGGTCCTGGCCTCCCGCCCGGACTCCGTCCACCGGGCCCGGAAGCCGGCCACCGCCTCGGACGCACCCGACACCACCACCGACGTCGGGCTGTTGACCGCTGCGAGATCGAGCGCCGCACCCGTACGCCCGAGGAACTCCCGCGCCTCGTCCTCGCCCGCCCGCAGCGCGACCATGGCGCCGGGCGGGACCTGCCGCAGCGCTCGTCCCCGCGCGACGATCAGCGTGGTGACGTCCTCGAGCGAGAGCACTCCCGCGGCGTACGCCGCGGCCGTCTCACCGATCGAGTGCCCGCTGACGAAGTCGGGGCGCACGCCCCACTCCGCCAGCAGTTCGAACAGCGCGATCTCCATGGTGAAGAGGCCCGCCTGCGCGTAGAGGGTGTCGTCGACGAGGTCGGCCGTCGCCGCGTCGCCCCGGCCGAGGTAGACGTCGGTCAGCGAGTGGTCGAGGTGTTTGCCGAACTCGGCGCTGATCCGGTCCCAGGCGCGTGCGAAGGCAGGGAAGCGCTCGTACAGGCCGCTGCCCATGTCCGGCCGCTGGCTGCCCTGCCCGTCGAACAGGTAGGCGACCCGCCGGTCCTTGGCGGTCGCGGTGACCAGGGCCGGCCACGCGGAGCCGTCCGCCAGCTTCGACAGTGCGCGCAGAAGGTCTTCGCGGTCGGAGCCGACCGCGACGGCCCGGTGCGCGAAGTTCGAGCGGGTCGTCGCCAGGGAGTAGCCGATGTCCAGCGGACGCCACTGCGGGGACTCGGTCAGGGCGGCATGCAACCGGCCCGCCTGCTCGCGCAGCGCCTTCGGGTCGCGGGCCGACAGCGTCCAGGCCAGCGGTTGGTGCTCGGTGGTGGTGATGTCGGGCGCCGCCGGCGCCCGGTACTGTTCGAGCACCACGTGCGCGTTGGTGCCGCTGAGCCCGAAGGAGGACACCCCGGCCCGGCGCAGTTTGGCGTCATCCGGCCACGGCTGGTTCTCGGTCAGCAGAGCGACGTCGCCCGACGCCCAGTCGACGTGCGGCGACGGCTCTTCCACGTGCAGGGTCCGCGGGATCATCCCGTGCCGCATCGCCTCCACCATCTTGATCACGGCGAGGACGCCCGACGCCGCCATGGCGTGGCCGATGTTCGACTTCAGCGAGCCCAGGCACACGGGCGTCGAACGGTCCTGCCCGTAGGTCGCCAGGATGGCCTCCGCCTCGATGGGATCACCGAGCTTCGTGCCGGTGCCGTGCGCCTCGACCACGTCCACGTCCGCCGCGGTGAGGCCGGCGCCGGTCAGCGCCTGGCGGATCACCCGCTGCTGGGAGACGCCGTTCGGTGCGGTCAGCCCGTTCGAGGCGCCGTCGGAGTTGACCGCGCTGCCCCGGACGACGGCCAGGACCCGGTGGCCCAGCCGGGTCGCCTCGGAAAGCCGCTCCAGCACCAGGACGCCCACGCCCTCGGCCCAGATCGTGCCGTCCGCCGACGCGGAGAACGACTTGCACCGGCCGTCGGCCGCGAGGCCGCGCTGACGTGAGAACTCCACGAACACGTCCGGGGTGGGGATCACCGAAACCCCGCTCACCAGCGCCATCGAGCACTCGCGCTGCCGCAGCGCCTGGCACGCGAGGTGCAGGGCCACCAGAGAGGAGGAGCAGGCCGTGTCGACGGTGACGCCGGGGCCCTCCAGACCGAGCGCGTACGACAACCGTCCGGACAGCAGGCTGATCGAGCTGCCGGTGATCACGTTGTCCCGCTGCTGATCGATGGCGCCCACGCCGTACCCCTGGGCCGCTCCGCCCACGTAGACACCGACATTGCGGCCACGCAGTGACCTTGGATCGATCCTCGCCCGCTCGATCGCCTCCCAGGAGGTCTCCAGCAGCAGCCGCTGCTGCGGGTCCATGCCCAGCGCCTCACGCGGGCTGATGCCGAAGAAGGCGGCGTCGAAGTCGGCCGCGGCGTCCAGGAAGCCGCCCTGCACGCAGTAGGTCTTGTAACCGGTGTCGGGGTCCGGCGAGTACAGGCCGGCCACGTCCCAGCCGCGGTCGCCGGGGAAGTCGGTGATCGCGTCGGTGCCGGACTCGACCAGACGCCACAGGCTCTCGGGAGAATCGACCCCACCGGGTGCGCGGCACGACATCGACACGATGGCGATCGGCTCGCTGGTCCAGGAGTCGTCGCCGGCCGGTTCGCGGACCACGACCTCTTCGCGGATGCCGGCCTCGGTGCGCTGCGGCGCCTGGGCGAGCCCGACCTCTGCGAGGAGCCGCTTGGCCAGGTCGTCCGCGGTCGGGTGGTCGAACGCCGTCGTGGCGGGCAGCCGCACCCCGGTCTCCGCCACGAGGTGGTTGCGGAGCTCGATCGCGGTCAGCGAGTCCATGCCCAGATCCTTGAACGCCCGGTCCGGCGCGATCGCGTCCGGCGACTCGTGGCCGAGTACCGACGTCGCGTGCGCCAGCACCAGTTCGACCATGATGCGGTGCTGCTCGACGCTCGTCCGGCCGTTGAGCCGATCCCGCAGCCGCTCCGGGCCCATGTCGCGCTTGGCCCTCGTCCGCGGTTGCCGCACCGTCGCCAGCCCGCGCAGCAGAGCCGGGACGTCCTCGCCGCGGATCGGGCCCATCGGCGCGGCGAGCAGGACCGCCTCGCTCTGCCGGGTGGCGGCGTCGAACATCCGCATCCCGTGCTCGGCGGTGATGGTCCGCGCACCGCTGCGGCGGATCCGGCCGTGGTCGCTGTCCGTGAGGCCGGCAGTCAGGGCGCTCGTGTCGTCCCACAAGCCCCAGGCCAGGGAAAGAGCAGGCAAACCCTCAAGGCGGCGGTGTACGGCCAGAGCGTCCACGAACGCGTTGGCAGCCGCGTAATTGCCCTGTCCGGCAGCGCCCAGCACACCGGCTGCGGAGGAGTACATGATGAACGCGGCAAGATCCCTGTCGCGGGTGAGCTCGTGCAGGTGCCAGGCGCCGTCGGCCTTGGGCGTCAGAACGGAGTCGAGGCGTTGCGGGTCGAGCGACTCCACGACACCGTCGTCGAGGGCGCCGGCGGTATGGATCACCGCGGTCAGCGGAACGCCGTCGAGGACTCGGGCCAGCGCGGCGCGGTCGGCGACGTCGCAGGCCGCGGTCTCGACGCGAGCCCCCAACGCGGTCAGCTCACCGATCAAAGCCTCGGACGGGGCGCTGCGGGAGAGGAGGAGCAAGTTCCGCAGGCCCTCGGCGGTCACGAGGTGGCGGGCGACGATGCCGGCGAGGACGCCGGAGCCGCCGGTGATCAGCACGGTGCCGTCGGGGTCGATCGGCTGGGGGATGGTGAGTACGAGCTTGCCGATGTGGCGGGCCCGGCTCATCCAGCCGAACGCGTCGCGGGCCTGCCGGACGTCGAAGGCATGCACCGGCAACGGCCGCAGGACGCCCTGCTCGAACAGGGCGAGCAACTCGGTGATGATCTCCCGCAGGCGCTCCGGGCCGGCGTCCATGAGGTCGAAGGCCCGATAGGTGGCATCCGGGATCTGAGCGGCGTCGCGGATGTCGGTCTTGCCCATCTCGATGAACCGGCCGCCTTCGACCAGCAGGTCGAGGGACGCGTCGACGAAGTCGCCCTTGAGGGAGTTGAGGACCACGTCGACACCGCGGCCGTCGGTGCTGTCGCGGAAGGTCTCGCGGAAGCCGGTGGTGCGGGAGTCGGCGATCCGGTCGTCACTGAGACCGGCGTCCCGCAGGACATGCTGCTTTCCGGTGCTGGCGGTGGCGTAGACATCGGCGCCGAGGTATCGGGCGATCTGGGTGGCGGCCATGCCGACGCCGCCGGTGGCGGCGTGGATCAGCACCGATTCGCCCGCTCGCAGCTCGGCCAGGTCGAGCAGACCGTAGTAGGCGGTGGCGAACGCGATCGGGACGGATGCCGCTGTGGTGAACGACCAGCCGTCGGGGATCAGGGCGAGGGCACGGCGGTCGGCGATGGCGACCGGCCCGAATCCGCCTTCGAGAAGGCCGAACACGCGGTCGCCCGGCCTCAGATCCTCCACGCCGGGGCCGGCCTCGAGGACGACACCGGCGCCCTCACCGCCGATCAGACGGGTGTCGGTGACCATGCCGAGGGCGACGGCCACGTCGCGGAAGTTCAAACCCGCCGCGCGTACACCGACGCGTACCTCCCCGGGCCGCAGCGGCCGTTCGGCGGCATCGGTGGGGACCAGGCGGAGGTCCTGCAAGGTGCCGCTACGAGACGGCTGATCGAGCATCCAGGCACCGACTTCGGGAACCGCGAGTGCGGTGTCCTCGCGGGTCAGGCGGGGGACCTCGTAATGGCCGTCGGTGATACGTAGTCGGGGTTCGTCCAGCCGGGCGGTTGCTGCGAGCTGCTCGTGGGTGAGGGTCTCGTCGTCGCTTTCCACGAGTATGAACCGGCCGGGGTGTTCCGACTGGGCCGAGCGCACCAGCCCGGATACCGCGGCCGAGGCCAGGTCGGTGCCGGTTCGTACGATCAGGGTGCGGTCATCGTCGGCGAGCCATTCCTGGATGGTGTGCAGGACCCGGGTGGTCAGCGTGCGGGTCTGGGTCAGCGGGTCACTGCCGGGCTCGGGCAATGCGGTGAAAACCACGACATCCGCCGGATCGACGGGCTCGGGAGCCGGGATCTCGGTCCACGTCAGGGCGAGCAGGTCGTTCGTTGTCTCGGCGGCCATCGGCCGGGTCACCAGGGATCCGATGGTGGCTACGGTCTGGCCGGTGTTGTCGGTGGCGCGGATGTTCCAGCCGTCCGCCGCCGGGGTCACCGCCACCCGTAGTGTCGCCGCGCCGGTACCGTGGAACTGCACCCGAGTCCAGGAGAACGGCAGGTGCAGGTCGCCGGTGTCGTGCAGGGCGATGGTGTGCAGGGCGGCATCGAGCAGGGCGGGATGCATGGTGAAGCGGGCTGTTTCCTGGGCCTGTTCCTCGGCGAGAGTGACCTCGGCGTAGACGGTGTCGCCCGCACGCCACGCGGCCTGCAAACCCTGGAACGCGGGCCCGTACTCGTAGCCCGCCGCGGCCAGGTTGTCGTAGAGGCCGGTGACGTTGACCGGTTCGGCGTGGGCGGGCGGCCAGGCGGCGGTTTCCGGCAGTGACGCGCCGGGGGCGATGGTGGCGGTGACGTGCTGGATCCAATCATCGGACTCGTCCGTCTGGGAGTACACGGTCACCGGGCGACACCCAGCCTCGTCGGCCTGGCCCACCGTCACCGAGAGCTGGACGCCGCCGTTCTGCGGCAGCGGCAGTGGTGCCTCGATTATCAGCTCGTCGATGATCTGGCAGTTCGCCTCGGTTGCGGCATGGGTTACCAGTTCTACGAATGCGGTGCCGGGTAGTAGGACGGTGCTGCGGACTGTGTGGTCGGTTAGCCAGGTGTGGGTGGCGAGTGAGATTCGGCCGGTGAGTGCGACCCCGTCGGTGCCGGGCAGTGCTACGACGGTTTCCAGCAAGGGGTGGCCCTGGCTGGTGGGGCGGCCGTTGCTGGTGGCCCAGTAGCGCTGGCGTTGGAAGGGGTAGGTCGGCAGGTCCAGCACCGGTGTTGTGGTGGTGTCGAGGACGGTGGGCCAGTCGATGGTGGCACCGTGGACGTGGGCTTCGGCGAAGGCGGTGAGGAGCCGTTGGGTGGTGTCTTCGTCGCGGCGCAGGGTGGCGACGGTGGTTGCGTTGTCCATTGTCTGGAGCAGGACGGGGCTGGCGCTGATTTCGATGAATAGGTTGTTGTCCTGGGTTTGCAGCAGGTCGATGGCGGGGCCGAAGCGGACGGGTTCGCGTAGGTTGCGGTACCAGTAGGTGGGGTCGAGGGGCTGGTCGATCCAGGTGTTGTCGGTGGTCGACAGCCAGGGCACTGTCGGGGTGTGGGTTGTGATGTCGGTGGTGATGTCGAGTAGTTCGGTGCGGATCTGCTCGACGTGGGGTGTGTGTGAGGCGTAGTCGACGTTGATCTTCCGGACGCGTGCGCCGCGTGTTTCGCATGTGGCGAGGAGGGTGTCGAGGGCCTGTGGGTCGCCGGCGATGACGGTGGATGTGCCGTTGTGGGCGGCGATCCAGACTTTGTCGGTGGTGGGGATGTCGTCGGCGGGGAGGGATATGGATGCCATGGCGCCGTGGCCGGTGAGTTGGTGGGCGATCAGTTGGCTGCGTTGGGCGACGATGCGGGCGGCGTCGGGCAGGCTGATGGCTCCGGCGAGGCAGGCTGCTGCGATTTCGCCCTGGGAGTGGCCGAGGACGATGTCGGGGTGTATACCGGCGGCTTGCCAGACGGCGGCCAGTGAGATCATGACCGCCCAGCAGGCCGGTTGCACGACGTCCACTCGGTCGACTATGGAGGGGTCGTCGAGCACGGTGAGCAGGTCCCAGTCGACGAACTCGCTCAGGGCGGCAGCGCATTCCGCCATCCGTTCGGCGAACACGGTCGATGACGCGAGCAGGGCGCTGCCCATGCCCTGCCATTGCCAGCCCTGGCCGGGGAAGACGAACACCACCCGTGGATCCGCGATCGCGATACCGGTGACGGTGTCCTCGCCCAGCAGCACGGCGCGATGCTCGAACAGCGATCGGGTCGTCGCCAGTGTTGATGCCACGGCGGGCAGGTCGGTCTCGGGTGTGGTGGTGAGGTAGGCGCGGAGTCGGTCTTCGAGGTCGGCCAGGGCGGGCACGGTCTTGGCCGAGATCGGCAACGGCACCACACCGGCCGTGACGGCCGGCGCCGGGGTGTCCGTGGCCGACGCTGGGGGTTGGTCGGGCGCGCTCTCCAGGATGACATGCGCATTGGTGCCGCTGACGCCGAAGGCTGAGACCGCTGCCCGGCGCGGTCGGTCGAGTTCAGGCCAGGGCTGGTTCTCCGTCACCAGTTCCACAGCGCCGGCCGTCCAGTCGATATGCCGGGAGGGCTCGTCGATATGCAGGGTGGCCGGGACGGTGTCATGGCGCAGTGCCATGACCATCTTGATGACACCGGAGACACCCGCGGCGGCCTGGGTGTGGCCGAGGTTCGACTTCAGGGAGCCGAGCAGCACGGGCTGGTCGCGGTCCTGGCCGTAGGTGGCGATCACCGCCTGGGCCTCGATCGGGTCGCCGAGTGTCGTACCCGTGCCGTGGGCCTCGACCACGTCCACGTCGGCCGTGGTCAGACCGGCGTTGGCCAGGGCCTGTCCGATGACCCGTTGCTGGGAGGGGCCGTTGGGGGCGGTCAGACCGTTGGATGCCCCGTCCTGGTTGACCGCCGATCCGCGGACCACAGCCAGGATGTTGTGGCCCTTGGCCTGGGCGTCGGACAGCCGCTCGACCAGCAGCACACCGACGCCTTCGGAGAAGCCGGTGCCGTCCGCGTTGTCGGCGAATGCCTTGCACCGGCCGTCGGCGGCCAGGCCGCGCTGGCGGGAGAACTCGACAAAGATCTGCGGGTTGGCTATCACGGTCACTCCGCCGACCAGGGCCAGGGAGCACTCGCCCTGTCGTAGAGCGGATCCCGCTTGGTGCAGGGCGACCAGCGATGAGGAACAGGCGGTGTCGACCGTCATGGCAGGGCCTTCGAGGCCGAAGAAGTACGACAGGCGGCCGGAGAGCACGCTGCCCGCGCCTGCGGTGGCGCCGAAGCCGCCGAGGTCGGCGCCGATGCCGTAGCCGTCGGGGTAGGCGCCCATGAACACGCCGGTGTCGCTGCCCCGCACCGAGCCCGGTTCGATACCCGCGCGTTCGAACGCCTCCCAGGCGGCTTCGAGTACGAGGCGTTGTTGGGAGTCCATGGCGAGGGCTTCGCGGGGGCTGATGCCGAAGAACGATGCGTCGAAGCCGGCGACGTCGTCCAGGAAGCCGCCGTGCACGGTGTAGGTCTTGCCGGGGGTGTCGGGGTCCGGGTCGAAGAGGGTGTCGGTGTCCCAGCCGCGGTCGGTGGGGAAGTCGGTGATGGCGTCGGTGCCGGACTCGACCAGGCGCCATAGGTCTTCCGGTGTGGACACTCCGCCGGGCAGGCGGCAGGCCATGCCGACGATCGCCAGCGGCTCGTCCGAAGCCGTGGCCCTGCGCACCACGGCGGCCGTCGCGGGTGTCGTCTCGCCTAGCAGTTCGCCGAGCCGTCCGGCCAGCGCGGTCGGTGTCGGGTAGTCGAACACCATGGTGGCGGGTAGTCGCAGGCCGGTGGCCTTGGTGAGGCTGTTGCGGAGTTCGACCGCGGTCAGTGAATCGAGGCCGAGTTCCTGGAAGGCGGTTGCTGCGGGAACGGTGTCGGCGTTGGCATGGCCCAGGACCATGGCGGCGCTGTCGCGCACGATTTTCAGGAGCGCTTCCGGCGATAGTTCTTGGATTGGCTGGCTCTTTCGTGCTGTTTTGGGATACAGCGAGCGCAGCAGGGCGGGCAGGTCCGTGTCGGGGATCGGGTTCATTGCGGTGGCGACCAGTACCGGTTCGCTGCGGCCGGACGCCTTGTCGAGCAGGCGCATCCCGTGTTCGGCGGTGATGGCGCGCTGGCCGCTGCGGCGGATGCGGCGGTGGTCGGTGTCGGACAGGGATGCGGTCATGCCGTCTGTGTCGTCCCACATGCCCCATGCCAGGGAGAGCGCGGGCAACCCGTCAGCGTGACGGTGTTCGGCCAGGGCATCGAGGAACGCGTTGGCCGCCGCGTAGTTGCCCTGGCCCGCGGCACCCATCACACCGGCCGCAGAGGAGTACATGACGAACGCCGCCAAGTCCCGGTCGCGGGTGAGCTCGTGCAGATACCAGGCACCATCCGCCTTGGGCCGCAAAACAGCATCAACCCGCTGCGGAGTCAACGACTCCACGACACCGTCATCGAGGGCTCCGGCGGTGTGGAACACCGCGGTCAGGTCGACGCCGTCCAGGACGTGGGCCAGTGCGGCGCGGTCGGAGACATCGCAGGCCGCGGTTTCGATGTGGGCGCCCAGCTCCCTCAGTTCGTTGATCAGGGTCGTGGAGGGGGTGCTGCGGGAGATCAGCAGCAGGTGACGCACGCCGCGTTCGGTGACGAGGTGCCGGGCGAGGATGCCGGCCAGGGCACCGGAGCCACCGGTGATCAGCACCGTGCCGTCCGGGTCCCAGACAGGCTCGGACACGGCGGTGGTGGCGGTGGTGGTGGTTTTGGTCAGCCGGGGTACTTCGTAGCGGCCGCCGGTGATGCGCAGCCAGGGCTCATCGAGCCCGGCGGCCGCGGCGAGTTGATCCGGGGTGAGGGTCCCGTCGTCGGATTCGACCAGGATGAAGCGGTCGGGGTGTTCGGACTGGGCTGAGCGGACCAGGCCGGATACGGCGGCGGAGGCCAGGCCGGTGCCGGTGTGCACGACCAGCGGCCGGTCCTCCCCGGTCAGTACTGTCTGGATGCTGTGCAACACCTGGGCGGTCAGGGTGCGGGTCTGGGTCAGTGGATCGCCGTCGGGCTCGGGCAGAGCGGTGCACACCACGACATCGGCGCCATCGCCCGGCCCGGGGGTGGGGATCTGGGTCCACGTGAGGGTGAGCAGGTCGTCGGCTGGGGTGGTGGGTGTGTGGACGGGGATCGTGGTCGGGGTGGCGGTATGTGCGGTCAGGACGGGTTGTCCGGTCGTATCGGTGGCGGTGATGGTCAGTGTGCCGTCGTCGCCCGGGGTGATGTGGGTGTGGAGTTCGGTGGCGTTGCTGGTGTGCAGGGTCAGGTCGTGCCAGATGGCGGGTGCCTCGTCGCCGGTGAGGGTGAGGGCGGTGGTGATGAGGCCGGGATGCGGGGTGTGTGTGGTGGCGGGTGCGGTGGTGTCCAGGGTCGCTTTGGCCAGTCGGGTCCACGGCTCGGTATCGCGGTAGCGGGCGTGGATGGTGAGCCGGTGCTCGCCGACCCAGGTCTGGAGCTCGGCGGTGCCGTCGTCCGGGATGTACAGCAACGCGTCCACGGACAGTTCACGGATCGGCTGGCCACCGGCCGCCGCGAAGGCCATTTCGACGAACGCCGCCACGGGCAGCACAGGCCCGTCCTGCCGAGCGACCCTCCCGGTGTACAACCTCCCGTCAGCCTCCGCGACCGGCACCCCCCAGCCCAGCAACGGATGCCCCTCCCCACCCACCCGACCAGTACTCACCATCCAGTAACGCTCGTGCTGGAAGGCGTAGGTGGGCAGGTCCAGCACGCGAGCCGGGTTCACACCCAAAATCGAGGACCAGTCGATGGGTACGCCCTGTACGTGCAGTTCCGCCAGTGCGGTAACCACGGCGTGTTGCTCGTCGTCGCCGTGCAATGTCGGGATGCCGTCGATCAGCCGCGACAGTGTCCGGTCCGGACCGATCTCCAGGAAGACCGCATCCTCGAACGCGGCTACCTGGTCACCGAAGCGGACGGTGTCACGGACCTGCCGCACCCAATACTCGGGGGTGGTGACCTGCTCACCGGCGGCCATCACGATGCGCGGTTCCTGGTAGGTCAGCTCGGATGCAACCTGCCGGAACTCCTCCAGCATGGGCTCCATCCGGACCGAGTGGAAGGCGTGGCTGGCCGACAGCCTCGTCCACCTGCCCAGCCCCTCCGCGACCCGCAACACGGCGGATTCGTCGCCGGAGAGCACGACCGAGGCGGGTCCGTTGACCGCGGCGATCTCCACACCATCGACCAGCACCGCCCGTGCCCGCTCCTCCGAAACCGGCACCGCCACCATCGCACCACCGGCCGGCAACGCCTGCATCAGCCGGGCCCGTGCAGACACCAGGGTGCACGCGTCTTCCAACGACCAGACCCCGGCCACATACCCCGCGGCAACTTCACCGACGGAATGGCCGATCACCGCCTGGGGACGCACACCCCACGACTCCAGCAACCCGAACAGCGCCACCTGCAACGCAAACAAAGCCGGCTGAACATACCCGGTATCGTCGACATCAAGATCGGGAACATCCAGCAGATCCCACACCTGCCGATGCAACCGCGCGAACAACGGGAACACGGCAGCCAACTCCTCACCCATCCCAGCCCGCTGCGACCCCTGACCGGAGAAGACGAACACCACCCGCGGATCCGACACCGCGATACCGGTGACGGTCTCCTCCCCCAGCAGCACGGCGCGATGCTCGAACACCGACCGGGTCATCGCCAGCGTCGATGCCACGGCGGGCAGGTCGGTCTCGTGTGCGGTGGTCAGGTAGGCGCGGAGTCGGTCTTCGAGATCGGCCAGGGCGGGCACGGTCTTGGCCGAGATCGGCAACGGCACCACATCGGCCGTAACGTCCGACACCGGGATACCCGTGGCCGACGCCTGGGGCTGGTCGGGTGCGCTTTCGAGGATGACATGCGCATTGGTGCCACTGATGCCGAACGAGGACACCGCCGCCCGGCGGGCCCGGCCCGTCTCCGGCCACGACTGGTTCTCCGTCACCAGCTCGACAGCGCCGGCCGTCCAGTCGATATGCCGGGAGGGCTCGTCGATATGCAGGGTGCGGGGTACCACGCCGTTCTGGAGGGCCATGACCATCTTGATGACACCGGAGACACCCGCGGCAGCCTGGGTATGCCCGAGATTCGACTTCAGGGAGCCGAGCAGCACGGGCTGGTCGCGGTCCTGGCCGTAGGTGGCGATCACCGCCTGGGCCTCGATCGGGTCGCCCAGCGTCGTACCCGTGCCGTGTGCTTCCACCACGTCCACGTCGGCGCTGGTCAGCCCGGCGCCGGCCAGTGCGGACTGAATCACCCGCTGCTGAGAGGGGCCGTTCGGGGCGGTCAGACCGTTGGACGCCCCGTCCTGATTGACCGCCGATCCCCGTACCACAGCCAGGATGTTGTGGCCCCTGGCCTGAGCATCCGACAACCGCTCGACCAGCAGCACACCGACACCCTCGGAGAAGCCGGTACCATCCGCCGCATCGGCGAACGCCTTGCACCGGCCATCGGCCGCCAGACCACGCTGGCGGGAAAACTCCACAAACGTCTGCGGCGTGGGCATCACCGTCACCCCGCCGACCAGAGCCAGCGAACACTCACCCTGCCGCAACGCCGAACCCGCCTGATGCAACGCCACCAGCGACGACGAACACGCCGTGTCCACCGTCATCGCAGGGCCTTCAAGACCGAAGAAATACGACACCCGGCCCGCCAGCACACTCACCGCGACCGACGTCATCCCGAAACCACCCAGATCGGTACCCATGCCGTAACCGCCCGGGTAGGCACCCATGAACACACCGGTGTCACTGCCCCGCACCGACCCCGGCTCAATACCCGCGCGTTCGAACGCCTCCCAGGAAACTTCCAGCACAAGACGCTGCTGCGGATCCATCGCCTGCGCCTCACGCGGACTGATCCCGAAGAACGACGCATCAAACCCCGCCGCCCCATCCAGGAAACCACCCCGCACCGCGTACGTCCTACCCGCCGCGTCCGGATCAGGATCGAACAGATTCTCCACGTCCCAGCCCCGATCGACCGGGAAACCGGAAATCGCATCCCCACCGGACTCGACCAGACGCCACAAATCCTCCGGCGACAACACCCCACCCGGCAGACGGCACGCCATACCCACGATCGCCAGCGGCTCATCCGAAGCCGCAGCCCTGCGCACCACAGCGGCCCTCACCGGCGCCGTCCCGCCCGCGAGCAGCTCACCGAGCCGCCCAGCCAGCACCGTCGGAGTCGGATAGTCGAACACCAACGTGGCAGGCAACCGCAGACCCGTAGCCTTCGCCAGACTGTTCCGCAACTCAACCGCAGTCAGCGAATCCACACCCAGATCCCTGAACGCCGCCGCCACAGGAACCGCATCCGCATCCACATGACCCAGCACAGCTGCCGCACGACCACAGACCAGTTTCAGCAGCGCTTCGGGCGTCAAGTCGGCCAGGACGCCCGTACCGCCGGACACCGTGCGGGCCAGCCGTCGGCCAGGCCGGACCAGGCCGCGCAGCAGGACGGGAGCGCTGCGGCCCTCGGCGACCGCTTCGGCGCGGAGGGCGGGCAGGTCGAGCCGGACCGGCACCACCAGCGCCTCGCCGGTGGCCATGGCCGCGTCGAAGAGCGCCATGCCCTCGGCCGGGGTGAACGACAGCACGCCGCCGCGGCGCCGCATCCGGTTCCTGGTGATGTCCTGGAGGCCGGCGGCCATGCCGCCACCGTCGGCTTCCTGGTCCCACAGGCCCCACGCCAGGGACAGGCCGGGCAGCCCTTCGGCGTGCCGCCTGGCCATCAGGCCGTCGAGGTAGGCGTTCGCGGCCGCGTAACCGCCGGAGCCCGCGCCCAGGAACACCGCGGAGATGGAGGAGTAGGTGACGAACGCCGCCAGGTCGGGGAGCAACTCGCGGGTCAGCTCGTCCAGATGCCGGGCCGCGGTCGCCTTCGGCCCGAACACGTAAGCCAGCCGGTCGGAAGTCAGTGTGCCGATCACGCCGTCGTCGGACACACCGGCCGCATGCACGACCGCGGTCGGGTGGTGCTCGGTCAACAGCCGGGCAACCGCGTCCCGGTCGGTCAGATCGCACGCGACCAGCGCGGCCTCGGCGCCGTGCGCGGCCAGTTCGGCCGCCAACTCGTACGCGCCGGGTGCGTCGGGGCCGCGGCGGCTCACCAGTACCAGACGCCGCAGGCCGTACCGGCCGACCAGATGCCGGGCCAGCAGTCCGCCCAGCGAGCCGGTTCCGCCGGTGATGAGAACCGTCTGCGACTCGTCGAACAGGGCGGGCGCATCCGTTGCCGCGGCTGCCCGGATGAGCCGGGGGACCAGCGCCTCAGCACCCCGGATCGCCAGCTGAGGCTCACCCTCGGCGAGCAGCGGCTCAACCGGCCGTCCGGCGTCGAGGTCCAGCAGCGCGATCCGGTCCGGGTTCTCCGCCTGCGCGGCACGCACCAGACCCCACACCGCCGACCCCGCCGGATCGCCGACGGCGCCGACAGCACCCCGGGTCACCACCACGAGCCGCGACTCGTCCCAGCCCGGCAGGGTCAGCCATGCCTGGACGACCTCCAGCACCCGGCAGGTCAGCTCCAGCGCGTCCCCGGTGCCGGCCGCCTCCAGCATCACCGCGTCGACGACGGCCTGCCCGTCGAGGGCGGCCACGTCGGCGCCGGTCTCCACCGGCACCCACGACCTCGCCGCGGTCGGAGCCTTGGACAGCGGCGTCCACTCCAGGCGGAACAGCGCGTCGTCGCTGCTCTCGGCCGTGGTCAGCTGGTCGGCGGACACCGCGCACAAGGACAGCGAGTCCACCGTCAGCACCGGGGCACCGGTCTCGTCGGCCGCCTGGAGCGACATCGAGTCGGCGTCGACCGGCGCCAGCCGCACCCGCAGGACGGTCGCTCCCGCCGTGTGCAGACGAAGCCCGGCCCATCGCGACGGTTGCGACCACCAGCGTCGGCCGTCCGGGCTCGTCTCGGCCACTTCGTCGCGCAGCTCCGGATGCCAGGCCGCGTCCAGCAGGGCCGGATGCAGACCGAACCTCGCCGCTGTGTCGGTCTGCTCCGGCTCCAACGCGACCTCGGCGAACAGCTCTTCGCCACGGCGCCAGATCGCGCGTACGCCCTGGAACGCCGGGCCGTAGCCGTACCCGGCTCGTTCCAGCAGGTCGTAGCCGTCGGTCACGTCGACCGGTTGTGCGTTCGCCGGTGGCCAGGCCGAGAGGTCGACGTCGGCAGCGATGTCGCCGCCGGGCGCCAGAGTGCCCGTCGCGTGCCGGGTCCATGCTTCCTGACCGGTGTCCTCGGGGGCCGAGAAGATGTCCAGGCCGCGTTGGCCGTTCGCGTCGGTCGCCCCGACGATGACCTGGACGCGTACGCCGCCACGTTCGGGCAGCAGCAGCGGCGCGTCGACGGTCAACTCCTCGACGACACCGCAGCCGACCTCGTCCCCGGCCCGGACCGCAAGCTCGACCAGGACGGACGTCGGCACCGTCGGAACACCCCCGAGCGTGTGTTCCGCCAGCCACGGATGGTTCCGCGGCGACAGCCGCGACGTCATGGCCACGCCACCCGACTGCGGTACGGCGACGATCGCGCCGAGGAGCGGATGGTCGGCTCCGGCCAGGCCGAGGGCCGCCGCGTCGGTGGCCACCCTGTTCTCCAGCCAGTAGCGCTGGTGGTCGAAGGCGTACGTCGGCAGGTCCACCCAGCCGCGCACGGCGCCCGCGGGCAGCAGGACCGGCCAGTTGACCGGCACACCGCCGACGAACAGCTCGGCCATCGACGTCAGCAGACGCGGCAGGCCGCCGTCCCGGCGACGCAGCGTTCCCGTCACCACGGCATCGGTCCGGTCCAGGGTCTCGGTGACCGGTTGGACCAGCACCGGGTGTGCGCTGGCCTCCACGAACACGGCGTACCCGGCCTCCGCCAGCGACGCCACCGCCGGGCCGAACCGCACCGGCTGCCGCAGGTTCCGGTACCAATAGCCGCCGTCGAGAGCACCGGCGTCGGTCACCCAGTCACCGGTCACCGTCGACAGGAACCCGACCCGCGGCTGCCGGCTCCGCACATCGGCGAGCGCCTCGGCCATGGACTGCTCGAGCTCCTCCACATGCGGGGTGTGCGAGGCGTAGTCCACCGCCACCCGCCGGACCCGGACACCCTCGCCCTCCAGCATCGCGAGCGTCTCATCCAGGGCTTCGGCGTCGCCGGCGATCACCACCGAGGCCGGACCGTTCACCGCCGCCAGTTCGGTCCGGCCGAGCTTCGCCGCCGCCTCCTCCGGCGCGAGCGCGACCGACGCCATGCCGCCCCGCCCGGCCAGCCGGGCGGCGATCAGCCGACTGCGTACGGCGACGATCTTCGCTGCGTCCGTCAGCGACAGAGCTCCGGCGACGTACGCGGCGGCGATCTCCCCCTGCGAATGCCCCAGCACCGCGTCCGGCCTGACACCGGCCGACTCCCAGACGGCGGCCAGACCCACCATGACCGCGAAGCTGGCCGGCTGCACGACGTCGACGCGCCGCAGCACATCGGCGGAAGCGTCACCCCGCAACACCTCGTCCAGCGACCAGTCGACCCACGGGCGCAACGCCTCGGCGCACTCGGCGATTCGGGCGGCGAACACCGGGGAGGCGTCCAGCAGCTCGGCGCCCATGCCTGCCCATTGCGAACCCTGGCCCGGGAACACCAGCACCACCCCACGGGCGGGGCCGGCCGCGCCGGTCACCAGGGCAGGATGCGAATCGCCCGCGGCCAGCGCACGCAGACCGGCCGCCGCCTGCCCATGCGAATCCGCCACCACCACCGCACGTTGCGAGAATACGGTTCGCCGGGTGAGCAACGCGTCCGCCAGACTTGTGAGAGCGGGCGCGTCCGGAGAGCCGACGAGCGCCGCGAGCCGGTCGGCCTGGTCGCTGAGCGAGCCCGAACTCCGCGCGGACACCACCAGCGGGATCACCACGTCGGTTGTGTCCACCGGCTCGACCGGGCCCGCGGCGGGCGCCTGCTCGAGGATCACGTGCGCGTTGGTGCCACTCACGCCGAATGACGAGACGCCTGCTCGTCGTGGCCTGTTGGTTTCCGGCCAGGGCTGGTTTTCGGTCGCCAGTCGCACTGCGCCGGCCGTCCAGTCCACGTGCCGCGACGGCTGATCCACGTGCAAGGTGGCCGGGACGGTGTTGTGTTGCAGTGCCATGACCATCTTGATGACACCGGAGACACCCGCGGCGGCCTGGGTATGCCCGAGGTTCGATTTGAGTGAGCCGAGCAGTACGGGCTGGTCGCGGTCCTGGCCGTAGGTGGCGAGGACGGCCTGGGCTTCGATCGGGTCGCCCAGCGTCGTACCCGTGCCGTGTGCTTCCACGACGTCCACGTCGGCGCTGGTCAGCCCGGCGCCGGCCAGTGCGGACTGAATCACCCGCTGCTGGGAGGGGCCGTTGGGGGCGGTCAGGCCGTTGGATGCCCCGTCCTGGTTGACCGCGGAGCTGCGCACCAAAGCAAGGATGTTGTGGCCCTTGGCCTGTGCGTCGGACAGCCGCTCGACCAAGAGCACGCCGACACCCTCGGAGAAGCCGGTGCCGTCCGCCGCGTCGGCGAACGCCTTGCTGCGCCCGTCGGTGGCCAGGCCGCGCTGGCGGGAGAACTCGATGAACGTGCGTGGGGATGGCATCACGGTCACGCCGCCGACGAGGGCGAGGGAGCACTCGCCCTGCCGCAGCGCGTAGGCCGCCTGGTGCAGGGCGACCAGCGACGACGAACAAGCGGTGTCGACCGTCATGGCGGGGCCTTCGAGGCCGAAGAAGTACGACACGCGGCCGGACAGCACGCTGCCCGCGCCCGCGGTGACCCCAAATCCGGCGAGGTCGGCACCGATGCCGTAGCCGTCGGGGTAGGCACCCATGAAGACCCCGGTGTCGCTACCCCGAATTGAGTCCGGCTGGATACCGGCGCGCTCGAACGCCTCCCAAGAAGATTCCAGCACGAGGCGCTGCTGCGGGTCCATGGCGACGGCCTCGCGGGGGCTGATCCCGAAGAACGGCGCGTCGAAGCCGGCGACGTCGTCCAGGAAGCCGCCGTGCACGGTGTAGGTCTTGCCGGGGGTGTCGGGGTCCGGGTCGAAGAGGGTGTCGGTGTCCCAGCCGCGGTCGGTGGGGAAGTCGGTGATGGCGTCGGTGCCGGACTCGACCAGGCGCCACAGGTCTTCCGGTGTGGACACTCCGCCGGGCAGGCGGCAGGCCATGCCGACGATCGCCAGCGGCTCATCCGAAGCCGTGGCCCTGCGCACCGCGGCGGCCGCCTTGGGTGCCGCCTCGCCCGCGAGTAGTTCGCCGAGCCGGGCGGCCAGCGCGTCCGGGGTGGGGTAGTCGAAGGCCATGGTGGCGGGCAGTCGCAGGCCGGTGGCTTTGGTGAGGCTGTTGCGGAGTTCGACCGCGGTCAGTGAATCGAGGCCGAGTTCCTGGAAGGCGGTTGCTGTGGGGACGGTGTCGGCGTTGGCGTGGCCCAGGACCATGGCGGCGCTGTCACGCACCACCTTCAGAAGCGCTTCCGGTGTCAGATCGGCCGGGTGTCCATGAGCGACAGACGCTCGGCGGCCGACCCGGCGGTGCAGTGACCGCAGGATCGCGGGGACGTCCCCGTCCTGGATCGGGCTGATCGGCGCGGCGAGCAGGACCGCCTCGCTCTGCCGGGTGGCGGCATCGAGCATCCGCATCCCGTACGTGGCGGTGATGGCACGCTGGCCGCTGCGGCGGATCCGGTCGTGGTCGGCGTCGGTGAGATCGGCGGTCAGGCCGCTCGCGTCCTCCCACAGTCCCCAGGCCAGGGACAAACCAGGCAAACCCTCAAGGCGGCGGTGTACGGCCAGAGCGTCCAGGAACGCGTTGGCCGCAGCGTAGTTACCTTGTCCGGCGGCGCCCAGGACGCCGGCGGCGGACGAGTACACGATGAATGCGGCCAAGTCCCGGTCGCGGGTGAGCTCGTGCAGGTGCCAGGCGCCGTCGGCCTTGGGGGTCAGGACGGTGTCGAGGCGTTGCGGGGTCAGTGATTCCACGACACCGTCGTCGAGGGCGCCGGCGGTGTGGATCACCGCGGTCAGGTCGACGCCGTCGAGGATTTCGGCCAGCGCGGCGCGGTCGGCGACGTCGCAGGCCGCGACATCGACGTGGGCGCCCAACGCGGTCAGCTCGTCGATCAGGGATGCGGAGGGGGCGCTGCGTGACAGCAGCAGGAGGCGCCGCGCCCGGTTCTCGGTCACCAGATACCGGGCGACGATACCGGCGAGGACGCCGGAGCCGCCGGTGATCAGCACGGTGCCGTCGGGGTCGATCGGCTGGGGGATGGTGAGTACGAGCTTGCCGATGTGGCGGGCCCGGCTCATCCAGCTGAACGCCTCACGAGCCTGCCGGATGTCGAAGGCATGCACCGGCATGGGGTGCAGGACACCCTGCTCGAACAGGGCGAGCAACTCGGTCATGATCTCGCGGAGCCGGTCGCGGCCGGCATCCATCAGGTCGAAGGCATGGTAGGTGGCATCCGGGATCTGTGCGGCGTCGCGGATGTCGGTCTTGCCCATCTCGATGAACCGGCCGCCGTCGACCAGCAGGTCGAGGGAGGCGTCGATGAAGTCGCCGCGCAACGAGTTCAGAACGACGTCGACGCCGCGGCCCTGGGTGCCGTCGCGGAAGGTGTCCCGGAAGTCGGTGGTGCGGGAGTCGGCGATCCGGTCGTCGGCCAGACCGGCGTCGCGCAGCACGTGCTGCTTGCCGACGCTCGCGGTGCCGTAGATCTCGGCGCCGAGGTGCCGGGCGATCTGGGTCGCCGCGATGCCGACGCCGCCGGTGGCCGCGTGGATCAGCACCGATTCGCCCGCTCGCAGCCCGGCCAGGTCGACCAGACCGTAGTAGGCGGTGGCGAACGCGATCGGGACGGATGCCGCTGTGGTGAACGACCAGCCGTCGGGGATCACGGCCAGGGTGCGATGGTCGCATATGGCGACGGAACCGAATCCGCCCTCCAGGATGCCGAACACCCGGTCGCCCGGACGGAAGTCATTCACGTCCGTGCCGACATCGAGGACCACGCCCGCTGCTTCGCCGCCGGCCAGGCGGGTGTCGGTGACCATGCCGAGGGCGACCACGACGTCGCGAAAGTTCATGCCGGCGGCGCGTACGCCGATGCGTACCTCACCGGCTTGCAGGGGACGCTCGGCGGCATCGGTGGGTAGCAAGGCCAGGTCTTCCAGCGAGCCGCTACGGGGTTGTTCCAGCAGCCATGCGCGATCCGTGGGAACCGCGAGTGCGGTGTCCTCGCGGGTCAGGCGGGGCACCTCGTAACGGCCGCCGGTGATACGTAGTCGGGGTTCGTCCAGCCCGGGGGTTGCTGCGATCTGCTCCGGGGTGAGGGTTTCGTCGTCGCTTTCCACGAGTATGAACCGGCCGGGGTGTTCCGACTGGGCCGAGCGCACCAGCCCGGATACCGCGGCGGAGGCCAGGTCGGTGCCGGTCCGTACGATCAGGGTGCGGTCATCGTCGGCGAGCCATTCCTGGATGGTGTGCAGGACCCGGGTGGTCAGCGCGCGGGTCTGGGCCGGCACGTCCTCGACGGTGTCAGGCAACGCGATGAACACGACCACGTCGGTGGGATCGACGGGCTCGGGAGCCGGGATCTCGGTCCACGTCAGGGCGAGCAGGTCGTCCGTTGTCTCGGCGGCCATCGGCCGGGTCACGAGCGAGCCGATGGTGGCTACGGCCTGGCCGGTGTCGTCGGTGGCGCGGATGTTCCAGCCGTCCGCCGCCGGGGTCACCGCGACCCGTAGCGTCGCCGCGCCGGTGCCGTGGAACTGCACCTGGCGCCAGGAGAACGGGAGTTGCAGGTCGGCGGTGTCGTGCAGGGCGATGGTGTGCAGGGCGGCGTCGAGCAGGGCGGGATGCATGGTGAAGCGGGCTGTTTCCTGGGCCTGTTCCTCGGCGAGAGTGACCTCGGCGTAGACGGTGTCGCCCGCACGCCACGCGGCCTGCAAACCCTGGAACGCGGGCCCGTACTCGTAGCCCGCCGCGGCCAGGTTGTCGTAGAGGCCGGTGACGTTGACCGGTTCGGCGTGGGCGGGTGGCCAGGCGGCGGTTTCCGGCAGTGACGCGCCGGGGCCGATGATGGCGGTGACGTGCTGGACCCAATCATCGGACTCGTCCGTCTGGGAGTACACGGTCACCGGGCGGTGACCGGCCTCGTCGGCTTCCCCGACGGTGACCGAGAGCTGGACGCCGTCGGTCTGCGGCAGCGTCAAAGGCTTCTCGATTACCAGCTCGTCGATGACTTGGCAGTTCACCTCGGTTGCGGCACGGGTTGCCAGTTCCACGAATGCGGTGCCGGGTAGTAGGACGGTGCCGCGGACTGTGTGGTCGGTTAGCCAGGGGTGGGTGGCGAGTGAGATTCGGCCGGTCAGTGCCACCCCGTCGGTGCCGGGCAGTGCCACGACGGTCTCCAGCAACGGGTGGCCCTGGCTGGTGGGGCGGCCGTTGCTGGTGGCCCAGTAGCGCTGGCGTTGGAAGGGGTAGGTCGGCAGGTCCAGCACCGGTGTTGTGGTGGTGTTGAGGACGGTGGGCCAGTTGATGGTGGCACCGTGGACGTGGGCTTCGGCGAAGGCGGTGAGGAGCCGTTGGGTGGTGTCTTCGTTGCGGCGCAGGGTGGCGACGGTGGCGGCGTTGTCCATTGTCTGGAGGAGGACGGGGCTGGCGCTGATTTCGATGAATAGGTTGTTGTCCTGGGTTTGCAGCAGGTCGATGGCGGGGCCGAAGCGGACGGGTTCGCGTAGGTTGCGGTACCAGTAGGCGGGGTCGAGGGGCTGGTCGATCCAGGTGTTGTCGATGGTCGACAGCCAGGGCACTGCCGGGGTGTGGGCTTCGATGCCGGTGGTGATGTCGAGTAGTTCGGTGCGGATCTGTTCGACGTGCGGGGTGTGTGAGGCGTAATCGACGTTGATCTTCCGGACGCGTGCGCCGCGTGTTTCACACGTGGCGAGGACGGCCTCGAGGGCTTGTGGGTCACCGGCGATGACGGTGGATGTGCCGTTGTGGGCGGCGATCCAGACCTCGTCGGTGATGGGGATGTCATCGACGGGGAGGGATACCGATGCCATGGCGCCGTGGCCCGTGAGCTGGTGGGCGATCAGTTGGCTGCGTTGAGCGACGATGCGGGCGGCGTCGGGCAGGCTGATGGCTCCGGCGAGGCAGGCTGCTGCGATTTCGCCCTGGGAGTGGCCGAGGACGATGTCGGGGTGTATACCGGCGGCTTGCCAGACGGCGGCCAGTGAGATCATGACCGCCCAGCAGGCCGGTTGCACGACGTCCACCTGATCGACTATGGAGGGGTCGTCGAGCACGGTGAGCAGGTCCCAGTCCACGAACTCGCTCAGGGCGGCAGCGCATTCCGCCATCCGTTCGGCGAACACGGTCGATGACGTGAGGAGGGCGCTGCCCATGCCCTGCCATTGCCAGCCCTGGCCGGGGAAGACGAACACCACCCGTGGATCGGGGATCGCGGTGCCGGTGACGGTGTCCTCGCCCAGCAGCACGGCGCGATGCTCGAACAGCGATCGGGTCGTCGCCAGTGTTGATGCCACGGCGGGCAGGTCGGTCTCGGGTGTGGTGGTCAGGTAGGCGCGGAGTCGGTCTTCGAGATCGGCCAGGGCGGGCACGGTCTTGGCCGAGATCGGCAACGGCACCACACCGGCCGTGGCAGCTGGCGCCGGGGTGTCCGTGGCCGACGCCGGGGGTTGGTCGGGCGCGCTCTCCAGGATGACATGCGCATTGGTGCCACTGAGCCCGAACGAGGACACCGCTGCCCGGCGGGCCCGGCCGAGCTCCGGCCAGGGCTGGTTCTCCGTCACCAGCTCGACAGCTCCGGCCGTCCAGTCGACGTGTCGTGACGGTTCTTCGACGTGCAGGGTGCGGGGTACCACGCCGTTCTGGAGGGCCATGACCATCTTGATGACACCGGAGACACCCGCGGCGGCCTGGGTGTGGCCGAGGTTCGACTTCAGGGAGCCGAGCAGGATCGGCCGGTCGCGGTCCTGGCCGTAGGTGGCGATCACCGCTTGGGCCTCGATCGGGTCGCCGAGTGTGGTGCCGGTGCCGTGGGCCTCGACCACGTCCACGTCGGCCTTGGTCAGACCGGCGTTGGCCAGGGCCTGTCGGATGACCCGTTGCTGGGAGGGGCCGTTGGGGGCGGTCAGACCGTTGGATGCTCCGTCCTGGTTGACCGCCGATCCGCGGACCACAGCCAGGATGTTGTGGCCCCTGGCCTGGGCGTCGGACAGCCGCTCGACCAGCAGCACACCGACACCCTCGGACCATCCGGTGCCGTCCGCGTTGTCGGCGAATGCCTTGCACCGGCCGTCGGCGGCCAGGCCGCGCTGGCGGGAGAACTCCACGAACGTCTGCGGCGTGGACATCACCGTGACACCGCCGACCAGGGCCAGGGAGCATTCGCCGTGCCGCAGCGCGTATCCCGCTTGATGCAACGCCACCAGCGACGACGAGCACACCGTGTCCACGGTCATGGCGGGGCCTTCGAGGCCGAAGAAGTACGACACCCGGCCCGACAGCACACTCGCCGCGCCGCCGGTCATCCCGAACCCGCCGAGGTCGGCGCCGGTGCCGTAGCCGCCGGGGAAGGCGCCCATGAAGACACCGGTGTCACTGCCCCGCACCGAGCCCGGTTCGATACCGGCGCGTTCGAAGGCTTCCCAGGACGCCTCCAGCACCAGCCGCTGCTGCGGATCCATGGCCAGAGCCTCGCGGGGGCTGATACCGAAGAATGGCGCGTCGAACCCGGTCACCGCGTCGAGGAAGCCGCCCTCGACGGTGTACGACTTCCCGGGCACGTCCGGATCCGGGTCGTACAGGCCGTCCACGTCCCAGCCCCGATCGACTGGGAAACCGGAGATCGCATCCGTACCGGACTCGACCAGGCGCCACAGGTCCTCCGGCGACGACACGCCACCCGGCAGACGGCACGCCATGCCCACGATCGCCAGCGGCTGGGTGCCGGCCTCGGTGGCCGCTTGCAGCTTCGCGCGGGTCGTGTGCAGCTCGGCGGTCGCCCAACGGAGATACTCGACCAGCTTGTCGTGATCGGGCATTGGCGCTAACTCCTTACAGAGACGTTCGCAGCGTGTGCCTCGGATACGCGCGCAAGGGGAGTGGCGGAGACGACGTGCAGGGTCGACTCCAGCGCGGCGAGCAGCTTCTCGATCGTGGCCGGGGCAAGCAGGGATTCGTCGAAGACGACCGTGCCGTGCAGCGTGCCGGCATCGTCGAAGAACCACATCGCCAGCTCACCGTTGGTGATGCCCAGGTCGGTCTCGATCATCCAGAACCGCCGGCTGGTGACGCCGGGCAGGACGAGGTCGGAGGCGAGCGAGCTGATCAGCTGGAACTGGACCAACGGCTCGGGCAGGCCGGGCGTGGCGGCCCGCATCGACGCGTAGGGGAGGTTCTGATGGGTGTGCGCGCCCAGCACGGTCGTGTGCACGCGCCGCAGGACCTCGCGGAACGTCGGATCGTCGGACAGGTCGACGCGGAGGGCGGCGACCTTTGCGAAGAAGCCGATCAGGTGGTCGGTCTCGGGCCGGCCGCGGTTGGCGAACGGGGTGGTCACCACGATGTCGTCCAGGCCCGACAGGCCGGCCGCCGCGAGCGCGAAGGCGGCCAGCAGGGTCTCGTACAGCGTCGTGCCCTCCGCCTCCGCGAGCCGCCGGGCCGCCGAGGTCGCCTCGGGCGAGACGGTCCAGGCTTGGGAGCGGCCGGCCGGGGCCCCGTGCCCGCGTGGCCGCTCGGTCGGCAGTCGCAGGGCCGCGGCGCCTGAGAGGTTCGTACGCCAGTAGTCCTGGTGCTCGGCCAGCACGAGCCCGGACATCACGCCGTGCTCCCACTGGGCGAAGTCCGAGTACGTCGTGGTGATCTCCGGCAGCACGGCGACGGGACCACCGGCCAGCTCGGTGTACAGGGCCGACAGCTCGCGGACCAGCAGATCGAACGACCAGCCGTCGCCCGCGATGTGGTGCAGTATCAGCAGCAGGAGGTGTTCGTCCTCGGCGATCCGCACCAGGACGGCGCGCAGCAGGGTGCCGCCGGTCAGGTCGAAGGGACGTGCGAGCTCGGCCCGGATGGCGTCGGCCGCCGCGTCCTCGGCCGTGACGTGCACGACGTCGGCGCTGACCGGTGCGGGATCGCGGACCATGAGCACGAAGCCGTCGCCGTCGTCGCGGAACCCGGTGCGCAGCGACTCGTGGCGGGCGACGATCCGGGTCAGGGCGCGGTCGAGGACGTCGCGGTCGACCCTGCCGCTCAGCCGGAATCCGTATGGGCTGACGGGGAAGACCGCCTCGTCGAGCAGCGAGTCACGGGTCATGAGCAGCTGCCGCTGGGCGAGCGTGATCGGTGCGGGTGTGGCCCCCGAGCGTGGTGTGATGGCCGGTATGCCGGTCGCCGAGGCCGAGTCGATGGCCTCGGCGAGGCGGGCAGGCGTCCGACCGTCGAACAGTGTCCGCATCGGCAGGTCGCAGTTCAGTTCGGCGCGGATGCGGGACACCACGCGGGAGGCGAGGAGGGAGTGCCCGCCCAGGGCGAAGAAGTCATCGTTCACGCCGACGGCCGGCGTCTCCAGGACATCGGCGTAGATGCCGCACACGGCGGACTCCGTCGGATTGCGCGGGGCGACCGGTGAGGACGAGGGCGTCGACCAGGTCTCCGGGTCGGGCAGCGCACGGCGGTCGGTCTTTCTGCTCGTCGTCAGCGGCATCGCGTCCAGGACGACGAACGCGGACGGCGTCAACGCCGAGGGGAGCAGCCGCTCGACGTGGTCACGCAGTTCGGCGCCGATCGTCGCGGCGTCCGCGTCGGTCACCACGTACGCGACCAAACGATCGTCACCGCGGTCGTCCTTGTGCACGGCCACCGCGGCCTGCCTGACGGCCTCGTGTTCGGACAGGACCGTCTCGATCTCGCCGAGCTCGATCCGGATGCCGCGGATCTTGACCTGGTTGTCGATCCGGCCCAGGAACTCGAGGTTGCCGTCCGGCAGCCTGCGGGCCAGGTCACCGGAGATATACATCCGGGGCTCCGAGCCGGTTCCCCCGGCGATGAACCGCTCCCGGACCAGGTCGGGGCGGGCCAGGTAGCCGCGGGCCAGACCGATGCCTGCGATGCAGAGCTGTCCGGGAACGCCGTCGGGCACGGGACGCAGGGCGTCGTCGAGGAGGTGGATGCGGGTGTTGTCGATCGGTGGCCCGATGGGCGCCGTGGCCGGCCAGGTGGAGACGTCCGCGGGCAGCGTATAGCCGGTGACCAGCTGGCTCTCCGCCGGACCGTAGTGGTTGTGCACCCGCAGGTGGGGACGGTGCCGGCACAGCTCGCGCAGCCTGGTGTCCAGCACGAGCGGCTCGCCGCCCTGGCAGAGGTGGCGCAGGGCGGACAGGCCGTTCCCGTACGGGTCGACGTGCTCGACGATCGCGCGCAGCACCGTGGTCGGCGCGTAGATGCGGGTGATTCGGTTGTCGTCCATCCACCGCACCAGCCGGGCGGGATCCAGCCGCACCTCGTCGGAGGGGATGACGAGCGTGCCGCCGAGCAGCGCGGAGAAGATCTCCTGCACCGAATAGTCGAAGGTCGACGTGATGAATTGGACGGTCCGGCTGTCCGGCTCGCGGCCCATCGTGCGCTCCTGCCACAGCAGCAGGTTGACGACGCTGATGCCGGGCATGAGCACGGCCTTGGGGCGGCCGGTGGAGCCGGAGGTGTAGATCGCGTAGGCCAGGCTGTCGCGGTCCAGCCGCACGTCGGGCGCGCTGTCCGGCTGCTCGCGCAGGCCCGGGTCGTCCAGCGGGATGACGTCGCGGACGTCCTCGAACCGGGACCGGTGCTCCGGCTGCGTCACCACCGTGGCGATGTCGGAGTCGGCGAGCACGAAGCGGGTGCGTTCGAGGGGATGCTCCGGGTCGATCGGCACGTAGGCCGCGCCGGCCTTGAGGATGCCGAGCATCCCGACGATCATCTGGGCGCCCCGGTCGAGGCAGAGCCCGACCAGGGTGCCGGGGCGGACACCCCGGTGGATGAGCAGGTGTGCCAGCCTGTTGGCCCGGCGGCCGAGTTCGGCGTACGTGAGGGTGACCTGCTCGTCGATGACGGCGACGGCGTCCGGGGTCCGGGCCGCGGCGACCGCCAGCAGCTCCGGGAGCGAGTCGACCGGCAGGGCCCGCTCGGTGTCGTTGGACGGAAGCGCGGGCAGGCGGGTCTCGCCGTCCGGTGTGAGCGGGACCGTCGAGATCGGATCGTCCGGGCGGTTCAGCACGCTGCGCAGAACGAGCGTCAGATGATCCAGCAGCTGCTCGATCCGGGCCTGGTCGAACAGCGCCCGGCTGTACCACATATGTCCCAGCAGCCGGTCGTCGGCGGCGTCCTCGTAGACATGGAACTCCAGGTCCATGCGGGTGAAGAACTGGTCCATGGCGAACGGCTCGGCCGTGACCCCGGGCAGGGTGACGGGGTTCGGCAGCATCGGCAGGAGCTGGAAGAGCACCTGCACGACCGGGTTGATCGCGAGGTCGCGGGGCGGTGCCAGCCGCTCCACGAGCAGGTCGAACGGCAGGTCCGCGTTGGCGAACGCGCCGGTGGCGGCCGTCCGGGTCCGCCGCAGCAGCTCACGGAAGGTGGGATCGCCGGAGAGGTCCCCGCGCAGCGCCAGCGTGTTGACGAACATGCCGACCAGCCCCTCCACCTCCGCGCGGTTGCGGTTGGCGGTCGGGGTGGCGACCAGGACGTCGTCGGTACGCGCGTAGCGCGACAGCGTCACCTGGAAGGCGGCCAACAGGGTCATGAACAACGTGGTGCCCGACGAGCGGCCCACCTCCCGGGCCGCGGCCACCAGCTCCGCCGGCGGGGACCACGACACGCTGCCCGCGTCGGAGTCGCCGATCGCCGGTCGGGGCCGGTCGGCCGGCAGGTCCAGCACCGGGGGAGCGCCCCGCAGATGGTCCTGCCAGTAGGCCAGCCGCTTCTCGAGCCGGGGGCCGGACAGCATGCGGCGTTCCCACTGGGCGAAGTCCGCGTACTGCACCGGCAGCTCGGGCAGGTCGGCCCGCGTACCGCGGAGCAGGGCCGAGTATTGCGCCGACAGTTCCATCTGGAGGATGGCCAGCGACCAGCCGTCACCGGCCACATGATGAACCGTGAGTGCCAGCACGTGGTCGTCGTCCGCGAGCCGTACCAGCAACGCCCTCAGGACGGGGCCGGTGCTCAGGTCGAACGGCTCGGCCGTCTCCCGCCGGATCAACGTCCGGGCGTGCTCCTCGTCCCGGGCGTCCACCTGCCGCAAGCCGGTGGCACCTCCCGGCAGGATCCGCTGGCGCGGTTCGCCGTCGTCGGTGTCGAACACGGTCCGGAGGGCCTCGTGACGGTCCACGACGAGACGCAGCGCCCGCCCCAGCACCGTCGGGTCGAGGGGGCCCCGCAGCCGTTGCACGATCGGCAGGTTGTAGGAGTTGCTCGCCGGTGCGATCTGGTGCATCAGCCAGAGGCGCTGTTGCGCGAAGGACGCCGGAAGAGGCCGGTTACGGTCCACCGGACCGATGCCATTGCCGTCCGGTTTACGGCGCAGCCGGGGACTTTTGGAAGCCATTCACCTCTCCCGGAAAGGTATTGCTCGCGCATCCAGAAAATGCCCGAGGTGGCGCTGTGCAAGCGAACACCCGCCGGTGCTTTCCACGCAACCCCCTAGGTTTCCGGCCAGGCGAAACGGGCGTAGGGGGGTGAAAAACAAGGGTGGCACGGCATGGCGGACGTCTGTATCGGACTGCTACGGTCCGGAATGCATTACCGGGTGAACTGCACTTCGCCGGAAGGGTATGAATGTCTCGCGAGGAATTTATTCAACCGATTCATGATTTGCTTCGCGTGAATGCCGAACGCCTCGGGGACAAAATTGCCTACGTGGATTCGCGGCGCGAGCTCACCCACGCCGAACTGCGGACCCGGACCGGGCGGATCGCCGGGCACCTGGTGGACCTCGCCGTGGAGCGCGGGGACCGGGTCGCCATTCTGCTGGGCAACCGTGTCGAGACCATCGAGAGTTACCTGGCGATCGCCCGGGCCGGTGCGATCGCCGTACCCCTCAATCCGGATGCGACCGGGGCCGAGGTCGCGCATTTCCTGGCGGACAGCGGCGCCGTGCTGGTCATCACCGACTCCGCCCACCTGGACGACGTGCGGCGTGCCGCTCCCGCGGTGACCGTCGTCCTGGTGGACGAGGGACCGCTCCCGGCGGGGACGCGGTCGTTCGCGGAACTGGCCACCGCCGAGCCGCCTACGCCGGCCCGAGACGATCTGGGCCTCGACGAGGCGGCGTGGATGCTCTACACCTCGGGGACCACGGGCACCCCGAAGGGCGTCGTGTCGACCCAGGGCAGCGGCCTGTGGTCCGCGGCCAATTGCGACGTGCCCGCCTGGGAACTGACCGAGAACGACGTCCTGCTCTGGCCGGCACCGCTGTTCCACAGCCTCGCGCACCACCTCTGCCTGCTGGCCACCACCGCCGTCGGCGCGACCGCACGGATCATGAGCGGTTTCGTGGCGGGTGAGGTGCTGCACGAGCTCGAGGAGCATGCGTGCACCGTGCTCGTGGGCGTGCCGACGATGTACCACTACCTGCTCGGCGCTGTCGGCGAGGCCGGACCGCGGCTGCCCTCGCTGAAGATGGGCCTGGTCGCCGGCGCCGTCTCGCCGCCCGCACTGATCGAGGGTTTCGAGCGGGTCTTCGGGGTGCCGCTGCTGGACACCTACGGCTGCACCGAGACCACCGGTTCCCTGACGGTGAACCGGCTCAGCGGTCCGCGAATGCCCGGCTCCTGCGGCCAGGCCGTGCCGGGGATCGCTCTGCGGTTCGTCGATCCGCACACCGGCGCCGAGGTCGCGGAGGGCGAGGAGGGCGAGCTGTGGGCGAGCGGACCGAGCCTGATGATCGGCTATCACGGGCGTCCCGACGCCACCCGTGAGGTGCTCTCCGACGGGTGGTACCGCACCGGTGACCTGGCCCGCCGAAGCGAGACGGGACACATCACCATCACCGGCCGGGTCAAGGAACTCATCATCCGCGGTGGCGAGAACGTCCACCCGCGCGACATCGAGGCCGTCGCCCTCGAGCTGCCCGGGGTGCGGGACGCCGCCGCGGCCGGGAAGCAGCATCCCGTCCTGGGGGAGATCCCCGCCCTGTACCTCGTGCCGGACGCGGACGGCGTGGACGCCGAGGCGGTGCTCGCGGCGTGCCGGGAGAAGCTGTCGTACTTCAAGGTGCCCGAGGAGATCTACCGGGTCGACGCCATTCCGAGAACCCTGTCCGGCAAGGTGAAGCGGGCCGCCCTCACCGAAGCGCCGGCGGAGCTGCTCTCCGCCGCGAGCGGAAACGGGTCCCTGTACCGGCTGGAATGGGTGCCCGCCGAGACGCCCCCGGTCGGCACGGGCGACCCTGTGGCCGTACACGTGACTCGCCGTGCGGTGGCCACCGGGCCCGCCGACCTCCCCGACCAGGAGCAGGCAGCGACCTGGGACGCGCTCCGCGGGGAGCAGACCGGGCCGGGCGGCCCCGTCCTCATCGACCTCGACGGCGCGGACGTCGACGACGCGCGACTGTCCGCTCTCGCCTCGCTCGGAGAACCGCAGATCGTGGTACGCGACGACACACCGCTCGTCGCGCGACTGGCCCGTGAGAAGTCCCCGGCCCTCACCATTCCCGGCGAGCGCGCGTGGGTGCTCGAGCCCGACCGCAGCGGCGTCCTTCAGGAGCTGGCATTGGTCGCCGCCGACACCGATGTGCGTCCTTTGCGGCCCGGCGAGGTACGGATCGAGGTGCGTGCCGCGGGCCTGAACTTCCGCGACGTGCTGGTCGCACTGGGCACCGATCTCGGCGACGGCGTGTTCGGCGCCGAGGGCGCCGGTGTCGTCCTCGAGACCGGCTCCGACGTACGGGATTTGCGGCCGGGCGACCGGGTATTCGGCCTCCTCGAAGGCGGGCACGGGTCGATCACGATCGCCGATCGGCGCATGCTGGCCGTGATCCCCGAGGGCTGGTCGTTCGCCACGGCGGCCTCGGTGCCGGAAGTGTTCGTCATCGCCTACTACGGGCTGGTGGACCTGGCCGGGCTGCGGGCGGGCGAATCGGTGCTGATCCACGCGGCCACCGGCGGCGTGGGTATGGCCGCCACCCAGATCGCCCGGCACCTCGGCGCACAGGTCTACGCGACCGCCGGCGTCGGCAAGCAGCACATCCTGCGGGACGCCGGTCTGGGCGACGACCGGATCGCCGACTCGCGCACCACGGACTTTCGGGAGGCGTTCCGCGGCAGCACCCAGGGCCGCGGCGTCGACGTGGTTCTCAATTCCCTCAAGGGCGACTTCGTCGACGCCTCGCTCGACTTGCTGGCGGACGGCGGCCGGTTCCTCGAGCTGGGCCAGACCGACATCCGCGACGCCGGCGAGATCGCGGCCGAGCGACCCGGCACCACCTATCACTCCTTCACCCGGATGAACGCCGGACCGGACCGCCTGCGAGAGATCATCGCCGAGCTGCTCGCCCTGTTCGAGCAGGGGGTCTTACGGCCGTCGCCGGTGCACACCTGGGACATCCGCCACGCCCGTGAGGCGTTCAGCTGGATGAGCGGCGGGCGCCACACCGGCAAGATGGTGCTCACCATGCCCCAGCGGATCGACCCCGGCGGCACGGTGCTGATCGCCGGCGACTCCGAGGCACTGGCCCGGATCGCCGCCCGGCACCTGGGCGTACGACATCTGCTGCTGGACCGAGGCGTCGCGGACGCGGCGCCGGACGCCGTGGTGTGCGATGTGTCGGATCATGACGCGCTGGAGCGCGTGCTGGCCGACCTGTCGCCTGATCACCCGCTGACGGCGGTGATCCACACCGGTGGGGCCGCGGTCACCGACGAGATCCGCCGGCTGCACGATCTCACCGAGAGCCTCGACCTCACCGACTTCGTCGTCTTCAGCCAGGACGCGCCCGCCGCCGTCGAGGCGTTCGCCCGCAGCCGCCGGGCCCACGGCCTGCCGGTCCGGACCATCGCCTGGGGCATCCCGGAAGCCGACCCGGTCGTGGCCGACGAACACCTGCTGGGCCGCGCGTTGGCCTCCGCCGAGCAGGCTCAGATCGTCGCGCGCGTGAACACCGCCGGTCTGCGGGCCCTGACCGCGGCCAACGCGCTCCCGCCCCTCCTCCGGAACCTGATCCGTGCCGAGCCCGAGGAAACCGGGCAGCCGGCATGGCCGCACCGGTTCGAGGCCGCGGGGGCCGATCGGGAAGAGGCGCTGCTCGATCTGATCCGGGCAAACGTCGTGGACATCCTGAGCCTGCCCACGGCCGACCGCTACGCCCCCGACCGGACCTTCCGTGAGATGGGCATCGACTCCCTCACCGCGGTCGGGCTGCGCAACAGCCTGGCGAAGGCCACTGGGCTGCCGTTGCCGACCACGATGGTGTTCGACTACCCGACCCCGGCCGTGCTGACCGGCCGGATGCGGGAGCTGCTCGCGGGGGAGAACCCGGCCCCGGCGCGTACGGCGGCGCGGGCGGTGGCCCAGGACGAGCCGCTGGCCATCGTGGGCATGGCCTGCCGCCTGCCGGGTGGCGTGTCGTCGCCGGATGATCTGTGGCGTCTGGTCGCGGCGGGCACGGACGCGATCTCCGAGTTCCCCGCCGACCGCGGCTGGGACGTGGACAACCTGTACGACCCGGATCCGGACGCGCCGGGCAAGACGTACACCGTGCTCGGCGGCTTCCTGGACGGGGTCGCCGGATTCGACGCGTCGTTCTTCGGCATCAGCCCGCGGGAAGCCCTGGCGATGGATCCCCAGCAGCGCCTCATGCTCGAGGTCTCCTGGGAGGCGTTCGAACATGCCGGCATTCCGCCTCGCTCCGTCCGCGGCAGCGACACGGGCGTCTTCATGGGGGCCTTCCCGAGCGGGTACAACGCCGGCCTCGAGGAGTTCGGCATGACCGGCGACGCGGTGAGCGTGTTGTCGGGCCGGGTGTCGTACTTCTTCGGCCTCGAAGGCCCCGCTATCACGGTGGACACGGCGTGCTCGTCGTCGCTGGTGGCGTTGCATCAGGCGAGTTCCGCGCTGCGGCAGGGTGAGTGCTCGCTGGCCCTGGTCGGTGGCGTGACCGTGCTGGCCACCCCGCAGACGTTCGTGGAGTTCTCCCGCCAGCGTGGCCTGGCCCTCGACGGACGAAGCAAAGCCTTCGCCGACGCTGCGGACGGCGCGGGCTGGGCCGAGGGCGTCGGTGTGCTGGTGGTCGAGCGGCTGTCAGACGCCCGGGCCAAGGGCCACCAGATCTGGGGCGTCATCCGTGGCTCGGCGGTCAATCAGGACGGGGCCTCCAACGGCCTGTCCGCGCCGAACGGGCCGTCCCAGCAGCGCGTGATCCGGCAGGCGCTCGCCAACGCCGGTCTGGCGCCGCACGAGGTCGATGTGGTCGAGGCGCACGGCACGGGTACGACGCTGGGCGACCCGATCGAGGCCCAGGCCGTGATCGCGACCTACGGCCAGGACCGTGAGCAGCCGCTGCTGCTCGGTTCGCTCAAGTCCAACGTCGGTCACACGCAGGCCGCAGCGGGTGTCTCCGGTGTCATCAAGATGGTCATGGCGCTGCAACACGACACCGTACCGGCCACCTTGCACGTGGATGCGCCGTCGCGGCACGTGGACTGGACCGCCGGTGCGGTGGAACTGGTGACCGAGAACCGGCCGTGGCCGGAGACCGGCCGGGTGCGTCGGGCCGGTGTGTCCTCGTTCGGGATCAGCGGCACCAACGCGCACGTCATCCTCGAGAGCGCACCCGAGCAGCCCGTCTCGCCGCCGGAGGCCGTGGCGCCGGTCGTCGCGTCCGACCGGGTGCCGCTGGTGATCTCGGCGAAGACCCCGGCGGCCCTGGCCGAGATGGAGAACCGGCTGCGTGCCTACCTGGCCGCCGCCCCCGGGGCCGACCCGCGGGCGGTGGCGTCGACGCTGGCGACCGCCCGGTCGGTGTTCGAGCACCGTGCCGTGCTGCTGGGCGAGAACACGATCACGGGCACCGTGGCGGGCGCCGACCCGCGAGTGGTGTTCGTGTTTCCCGGCCAGGGCTGGCAGCAGCTCGGCATGGGCAGGGCGCTGCGCGAGTCGTCGCCGGTGTTCGCCGCGCGGATGGCCGAGTGCGCGGCGGCACTGAGCGAGTTCGTCGACTGGGATCTGTTCACCATGCTCGACGACCCCGCTGTGATCGACCGCATCGACGTGCTCCAACCGGCCTGCTGGGCGGTCATGATGTCGCTGGCCGCGGTGTGGCAGGCCGCCGGGGTCCGCCCGGACGCGGTGATCGGCCATTCGCAGGGCGAGATCGCGGCGGCATGTGTGGCCGGGGCGTTGTCGCTGCGCGATGCCGCCCGGATCGTGGCGTTGCGCAGTCAACTGCTCGCTCGCGAGATGGTCGGTCACGGGGTGATGGCGGCCGTCGCTCTGCCCGCCGACGACATCCCCCTGGTCGACGGGGTGTGGATCGGTGCCCGCAACGGCCCGTCCTCCACGGTCATCTCCGGCACGCCGGAGGCCGTCGAGGCTGTTGTCGCCGCCTGCGAGGAGCGAGGGGCTCGGGTACGGAGGATCACCGCGGCCGTCGCCTCGCATTCACCGCTCGGCGAGAAGATCCGCACCGAACTGCTCGGCATCAGCGCGAGCATCCCGTCCCGCACGCCGGTGGTGCCGTGGTTGTCCACCGCCGACGGCATATGGATCGAAGCACCCCTGGACCCCGCCTACTGGTGGCGGAACCTCCGCGAACCCGTCGGCTTCGGCCCGGCCGTCGACCTGCTCCAGGCCCGCGGCGAGAACGTGTTCCTGGAGATGAGCGCCAGCCCGGTGCTGCTGCCGGCCATGAACGACGCGGTCACCGTCGCCACCCTGCGCCGCGACGACGGCACCCCGGACCGGATGCTCACCGCTCTGGCCGAGGCCCACGCCCATGGCGTCATCGTCGACTGGCCCCGAGTCTTCGGCAGCACCACCCGGGTGCTGGACCTTCCGACCTATGCCTTCGAGCATCAGCGGTACTGGGCCGTCAGCGCCGACCGGCCGTCCGACGCCGGGCACCCGATGGTGGAGACGGTCGTGCCGTTGCCGGCGTCCGGCGGCGTGGCGCTGACCGGCCGGGTCTCGTTGGCCACGCACGCCTGGCTGGCCGACCACGCGGTCCGGGGCACCGCGCTGCTACCCGGCACCGCGTTCGTGGAGCTCGTGACCCGCGCGGCCACCGAGGTGGACTGTCCGGTCATCGACGAGCTGGTGATCGAAGCTCCGCTGCCGCTGCCGCAGACCGGCGCTGTCCAGCTGTCGGCGACGGTCGGGGAGGCCGACGAGTCCGGCCGCCGACCGGTGACCGTGTTCTCCCAGGCGGACGGCACCGACGCGTGGACCCGGCACGTCACCGCCACCATCGGCCGCGCCGCGTCGCTGCCGGATCCTGTCGCCTGGCCGCCCGCGCAGGTCGAGCCGGTCGACGTCACCGGCTTCTACGACGAGTTGGCCGCGGCTGATTACGAGTACGGGCCGGCGTTCCAGGGCCTGCGGGCCGCGTGGCGTGACGGCGACACCGTCTACGCCGAGGTCGTCCTGGCCGAGGAGCAGGCACACGAGGTGGACCGGTACGCGGTCCACCCCGCCCTGCTGGACGCGGCTCTGCAAGCCAGCATGGTCAACACCGCGGGGACCGGGCAGGGAGTACGACTGCCGTTCTCCTGGAATGGGATCCAGGTCCACTCGACAGGCGCGACGACGCTGAGGGTCGCGGTGACGCCGCTGGCCGACGGCTGGAGCGTGCGCGCCGCCGCCGACAACGGCCGCCCCGTGGCCACCATCGGGTCGCTGGTGACCCGGCCGGTGACCACCGACATGCTCGGCTCCACTACCGACGACCTGTTCGCCGTGGTCTGGACCGAGATCACCGCCCCCGAACCCGGCGATCCCTCCGACGTCGGAGTCTTCACCGCGTTGCCCGAGGTCGGCGGCGATCCGCTGACGCAGACCCGTGCGCTTACCGCCCAGGTGTTGCAGACCGTCCAGCAATGGCTGGCCGGCGAGGACCGCCCCCTGGTCGTGCGCACCGGCACCGACCTGGCCTCGGCCGCGGTATCCGGTCTGGTGCGCTCGGCCCAGTCGGAACATCCCGGCCGGTTGATCCTGGTGGAAAGCGACGACGCGCTCACCCCGGAACAGCTGGCCGGAACCGCCGGGTTGGACGAACCCCGGATCCGGATCGACGGCGGCCACTACGAGGTGCCACGCCTAGCCCGCGAGGATGCGTCGCTGACGGTTCCCGAGGACCGCGCGTGGCTGCTCGAACTGCCCGGCAGCGGTACGTTGCGGGATCTCCGCGTGATCCCCACCGACACCGCCGAACGGCCGCTGCGGCGGGGTGAGGTTCGGGTCGGCGTACGCGCCGGCGGTCTGAACTTCCGCGACGTGGTCGTGGCCCTCGGCATGGTCACCGACCCCCGCCCGGCCGGCGGCGAAGCAGCGGGCGTCGTCCTCGAGACCGGCCCCGGCGTGGAGGATCTGAGCCCGGGCGACCGGGTGTTCGGCATCCTCGACGGCGGATTCGGCTCGGTCGCGATCGCCGATCGCCGCCTCCTGGCCGTGATCCCCGACGGCTGGTCGTTCACCACGGCGGCATCCATTCCGGTCGTGTTCGCCACCGCCTACTACGGTCTGGTCGACCTGGCCGGGCTGCGAGCGGGCGAATCGGTGCTGATCCACGCCGCGACCGGCGGCGTGGGCATGGCCGCCACCCAGATCGCCCGGCACCTCGGCGCCGAGATCTACGGGACCGCGGGCATCGCCAAGCAGCACATCCTGCGGGACGCCGGTCTGGGCGACGACCGGATCGCCGACTCCCGCACCACCGGCTTCCGCGAGACCTTCCGCGACAGCACCCAGGGCCGCGGCGTCGACGTGGTCCTGAACTCCCTCAGCGGCGACTTCGTCGACGCGTCCCTCGACGTGCTGGCCGAAGGCGGCCGGTTCATCGAGATGGGCAAGACCGACATCCGCGATGCGGAACAGATCACGCACGCCACCTACCGCGCCTTCGACCTCATGGACGCAGGCCCCGACCGGGTACGGGAGATCATCGCCGAACTGCTCGGCCTGTTCGAGCAGGGCGTCCTGCGCCCCCTGCCGGTTCAAGCCTGGGACATCCGCCAAGCGCGGGACGCGTTCACCTGGATGAGCCGCGCCCGCCACATCGGCAAGATCGTGCTCACCATCCCCCAGCAGCTCGATCCGGACGGCACGGTCCTGATCTCCGGCGGCTCCGGTGTCCTCGCCGGGATTCTCGCCCGCCACCTCGTCGCCGAGCGCGGCGCGCGTCACCTGCTCCTGGTCTCCCGCAGCGCCCCGTCCGAGGCTCTGATCAGTGAGTTGACCGCGTTGGGGGCTCAGGTCGAGACCGCGGCCTGCGACGTGTCCGATCGGGCCGCGCTGGAGCAGGTGCTGGACGGGGTGCCGCTGACGGCCGTCTTCCACACCGCCGCGGCGCTCGACGACGGCGTAGTGGAATCGCTGACCCCGCAGCGCGTCGACACGGTCCTGCGGCCCAAGGCCGACGCTGCCTGGTATCTGCACGAGCTCACCCGCGACGCCGACCTGGCCGCGTTCGTGATGTATTCCTCGGTCGCCGGCATCATGGGCGCGGCCGGGCAGGGCAACTACGCGGCGGCCAACGCCTTCCTGGACGCTCTGGCCGCACACCGCCGTCGTGAGGGCTTGCCGGCTCTCTCCTTGGCGTGGGGCCTGTGGGAGGACACCAGCGGCCTGAGCGCTGGCCTCACCGAAACCGACCACGACCGGATCCGCCGCGGCGGGCTGGAGGCCATCGCCGCCGAGCACGGGATGCGGCTGTTCGACACCGCGACGCGACAGGGCGAGCCGGTCCTGCTCGCCTCACCCTTGAACCTGACGCGGCAGGGCGAAGTCCCCGCGCTGCTACGTACGTTGCACCGCCCCGTGGCCCGCCGAGCCGCAACAGCCAACGGCCGCCCGGCCGACTTGACGCCCGAAGCGCTGCTGAAACTGGTCTGTGGTCGTGCGGCAGCTGTGCTGGGTCATGTGGATGCCGATGCGGTTCCTGTGGCGGCGGCGTTCAGGGATCTGGGTGTGGATTCGCTGACTGCGGTTGAGTTGCGGAACAGTCTGGCGAAGGCTACGGGTCTGCGGTTGCCTGCCACGTTGGTGTTCGACTATCCGACTCCGATGGTGCTGGCCGGGCGGCTCGGTGAGCTGCTCGCGGGCGGGACGGCGCCGGTGAGGGCCGCTGTGGTGCGCAGGGCTGCGGCTTCGGATGAGCCGCTGGCGATCGTGGGTATGGCGTGTCGTCTGCCGGGTGGGGTGTTGTCGCCGGAGGATTTGTGGCGTCTGGTCGAGTCCGGTGGGGATGCGATTTCCGGTTTCCCGGTCGATCGGGGCTGGGACGTGGAGAATCTGTTCGATCCTGATCCGGATGCGGCGGGTAAGAGTTACGCGGTGCGGGGTGGTTTCCTGGATGGGGCGGCGGGGTTTGATGCGTCGTTCTTCGGGATCAGTCCGCGTGAGGCGCAGGCGATGGATCCGCAGCAGCGTCTTGTGCTGGAAGTTTCCTGGGAGGCGTTCGAACGCGCGGGTATTGAGCCGGGGTCGGTGCGGGGCAGTGACACGGGTGTGTTCATGGGTGCCTACCCGGGCGGTTATGGCGTGGGTACGGATCTGGGTGGTTTCGGGATGACGTCGGTCGCGGTGAGTGTGCTGGCGGGCCGGGTGTCGTATTTCTTCGGTCTTGAAGGCCCTGCGATGACGGTGGACACGGCGTGTTCGTCGTCGCTGGTGGCGTTGCATCAGGCGGGTTCGGCGTTGCGGCAGGGTGAGTGTTCGCTGGCTCTGGTCGGCGGGGTGACGGTGATGCCCACGCCGCAGACGTTCGTGGAGTTCTCCCGCCAGCGTGGTCTGGCGGCCGATGGCCGGTGCAAGGCGTTCGCCGACAGCGCTGATGGTACCGGCTTCTCTGAGGGTGTCGGTGTGCTGCTGGTCGAGCGGTTGTCGGATGCTCAGGCCAGGGGTCACAACATCCTGGCTGTGGTACGGGGATCGGCGGTGAATCAGGACGGTGCGTCCAACGGTCTGACCGCTCCGAATGGCCCCTCTCAGCAGCGGGTGATCCGGCAGGCCCTGGCCAACGCGGGTCTGGCCGGTGCCGAGGTGGATGTGGTCGAGGCGCACGGCACGGGTACGACGCTGGGCGACCCGATCGAGGCCCAGGCGGTGATCGCCACCTACGGCCAGGACCGCGATCAGCCCGTGCTGCTCGGCTCCCTGAAGTCGAACCTTGGGCATACCCAGGCTGCCGCGGGTGTCTCCGGTGTCATCAAGATGGTCATGGCTCTCCAGAACGGCGTGGTGCCCCGCACCCTGCATATCGACGAGCCCTCCCGGCATATCGACTGGACGGCCGGCGCTGTCGAGCTGGTGACGGAGAACCAGTCGTGGCCGGAGACGGGCCGGGCCCGCCGGGCAGCGGTGTCCTCGTTCGGCATCAGTGGCACCAACGCGCATGTCATCCTGGAGAGCGCGCCCGCCCAGCCTGTCGCACCCGTGGGCACTCTGGTGTCGGCTGTTACGGCTGGTGTGGTGCCGTTGCCGATCTCGGCCAGGACCGTGCCTGCCCTGGCCGATCTCGAAGATCGGGTGCGTGCCTACCTGACCAGCACACCCGAGACTGATCTGCCTGCTGTGGCGTCGACGCTGGCGATGACCCGGTCGGTGTTCGAGCATCGTGCCGTGCTGCTGGGGGAGGAGACCGTTACCGGTATCGCGGTGTCGGATCCGCGGGTGGTGTTTGTCTTCTCGGGTCAGGGGTCGCAGCGGGTTGGGATGGGTGAGGAGTTGGCTGCGGCTTTCCCGTTGTTCGCGCGGTTGCATCGGCAGGTGTGGGATCTGCTGGATGTTCCGGATCTTGATGTCGACGATACCGGGTATGTTCAGCCGGCTTTGTTCGCGTTGCAGGTAGCGCTGTTCGGATTGCTGGAGTCGTGGGGTGTGCGCCCGCAGGCGGTGATCGGTCATTCCGTCGGTGAGGTTGCCGCGGGGTATGTGGCCGGGGTCTGGTCGTTGGAAGACGCGTGCACCCTGGTGTCTGCGCGGGCCCGGCTGATGCAGGCGTTGCCGGCCGGTGGTGCGATGGTCGCGGTGCCGGTATCGGAGGAGCAGGCACGGGCGGCGCTGGTCGATGGTGTGGAGATCGCGGCGGTCAACGGGCCCGCCTCGGTCGTGCTCTCCGGCGACGAATCCGCTGTGCTGCGGGTGGCTGAGGGGTTGGGGAGGTGGACGAGGCTGTCGGCCAGCCATGCGTTCCATTCGGTGCGGATGGAGCCCATGCTGGAGGAGTTCGGTCAGGTGGCATCCGAGCTGACCTATCGGGAACCGCGTATCGTGATGGCCGCTGGTGAGCAGGTCACGACACCTGAGTATTGGGTGCGGCAGGTCCGTGACACCGTCCGCTTCGGTGACCAGGTTGCTGCGTTCGGGGATGCGGTTTTCCTGGAGATCGGTCCGGACCGGACGCTGTCGCGGCTGATCGATGGCATTGCGATGTTGGACGGCGACGATGAGGTGCGCGCTGCGGTTGCCGCGTTGGCCGTGATGCATGTCCAAGGGGTCGGGGTCGACTGGCCGGCGGTCCTGGGGACGACCACGGGGCGGGTGCTGGATCTGCCCACGTATGCCTTCCAGCACGAGCGTTACTGGATGGTGAGTACTGGTCGGGTGGGTGGGGAAGGGCATCCGTTGCTGGGCTGGGGGGTGCCGGTCGCGGAGGCTGGCGGGAGGTTGTATACGGGGAGGGTCGCTCGGCAGGACGGGCCTGTGCTGCCCGTGGCGGCGTTCGTGGAAATGGCTTTCGCCGCGGGCGGCGGCCAGCCGATCCGTGAACTGTCCGTGGACGCGTTGCTGTACATCCCGGACGACGGCACCGCCGAGCTCCAGACCTGGGTCGGCGAGCACCGGCTCACCATCCACGCCCGCTACCGCGATACCGAGCCGTGGACCCGCCTGGCCACCGCGACCCTGGACACCACCACACCCGCCACCACACACACCCCGCATCCCGGCCTCATCACCACCGCCCTCACCCTCACCGGCGACGAGGCACCCGCCATCTGGCACGACCTGACCCTGCACACCGGCAACGCCACCGAACTCCACACCCACATCACCCCGGGCGACGACGGCACACTGACCATCACCGCCACCGATACGACCGGACAACCCGTCCTGACCGCACATGCCGCCACCCCGACCACGATCCCCGTCCACACACCCACCACCCCAGCCGACGACCTGCTCACCCTCACATGGACCCAGATCCCCACCCCCGGGCCGGGCGATGGCGCCGACATCGTGGTGTGCACCGCCCTGCCCGAGCCCGACGGCGATCCGCTGGCCCAGACCCGCACTCTGACCGCCCAGGTATTGCACAGCATCCAGGCATCACTGACCGGGGAGGACCGGCCGCTGGTCGTGCACACCGGCACCGGCCTGGCCTCCGCCGCCGTATCCGGCCTGGTCCGCTCGGCCCAGTCCGAACACCCCGACCGATTCATCCTGGTCGAATCCGACGACTCACTCACGCAAGCACAGCTCGCCGCGGTCGCCGGGCTCGATGAGCCCTGGCTACGCATCACCGGCGGCCACTACGAAGTACCCCGGCTGACCAAAACCACCACCACCGCCACCACCGCCGTGTCCGAGCCTGTTTGGGACCCGGACGGCACGGTGCTGATCACCGGTGGCTCCGGCGCCCTGGCCGGCATCCTCGCCCGGCACCTCGTCACCGAACGCGGCGTGCGTCACCTGCTGCTGGTCTCCCGCAGCGCCCCCTCCACGATCCTGATCGACGAGCTGAGGGAGCTGGGCGCCCACATCGAAACCGCGGCCTGCGACGTCTCCGACCGCGCCGCACTGGCCGAAATCCTCGACGGCGTCAATCTAACCGCGGTGTTCCACACGGCAGGCGCCCTCGATGACGGTGTCGTGGAATCGCTGACCCCGCAACGCCTCGACACCGTCCTGATGCCCAAGGCGGACGGTGCCTGGCATCTGCACGAGCTCACCCGCGACCGGGACTTGGCGGCGTTCGTCATGTACTCCTCCGCGGCCGGTGTGATGGGTGCCGCGGGCCAGGCCAACTACGCGGCGGCCAACGCGTTCCTCGATGCCCTGGCCGAGCACCGTCGCGCTGACGGGTTGCCCGCGCTCTCCCTGGCATGGGGTATGTGGGACGACGCAGACGGTATGACCGCGTCCTTGTCCGGCACCGACCACCGCCGGATCCGCCGCAGCGGTCAGCGGGCCATCACCGCCGAACACGGGATGCGCCTGCTCGACAAGGCGTCCGGCCGCAGCGAACCGGTACTGGTCGCCACCGCAATGAACCCAATCCCGGACACGGACCTGCCCGCCCTGCTGCGCTCGCTGTATCCCAAAACAGCACGAAAGAGCCAGCCGATCCAAGAACTGTCACCAGAAGCGCTCCTGAAAATCGTGCGCGACAGCGCCGCCCTGATGCTCGGCCACCCCAACACCGACGCGATCGCCGCAACGACCGCGTTCAGGGATCTGGGCGTGGATTCGCTGATCGCGGTCGAGTTGCGGAACAGTCTGGCCAAGGCCACTGGCCTACGGTTGCCTGCCACGTTGGTGTTCGACTATCCGACTCCGACGGTGCTGGCCGGGCGGCTCGGCGAACTGCTCGCGGGAGTGGCACCCCAGAGGCACGCCACCGTACGGACGGCCACGGCTTCGGATGAGCCGCTGGCGATCGTGGGCATGGCGTGCCGTCTGCCCGGCGGAGTGTCGTCTCCGGAGGACCTGTGGCGCCTGGTCGAGTCCGGCACCGACGCCATCACCGACTTCCCCACCGACCGCGGCTGGGACATGGACGACCTGTTCGACCCGGACCCCGACACCCCCGGCAAGACCTACACCGTGCACGGCGGCTTCCTGGACGACGTCGCCGGCTTCGACGCATCGTTCTTCGGCATCAGTCCGCGTGAGGCGCGGGCGATGGATCCGCAGCAGCGGCTCGTGCTGGAAGCCGCCTGGGAGGCGTTCGAACGCGCGGGTATTGAACCGGGCTCGGTGCGGGGCAGTGACACCGGTGTGTTCATGGGTGCCTATCCCGGCGGTTACGGCATCGGCGCCGACCTCGGCGGTTTCGGCGCCACCGCGGGCGCGGGCAGCGTGCTCTCCGGCCGCCTGTCGTACTTCTTCGGCCTCGAAGGCCCTGCCATGACGGTCGACACCGCCTGTTCCTCATCGCTGGTCGCCCTGCACCAAGCGGGATCCGCTCTACGACAGGGCGAGTGCTCCCTGGCCCTGGTCGGCGGAGTGACCGTGATAGCCAACCCGCAGATCTTCATCGAGTTCTCCCGCCAGCGCGGCCTGGCCGCCGACGGCCGGTGCAAGGCGTTCGCCGACAGCGCTGATGGCACCGGTTGGTCCGAGGGTGTCGGTGTGTTGCTGGTTCAGCGGCTGTCCGACGCTCAGGCCAGGGGGCACAACATCCTGGCTGTGGTACGGGGATCGGCGGTCAATCAGGACGGTGCGTCCAACGGTCTGACCGCTCCGAATGGCCCCTCTCAGCAGCGGGTGATCCGATCCGCGCTCACCAGCGCCGGCCTGACGACGGCCGAGGTGGATGTGGTCGAGGCCCACGGCACCGGCACCACACTCGGCGACCCGATCGAGGCCCAGGCGGTGATCGCCACCTACGGCCAGGATCGCGACCAGCCCGTGCTGCTCGGCTCACTCAAATCGAACCTCGGCCACACCCAGGCCGCCGCGGGTGTCTCCGGTGTCATCAAGATGGTCATGGCCCTCCAGAACGGCGTGGTGCCCCGCACCCTGCACGCGGACCAGCCGTCACGGCATATCGACTGGACGGCCGGCGCTGTCGAGTTGGTCACCGAGAACCAGCCCTGGCCTGAACTCGACCGACCGCGCCGGGCAGCGGTCTCAGCCTTCGGCGTCAGTGGCACCAATGCGCATGTCATCCTGGAGAGCGCACCCGCCCAGCCTGTCCCACCCGTGGACACTCCGGTGTCGGCTGTTACGGCTGGTGTGGTGCCGTTGCCGATCTCGGCCAGGACCGTGCCCGCCCTGGCCGATCTCGAAGACCGGCTGCGTGCCTACCTGACCACCACGCCCGAGACCGACCTGCCCGCTGTGGCGTCGACATTGGCGATGACCCGGTCGGTGTTCGAGCATCGCGCCGTGCTGCTGGGCGAGGACACCGTCACCGGCACCGCGATCCCGGATCCGCGCATTGTGTTTGTCTTCTCCGGTCAGGGGTCGCAGCGGGTTGGGATGGGTGAGGAGTTGGCTGCGGCTTTCCCGTTGTTTGCGCGGTTGCATCGGCAGGTGTGGGATCTGCTGGATGTTCCGGATCTTGATGTGGATGATACTGGGTATGTTCAGCCGGCTTTGTTTGCGTTGCAGGTGGCGTTGTTCGGGTTGCTGGAGTCGTGGGGTGTGCGTCCGCGGGCGGTGATCGGTCATTCTGTTGGTGAGGTTGCTGCGGGGTATGTGGCCGGGGTGTGGTCGTTGGAGGATGCGTGTGCGCTGGTGTCTGCGCGGGCCCGGCTGATGCAGGCGTTGCCGGCGGGTGGTGCGATGGTGGCGGTGCCGGTTTCGGAGGAGCGGGCGCGGGCGGTGCTGGTCGATGGTGTGGAGATCGCGGCGGTCAACGGGCCCGCCTCGGTCGTGCTCTCCGGCGACGAATCCGCCGTGTTGCGGGTGGCTGAGGGGTTGGGGAGGTGGACGAGGCTGTCGGCCAGCCATGCGTTCCACTCGGTGCGGATGGAGCCCATGCTGGAGGAGTTCGGTCAGGTGGCATCCGAGCTGACCTATCGGGAACCGCGTATCGTGATGGCCGCCGGTGAGCAGGTCACGACGCCCGAGTATTGGGTGCGGCAGGTCCGTGACACCGTCCGCTTCGGTGACCAGGTTGCTGCGTTCGGGGATGCGGTTTTCCTGGAGATCGGTCCGGACCGGACGCTGTCGCGGCTGATCGATGGCATCGCGATGTTGGACGGCGACGATGAGGTGCGCGCTGCGGTTGCCGCGCTGGCCGTGATGCATGTCCAAGGGGTCGGGGTCGACTGGCCGGCGATCCTGGGGACGACCACGGGGCGGGTGCTGGACCTGCCCACCTATGCCTTCCAGCACGAGCGCTACTGGATGGCGAACGCGGACGAGGGACATCCGCTGCTGGGGAAGGTGGAGCATCCACTGCTCGGTTCGGTGATGGCGTTGCCGAACTCGGACGGTGTGGTGCTGACCGGCAGGATCTCGCTGGCCACGCATGCCTGGCTGGCCGACCACGTGGTGCGGGGGACGGTGCTGCTGCCGGGCACCGGGTTTGTGGAGATGGTGGCCCGGGCCGCGGCTGAGGTCGGCTGCGGGGTCATCGACGAGTTGCTGATCGAGGCTCCGCTACTGCTGCCGGAGCACGGCGGTGTCCACCTATCGGTGTCGGTCGGTGAGGCAGACGGCGCCGGGCGTCGGCCGGTGACCGTGTTCGCCCAGGCGGACGACGCGGAGGTCTGGGTCCGGCAGGTCACGGCCACGATCAGCCCCGCCGGCCCTGCCGTCTCGCTGCCGGAGCTCGAGGTATGGCCGCCGGTGCAGGCCGAGCCAGTGGACGTGTCGAACTTCTACGAGCGGTTGGCCAGGGCCGACTGGCAGTGGGGTCCGGCGTTCCAGGGTTTGCGGGCCGCGTGGCGTGACGGGGACACCATCTACGCCGAGATCGTTCTGGCCGACGAGGAGGCGCGGGAAGCAGACCAGTTCCTGGTGCACCCCGCCCTGCTGGATGCCGCCCTCCAGACCAGCGTCCTGAAGACACCCGACGACCTCCGGCTCCCGTTCTCCTGGAACCAGATCGAGTTCCACGCGACCGGCGCGGCGATACTGCGCGTCGCGGTGACACCGGTGGCCGACCGCTGGATCGTGCACGCCGCCGACAGCACGGGTCGGCCGGTGGCCACGATCGGCGCGCTGGTGAGTCGCCCGGTGACCGCGGAGACGCTCGGCTCCAACACCGACGACCTGTTCGCCCTGACGTGGACCGAGATCCCCGCCCCCGGGCCGGGCGATCCCGCCGACGTCGCGGTGTGCACCGCTCTGCCCGAGCCCGACGGCGATCCGCTGGCCCAGACCCGCACCCTGACCGCCCAGGTATTGCACAGCATCCAGGCATCACTGGCGGGGGAGGACCGGCCGCTGGTCGTGCACACCGGCACCGGCCTGGCCTCCGCCGCAGTATCCGGCCTGGTCCGCTCAGCCCAGTCCGAACATCCCGACCGATTCATCCTGGTCGAATCCGACGGCGAGACCCTCACCCCGGATCAACTCGCCGCGGTCGCCGGGCTCGATGAGCCCTGGCTGCGCATCACCGACGGCCACTACGAAGTACCCCGGCTGACCAAAACCACCACCACCGCCGCCACCGCCGTGTCCGAGCCTGTCTGGGACCCGGACGGCACGGTGCTGATCACTGGTGGCTCCGGCGCCCTGGCCGGCATCCTCGCCCGGCACCTCGTCACCGAACGCGGCGTGCGTCACCTGCTACTGGTCTCCCGCAGCGTCCCCTCCACGGTCCTGATCGACGAGCTGAGGGAGCTGGGCGCCCACGTCGATGTCGCGGCCTGCGATGTCTCTGACCGCGCCGCGCTGGCCCGCGTCCTGGACGGCGTCAATCTGACCGCGGTGTTCCACACGGCAGGCGCTCTGGACGACGGTGTGGTGGAATCGCTGACCCCGCAGCGCCTCGACACCGTCCTGATGCCCAAGGCGGACGGTGCCTGGTATCTGCACGAGCTCACCCGTGACCGGGACTTGGCGGCGTTCGTCATGTACTCTTCCGCGGCTGGTGTGATGGGTGCTGCGGGCCAGGGCAACTACGCGGCGGCCAACGCGTTCCTCGATGCCCTGGCCGAGCACCGTCGCGCTGACGGCTTGCCCGCGCTCTCCCTGGCATGGGGTATGTGGGACGACGCAGACGGTATGACCGCGTCCTTGTCCGGCACCGACCACCGCCGCATCCGCCGCAGCGGCCAGCGGGCCATCACCGCCGAACACGGGATGCGCCTGCTCGACAAGGCGTCCGGCCGCAGCGAACCGGTACTGGTCGCCACCGCAATGAACCCGGCAGGGGAGGGCGAAGTCCCCGCGCTGCTGCGTACGTTGCATCGCCCGGTCGCCCGCCGAGCCGCAACCACCAACGGCCGTCCGGCCGACCTGACACCGGAAGCGCTCCTGAAGGTGGTGCGCGACAGCGCCGCCATGGTCCTGGGCCATGCCAACGCCGACACCGTTCCCGCAGCAACCGCCTTCCAGGAACTCGGCCTCGATTCACTGATCGCGGTCGAGCTGCGCAACAGCCTGGCCAAGGCCACCGGCCTGCGACTACCCGCCACCATGGTGTTCGACTACCCGACACCGGCCGCGCTGGCCGGACGGCTCGGCGAACTGCTCGCAGGCGAGACGACACCCGCGACGGCCGCTGTGGTGCGCAGGGCCACGGCTTCGGACGAGCCGCTGGCGATCGTGGGCATGGCGTGCCGTCTGCCCGGCGGAGTGTCTTCGCCGGAGGACCTGTGGCGCCTGGTCGAGTCCGGCTTCGACGCCATCACCGGGTTCCCCACCGACCGCGGCTGGGACGTGGACAACCTGTACGACCCGGACCCCGACGCGCCGGGCAAGTCCACCACCCTGCACGGCGGGTTCTTGGACGACGTCGCCGGCTTCGACGCATCGTTCTTCGGCATCAGCCCCCGCGAAGCTGTAGCCATGGACCCGCAGCAACGTCTTGCCATGGAAGTCTCCTGGGAAGCCTTCGAGCGTGCTGGCATCGAACCGGGGTCGGTGCGGGGCAGCGACACCGGTGTGTTCATGGGTGCCTACCCCGGCGGCTACGGCATCGGCGCCGAGCTTGGCGGTTTCATGCTGACCGGGCGTGCGGGCAGCGTGCTGGCGGGCCGGGTGTCGTACTTCTTCGGTCTTGAAGGCCCTGCCATGACGGTGGACACTGCGTGTTCGTCGTCGCTGGTCGCGTTGCACCAGGCGGCCTACGCGCTGCGGCAGGGCGAGTGTTCGCTCGCTCTGGTCGGCGGTGTCACGGTGATGCCCACGCCGGTCATGTTCGTGGAGTTCTCCCAGCAGCAAAACCTGGCGGACGACGGCCGGTGCAAGGCGTTCGCCGACAGCGCTGATGGCACCGGTTGGTCCGAGGGTGTCGGTGTGCTGCTGGTCGAGCGGCTGTCCGACGCCCAGGCCAAGGGCCACAACATCCTGGCTGTGGTACGGGGATCGGCGGTGAATCAGGACGGTGCGTCCAACGGTCTGACCGCTCCGAATGGCCCCTCTCAGCAGCGGGTGATCCGATCCGCGCTCACCAGCGCCGGGCTGACCACGGCCGAGGTGGATGTGGTCGAGGCCCACGGCACCGGCACCACACTCGGCGACCCGATTGAGGCCCAGGCGGTGATCGCCACCTACGGCCAGCACCGTGACCAGCCCGTGCTGCTCGGCTCACTCAAATCGAACCTCGGCCATACCCAGGCCGCCGCGGGTGTCTCCGGTGTCATCAAGATGGTCATGGCCCTCCAGAACGGCGTGGTGCCCCGCACCCTGCACGTCGAGGAACCGTCACGACACGTGGACTGGACTGCTGGAGCTGTCGAGCTGGTGACGGAGAACCAGTCGTGGCCGGAGACGGGCCGGGCCCGCCGGGCGGCGGTGTCCTCGTTCGGTTTCAGTGGCACCAATGCGCATGTCATCCTCGAAAGCGCACCCGCCCAGCCCACCCCACCCGTGGACACTCCGGCGCCGACCGTCACGACCGGTGTGGTGCCGTTGCCGATCTCGGCCAAGAGCTTGCCCGCCCTGACCGGCCTTGAAGACCAGCTCCGCGCCTACCTGACCGCCACACCCGAGACCGACCTGCCCGCCGTGGCATCAACACTGGCGACGACCCGGTCGGTATTCGAGCATCGCGCCGTGCTGTTGGGCGAGGAGACCGTCACCGGCACTGCGATCCCGGATCCGCGTATCGTTTTCGTCTTCTCCGGTCAGGGGTCGCAGCGGGTTGGGATGGGTGAGGAGTTGGCTGCGGCTTTCCCGTTGTTCGCGCGGTTGCATCGGCAGGTGTGGGATCTGCTGGATGTTCCCGATCTTGATGTGGACGATACGGGGTATGTTCAGCCGGCTTTGTTTGCGTTGCAGGTGGCGTTGTTCGGGTTGCTGGAGTCGTGGGGTGTGCGTCCGCGGGCGGTGATCGGTCATTCTGTTGGTGAGGTTGCCGCGGGGTATGTGGCCGGGGTGTGGTCGTTGGAGGACGCGTGTGCGCTGGTGTCTGCGCGGGCCCGGCTGATGCAGGCGTTGCCGGCCGGTGGTGCGATGGTGGCGGTGCCGGTTTCGGAGGAGCGGGCGCGGGCGGTGCTGGTCGATGGTGTGGAGATCGCCGCGGTCAACGGGCCCGCCTCGGTGGTGCTCTCCGGCGACGAATCCGCCGTGTTGCAGGTCGCGGAGGGGCTGGGCAGGTGGACGAGGCTGTCGGCCAGCCACGCCTTCCACTCGGCGCGGATGGAGCCCATGCTGGAGGAGTTCCGGCAAGTGGCATCCCAGCTGACCTACCAGGAACCGCGCATCGTGATGGCCGCCGGTGAGCAGGTCACCACACCCGAGTATTGGGTGCGGCAGGTCCGTGACACCGTCCGCTTCGGTGACCAGGTCGCCGCGTTCGAGGATGCGGTCTTCCTGGAGATCGGTCCGGACCGGACACTGTCGCGGCTGATCGACGGCATCCCGACGTTGCACGGCGACGACGAGCAACACGCCGTGGTCGCCGCACTGGCGGAACTGCACGTACAGGGCGTACCCATCGACTGGCCGGCGATCCTGGGGACCACCACCGGGCGGGTGCTGGACCTGCCCACCTATGCCTTCCAGCACCAGCGCTACTGGGCGGCGAGCACCGACCGGCCCGCCGGCGACGGACACCCGCTGCTGGACACCGTCGTGGCGTTGCCGGGCGCGGACGGTGTGGTGCTGACCGGCAGGATCTCGCTGGCCACGCATGCCTGGCTGGCCGATCACGCGGTGCGGGGGACGGTGCTGTTGCCGGGCACCGGGTTCGTGGAGATGGTGGCCCGGGCCGCGGCCGAGGTCGGCTGTGCGGTCGTCGACGAGCTGGTGATCGAGGCTCCGCTGCTGCTTCCCGCGAGCGGCGGTGTCCAGCTGTCGGTGTCGGTCGGTGAGGCCGACGACGCCGGTCATCGGCCGGTGACCGTCCACTCGCAGGCGGACGAGACCGAGGCATGGGTCCGGCACGTCACGGCCACGATCAGCCCGTCCGGTCCGATCGTCTCGCTGCCGGAGTTCGAGGTGTGGCCGCCCGCGCAGGCGGAGCCGGTGGAGGTGGCCCGCTTCTATGACGAGCTGGCGGCGGCGGGCTACGAGTACGGGGCCGCTTTCCAGGGCTTGCGGGCGGCCTGGCGTGCCGGGGAGACCATTTATGCCGAGGTCGTCCTCGCCGAGGATCAGACGCTGGAGGCGGCCCGGTTTACGGTGCATCCCGCGCTGCTGGACGCCGCCCTACAGGCCAACATCCTGAACGCGTCCGGCGACCTGCGGCTGCCGTTCTCCTGGGGTCAGGTTCAGTTCCATACGACCGGCGCGGCGACGCTGCGGGTCGCGGTGACTCCGGTGGCCGACGGCTGGACCATCCAGGCCACCGACGATGCCGGGCGGCCCGTGGCCACTGTCGGCTCGGTGGTGGCCAGGCCGGTGGCCGGGCTCGGCGCCACCGCCGAGGACCTGTTCGCGCTGACCTGGAACGAGATCCCACCTCCCGGGCAGGGCGGCCGGACGGTTGGCCGGTTCGAGGACCTCGCCGACGACGGCCCGGTCCCCGAGCTGGTGGTGTTCACCGCGCTGCCCGACGTCGACGCAGACCCACTGGTGCGGGCCCGTGCGCTGACAGCCCGGGTTCTGGAGGCGATTCAGCGGTGGCTCGGCGAGCCGCGCTTCGCCGACAGCACCCTGGTCGTGCGGACCGGCACCGACCTGGCCTCCGCCGCGGTGTCGGGGCTGGTCCGCTCGGCCCAGTCGGAGCATCCCGACCGGTTCATCCTGGTCGAGGGCGACAGCTCGCCAGTGGCGATCGGACCGGACGAGCCGTGGCTGCGGGTCGACGGCGGCCGGTACGAGGTGCCGCGGCTGATCCGCCTCAGCGCGGAACCCGTGCAGGAGGCCGCTTGGAACCCCGACGGCATGGTGCTGATCACCGGTGGCTCCGGCGCCCTGGCCGGTATTCTCGCCCGGCATCTGGTGGCCGAGAACAAGGCACGCCGCCTGCTGCTCGTCTCGCGTAGCGTCCCCGACGACGCCCTGATCAGCGAGCTGACCGAGCTGGGCGCCGAGGTCGGTACCGCGGTCTGCGACGTGTCCGACCGTGCGGCGCTGGCGCGGGTGCTGGCGGGTGTGCCATCCCTGACGGCGGTGATCCACACCGCGGGAGTCCTCGACGACGGGGTGATGGAATCGCTGACCCCGCAGCGCCTCGACACGGTGTTGCGGGCCAAGGCGGACGGTGCCTGGCATCTGCACGAGCTCACCCGCGACCGGGATCTGGCGGCGTTCGTCATGTACTCCTCCGCCGCGGGCCTCATGGGCAGCCCCGGACAGGGCAACTACGCGGCAGCCAACGCCTTCCTGGACGCGCTCGCGGTAGAACGTCGTGCGGAGGGTTTGCCCGCGCTCTCGCTGGCGTGGGGTTTCTGGGAGGAAACGACCGGCCTGACGGCGAATCTGACCGGCGCCGACCGGGACCGGATCCGTCGCGGGGGATTGCAGACCATCACCGCCGAGCGCGGCATGCGGATGTTCGACACCGCCACCCAGCACGGCGAGCCGGTCTTGCTTGCCGCCCCCATGGCCCCGGTCCGGGACGGCGAGGTTCCCGCCCTGCTGCGGTCGTTGCATCGCAGGGCCACGCGGCGGGGAACCACCGCCGACGCGTCGGCTCAGTGGCTGGCCGGGCTGGCGCCGGAGGAGCGCGAAGGCGCGCTCATGAAGGTGGTGCGGGATACCGCCGCGGTGGTCCTCGGCCACGCCGACGCCGGCACGATCCCGGTGACCGCCGCGTTCAAGGATCTGGGCCTGGACTCGCTGACCGCGGTCGAGCTGCGCAACAGCCTGGCGAAGAGCACGGGGCTGCGGCTGCCGGCCACGATGGTGTTCGACTATCCGACCCCGGCCAGTCTGGCCGCTCGGCTTGACGACCTGATGAATCCGCGCGTCTCGTCCACGGCTCTGCTGGCCGAACTCGACCGGATCGAGGGGATGTTCGACTCCGTCACCTTCGACGAGAAGCAGGCATCCCTGGTGAAGGACCGGCTGTCGGCTGCCCTCGGCAAATGGCAGCAGATCTCCCGTTCGGCCGATGTGGCCACTGTCGCGCTGGCGAACGCGGATGCCGGCGAGATCCTCGACTTCATCGATCGGGAGTTCGGCAATCCGACGATCTGATTCCCCATGTGACCTGAGGGGTCCGATGAGAGAACTGCTCGACACCGTCCTCGGTGCCTCCGCCACCGCCGAGGAGATCGAGGCGCTGCCGGTGCCGGGGAGTTCCCGGGCAGCCGTGGCGCCGGCCGCCGAGACGGACATGTTCACCGGCCCCCTCAGATCACGGCTGTTGACCCCAGACCTCGGGTGTCCGGGGATGGAGGAAGCTCAGGTCTGTTCCACGTCGGCCAGCGCGGTCGGCAGCTGCTTGCGGCCCTTGACGCCCAGCTTGCGGAAGACGCTTGTGAGGTGCTGTTCCACTGTGCTGGCCGTGACGAACAGCTGTTCGGCGATCTCCCGGTTGGTCTGTCCGGCCGCGGCCAGCGCCGCCACCCGCCGCTCCGCATCGGTCAACGATGTGCTCCGCTGCGGCAGGCCGGCGTCGTCGATCCGGCCGGGCTCGCCCCCGAGTCGGCGCAGCAGCGGGACAGCACCGCACTGGGTGGCCAGGTGACGAGCCTGCCGGAGAACTCCACGCGCCCGGCTATAGCGTCTGAGCGCGCTGAGCGTGTCGCCCAGGTCGGCGAGCACCCGCGCTTGCTCGTACGGGTCGGGGCAGGGGAGCAGCAGCTCAGCCGCCTCATGGAGCAGGGGGATCCGCTTCGTCCGCGGGAGGTATGCCGCCTTGATCCGCAGCGTTAACGCGCGGGAACGAGGTCCCATCGGACGGGTGAGTTGTTCGTCGATGAGCCGCTGGCCCTCGTTCCGGTCGAGGCTGAGCAGCGCCTCGGCGGCGTCGACACGCCACAGGGCCAGACCAGGCACGTCAACATCCCAGCTGCGCATACGTTCTCCGCAGGTTTGAAACGCCCGGTGAGCCGATTCATATCGGCCCATCGCGAGGCTGTACTGGCCGTACGCCGAGAGCAGGTGCAGACCGAAAAGGCTGTCCTGGACGCCGTTCGGAAGCGGCTCGGCGAGCAGCTTCTCCGCACGCTCGAGTTCGCCCAGCCGGACAGCGGCGACCGTCTTGCTGCTCAACAGCAATGCGGCGGTGATGCCGAGCGACGGCAGTGACCGGCCGTCCAGGACGGTGCTACCAGCCTCGAACGCCGTGGCCAGGTCGCCGCGCCGCAGGGCGATCTCGGCGCATGGGCCGGCGTAGCCCGCTTCCGCCTCGTTCGATACCCCGGCATTCATGCTGCCCAGCTTGTCGGCCCAGATATGAGCGGACTCGGTGTTCTCCGCGTACAACAGGGCGATCAGCGCGGCGGGGATCGCGTCGGCTGCCGAGTCAGCCTGCCGCAGAACTGTTTCCGCCTGAGCGGTGGCAAGTTCTGGATGACCGTGCAAGGCGGTCATGGCCGCGTTGTCGGCGACCGCGCATTGCCAGGCCGCCTTCGGCAGGCTGGCGAGTTCGTCCGGCGTCAGCGGAGGTGGGCGCCGGTCCGAGCCGAAGGCGCCGGGAGAGAACAGCGCGAGAGTCACCTCGACAAATCGCAGGTGGGCCCGGTTCTGATCGGTGGTCGCGAGCGGGCGTTCCGACGCCAGCACCTCGGCTGCCTCGCCGGATCGCCCGCCGTCGGCCAGCCAGAAGACGGCCAGCGCCGCATGCTTGGGGGAAAGCAGACCGGCGCGGCCGGCGGCGCTCAGCTCGTCCATGTGCCGACTGGAGGCCAGCGGATTGCGGCGGCGCTCGATCGCCACGGCCTCGACCCGTAAGGCGGCCCGGGTGGAGACATCGTCGGAGGCCCGGTGAGCCAGTTGCAGGTATTCGGCCGCGTCGCCCAACTCGTTGCGTACGACCAGAGCCTTGCCGGCCTTGGCGAACATCTCCGCAGCCTTGGGCCCGTGTATGAGACCGGCGCCGACCTGGTGGTGCGCGAGCACTTCAACCGGCGCCTCGTCCAGCAGTTCCAGGGCGAGAGTGTGCAGGCTGCGTCGTTCCTGGGCGGACATGTCATCGAGCACCACCGAGCGGGCGGCCGGGTGCGGGAACTGCTGGTCGAGCAGCAGCCCGCCCTCAGTGAGGATCTTGGTTGCCCGGTCTATCGTCTCCGCGCTGAGCCCGCTTAGCCGGCGCACCAGCGTGGTGGTGGCGCTTGGGCCCAGCACGGCAGCCACTCGGGCGACCCGCAGCGCGACCGGGCCACAGCGGTAGAGCGAGCCGAGGTACGCCAGCCGGAACGCGCGGCCCGCCTCCAAAGCGCTCTCTCCGTTGGCCAGGGCCTCCCGCACATCGCTGATCAGTCCACGGCTGAGACTCAGATTGCCCCTGGTCGTTTTATACAACCCCGCGAGCACATCCTCGGCGAGGCCCGGGCCGAAGGCGGCGCGAGCCAGCTCCGCCGATTGCTCCGGTCCGAATGGACGCAGCGCGATCTCGTGGTGGTACGGCAGGCTGAGCAGCTCCGCCTTGAATCGTGACTGAGTAGGGGTGAGGCTGCGCAACTCGGTGAAGATCATGGATATCCGGGCCGGACGGACCCGGCGGGCCAAATGCAGCAGACAGTTCAAAGAGGCGGTGTCGGCGTGATGCACATCGTCGACGCCGATCAGCACAGGCCGGTCCACGGCAAGCGCCAGCAGGGCACGGGTGAGATCCCTGCGCAGTCGGTTCTCGGCCCTCAGCGACAGCTGCCCGCCCTGGGCTATCCGATCAGCCAGCCCCGGCGCCCGATGCGCGAGCGCCGGGTCGTCGATGAGCTGCCCGATCATGGCGTACGGCATAGCCCGCTCTTCTGGCGCGCACACCGCGCGCAGAATGATGGCCTCAGCCTTCGCGGCAGCCGCGTCAAGCAGTTCTGTCTTGCCGCAGGCGATTGGGCCGGTGACGGTGACCACGACGCCCTGGCCGCTGCTCGCTTGTTCCAGAGACCTCTGTAGAATACCGAGTTCGTCCTCGCGTGCGACGAGTTCGTATCCTTCACGGCAGGTACCGCTATACACAGCACCTGCCCACCGTCATCGCCTGAGCCCCCATCGTCTCCGCGGCGCGTTGGGGCCACCGGTCCGTCGTGGAGAACGGCGGCTGAGACGTCGTTGCCGTAGAACGTCTCCGCCCGCGTGCGGATGGTGTCCGGCAGAGGATGTGGGTTGCCCATTCGGGCACCCGATGCGGCCGCGGCCGGTGCCCCGCCAGCCCGTTCCCGCGGTCCCGCTCCTTGGCGTTGTCCTGCTCACGCACGAGCGCTCCCCTCAACGGTGGATACATGTCGGTACGGTACTCTTTCGCCGACACGTCCGGACTGGGTAGATCACCAGTGTCCTGCGCCGCTAGTCCGTCGTTAGCACTTGTGGCCCGATGGCGGATCATCCCCAGCCACCCGGTTCCCTCTGCCACGAACCGCGTGCTCATCGCTCATACTGGTGGCATGTCTGCCATGCCGACGGCTGAGCCGCCACCGTCCGCTGCCGAGGTGCTGCGGCAGCGCTATGTACGAAGGCTTCCCGGCGCGCTCGGCGAGCTGGCCGGGCCGGCGCATGGCTCCGTCCAGCTGCCGCTGCATGTGGCGTGGTCGGGCCTGACGCGGTTCGATCTGGACCGGCCGCGGTCGCGGATGAGCATGTACCGCACGGTGCTGGCCGAAGGGCAGCACGATGACCTGATCGCCCTGCTGAACCGGGACCTCCTGGTCACTCAGTGGCCTGTCCTGCGCACGTTGATCAGCCGCGCCATCCGCGATGTGTGGGAAGAGGCTTTCCCCGAGCTGGCTTCGGCTCGTCCGGCAGCCGCGGCGTGAACCTCAGCGATCTCCACCGTCGGCTCCTCTCCGACGTCCTGGCCATCGGCAGCCCGTACCCCCTGGTCATCACCGGCGGGGGCGGCGACCTGGTAGGGCCGGCCGGGGATGGTCCGGCAAACCCCGTCGCGGCGGCTCGGGCGGTAGCAGTGCAGCCGGTGTCGCTGCGGCTGCCGCGTCAGGAGGTCCACCACATCCCACCCGCGGCCGCGGGCGGGGTCCGCGCGCCGAGGGCGATGTTCGCCGACATCGACCTCGGAATCCATGCGCGTCCCGAGGTCGGGGGAGGTGTCCTCGTCGGGGGGACGGAGCCGGAGTGCGATCCGGGTCACACCCCTGGATTCGGCCCTCCGGCGAACGATGTCGAACCCGGGCGAGCGGCGAGGTGCGCGGGAGTGGTGGTCTCGACGAGGTCGCGGATCGCGGCCACGCCGCGGGTGATGCGGTCTTCGGACTCGCTGCCCACGGAGACCCGGATGTAGCGATCGCAGGAGTCCCCGTACCCGATGCCGGGCACCACGCTGATCGCGCTCTCCTTCAGCAGCCGGCCGGCGAACTCGGTGGAGTCGAGGCTGGATCCGCCCAGGGAGGCGAAGAGATAGAACGTCGACGTGCCGGGCAGGGTGTCGATGCCGTGGTCCGCGAACCAGGTACCGACGCGGTTGCGCAGTTGGACGGTGTGCTGGATCTGCGGTCTGGTGATGTCCAGAAGGTCGTCGAAACGTTCGGCGAGATAGGCGGCCAGAATGGTCGGCGCACAGGTGACCAGATGCTGGTTGATCTTCAGAACTTGGTCGGTGAGCCGCTGGTTGGCGATGAGGTATCCGATCCGCCAGCCCGAGACGCCGTAGTTCTTCGACATCGAGTTGACCGTGACCGTGTGCTCCTTGTCCGGGTCGAGCGCCCCGGCCGCGAGGAACTCGGTGCCCGGCGGCACGAACTCGTTGTACGCCTCGTCGACGATCAGCAAGAGCCCATGACGGTCGGCCAGTTCGTGCAGGTACACCAGCTCCGCCCGGGTGTAGATGTGCCCGCTCGGGTTGTTCGGGTTGTTGATGATGACGGCACGTGTGCGCGCGGTGATGAACCGTTCGAAGTCGAAGACCGGCACATCGTGGGGAACCATCACCGGCTCGCCACGGCACATACGGATCTGCGCCGGATAGCTCAGCCAGTACGGCTCCGGCACGATCACCTGGTCGCCGGGGTCGAGGATGGCCATGAGCGCCATGTGGATGGCGGCCTTCGATCCGGCGGTGACGATCACCTCGGTGTCGGGGTCCACCGGGAGCGCGAACCTGGTCTCGTAGTACTTGGCCAGCAGCCGCCGCAGCTCCGGCAGTCCCCGGGAGTGCGAGTAGTGGTGCAGACCGGGCGTCGTGAGCCCGTCGAACGCCGGCAGCGGCAGGTCGAAGAATGCCTCGCCGAGGGACAGCGTGATGATGTCCCGTCCGGCGGCCTTCATGTCGTAGACGAGGTTGTTGTACTGGACCGACAGTGCCTGGCCGATGTCCTCCATCAGCAAGGAGGTGCGCAACGGCTGCTTCGTCGCGGTGTGCGGCTGTCCCCCCATCAGATCGTCCTCGTCTGGCCACTGCCCCAGACCACGTTCTTCACGGTGGTGAGCGCGTCCAGCCCCATGGGCCCCCGCACATGCAGCTTCTGGGTGGAGACGCCGATCTCCACGCCATAGCCGAACTCCCCACCGTCGGAGTAGCGGGTGGAGGTGTTGACGAAGACGCTGCCGGAGTCGACCTCCCGGGTGAAGCGCCGCGCCACGTCGATGTCCTTGGCCACGATGCCCTCCGCGTTGGAGGTGCCCCACCGGCGGATGTGCGCGATGGCGCCGTCGGCATCGGGAACGACCTTGACCGCGAGCACGAGCCGCAGGTACTCGGTGCCCCAGTCCTCCTCGGTCGCGGCGACCGCCTTCGGCCAGACGTGCCGCACGGTCTCGTCGCCGCGGACCTCCACGCCCGCCTCGGCCAGTAGCTCGAGGACACCGGGCAGCCAGGACTCCGCCAGGTCCTCGTGGACCAGCAGGGTCTCCATCGCATTGCACACGCTGGGCCGGGAGGTCTTCGCGTTGATGGTCACCGCGGTCGCGATGTCCAGGTCGGCGGAGCCGTCGATGTAGGTGTGGCAGTTGCCCGCGCCGTCGATCACCGTGGGTACGGTGGCGTTCTGCTCGACGGAGGCGATCAGCTCCGGGCCGCCTCGCGGAACGAGCAGATCGACGTACCCCTTGGCGCGCATGAGTTCCATGGCGGCGTCACGGGACGGGTCGGATATCAGCTGAACGGCCGCGGCGGGCACTTCGTCGTGCTCGGAGACGGCCTCCGCCAGGGCCGCCATGATCGCGGCATTGGTGGCAGCGGCCATGGACGAGCCGCGCAGCACCGCGCAGTTGCCGGTCTTCAGACACAGCGCCGCGACCTCGGCCGTGACATTGGGCCGAGCCTCGTAGATCACCGCGATGACACCCAGCGGCTCCCGCACCTGCTCGACCAGCAGCCCGTTGGGCCGCGTCCAGCCCTTGACGACCTCACCGACCGGGTCCGCCAGCGATGCCACCGTGTGGACGGCCTTCACCAGGCCGGCCATCCTGCTCTCGGTGAGGGTCAGGCGGTCGATGAGGGTGGGGGTGACGCCGGCCGCGCGGGCGGCCCCGATGTCCTGCTCGTTCGCCTTGGTGATCGAGTCCCGGTGGCGCTCGATGGCGGCCGCCATGTCCAGGAGGACCTGGTTCTTCTGGGCCGTGGTCAGCTGCTTGACGGCGGCGGACGCCTCCGCGGCAGCACGGCAGATCTCGGTTACCGACACGACTAGCCCTCCAAAATCCGTACGTAGTCACAGTGGTTGAACAATGCAGAGGCAGGCCGGCCGCCGGCCCCGGCCTCCGCCGAGCTGAGGCGGACGCTGCCGCGGGCGATCACCCGGGAGTCCGAGCCGACGATGTCCACGACGTCGCCACTGCCGAACGACCCCTTGATCGCGTCGACGCTCCCGCCGAGCAGGGCTCGGCCCGACTCGATGGCCTGCTGCCCCGTGGCGTCGCAGACCACGGACCCGCTCGGGGGGTTCCGGAACGCACGCCACAGGCGGCCCAGATCGGGTGCGGTGGAGTGAGAGGTGCGCGGCGGGAAGACGGTCCCCGCCACCTCGTCGCCCCGGAAGGCCGCGACCAGGGCGGTGGAGTCCATGGCGTCGGCCACCACGGTGCGGACCCCGGCGTGCGTGGCGATCCAGCAGGCGCTCAGTTTCACGAGCATGCCGCCGGTTCCGCTGTCCCCGGTGGATCCCCCGGCCACCGCCTCGACCTCGGAGATCGGCCCCGTCACCTCGGCGATGCGCACGGCGTCCTCGCCGAGCAGCGGGTTGCCGTCGTAGAGGCCGGCCACGTTGGTGAGCAGCAGAAGCAGCCGCGCTTCGATGAACCCGCTGAGCAGAGCGGCCAGTACGTCGTTGTTGCGCACGCCCAGCGCGTCGTTCTCGTTGACGATGGGCACCATGCCCAGCGACCGCATCAGGTCGAGCGTGCGGCGGACGCCCCCACCGCGTTCCGGTGCGACGAGAGCGCGCGGCGTCAGCAGGATCTGTCCTGTCTCCAGGCCGTGCGCGGCAAATCGGGCGTGGAGCGCGGAGTACAGCACTCCCTGGCCGAGCGCCGCCGCGGTCTGTGCGGCCTCCGCCGTGTCCTGTGCCAAAGTGCTGTGCATGGTCCGGCCCAGTGCGATGGCCCCCGAGGTGACGAGCACCGGCGCCAAACCGGCCTCGATTCCCTTCGACACCGTCGCGCAGAGGGCGTCGAGCTTGACGGGGTCCACCTTTCCCCGAGTGATCAGGGATGAAGTTCCGACCTTGATGACGACCCGGTTGCCAGTGCCGTCGTTGATTCCATCCCGCATGGTCTCCTCGCCTGAACCTAGGCAGTCGATATGAGAGATCGGAGAGGCGGTGGCCGCTTCCAGGAAGAGATGGTTGCCGGGGGTGGTGTTCTCTCAATGTGCTGCCGATTCGCCGCCGCTGTCGGGCGCTCGCGCACCCGCGGAATTCAGCGCTTTCCATGACGTCCGCCCTTGCGCGGGCGGCTATTCGGCGCGTTGCGCCATATCGCCAACTGGCTAAACTCGCCCACGGGCTGATGCCTGATCTATCGGGAAGGTCACTTGTTCGGGACTTATCTGACGTCGTGCTGTGTGCCCCGGCCACGAGGCGGATCGGAATCGGGAGTTCCTATGGCAGAACCTACGGTGTCCAGCACTTCGTCGCCGGGACTGTCCCCACAGTCGCCCCCGGCGGACGCCAGCACGCGCAACACCTGGGTGCTGGTGTCGTTCACCGCCGTGACCAACCTGACCGACGGCGTGACCAAGGTGGCGCTCCCTCTCATCGCCACGTCACTGACCGACTCACCCGCGCTGGTCTCGGGTGTGCTGCTCACCCTGACCCTGCCGTGGCTGCTGGTCGCGTTGCATGTGGGCGTGCTGGTCGACCGGTCCGATCGCCGCAAGCTGCTGTGGCTGGCCAACGCCATGCGCATGACCGTGGTGCTCGGCCTTTTCACTGCCCTGGTGGCTGACGTGGTCAGCCTTCCCATGCTCTACGGGGGCGGGCTGATCCTCGGTGTCGCGGAGGTGATAGCCCTGACATCCGCCGCGGCGCTGGTCCCGGACGCCGTGGCACCGGCCGGTCGCGAGCGGGCCAACACCTGGGTGACAGCGGCGGAGACGCTGTGCAACGAGTTCGCCGGGCCGTTCGTGGGCGGCATCCTCGTCGCCGGGAGCGCTTCGATCGCGCTCGGCGCGACCATCGGCGGATATGCGCTGGCCATCCTCGTCCTTCCCTTCCTGGTGGGCCGGTTCCGGGTCCCGCGCCGCTCCGGCCAGCCGGAGTTGACCGTCAATCAGCAGATTGGCGAAGGTCTGCGGTTCCTGTGGAACCAGCGGCTGCTGCGGATGCTCTCGCTGACGGTCACCGGGCTCATCACCTGCTGGGCCGCCTGGTTCGCCCTGATGCCGCTGATCACGACGAAGGAGCTGGGCCTGAGCGCGGACCGTTACGGCATGCTCGTGGGGGCGCTGGGCGTCGGCGGTGTCGTGGGCACGATGAGCGTCGGCCTCGCCAACCGGCTCCTCGGCCGGCGGTGGGTCATGTTCGGAAACGTCTTCTTCTCCGCTTCCATGGTCGCTGTCCCGGCGTTGACCAGCAACGTTTGGGCCATCGGTGCGGCCGCGTTCCTCGGCGGCATGGGGGGCACCCTGTGGGTGGTCAACTCCCGCAGCATCAGTCAGACACTGGTGGGTGCCGAGTTGATGGGCCGCTACAGCGCCGCCGCCCGGCTCTTCTCCTGGGGCTCCATCCCGGTCGGTGCCGCGGTGTCGGGGGCGCTCGCCCAGTGGCTGGGGTACCGGGTGACGTTCGGCCTCTTCGCCGTGGCCACGGCGGTGGTCATCGTTCCCTTCCTGCGGGTCTTCACGCCGAAGGCACTCATCGAAGTCGAAGCGCGGATCGCTGCCCGCTGACGGTCGGGAGGAGGCCGGCTCTTTCGGCAAGCGACTCGGCATGTGACGGTCGACGCACGTCACAGGGCCGGCGCATCGACAGCACATCGAGAGAACAACTCGGCTCGGAAGAATCTCCGTGCAGGCGTCGTAAGCGCCCGGCGGGGCCCCTTCGCGGGCCGCGCCCGCCGTTATCCGTTGCACGAGCGGACCCACGCTCGGCGTACGAGCCATCGGCATGAGGTGGAGACAACGTGCTGATCACACCGACAGACCTTGATTCGAGGATCGCGCAATACGCCACGGCGGATTTCGTCGACTCCACATTGATCCAGGAGGCCGGTCTGGAGTCACTGTCGCTCCTGCGCCTTGCTGTTGAGGTCGCCGACGAGGATGCGGAGATCGACGCCGCGGGCCTGGTCGACGTACGGACGGTCGGGGACCTCAAGGTCTGGCTCATCAGCCTGTTCCCGAAGGACGCGGATGAGACCGGTGCCGCATGCTGAAGAACACCACGGCCCCTGGCGCGGCGGACCCGGCCCTGCTGCCGCTGACCAATGCCCAGAAGGGGCTGCTCGTCGTCGACAGCAGGGTGCCGACCCGCGAGATCTACAACCAGATCATGCAGTTCGACCTCGATCCGCGGCTGTCGGACGATGTCGTGGACCATGCCCTCGCGGTACTGGTCACGGTTCAGCCGGCGCTGCGCCAGGTCTTCGGCCACCTGCCGAGGATGCATTCCAGATTCACCCCTCCGCCGGAGACGGGACATGTGCCGGTCGAGCGGGTGGACGTACCGCCGGACGAGTACGCCGCCGCTGCCGAGGCATTGGCGAGGCGGCTCGGGCAACGCCCGTTCGACCTCGCGGCAGGGCCGGCCTATCGATTCGGATTCGTACGCGCCACTGACGGCTCCGCGGCCGCCATTCTGCTGTGCGGCCATCACCTCATCGGCGACGGCGTCTCGACGGGGCCGATCATCCGTGACCTGGAATCCGCGCTGACCTCGAAGCTCACCACGGAGGACATCGAGACGCTGCGCGAAGCACGCGAATCGGCCTTCCTCAGGGAACTCGAGGCGCAGAACCGGGCCTCCGGCTCGCCGGAGACGGCCGAGCAGGTCAAGGTATGGGCCGAGCGGCTGCGTGCTGTACCGCCTCTTGTGCTGAATCCCCGGCCGGGGCGGCCGGAGGAGACGGACTTCTCCGGCGCACGCCTTTCGTGGCTGCTCAGTGAGCGAGAAGCGATCGACTTCCAGGAGACCTGCAAGCGGCTCTCCGTCACGCCCTTCGTCCTGCTGAGCGCCGTCTACGGGGCCGTACTCGCCCGGCACGGCGGTGTGTCCACGGTCCTGATCGGCAGTCCCCTGTCGGCCAGGCGCACGGTCCGCTCGTACGACCTCTGCGGCTTCTTCGTCAACACTCTGCCGGTCACGGTCGACGTGGACTGGTCGCGCACGGTGGACGAGCACATCGCCGGGACCGTCCGGGAAGCCGTCGACTACTGCCGCGCCAGGGTCGCCGTCACGCTCGACCAGCTCGTGGCGGGTGTCGGACAGGACCGCACCAGCAACCGCAACCCCTTGTTCTCCTGCATGCTCGCGATGCAGGACACCTTCGACGGGAAATCGACCGGCGCCGTCGTCGGGGTGCGGGAACCCGGCAACGGAACGGCGAAGTTCGACCTGTGGCTCGGTGCCACGAAGGTGGAGAGCCGCTGGTTGCTGGAGCTCGAGTACGACCGGCATCTGATCTCGGAGGCTGTCGCGGACGCGCTGCTCGCGTCGCTGCGCACGGCACTGCGTCGCACGCTCGAAGACGGCACCCGTCCGTTGGCCGATCTGTTCACCGACTGGATCACCGATGGCGACCTTCCGGGCACGGCGGTCGAGCCGGCGGATGCCGGCCGTCCGGCACCGGTTCCGGCAGGCGGTCTCGCGGAGTGGATCGAGCAGGCCGCTCGCCGTACGCCCGACGCGATCGCCGTCGAGGAGCCCCTGCGGAACCTGACGTACGGCGAACTCCTGGCCGCCGCCGGGCGAACCGCCGACGGACTGGCCCGGCAGGGCGTCACACCGGGGCAGGTCGTCGGCCTGTGCCTGGACGGGCTGTGCGACACCGTGATCGCGATGCTCGCGATCCTGCGCCGCGGTGCCACCTATCTGCCGCTGGACACGAGCCTGCCGTGGGAACGCCTCGCTCATATGGTGGACCAGGCAGGTTGTCGCCTGATCGTCGGCCGCGGCATCGGCCTCCCCGGGACGCGCACCACCGGCCTGGCCGAACTCTCCGTCCCCGGCGACGGGCCCCGTGCCGTGGGCGGCTCCGCCGACTCGGCGGTGTACCTGATGTTCACGTCGGGATCGAGTGGCGTCCCCAAGGGGGTGGTGATGGGCCACCGGCCCCTGCTGAACCTGGCGGCGTGGCAGATCTCCGCCATGGAGCACGACGCGACGACGCGCTTCCTCCAGTACGCGCCCCTCGGCTTCGACGTCTCTTTCCAGGAGATCATTCCGACACTCGCCTCGGGCGGCACCGTCGTCTCCCGCGAGCCGGCCGACCGGCGGGACTTCCCGGCGCTGATCCGGCGCGTCGAGGAGACACGGGTCAGCCACGTCTTCCTGCCGGTGGCGGCCCTCCGCCCGTTCGTCCAGGCCGCACGTCGTGCCTCGGCCCGCTTTCCCGGCCTGCGGCGCGTCTGCGTCTCCGGTGAGCAGCTCCTCGTCGACGACGAGATCCGCCGGTTCTTCGCCGACCACCCGGAGTGTGTGCTCGTCAACCTCTACGGTCCCACCGAGACCAACGCCGCCACGGTGCACGAGATGCGGGGCGACGACGCGCGGTGGCCCGCCCACGCACCGATCGGCCGCCCGTTGCCGGGTGTCGCGGCGTACGTGGTCGACGGGACGGGCCATCTCGCACCCGTCGGCGTACCCGGCGAGCTCCACCTCGGCGGCGTCAGCCCCGCGGACGGCTATCTCGACGCGGAACGGACGGCGGCCGGCTTCCTGCCCGACCGGTTCTCCGGCGACGCCGCCTCGCGCATGTACCGCACAGGTGACCAGGTGGTGCGGGACGCCGACGGGACACTGATCTTCCTCGGCCGGCGGGACGGCCAGACGAAGATCCGCGGTTACCGGGTGGAGCTCGGCGAAATCGAGGCGATCGCCAACACCGCGGCCGGAGTCAGGCAGTCCGTCGCGGTGGCGAGGGGGCTCGGGGCCGACCGGGAACTGGTCCTCTTCCTCGATGCGGAGCCGGGCGCCGACCCCGATCACGCGGAGCTCCAGGCCCGGATCTCCGCGGCGCTGCCGTCGTACATGTCGCCGTCCTGGATCTTCGACACCGACGGGATACCGACGTCGCGCACCGGCAAGACCGACCGGGAAGCCCTGGCCGCCCTGGCGGACCGGCTCATCACCGAGCGGAAGACGAACGCGGCCACGACCGCGGTCGAATACGCCTCCGATCTGGAGCGCGGACTGGCCGCCATCTGGTCGTCGATCCTGGGGACCGACAGCATCGCCCGCGACCGGTCCCTGATCGATTACGGAGCCCACTCCCTGAACATCTTCACGGCCTTCGCCGAGATCGAGGAGGAGTACGGCACGACGGTCCCGGTACCCGAGTTCTTCCGGTCGCCCACCATCGCGACGCTCGCCGAACTCGTACGGGCGAGCCTGGCCGAAGACGCCCGGGACGCACGAGACGCACGAGACGCCCGGGACGCACGAGATGCCGACGACGCCGAAGGCGAGGCCCGGGCATGACGGCCGCGGCTGTTGCCGGGACGACAGCGGCGACTCGGCCTCCAACAGCCGTCGTCAGCGGCGGAACCCGCGGTATCGGCCTCGCCTTCAGCCGCCGTCTGGTGAAGCTGGGTTTCCGGGTGAACGCGCTGTACCGGTCCGACGAGGACGGTGCGCGCGGTGCGGTGCGGGAGTTGGGCCCCAGGCTGAACACCGTACGGGTGGACCTGTCCGACGGAGCCTCGGTGGCCGAAGCGGCGGAGGCCGTTGTGGCGGAGTACGGGCCGCCGGTGGTCCTGGTCAACAACGCCGGGATGAACGTCGACCGGCCGTTCCTGGAGATGAGCCACGACGACTGGCGGCGGGTCATCGACACCAACCTCTCCGGTGTCTTCTATCTGACCCGCGCGCTCGCCCCGGCGATGGTGGACTCCGAGACCGACGCGACGATCGTCAACGTCGGCGCCACCACGGGCATCCGCCCCCGTCGCAACGGCGCCAACTACTGTGCGAGCAAGGCGGGTCTGCTGCATCTGACCAAGTGCCTCGCGCTCGAACTGGCCCCCCGCGTCCGGGTCAACTGCCTGATCCCCGGCAACACCGAGACCGACGAACTGGTCGAGCGGTTCAACCTGAACGATCCGGACGCCCGGCGCGGAATGCTCGACGAGATACCGCAGCGGCGGATCGCCGACCCGGAGGAGATCGCGGACGCCCTCGAATTCCTCGTCGGCCCGAACAGCGCGTATATGACGGGACAGAAGCTCGTCGTGGACGGCGGACAGTTCATGTGGTGACGGGCGCACGGCGGCACGTCCGGGCGCGAGCAGTACCCCACTCCTTGGACCTCTCGATCAGCGTCTCCTCCGGAAGGGAAGCACCATGACGACCCGCACCCTCTACGACTGGTTCCGGGCCTCCGCCGAGGCGCGTCCGGAGGACCCGGCCCTTGAGGTGCTCGACGTCACCCTCACCTACGCGGAACTGCGGGCCGCCGCCGAGTGGATGTCGGCCCGCATGGTCGAAGCGATGGGTGGCCGGCCGGATCGAGTGGGCCTGCTCACCTCACGCACCGCGGTCAGCTATGTCGCCTATCTGGCGGTGCAGCGGCTCGGTGCCACCGCGGTGCCGCTGAATCCCGCCGCCCCGGCGTCGCGCAACGTCGACATCACCAAGGAGGGCGGACTCGATCTCACGGTGTTCGACGACACCGCGGGTGACGGCGCGGCGGAGTACCGGCGCGACGCCGGAGTAGGGCTGCTCGACATGACGGGCGAGAAGTGGCGCCCCCTGCTCGCACCGGACCCCTCGGACGACATCCCGGACCAGGTCCACCAGCCCGAGACCGGCACGGCGTACATCATCTTCACCAGCGGAACCACCGGCAGGCCCAAGGGCGTGCCCACCACGTACGCCAGCGTGAACGCGTTCCTCACGGAGGTCATTCCGCGCTATGAACTCGGCCCCGGCTGCCGGGTTTCGCAGAACTTCGAGATGTCCTTCGACGGCTCGGTGTCCGAGATGTTCAGCACCTGGGGGTCCGGCTCGACCCTCTGCGTGGCGCAGCACGGTGATGTGTTCACCCCGGTGCGGATCGTCAACACCAGGCGGCTCACCCACTGGATGTCGGTGCCGTCCGTCATCTCCTTCGCCAAGCGCCTGCGGGCACTGGCCCCCGGAAGCATGCCCACGCTGCGGCGTGGCCTGTTCGGCGGGGAGAGGCTCGGCGTCGACCAGGCCGAGGCTTGGTGCGCCGCGGCGCCGAACGCGGTCATGACCAACTGCTACGGCCCGACGGAGACCACGATCGTCATCACCGGGTACGAGGTTCCGCGGGAGCGGGCCGACTGGCCGGAGACCACCAACCGGTCCATCCCCATCGGCCTCCCGCACCCGCGTATGGACTGGCTCCTGCTGGACGAGGACCTGCGGCCCGCCGACGACGGTGAGCTGTGTGTGCGTGGCCCGCAGCGCTTCCCCGGCTATCTGGACCCCGGGGAGAACGCCGGGCGGTTCGTCCTGATGGAATCGGGCTCGGACACCGACCCGGACCGCGGCCGCGTCCACGACGGCCGGGAGCCGGTCACGCCGGAACACTACTACCGCACGGGCGACCGGTGCCGGCTCGAGGGCGGCGAACTGGTCCACCTCGGACGCGTCGACGGACAGGTCAAGATCCGCGGCAACCGGATCGAACTCGGTGAGATCGAGTCGGCGCTGCGGTGTCACCTCTCGATCGAGGAGGCCATAGTCCTCGTCGTCCCCGCCGCTGATGGCGAGAACGAACTGCGCGCCGTGTACACCGGCAAGGAGGTCCCGGCGGACGAATTCACGAAGCTGGTCTCCGCCCTGCCCCGCTATATGCGTCCGCGCAGCTACCACCACCGCGAGTCGCTCCCGCTGACCACCGTCGGGAAGGTGGACCGCAAGCGGCTGACCGACGAGTTCGCGGCCTGACGAGGGTTCAGTGTCCGACCCGACCAGTTGTTGTACAAGTCACCGAGTGACCGAGGAGACGAGTGTGAACGCCAGACCTCTGGTCATCCCGGCGACGGCCCAACAGGCCGCCCGCTGGAATGCGTTGCGGAGCGCAAGGGATCGTTCCGTGTACCACATCACCTGGCGACTGGGGTGCGCCGGACGCGTCGACTTCGACGCCCTCGCCGCCGCCTGGCAGACGGTGACGGACCGCCACGACAGCCTGCGCGCCCGGTTCGTCGCGCACGACGGCGAGTTGGACATGGTCATCCAACCGGCGTTGGACGTTACCGCGCGGCTGGTCGAACCGGACGTACCGGACGTTGACCAGGCCGCTCAGGAGTTCCTGCGCCTCGCCGTGGAACTCCACACACAGGAGTTCCATCTGGACGCGGGCCCCTTGGCCCGGCTGGCCCTGGTCAGGATCGGGGCGCGGGAAGAACTGATCCTGACGGTCCATCACATCATTGTGGACGGCTGGGGGACGACCGTTCTGCTCAACGACCTCTCCGCCGCGTACGCGAGCCTGGTCCGAGGCGAGAAGCCGGTCTTCATCAGCGACGCCGTCACTTTCCACGGCTACGCCGAGAAGCTGCGCTCGGAGGAAGAACGGGGCCGATGGCGACGAAGCCTCGACCATTGGCGTACGGCACTTGACGGGGCCGTCCTCACCACGGTGGCCCACGATCGCGAGCCCCGCCGGCCCACGGCGGTCGGCGATCCCGGCAGGACCGTGCAATACCGGTTCACCTCACAGGCCGACTCGGGACGTGCGGCACTGGCCCAGGAACTCGGTGCCACTCCGTTCTCCGTGATGCTGGCCGCCTGGCAGATCGTTCTGGCGCGGGGCGGGGAACGCGAGCCGACCGTCGGGGTCATCACCATGAACCGGAGCACCCGCAGCGAGCAGGCACTGGTCGGGTTCGTCAGCAACTCCTGCCTGGTCCGCGCCACGGTCGACGATCAGGCATCGATCCGTGAGGTGGCCACGGCGGCACGGGAGGCGACCTGGAACCTGCTGGCCCACCAGGGCGTGCCCTTCCCGGTCGTGCACGCGGCCCTCCCGGAGGAGACCCGGTCACGCCTGGCCAACATCAAGCTGACCCTCAACTACCTCGGGCCGATCGGCCGGGACCTGACGCTCGGCGACATCGGCCTGACCATGCTCCAGGGCCCGAACCGCGCCGCCCGGGCCGATATGACCGTCGCCTACTGGGACGGCGACGACGGGACCCTCGCCGAGATCGAGTACAACACCGAGGTCTACGAGGAGGAGACCGTGGTGCGGATGATGCGCGACATGGATGACGTCCTGGTCATGGCCGCGGCGGACGTGGACCGCCCGGTGGGCGGAGTCCGGGTGCTGACCCGGTCCGCTCCCGCCGCACGGTAGATCCGCTCGCGCCCAGCACGCAACGCATTCTGTCAAGAGATTCGATCAAGGTCCCGGTCCTGTCGGATGTGACCAGGGCGTTGAGAGTCTCCCGCTCTCGGCGGTACCACGCTCCCAGAGTCGGCCTCGGCTGTTCCCGCGCGGCGATGGCGTAGTGGTCGACAACGCGTTGTACGGCCTCGGTGGCCTCGTGGTCCGAACCTGTGATCTCTCGCGCCAGGGCCCGGACACTCTGCGGAACGCGGTAGCGGTCGATCGCGAGCGACTCGATGAGCCCGGCATCGACAAGCCGTTCGGCGATCTTGTGCGCCTCACCCTCCGTCGTACTGAGAAGCACGGCCAGCGCCTCGACGGTGACCATGGTCAGATCCAGGAAGCCCAGTCTCCGCAGTGCCGTCACCGCTGTCACCGCCGTCCCGCCCGACTCGTCGGACAGAAGGGGGAGGCTCGCCAGCAGTGAGTCGCGCAGGCTGACGTTGCCGCCGGCCAGGAAGTCGAGCCGCTGGTGCGGCTCGGCCACATACCGTGCGAAGTCCGCGACCGACCAGTCGGGCCGTGTCGCGAGCCGGTCGGCGGCGAGGCGGAGCGCGAAGGGCAGGTAATCGCAGGACCTGGCGAGTTCGGAAGCGGGGGCGGGTTCCGCGTCGATGCGCGCTACGCCAACGCTTCGCCGGAGCAGGTCGATCGAGGCGGACACGGTCAGCCGTCCCAGACGCAGATGCATGAGCCCGTCCACGCCTCCTATGGGCGAGCGGCTCGTGATGAGAAGTGAGCAGCCCGGCGGCGCGGCGCGGAATCCCTGGATCTGGTCGGAGTCGCGGACGTTGTCGAGCACGATCAAAGCCCTGCCCCCGGCCGGACCGGCCCACGTATGCGGCGCCGCCGCGCCACCGCCGCCCTGCTCCGTTCCGAACGAACGCAGCACAAGCCGCATCGCCTGGTCGGGCCGCAGGGCAAAGTCGCCTGTCGTACCCCGCATGTCCACATAGACCTGCCCGCCGGGGAAGTCACCGGCCGCGGCATGCGCGGCCGCGATCGCCAAGGCGCTCTTGCCCGATCCCGCCAGCCCGTGGATCGCGACCGCCGGGCGCCCCTCCGCCAAGTACTCGGCGATCGTGGCCAGTTCGGACGTCCGGCCGACGAACAGCGAGGGCTGGTGCGGGAGCGGACACGGTGCCGCATCCGATGACACAGCACGCTCCCTGGGACCGGATGCCGTCGCGCCATGCGGGGCGCCCCGGTCGTTCAGACGCGGATCCTCTTCCAGGATGCGCTGCTGAAGCTCGCGCAGCGGCCGGCTCGGATCGATCCCCAGCTCGTCGGCGAGCAGGTGGTGGAGGTCCCGGTACGCCCCCAGCGCCTCGGCCTGTTGCCCGGTCCCGTACAGCGCCATCATCAGGTGCTCGTGGAGCCGTTCGCGCAACGGGTGCTGGGCGACCAGGAGTTTGAGTTCGGGCAGTACGTCCTCGTGTTGCCCCAAGGCGATCCGCACGCCGAAGTTCGCCTCCATCACCGCCAGCCGGGACTCCTCCAGACGCGCGGACTCGGCCATGATCGAGGAGGTGAGGGCAACGTCGGCGAGGGGCGAGCCCCGCCAGAGTTCCAGCGCGGCGCTGAAGGACTTCATGGCCTCGACCAGATTCCCCGAGGCGCGCTGCGTGCGGCCGGAGGCGACGAGTGACTCGTACTCGTGGAGGTCGAGGCTCCCGGGAGGCACGGCCAGTTGGTACCCGGCGGGCCGGGTGAGAAGGGTCTGCCCGGCGGGGTCGCCGATGGCGGCGCGCAGCCGCCACACACAGCCGGCCAGCAAGCGGCCCACGTGGCTGGAGGGTCCGTCGCTCCACAGCTCCGAGTGCAGCTGCTGTGCGGGAACCAGATGGTTCGCGTTGAGGAGCAGCAGTGCCATGAGCGCGCGCTGCTTGGCGGCCTTGATGGGGACCCAGTTGTCGCCGTCGTGGTACTCGACCGGCCCCAGAATGCGGAACTTGATCGATGGTTGACTCATCGTTCGCCTCCCTGTCTCGGATCTCGCCGGCCCGGACGGCGACGATCGGTGTGTCGGGCCGACCGCGTGGGCTCAGTCCGACAGGACCAGCCGGGGGGCGTGGATCTCCAGCCAGGTCGCCAAGTCGAGCCAGCGCTCCAGGCCGGTGCGGGTCGCGCCGTCGACCTCGTCGGCGGTCCGGGCCACCGTCTGCTGCACCCACGCCTGGTCGGTGAGCGTGTGCACGGCGTGACCCCGGTCGGCGAGCACCTCCTTGGCGTGCTGCTGGAGCGCGGCCGTGTAGAACGGGTCGCGGGTGGATGGGTAGGGGGCCTTGCGGCGCTCCACCACCGACCGCGGCAGCAGATCGGCGGAGGCCGCCCGCAGCAGGCTCTTCTCGCGGCCGTCGAAGGTCTTCATCGACCACGGCGTGTTGAAGACGTACTCGACCAGCCGGTGGTCGCAGAACGGCACCCGGACCTCCAGGCCCACGGCCATGCTGAGCCGGTCCTTGCGGTCCAGCAGGATGCGCAGGTACCGGGTCAGATGCAGGTAGCACACCAGCCGCATCCGCGCCTCGAACGCGTCCTCGCCGGCCAGCCGGGGGGCTTCCGCGACCGCCTCCGCGTACCGCCGGCGGATGTAGCCGGGCAGGTCGAGGGCGGCCAGCAGGCCCTTGTCGTACACCCCGGTGCCGGTGTGCGGGCTGGTCACATGCGTGTGGTCGACCCAGGGGAAGGTGTCGGCTCGCTGGGCCTCGGGCTGGTGCAGCCACTTGTAGCCGCCGAACACCTCGTCGGCGGACTCTCCGGACAGGGCGACCGTGGAACGTTCCCGGATCGCCTTGAACAGCAGGTAGAGGGAGTTGTCGGCGTCGCCGAACCCCACCGGCAGGTCCTTCGCGGCCACCACGGCCCGCCGTACGGCCGGATCGGCCATGCTCTGGGCGTCGAACACGAGGTTCTCGTGCGCGGTGCCGCAGTGCGCGGCGGTCTCCTTGGCGAACGGGGCGTCGGCGTCCGCCCGGAAGGGGTCGGCGGTGAAGTTCTCCTCGTGCCGGGCGAAGTCGACGGAGAAGCTGCGGATCTGCTCGCTGTCGCCGAGTTCCCGCTGGGCGAGCGCGGTGATGGCGCTGGAGTCGAGGCCGCCGGAGAGCAGGGTGCAGCGCGGCACATCGGTGACCAGCTGGCGGCGCACGATGTCGGTGAGCAGCTCGCGCACCCGGGCCACGGAGGCGGCCCTGTCGTCGGTGTGCTCGGTGGCCTCCAGCCTCCAGTAGGTGTGGGTGCGTTCGCCGCCGCGGTCGACGGTGACCAGGGTGCCCGGCCGGATCTCCCGCATGCCGCGCCACACGGCGTGCCCGGGGGTACGGATCCAGGCGAACGCCTCCCGCAGCCCGTCGAGGTCGACAGCCTTCTCCGCGCAGGGGTGCGCGAGGATGGCCTTGGGTTCGGAGCCGAAGAGCACTCCGTCCCGGGTCGGGTAGTAGTACAGCGGTTTGACGCCGAGGCGGTCCCGGACGAGCAGCAGCCGCTCGGTGCGGCCGTCCCAGACGACGAAGGCGTACATGCCGTTCAGCCGCTCGGCCAGCGCCTCGCCCCACTCCAGGTAGGCGTGCAGCACGACCTCGGTGTCACTGCGGGTGCGGAAGGTGTGGCCGCGGTGGCGCAGTTCGTCGCGCAGCTCGACGAAGTTGTAGATCTCGCCCGTGTAGGCGAGGGCCACCTCGCCGCCGCCGGTGTCGTAGGACATCGGCTGGCGGCCGCCCTCGATGTCGATGACGGCGAGCCGGCGGTGGCCGAGTGCCACGTGCGGCCGGGTCCACAGGCCGGAGTCGTCCGGGCCGCGGCAGGCCATGGTCGCGGTCATGGCGGCGACCGTCTCCCGCTCCTTTCGCAGGTCCCGTCCGTAGGAGACCCAACCGCTCAGACCGCACATGGCGTTCGCCTTTCTGTGTGACGTCGTCTTACGTCTCGGGCCCCGGGCGGGGTCGTCAGCCGAGGTGGTGGGGGAGCGGGATGTCCGGTGCGAGCGCGGGGTCGGGCACCGGGGCGCCGCGTACGAGGCGCACGGGGACGACGCCCGCCCACAGGCCGAGCGCGGCGTCGGGGCTGTCGCCGTCGTCCGGCGGTCCGGTGCGCAGCTTGACCGACGCCTCTTCCAGGCTCAGGGCCAGCAGCGTCGTCGCGGCCAGTTCCTTGCGGCTGGGGCGGCGGGCGTAGTCCCACTGGCCGGGCTGGGCCTGCTCGGTGATCAGGCGCAGCCCGGCCAGGGTCTCCTCCGGGTCGGTGACCGGGCGTGGGACGCCGTAGATCATGGCGCTGCGGTAGTTGATGCTGTGCTCGAAGAGCGAGCGGGCCAGCACGATCCCGTCGACGTGGGTGACGGTCACGCAGACGGTCCGGCCCGGGGCCGAGGTCAGGCTGCGCGCGGCGACGGAGCCGTGGAAGTAGAGGGTGTCCTCGGCGGCGCCGTACACGGTGGGTACGACCACGGGGGCGCCGTCGACGACGACGCCGAGGTGGCAGACGAACCCGGCGGCGAGGACGGCGTCCAGGTCCGCGCGGGCGGTGCGGCCCTTCTCCTTCATACGGCGCAGACGTGTCCGGTCCGTGACCGGGAGTTCGGTGCCGAGGGGCTGGTGCGGGGAAGTGCTCAAGGTGTCACCTTCGCTGTGTGCCGGGGGCGGAGCGGTCACGGTGTGGCACCCTGCCACCGCGGCAGACACCGCACGGCGGCCGCCGCCTCTTCGGCGGCGCCAGGCGCCGTCTTGAAACCGGCTCCGGACCAGCACGCGGCCACCACGACCGGGGGCTCACCGGGAAGAAGGCCCAGGAACGGCCCGTCAGGATGGTACAGGTCGGCCCCGAACCGCCCGCCCAGGTACGGCGCTCGGGAGACCCAGGGCCAGCGGTGGACGACCCCGGCGCGGATATGGGCGACCTGCTCGTCGGTGAGGGCGTCGCCGACGCCGGCCGACACGTCCCACTCCTCGACCGGTCGGCCGGTCAGCTGACCGCCGGCGAACGGCTCGTCCAGCTGCGGGCGGCCCCAGATGCCGCAGGTCAGGTCGCTGACCGCGGGCAGTGGCCGGCCGGGTCCGCGGAAGAAGGCATAACGGATGCGTTTGGTGCGGGGGGCCGGGCCGCCGGGGCGGGGCGGCAGCCGGTCGCCGAGCAGCGCCGGGGTCCCGCCGCCCGCCGCCACCACGGCACAGCGGGCGGTCAGCTCGCCCGCCGGGGTGCACACGCGCACCCCGCGCCGGTGCGGCTCCAGGGCGTGCACCGGTCCCGGGGGCAGCAGGACGGCCCCGTGCCGCAGGGCCCGGGTGAGATACAGCGCGGCGGTGCCGACCGGGTCGGCGTAGCCGCCGCCCGGCTCCCACACCGCGGCGGCCACGCCGTCCGCGGCCAAGTCGGGCCAGCGCACGCTCAGTTCGCGGGGCGTGAGCAGGTCAGCCTTGATCCCGGCCGCGGACAACTCGCCGATGCCGCGTTCGGCCTCGGCGACATCGTCGGGGCCCAGCAGCACCACCGAGCCGGTGCGGCGGAACCCGGCCGACCGGGGCGGGGAGGCGGTGCCCCACAGCAACTGGTGGCTGCGCACGGCCAGGGCGCGTACGACGGGCTCCGGTTCGTACGCCCGGACCAGGCCCCCGGAGGCGCGGGTGGCCGACCCGGCGCCGGGGCCGAGGTCGGCGACCGCCACGCTGAGGCCCGCCGAGGCCAGTTCCGCCGCGGTGGCGGCGCCCACCGCACCGGCGCCGACGACCACGACGTCGTACCCGGTGACCGGGGCTCCGGCCGGGCGTGGTGCTGCCGGGGCCGAGAGCAGGGCGACCGGGACGACCTCCCAGCCGGCGTCGTCGTCCGCGTCGACGGGATCGCCGTCCGCGTCGAAGGAGAGGCGGGCGGCCGCGCGGACGGCCGCGAGGAGCCGGTCACCCGTGGCGGCCGGGTCCGAGCGCAGGGCCCGTACGAGCGCCGCGAAGGCCGCCTCGACCTGGCGGTGCGGGCCGCCGCGCAGCCGTACGACCCGGGCGGAAGACGCCGGGGCGCCGAGCAGATCGGCGAATTCCGCCACGGCGCAGTCGTCGGTGAAGAACAGCGGCCCGTCGTGCCCGTCCGCGCGCAGGCGCCGGGCCGTGTCCGCCGCGCCGTGGTGGGTGCCGCAGACGACGAGAGCCTGGCCCGTCGCGGCCGGGTCCGGGGACAGGGCGGCGAACCGTTCGGCGAGCCGGCGCCCGTAGGGGCTGCCGTCGTCGACGGCGGCCAGGGTGCCGATGCCGAGGTCCTGGGCGGCCCGGCGGATCGCCGCGGGCTGACCCAGGTCATGCGGGCACCAGCGCAGCGCTCCACCGCCGCCGGAGGCGAGCAGGTCCGGGTCGGTGGCCAGCGGCAGCAGCACCGGGAGACCGGCCCGCCGGTAGTGCGGCAGGGCCCGTGCGGCGCCCAGGCTGTTGAAGTGCCCGATGACGGCTCGCACGACGGGCTCCGCCGTCAGGGCACGCGCGACGCCTTCGGCCGCGTCGGCGTCGCCCCGGTCGTCGTGGAACTCCCAGACGACGCCCGGATCGCCGTGGTCGGCAGCGGCCCGGGTGAGCAGCTCGCCCCAGGCCGCCCGCGGACCGCTGAAGGGTCCGACGACGGCCACGCGCACCTCGGTGTCATCCTGTCGTGCCATGACCTCAGTCACCGAAGACCGGGCGGTCGGGCACGGTCAGCGGCCGGCCCGCCGGGGGCGGGGTCAGCGCGGCCGCGTCGACCGCGCGGTCCGCGCCCTCGCCCAGCAGCGCGGCGAGCCGTGCCGCGCCGGCCGGCATGACGGGCGCGGCCCACGCCGACAGGGCGCCGGCGACGGCCAGTTGGGCGGTCAGGCCGGCACGGTGCGCGGAGGGCGACCGGTCCCGCTCGTGCTCGTGGACGTACCAGAAGTCGTTCGCGCCGGCGACGATCTCGTCGAGGAGGGCGACGACACGGCGTGTGTCGAAGCCCTCGACGCCGTATGCCTCGCGCAGCTCCGCCACGGTGCGCTCCAGCCAGGCCCGCAGCCGCTGCCAGGCGGGTCCCTCGGGCCTCTCTTCGGGGACCCGGCCGTCGCTGTGGCGGGCGACCGCCGCGAAGAGCCGCTCCAGCCAGCCGTTCCACTGGGCGGTCAGCAGCGCCTGGGTGCGTTCCAGGTCCGCGCGGGTGAAGCTGGTCTGGCGGCCGTTGGGCCGGTCGGCGAGCACATGGTGGCGCAGGACGTCGGAGCCGGCCTCGGCGAGCGCCTCGTGGACCCAGATGGCGTGCCGTCGGCTGGTCGAGAACTTCGCCCCGTCCAGCTGGTAGAACTCGTTGACCACGAAGGCCCGCGCCAGGGCGGCCCCGGGGTGCAGGGCGGCGTACAGGGCGGGGAACAGCACCGCGTGGAAGTAGCCGTTGTCGAAGCCGAAGAACTGCACCGGGGCGGGCCAGTCGCCCTTCTCCCGCTCCTGCTCGGGCAGCTCCCACAGATAGCCAGGCGCCATCTCGAACCACACATAGGCCCGCTGGTCCTCGAAGCCGGGCACGGTCACCGGCACGCCCCACTCGCCGGGGTGGCTCACCGCGATCTCCGGCAGCCCGTCGGCAAGCATCCGGTCGCACAGGGCCCGCAGATGCGGCGGCATGTCGACCTCTGCCCAGAACGCCTCCAGCCGGTCGGCGAACGGTGCCAGCGGGAAGTACAGCCGGGCGGCGTCGCGGATCTCGGCCGGGGTGTCGCAGATGGTGCACCGCGGCTCGCCCAGATCGGCGCAGTCGTTGGGCCGGCCGCAGGGCTCGCAGGCGTTGCCGTTGGACGAGGAGCCGCAGTGCGGGCACTTGCCCGTCAGGTACGCCTCGTACAGCCAGCGCTCGCACGGGGCGCAGTACGGCAGCGGCCGGGTACGGGCGACGACGTGCCCGGCGTCGTGGAGGCGGCGCAGGAAGTCCTGGACGTAGGCGAGGTAGCCGTCCTCCTCGCGCGGACGCACCACGCGGTCGAAACCGACCTCGGCCCGCTGCCAGACCCGGGCGATGGACGCGCCGTAGCTGTCGGCGACCTCCTCGCCGGAGCGCCCGCCGTCCTTCAGACCGCGCACCGGGACATAGCTCTGGTGGTCGTCCAGGCCGGTGGTGTAGCGGACCTCGGTCCCGTCGGCGGCGAGGAAGCGGCGCAGTACGTCGCCGGCGACGTAGGGTCCGGCGATGTGACCGATGTGGAGGTCGCCGTTGGGGGTGGGCGGGGTGGCGGTGATCCAGACCGGAGCGCTCACGCGGTCCCCTCCGCACCCTCGGTCCGCTTCGGCTCGTGCAGCGGCCAGTAGACCGAGAGCCAGGTCAGGGTCCCGGACCCCGGATTGTGCACGACATGCTCCTGGTTGCGGGGCAGGACGACCACGTCTCCGGTGGTGAACCCGGCCTTTTCGCCGGCGAGGTCGAGGCTGCCGGAACCGGAGAGGATCACCATGACCTCGTCCTGGTCGTGGCAGTCGGGGTCCGAGGAGGCGCCGGCCGGTAAGAAGCAGGCCATGCCGCCGAAAGGCGGTTCCTCCTGGCCCTCCTGTGCTTGCCAGGGAATGATCCGCTGGCACGCCATGCCGAACTCGCTGACAGCGGCGCCTTCATGTATCCGAAATTTGGTGATCATGCATTATCCATATCCCGTAAAGGAGCGCTCGGCTGGTGGGGCAGGGGCAATTGCATGCCTTTTTCCGTCCCGGTCGACTGTGCGTGCCGACCTCGGCGTTGAGCCAGCGGAGTCGGGTGACCTTACAGGAAGGTGTCACCGACCAAAGGGTGTAATAGGTGGCTATATTGAACCATTTGGCGGGGTGGGGCACGTGCCGGATGGCAGCTCGCTGCCACGCTCCGCTACCTGTCGGCTACTCGGCCGGGATCCGGGATAGCTTTCTGACTCGCCTCGGGCAATGGCATATCGAACCAACGGTCCGACGGAAAGGGAAATGTCCTGATGGGGAATCCGCACGACAATTTCTCGCCGGTTCACGACGTTGTGGGAATCGGTTTCGGGCCGGCCAATCTGGCCTTGGCCATCGCCCTTGAGGAACACAATGAGAGCGCTCGACGCGACCAGGCGGTCACCGCACTCTTCCTGGAGCGGCAGCCCAGCTTCGGCTGGCACCGGGGGATGCTCATCGACGGCGCCACCATGCAGGTGTCGTTCCTGAAGGATCTGGCCACCCTGCGCAACCCGACCAGCCGCTTCGGGTTCGTCCCCTACCTGCACGCACGCGGCAGGCTGGTGGACTTCATCAACCACAAGATCCTTTACCCCACTCGCGAGGAGTTCCACGACTACCTCGAGTGGGCGGCGGCCGGGGTCGACCACCTGGTCTCCTACTCCAGCGAGGTGACCGAGGTCCGCGCGGCCGGCGACCTGCTCGAAGTGGTCGTCCCCGGCCCCGGCGGCAGCACCGTGCACCGTGCGCGCAATGTGGTCGTCGCCTGTGGCCTACAGCCCCGGATGCCCGACGGGGTGAAGGCCGGCGCGAACGTCTGGCACAGCAGCGAGCTGCTGACCCGGCTCGCCGGGCGGACCGCGGACGTCCGCCGGTTCGTGGTGGTCGGCGCCGGACAGAGCGCCGCCGAGGCGGCCGAGTACCTGCACCGCACCTATCCGCAGGCCGACGTGGAGGCGGTCTTCGCCCGCTACGGCTACAGCCCGGCCGACGACAGCCCGTACGCCAACCGGGTCTTCGACCCCGAGGCCGTCGACGTCTACTACGACGCCGACGAGGCCGCCAAGAACCGGTTGATGGCCTACCACCGCAACACCAACTACGCGGTCGTGGACCTCGATCTGATCGAGGAGCTGTACCGGCGGGCGTACCAGGAGAAGGTGCGCGGCCGCTCCCGGCTGCACATACAGGGCGTCAGCGAGGTCACCGACATACGGGACGAGGGCTCCGGCGTCACGGTCCGCGTCCGCTCGCAGGCCACCGGCACGGAGCAGGAGGTCGCCGCCGACGCGGCCGTCTTCGCCACCGGCTACGACGAGCAGGACCCGCTGCCGCTGCTCGGCTCCCTGGCCCCGTACTGCGCCCGGGACGCCGCCGGACGGCTGCGCGTCGGCCGCGACTACCGGCTGACTGTGGACGGCCTGGAGAACGCCGGGATCTACATCCAGGGCGGCACCGAGCACACGCACGGCATCACGTCCTCGCTGCTGTCGATGGTCGCGGTCCGCTCCGGCGAGATCCTCCGCTCGGTGCTGGAGCACCGGGAGGCGGCGCTGCACAACGACGACGAACCGCTCGCCCTGGAAGGTGCGGCGCATGACTGACCCTGTCCACCGGACGGATGTGGCCGTGGTCGGCGCCGGAGTGGTCGGTACGGCCGTCTTCCACGAACTGGCCTCCCGCGGCGCCCGTGTGACCCTGGTCGAGCGGGACCGTGCCGGGCTGGGCACGACGGCCTGGAGCGGCGCCATCGTCCGCTGCCACCACGACGACCCGGTCCTCTCCGACCGGGCGGCGGCCGGCTGGCGGTACTTCCGGGACTTCGCCGGACACACCGGGGAACCGGCGGCCTTCCACACCAGCGGGTTCCTGTACCTGCCGGCCCCGGACCGCGCGGCGGGCGCCCGCGCGGAGGCGGCCCGGCTCGGCGCTCAGCTGCCCGTGACCTGGTTGGAGGCCGAGGAGGTGACCAAGCACTTCGGCCACCTGCTGGCCGGACCGGCCGGCCGCGGGGCGGTGTGGGAGCCGGAGTCCGGCTGGCTGGACCCGGCCGAGGTGACCCACGGCTTCCTGCGCGCCGGCCGGCGCCGGGGCGGCACGGTCCTCGAAGGGGTCGCCGTGCACAGCCTCATGCGCGTGGGCGACGGCCGGATCACCGGGGTGCGTACGAGCGCCGGAGCGGTCCGTGCCGACCGGGTGGTCCTGGCCACCGGCGCCGCCACCGCGCACCTGCTGACCTCCTGGGGACTGGCACACGACCTGTGGGCCCAGGCCGTCCAGGTCGAGCTGTTCCAGCCCGAGGCGCCGGTGTCCGGCCAACCCGCCTACACCGACGACGAGTTCGACATCAACGGCCGACCCGACCCGGACTCCGGCGGGGTCTACGTCGGACACCCCACGTACCACCGGCTGCCCTCGCCGCCCGGCCGGGAGCAGATGGACGCGGCCCAGTCCCGGCTGGCCGCCGCGGCGGGCGCCCGGCGCTGGGCATGGCTGCCCGGCAGCCGCCACCTCGGCGGGCTGCGCGCCGCGGAGTGCTGGGCCCCGGGCGGCCGCGCCCGTGTCACGGCGCATCCGGACGCCCCCGCGCTGCTGCTGGCCACCGGCTTCAACGGGGGCGGATTCAAGATGGCGCCCTGGGCGGCCGCCGAGATCGCAAGGCTGGCCGGTCTGGCATGACCGGTCGGACGGGGCCGCGGAGGCGGCGCGACATGAACGGAGAGAACCCATGAGTCTGCAACGGCCCGACGGGACCAGCGAGATCAAGGGGGTTCTGCCGGTCGTCATCATGCCGTTCACCGACGACGGCGCCCTCGACGAGGAGGACTTCCTCGCCCAGACGGAGCACATGTTCGACGTCGGCTGCGACGGGTTCGTGGTCGGCCAGGTCTCCGAGGTGCTGCGGCTGACACACACCGAGCGGCTGCGCGTGGCCGAGCTGAGCGCGAAGGCCGCCGTCGGACGCGGTGTGTCCGTGATGAGCACCGGTGCCGAGACACCCGAGGCCGCCATCGAGTACAGCCGGCACGCCGAGTCCGTCGGAGTGGACGCCCTGCTCGTCATGCACCCGGCCACGATCCCGCTGGACGAGAACGGGATGGTGGAGTACTTCACCCGGGTCGTGGAGTCGGTCCGGATCCCCGTGATCATCCATCACGCCAAGAGCCTGGCCAAGCAGCCCCTGACCATCGCCGCCCAGGTCCGGATGCTGGAGCGGTACGGCCCCGACCGGGTGCTGTTCAAGCCCGAGGCCCAGCCCTCGCCGCCCAGGGTCAGCGAGCTGCGCGACGCCAGCGGCGGGCGGGCCCGCATCTTCGAGGGCGACGGCGGCATGATGCTCCTCGACTGTCACCGCCGGGGCCTGGCCGGAACGATCCCCGCCACCGAGATCGCCGAGATCGTGGTGACCCTGTGGCGGCTGCTGGAGGCCGGTGAGCGGGAGAAGGCCGAACGGATCGGCTACCCGCTGTCGTACCTCATGTGCCACATGATGAACAGCACCGACTACTACCTGTCGATCGCCAAGCGCTTCCTGAAAGAACGTGGCCTGATCAAGACCACCCATGTCCGCGGTCCGAGCCGCCACGTCCTCGACGACGAGTCCTGGACCGAGGTCCACCACACGTACCGGCACCTGCTCACCCTTGCGAAGGAGCTCGCTCGATGAAGAACCACGCCTTCACCATCCGCCTCCGGGACGAGGCCGCCGCGGAGAAGTACATCGAGCTCCACCGGGAGGTGTGGCCCGAGGTCGTCGGACCGGGTGGCGCCCTGGAGACCATCGGCGTCCGCAAGCTACAGATCTTCTACATCGACCCGCTCACGCTCTTCATGTACGTCGAGGCCGAGGACCACTTCGAGCCCGTGCACGACTTCCTGCGCGCCAACGACCTGCACCCCAGGGTTCAGGAGTGGGACGACATGATGCACGACGGCGAGGGCAGCCTCCTGGTCCGGCACCCGGGCAACGACGGCCGCCTCAACTGGGCGCCGATGCGCCGCGTCCACCACGTCGACTTCACCAACACCCTTCCGGACCTGGAGGACAAGTGAGCGCGGTGGCCCGTCAGGACGTCACCGTCCTGGACTGCACGCTGCGGGACGGCGGTTACTACACGAACTGGGAGTTCGAGGACACCCTCGTCGAGGAGTACCTCACGGCATGCGTGGCGACCGGCGTGGACGTGGTCGAACTCGGCTACACCCAGTTCACCCCGAGCGACCGCGGCCCGTACGGCAGGTTCCCGTCGGGTGTCACGCCCGCGCTGCGCGACTCCCTGCCCGACGGCCACCGGCTGCGCTTCGCCGTCATGGTGGACGCGCCCGCGCTGGCCGAGGTCCCGGCGGCCGAGGCCGGCCCGCGGCTGCGCAGGCTGCTGGCCGACGGGCCGCTGCCGGTCGACCTGGTCCGCGTGGCCGTCCACCACAGCCGGGCGGCCGGTGTCGCCGAAGCCGTCGACTCCCTGCGCGAGGCCGGCTTCGGGGTCTGCCTGAACCTGATGCAGGTGGACCTGGCAACCCCCGCCGAAGTGGCCGGCCTGGTCCGTCTGGTGGCCGGCCTGGGCCCGCTGGAGTCGCTGTACGTCGCCGACTCCCTGGGTTCCCTGCACGCCCCCCGGATCGCCGAACTGGTCGAGGAGTTCAGGGCCGGCCAGGCCGCCCCCGTGGGCCTGCACGGCCACGACAACCAGGGCTTCGCGCTGCACAACACCCTTGCCGCCGCCCAGGCGGGCGCCACCTGGCTGGACGCCACCGTCCTCGGCATGGGCCGGGGCGCAGGCAACACCAGGACCGAACAGCTCCTGGCGGCGCTCGGCACGGACCAGCGGGCGCTCCAGCCGATGCTGGACCTGGTGGCCCGCCGCTTCGAACCGCTCATGCACAAGTACCGCTGGGGCGCCAGCGCCCTCTACGCCATCGCGGGCATGCGCCGGATCCACCCGACCTACGTCCAGCGTCTGGAGGAGGGCCTGGAGCGGGACGTCGACGTCAAACTGCGCGCCCTGGACTTCCTCGCCCGGAACCGCAAGACGTCCTTCTCCGCGGCGTCGCTGGAGGGCGCACTCCGCCATGCCGCTGTCTGACCGCGCCGGCGAGCGCCTCGATCGGACGCTGGCCACCCACCGCCTTGTCGTGTTCGACCTCGACGGGGTGCTCGTGGACTCCAATGAGCTGAAGGTGGAGTGCGTGCGCGAGGCGCTGGCGGAGTTCGGACCGGAACTCGTGGACCCCTGTGTCCACGAGTTCCGCCGGACCTTCGGCCGCTCCCGCCGTGAGCACTTCCTCGCCTTCCACCAGGACCACCTGGGCGGAGAACAGGCCACGGGGGAGGGATTCGAGACGTTCTACCAGCGCTGCGCGGGCCGTTATGCCGAGCTGCTCGCCGAGCGCTACCCCAAGGCGCCGCTGTGCCCCGACGCCGACCGGCTGGTCCGCGGCCTGTCCGAGCGCGGCCTGCCGCTGTACGTGGGCACCGGCACCCTGACCGCCGAGGCGGAACGGGTCCTGGACGGACACGGGCTGGCCGGCGAGTTCCGGGCCGTGCTCGGCGGCGAGGAACCCAAGGCGCGGCGGCTGTCCACAGCGCTCGCCGCCGTGGGCGCCGACCCCGGCGAGGCGGTCCTGCTCGGCGACTCGCGGCAGGACCTCCTCGCCGCCCAGGCGGTCGGCATGGGCTTCGTGCTCGTCACCGGGCACGGATTCTTCCCGCCCGCCCAGGTGCTCGACGGGGCGGACCGCCAAAGCTCCCTCGTCGCGGCCGGATTGGACCCCGGCGGCTTGCTGATCGGCACCGGAGCGTACGAGGGTCCTCCGGGGCACTGACCTGAGCCCCGCACACCCTGAGACCGCGAACACGGGAAACCCCACAGTGACACCTCAGAACGGCAACGAGCCCGCCCCTGCCCGCCGTGAGCCCCGCCCCCGGCGCGTGGTCATCACCGGGGCCGGCCGGGACTTCGGCCGGACGCTCGCCCTCTTCTTCGCCCGCCGGGGCGACGAAGTCCTGCTCTCCGCCCGGGACCTGGCGGCGGCCGAGCACGTGGCCGACGAGATCCGCGGCCTCGGGTCCGACAGGGTCCACGCCCTGCGCTGCGACCTGGCGGACCCGGCGTCGGTACGCGCCTTCGCCGACGAGATCGCCACGGTGACCGACCACGTCGACGTGCTGGTCAACAATGGGGCCCGCTGGCTGTCCGGCGGGGACCTCGCCTCCGCCACCGACGAGGACATCGCCGCCACCGTCGCCTCGACCGTGACCGGCACCGTCCTCGTCACCAAGCACCTGCTGCCGCTGCTGCTGAAGTCCGACCGGCCCGACGTGGTCAACCTGATCTCGTCGGCCGGGCTCACCGGCAACCACCGTACCCGGGCCCACGCCGCGTTCTACGCGGCCAAGCACGGGCAGGCCGGCCTCGCCGACCTGCTCTCCCCCCAACTGCGCCCGCACGGCGTGCGCGTCATCTCGCTGTACCCGCCCGACTTCAGCAACCCGGATCCGCTGGGCCCGGACTGGGACACGACGCCCCGCGGGGCGGGCTGCGGGCTCACCGCCCACTCCCTCGTGGAGTGCGTCATGTTCGCGATCGACCAGCCACGGGACTGCTTCATCAAGGCGTTCCACTTCGAACAGACCACCTGAAAGAGCACCATGAATTCCGTCAGCACCAGCACGTCCGTCGTCATCTCCGGCGTGAGCCGGGGTCTCGGCGCCGCCCTGGCCCGGCGCTTCGCCGCACTGGGCCACCGCGTCGCCGGCTGCGGCCGCGACCGCGAGGCCCTGGACAGGCTCCGCGCCGACCTCGGCGAGGGCCACCTGATCACCGTCACCGACGTCACCGACGCCGACGCCGTGGAGCGGTGGGCCGGGGAGACCGTACGGCGGCTCGGCGCGCCCGCCCTGGTCGTCGCCAACGCCGGGTACATCAGCCCCCAGGCCCCGGTGTGGGAGACCAGCCCGGCGGACTTCCGCACCACCGTCGATGTCAACGTCGTCGGCGTCTACACCCTGGCCCGCGCCTTCCTGCCGCGGATGGCGACCGGCGGTACCTTCGTCGCCGTCTCCTCGGGCTGGGGCCGCAACCCGCGCGGCAGGCTGGCCGCCTACACCGCGAGCAAGTTCGCCGTCGAGGGCTTCACCCGGGCCATCGCCCAGGAGGCCGAGGAACTGCTGCCGGGCGTCACCGCCGTCGCCGTCGACCCGGGCGGTGGCGTGGACACCGCCATGCTCGCCACCTGTCTGCCGGACGAGCACACCGAGTACCCGGGCCCCGAAGCCTGGGCACAGGTGGCGGCCGACTATCTGCTGCACCAGGTACCGAAGGAGCCCAACGGGGCTTCTCTGACGGTTCCCGGGCCGTAAGCCCGGCCGCGGGCTCGGCAGGCGATCCGCATCCACCGGACCAACCCGAAGGAGACGACCGTGTCCGAAGCCGGCACCGTGGTGGCCGACCCGTGGTCCAGCAAGATACGTCAGCACGAGGCCGTCGCGGCCGCCGACCCGGATCTCGCCTTCGACCTGCACGTTCTCGCCGGCCCGGCGGAGCTGACCGCCCACCTGGCGGCCCGCCGGGACCGTACGGTCGTCCTGCGGCCGGAGATCTCCGACGACACCGGCTCCGCCGTGCTGGTCCGGCCCGGAGCCGCGCCGCCGGAACCCGAGATCCGGCGGCTGTGGGAACGGGGCGGCCGGATCGTCGCCCACGACCATGTGCCCGGCACCCCGTGCTTCGTCAACGGTGTCGTCCTCGACGGCGTGCTCCACCTCACCGACGTCTGGCGGTGCTTCTCGCTGGAGGAAGGTCCCAGGTCACTGCTCACCAGCGTGGTGAACCTCGCGCCCGGCTCGCCGCGGGAGCGCGAACTGGCCCACCGGCTGTCGCCCGTGGTGAAGGGCGTCGGCCTGGCCTCGGGGCCCGTCACGTTCGAGGCGGTCACGGGCGCCGGCGGGACCGTGAAAGTGGTCAAGTTCGCGGCCCGGGCCGCGGGTCACCCCCTGCCGCACCTCTGCTCCCTGCTCGGCCTGCCCGATCAGGCGGCCGCGCTCGCCGGCGGCTCCCGGGCACTGGCCGGACGTCCGGCCGAGCCGGGCTTCGTCGCCGACTACGCCTTCGTCGCTCGCGAAGGCGGACGGCTGGTCCGCATCGAAGAGCTGGACGAGATCCGGGCGCTGCGCTCCTACGCCGGTGACATCTTCCTGCCGACTCCGGGCGAGACGATCACCCCGACCACCGGAGAAGGCGGGGCGGGCGCCATCCTGTTGAGGAACCAGGAAGAGGAAATCCTGCTCGCCGACGTCGAGTTCTGCCAACAGCGCAACCGGGAGGGCGTCTTCGCCGTCGCGGCCGACGCCGGGCAGCCCCTCGGCCGGTGACCTCCCACCTCCTCGGCCGACGAGCATGCCCCTCCGAGCAATCGACTGGAGAACCCCAGTCGTCCCCCACGAACAGTCGCAACGGTCCTTCCGCTCTCGATGCCGATCCCCTTCAGCGGCCTGCCGGAGAACCGTCCGCGACCTGATCAAGCTGTGCTCACACCGCCGCTCAGCGGTGGGCACGACATCCCATCAGCGATCAACTCTCCGGGCCGACAGGCAGGGGCACGGTCTTTCGTCAGGACTCAACGTCCAGGAATCACGAGTGCTCACCTGCCGGACGGCTACCACCCGGGGTCTGCCGGATGGCCGACTCCCCGAACTGATGAGGCACCACTGCAATGGAGAACCTCCGCGTCGTCATCACCGGTGCCGCCCGGGACTTCGGGCGCACCCTGGCCATCGTCTTCGCCCGGCAGGGCGCCGAGGTGTTCCTCTCGGCGCGCAGCCTGGAGGGCGCCCGCCGCACCGAGCAGGAGATCCGTGACCTCGGCAGCGACCGGGTGCACGCCTTCGCCTGCGATATCACCGATCCGGAGTCCGTACGCGCCTTCGCGGACGGCGTCCGGGAGAAGGCCGGAGCCGTCGACGTACTCCTGAACAACGGGGCCAACTGGCTGGAGAGCGAGGACCTGACCACCGCGGACGATGCCGACATCCTCGCCACCACCGCGTCCGCCGGAGGCACCGTCCTGATGGTCAAGCACTTCCTCCCGCTACTGCGCGCCTCGCGGCGGCCCGACATCGTCACCCTGGTGTCGGCAGCCGCGACGCCGAACTACACCGGCTGCGCGGGCCACGAGGCGTTCTACGCGGCCAAGGGCGGACAGGCCGCGTTCACCGGCATCCTGTCCAAGCGGCTGCGCGCGGAGGGCATCCGCGTCATCTCCCTGTTCCCGCCGGACTTCGACAACATCGACCCGCTGTCGCCCGCCTGGGAGGGCGCCTCGCGCACCCCCAAGGACACCCTGACGGCGCAGTCCCTCGCGGAATGCGTCACCTTCGCCGTCAACCAGCCCCGGGACTGCTTCCTCAGCCAGCTGCACTTCGAGCCCGGCCACTGACCGGGCGCCGTGCCGTACGTCCGCATCCTCGAAAGGCGACTGCCATGACACTGCTCCAGGTTCTGCCCGCCACGGGCGAGGCGAAGCCGCTGCTCACCACCCAGGACCCCGACCGCATCGCGGCCGAACTCGGAGTGCACGGCGCCCGGTTCGAGCGGTGGGCCCTCAAGGACCTGGCGGCCGGCTTCGGCGACGACGATGTGCTCGGCCTGTACCGGACGGAAGTGGACCGATTCTCCGCCGAGACCGGCCTGGGACATGTCGAGGTGGTCCGGATGGCACCGGACGACTCCGACCCGCGGTGGGCCACCGAGGCCCGCGCTTCGCGTGACCGCTACTTCAACGAGCACACCCACCGCTCGGACGAGGTCTGGTTCTTCGCCCAGGGCCGGTGCGGCTTCTATCTGCGGCTGGCCGACGACGAGACCGTCCACGTGTTGATCTCCGAGCCGGGCGACCTGGTGTGCACGCCCGCCGGCGTACGGCACTGGTTCGACATGGGGGAGACGCCCGACTTCGCCGCCCTGCACATCTACGTCGCCGAGACCGACTGGGACGAGGCATTCACCGGCGACCCGATCGCGTCCCGGTTCCCGCACATGGAGGAGCTGCTGGCCACGGCTCGCTGACCCGCGGGCGCCGCCTCCAGCCCCCTTCCCGCCGGCGCCGGGGTGCCCGGCACCACCGTGCCGCGCACCCCGGGTCAGCCCTGCTCACCCCGAATCTGGCCGTCGCCCGGTGGGAGCGGCTGTACGCCCTGTACCGCGAACTCGGCCACACCGCCGACCTGACCGACCCGCGCTACTACCACCTCGACACCACGCCGGCCGTCAAGTGCTGCACGCTGGGGATACGCGGTTGACGATGTCTGCCGGAACGGGCCCATCCGCCATGCGCGTCGACCGCCGTGGCAGCAGGCCCGTCTCGATCGCCCGGGCGCCGGCCTGGAACCGGGAGTTGGTGCGCAGCAGTGCCATGATGTCGGCGACGTGGCGCCGGTAGGTGCGCACGGACATGGAGAGCTTGCGGGCCGCGACGTCATCGATGAGCCCCTCCTGGAGACAGCCGAGGACCCGGCGTAATTCTTCGGCCTGGGTAAGTTCCCTTAAGCGCAGACGTGGGTCCAGTACCGGCGCGGTCGGCCAGATGGTGTCGAAGAGCGCGCGCAGGTTCGTCGCCACGGACGTACTGCGTATGAGTGCCGGGTCGCCCGGGGTGTTCGACACCAGTGTCGACTCCGTGTCGGAGACGACCGCGGTGAGCCCCGGGAGCGCCGCGAGCCGCACCTCGGCCTCTTCCGGAAACACTGCGTCGAGCGCCCACCGGGTCCGGCTGCCCGGTGGGACGAGCGCCCGTACGGTGACGTCCGAGGCCAGCGTCGGGGCGATCCGGCGAAGGGCGGCAACGACGGCGGTGGTCGTCTCGGAGCGTTCGTCGATTATCAGACAGAGGGATTCCGAAGCCTGGGACATGAAGTTTTCGGCCGCTTCTCCCAGGGTTTCTCGGCTTACGGAGAGCTGGGTGACGAGTGAATCGTTCGTCGTCTGGCTACGCCATTGTGCGGCCAATGATTCCACCAGGCCCCGGACCTTGAGCAGATCCTGCTCCAGAATTTTCGTGGTCGGCAACACGTTTATTCCCTTCAGAGCGTGTCAAACAGCTGTAATTCGGCTGCTCGGGTGCCACCGGAAAAACGGGAACTGACTTCCAGGGACTCCAGGATTCTGGCGACGTGCCGGCGGTACGTGCGCAGGGACAGGCCCAGTTCACGGGCCGCGACCGCGTCGGTGGAGCCGGCATACAGCTGGGCCAGAACCCCGCGCGCGGTGTCGGTGGCGAGATAGGCGTCCAGCAGCAGATAGTCCGGCCAATGCAGCGAGGCTTCCCAGGCCCCCATGAACAGCGAGGTCAGTACGCGGACCACGGCCCGGTCGCGAACCAGCAGGCCCCCCGTGCTGTCGCCCGGCGCATGGAGCAGCGCCTCCGCGACGTCCACCACCAGGGTCTCGGCGAGCGGGCGCCCGGTCACCCGCAGTTCCGCCAGGTCGGCAGCCCCCGCCCAGGCCGGCAGCTCCCGCAGTGCCGAGGCGGACCCGAGCACGCGGACGGTAATCCGGCCCGGACCGGCCTGGGCCCGGGCCCTGAGGTCGCTCAGCATGGTGCGTACGGCCGCCAGCTGCCCGCTCCGACCGGACAGCGAGATCAGCACGGTGCGGCGGGCCTGGGCCACCAGGTCCGTCAGGGTGGCACCGGGCGCCTCCTGCCGCTTGTCGGCGGACAATTTCACGAAACGCGGCGCGGGAAGAGAACGAAATTCAAGAACGGCGGAATCGATGAGATTCCTCGCTTGCAGCAGTGCGTGTTCCACGGGGTCGTGAGTAAATTGTGTACTGTCTGTTTCAGACTGATCCCGATTGATGACTACCCCCAGGTTCTCCCTGGTTGGAAAGTTACCCAATCGAGACAGTCCTAGCAAGGGATTTCCGAGTGCGGAACGTGTCGTTTTGTCTGACTTAGGGAATAATGTCCATTGCTCCTTGTCGTTAATTGATGGTCGAATGCCTCATTCCGGTAAGCCGGTGGCGCGCCGTGTACGTGAGGCGATCTGTTCGAATTTCACGCTTTCTATATGCAGAGGGCCGTGGAAAGGGTCACCGAGACGATCGGGCCGATAAGGGCGTCGATTGTGGCGTCGGTGTCGGGGTGGTGATCACCAACGCATTGAGCCCGCTACGCGCCCTGGAAACCCTCCGCGGACTCGTCGCACCGGGCGGAACCGTCGCGGTCATGTCCTCCGACCAGGGCAGCATCTCGCGGAATACCGAGGGCGGCTATGAGCTCTACAAGGCCAGCAAGGCAGCCCTCAACCAGCTGATGCGCAGTTACGCCACCCGCCATGCCGGCGACGGACAGACCAAGCTGCTCATCGACCCCGGCCACAATCAGACTCAGCTCGGCGGCCCTGGCGCACCGCTCGTTCCCCAGGAGAGCATCCCCGCCGTCGTTGACGTACTCGAAGCACAGACCGGCGCCCCCGGCCTCCAGTTCTTGGACCTCCACGGCGAAACGGTCCCCTGGTGGAGAACCGGACCGAACCGTCGAGGTGCGCGGGGGAGTCACCGCACCGGCGGGAGCGGAGCCGCCCCTCGCTCCTCATCCGGGTAGAAACACCCCGGCGCTGGACGGCGAAGCCGGACCCCGTCCCGGCCCTCAGCGTCGACGACTGTTGATCCGGAGGTGTGGAGTGGCGCGGCCGAAGCCGTGGGAAGTCGATGACGAGTTGCGGGCTAGTGTTGCCGGTGTGACACGGGACGGTGTGGACGAGCTCGACCAGGCGGTGATCCACGCCCTCCAGGTCGACGGGCGTGCCCCGTTCCGGCGCATCGGCGAGGTGCTCGGGGTGTCCGATCAGACCGTGGCGCGGCGATTCGGGCGGCTGTCGGACGTCCTCGGTCTGCGTGTGCTCGCCCTGGCCGATCCGGTGGTGCTGTGCGAGCGCCAGTGGGTTCTGCGTGTCCGGGCGGCCCCCGAGGCCGCGACGGAGGTCGCCGAAGCGCTGGCCAGGCGCGCGGACACCAGCTGGATCAGCCTGTGCTCGGGCGGGACGGAGATCGTCGCGTCGGCCGGCGGCGACGGTGTCGAGTCGCTGCTCTTCGAGGCGCTGCCGCGTACCCGTCACATCCTCGATGTGTGGGCGCACGAGGTGCTGCACGTCTTCTACGGCGGTGCCGGCCAGCCGTTCACCAAGCGGGGGCCGCTCACGGAGAGCCAGACCGCCCGCCTTGCGCGGCACGTCCCGGCCGGGGTCGGGCCGCCGCCGCGGATGGATCGGATCAGCCGCCGCATGCTGGAGGTGCTGCGGGCGGATGGGCGGGCCCCGCTCGACGAGTTGACGGCCGCCACGGGGGCGTCGGCGGGCACGGTGCGCCGCAGACTGCGCGAGCTGCGGGCCGGCGGGGTGCTGCACTTCGACGTCGATGTCGGGCTCACCGCTTTCGACGTGCCGGTGCGCACCTTGCTGTGGCTCACCGTCGGGATCGACGCGCTGCCCGCGGCGGGCGCCGCTCTCGCCGCGCGTCCTGAGGTGGCGTTCGCGGCGGGGGTCACCGGGTCCGGCAACCTGTTCGCGAGTGTCTCGACGCGGGACACGCCCGCGTTGTGGCGGTTCCTGACGTCGGTGGTGGGAGCGCTGCCCGGCGTGCGGGACGTCGAAACGGTGCCGGCCCTGCGCCCGGTGAAGGGCGCCGTGGCCCTCTTTCCCCGTCCGTCGGCGCCGCGCGCCAGGTCTCCGCGCGGCGCCCGCGAGCCGTGACGGCGACCTGGCCTCAGCCGGCCGGGCCGGTCAGCGGATGACGGGCGACGAACCCGCGGACGACGGCCGCCATCCGTACGGGGTCCTCCAGCGGCATGGCGTGGGTGAGGCCGTCGACGACCACGGTCTCGGCGTGCGGGAGGTGGGCCGCGATGGACGCCGCCCGCGCCCGGTGGGGTGTGCCGAGCCGGTCTCCTCCGCCGCCGACGACGAGCAGCACGGGCGCCCGCACGGCGCTGAGCTGCGGCGCGCCGAACTCCCAGTCGGCGAAGGCGGTGGACTCCCGGGTGAAGAAGTGGCGGCTGGTGCCGACGGCCGCTGTGAGCCCTTCCTCGCCGAGCCGGTCGGCGAGCAGTCCGCGTACGCCGGGCCCGCACACCCCGGTGAGGAAGGCGTCGAACGCCGCTTCCCACGCCGCGGCCCGGGCCGCGGCGATCGCGTTCGGCATCGCCGCGCTCGCGGGCTCGCCCGCCGCCCGGGGCAGCGCGGGTTCCAGGAGGACCAGCGAGGCGACCAGTTCCGGCCGGTCATGGGCCAGGTGGAGGGCGACGTCCGCCCCGGCGGAGTGCCCCACCAGGTGGACGCGCGGTATTCCGCACCGCTCCAGCACCGCGGCGCAGTGGGCGGCCTGTGCGGGCACGCCGGCGCCACCGCTTGTGCGGTCCTCACTGCGGCCGTAGCCGGCCCGGTGGATGACGACGCATCGGAAGCCCATCAGCTCGCGGGCCATGGGCGTCAACCAGTCGGCGCACAGCGAACCGTGCAGGAACACCAGCGGTTCACCCCCGCCGGTGTCGCCGCAGTCCTCGTAGGCAAGGGAGGCGTCGGGCAGGTCGAGTCTCATCACGCGGCCCGCCTCAGCCCTGATCCGGGCCGTTCAGCCCCTCGACGAAGGCGTTCACCTCGGCGAAGAACCGCGCGGGCTGCTCCAGCTCGATGAGTTCGCCCGCGTCCTCGAAGACGGTCAGCCCGGCGTTCGGGATGCCGTGCGCCAGCTCCCGTGACAGCGGCAGCGGCGTGCAGAAGTTGTGCTCGCCGCACAGCACCAGGGTTGGCCGGGTGATCTCGCCGAGCCGGGCGGACGTGTCGTGTGCCGCGATCATGTCGATCCGCGCCAGGCCGATCCGCCGGTCGTCCGGGTGAGCCGGAAGGGCAGCCGCGTGGTCGATCCACTCCACGACGGCCTCGGGGTGCTCACGGGTGTATTGCGGGCCGAACAGGAACAGCGAGTAGGCGGTGAGCAGATCGCGCCTGTCCCACTCCGCGGCCAGCCTGCGCCGCACCTCGAACTCGCGCCTGGTGAACGCGTCGAAACGCGCGAACGTGGAGCTCAGCGTCAGCGAGCGCACAAGCGATGGATGCTCCAGCGCCATGTACTGCGCGATGGCGCCACCCGTCGACGCACCGACGATGTGGACCGGGCCGACGCCGAGTTCCTCGACGAGCGCGGCCATGTCGGCCGCGAGCTGCTGCGTGGTGTAGCCGTCCAGAGCCCGGGTCGTGCGCCCGGTGCCCCGCTGGTCCGGCAGGATCACGTGGTACTTCTCGGCGAAGCGGGCGACCTGCGTGCCCCAGCTCGCTCCCACCCCGCCCAACCCGGAGATGAGAAGAATGGGCGGGGCCCCCGGATCTCCATGAGTCTCGTAGTGGAGAGAGATCCCCTGTACGTCCGCGGTGCTCATGCCTGTGCCTTTCGCCCAACACGCTGTTCGGTCGACACAAGGCAAGCACCCGACCGCCGATTGACCGTCCTCGGACCGGCGGACTGAGCGATACTCGACTCGATCCCACCGGCAACGGACTGTTCTCGACACGCCACCGCGGTCCTTCCCGTCTACGTGCTGCTGTGCGCGGTCATTCTGTGCCACGCCGATCCTGGCCGTTGTGGTGCCGGTGGTGCGGGCGCTGGTTTGTGGTGCGATTGCGGTGTCGCCTGCGATCGGTGATGGCGGTGTGGTGGGTGTCGGCCTGCGGGGATGCCGCGGCGGCGAGGGCGAGTGCGGCCAGGTCGATCCAGTAGGAGGGAAGAAGCCCCAGGGGGACGAGGATCGCGATGGCGGTCAGGACGCCGATGGTGACGGCGAGCCTGCGTCGGGCGAGGAGCCTGCTGCGGTTGTGGGAGGACTTCGGCATTGCGGTTGCCTTCCGAGTTTGTCGAACTGGTGGAAGGCCAGAGTGGGTTGGTGATCTGATGTCCATTTACGTCCGTCGGTGTCCGCGCACGTCACGGCCGTGAATCCCGGGGACAAAGCGCGGACAGGCTCAGCAGGGGGAAGAAGGCGGTATGGGTGAATGACGATGAGGAGCGGCCCTCGCAGCGACAGGGAGCCCGGCCCGGCCCGGTCGAAGGCGATACACCTCAGGCCGCTGAACTGGCGCAGTGGCTGCGGGAGCGCACCGCCGGGCTGACCGTACGGCAGTTGGCCGAGCGCTTCCGCTATGGCCGTAGCCAGTGGAGCGAGTTTTTGAGGGGCCGCAAGCTGATTCCTCTGTGGCTGCTGGAAGACGTCGTCACCGCACTGGTCCCCGGCCCGCAGAATCAGCAGATGCAGCGGGCCATCGGACGCGAACTGCTGGAAGCCGCCGAACACGCCGATGCGGCACGTCGGGCGGCCCATGCGCCGCAGCTGCCCGACGGCACCGCGCACGAACTCCAGATCCGTCTGGACGACGCCCGCCAGGGCCAGATCCAGGCGCAGCAGACGCTGCACAGCCTCACCCGGCTCATCTATACATTCCTCAGCATGGTGGCCGATCTACGGCAGCGCTGCGCCACCCTGGAGGCCGAACGCGACCAGGCCCGCCAACGCCTTGAGGAAACGAACGCGACGGTCACCCAGCAGCGCCTGGCCGAGACCGAACAGCACCTCGCCGCAACCGAACAACAGCTGGCCGAGACCGAACAGCGACTCGAAGGCGTCGAAGACCTGCTGGCCCGCACCCGCTGGGAACAGCAGGAAGCCGAATACGTACGCATCCGCGCGCTCCAGCGAGCCGAACAGCACCGCCGCGCCTACGAACAGCGCACCGGAGACACCCCCACCGAGCCGGTGGATGAGGAGACCGGTGCGGTGACGCTGCCACAGCTGTGGGAGTACGACCACGCCCTGGAAGCCGCTGACGCTCAGCTCCACGCCCACAGCGCCCGCCTGAGCGCTATCCGGGAACGGCTCGGCATCCCCGCCCCGTCACAATCCCAGCGGCCCCGAACCATCCTCGGCCAGGTTGTCCCCGACCCGTCCACGGACAGCCCGGACAACGCCCCCACCAGCAGCGGTTCCGTCCGCGCCGATTCCACGGACAACGCGGACGGCTCTGCCGCTCTTGCCTCTCCCGACCGCACCCGTGCGAACACCCCGGGCGCCGGTGGCTCGGCGGCAGGTGCGGCCGGCGGGCCACGAGGCCGACGCCGCCCGGGCCGACGGACGGTGCTGGTGGGGATGGTGTGTTTGAGCCTGCTGGCTGCCGGGGTCTGGTTCGCCCGGGACCAGTGGCAGCCGTCACCTTCCGATTCGCAGGTGCTGCGGAGGGCGGACAGGCTGGGAAAGCTCGTCATCGGGACCAAGGCGGGCCAGCCCGGACTGAGCATGGAGAAGGACGGGAAGTGGTCCGGGTTCGATGTGGAGCTGGCCAGAAGGATCGCCGACCGCCTCGGTTTCCCGGAAGACAAGATCAAGTTCGTGCCGGTAGGGACCAATTCCCGCGAGACCATGATCAAGAACAAAAAAGTGGACCTGGTCGTGGGGTCCTACAGCATCAACGCGGAACGGGAGAAGGAAGTCGCCTTCGCCGGCCCGTACCTCCTCACCGGACAGCGCCTGCTCATGCGCAGAGGCGACACCGAGGGGACGGTATGGGTCAACGATGATGAGACGGGATCCCTCTACACCAAGGAGGTGCGTTCGTACGTGGATCTGCCCCCAAAAACGGACGTCTGTACCGCTGCGGACTCGACATCCCAGAAGAAGCTGGAGAGCCTGAAAACCGAATCGGGCGAGAAACAGTTCGACGTCACGCCGCTCACGGACTACGACCTCTGCATCTCGGGGCTGTTGGACACGACCTACGAGGTGTTGAGCACCGATGACGTGATCCTTGCCGGGTATCAGGCCAAGTACCCGAACCAACTCGTGACCATCGGCGGCGACATGAGCCATGAGAAATACGGGATCGGCATGGAGAAGAACGACTCCGTACTGCATGAGCTGGTGTGCGACGCCCTCGAGAAGGAAATCTCCTCCGGCCGGTGGGATCAGCTGTTCAAGGACAACCTCGGAAAAATCGGAGTCGAAGAGACCAGCCCCCCGCCACGGACACGGTGCTGACCAGCCGCACCTGAACTGTCAGACACGGTAGCGAGCCCGTCTGTGCGATCTTCTTATCCCGGGGGCGCACACGGGGCGCGCCGGATGAGTCGGATCGGTAGGACGGGACACATGTTGGACGCGGTCGAACGTGGACTGCTTCAGGCGCTCCAGATCGATGGGCGGGTCGCGTTCTCGCTGGTCGGTGCGGTGCTGGGGGTTTCGGACCAGACAGTGGCGCGCCGGTACGCGCGGCTGCGGAACGAGGCGGGTGTTCGGGTGGTCGGTGCGGTGTGGCCGGAGGCGGTGGGGCGGCAGTTGTGGCTGGTGCGGGTGCGGTGCGTACCGGAGGCGGTGGAGGGACTCGCGCGAGCGCTGGCGAAGCGGGCGGAGACGTCGTGGGTGCAGATCGCCTCGGGCGGCGCGGAGGTCCTGTGCATGGTTCAGACGGTGACGGACACGTCGGCCGCGGAGTCGACCGTGCTGTCTCGCCTGCCCCGCACGCCCCGGGTCACCGGGGTGAGTGCGCACCGGGTGCTGCACCCGTTCTTCGGCGGAAGCGAGAGTCCGCTGACGAAGAACGGGCCGCTCACGGCGGAGCAGTGCGCGCAGCTGTCGCCGCCGGCGGCGAAACGCGTGACCGGGCCCGTGGAACTGACGGCGGAGGACAACGCGTTGCTGGAGGCGCTCGCGCTGGACGGGCGGGCGGGGTTCCGGTCGCTGGCCTGGGCGACGGGCTGGTCGCAGACGACTGTGCGGCGGCGGCTGGCGGAGCTGCGCTCGGGCGGGGTGGTGTACTTCGACGTCGATGTCGACCCGGCGTTGCTGGGGTCGTGGACATCGGCGGGGTTGTGGCTGACCGTCGCTCCGGGTGAGCTGGCGGCTGCGGGTGAGGCGCTGGCGGAGCATCCGCAGGTGAGCTTCGCGGCTGCCACCACCGGTGTGTCCAACCTGTACGCGAGCGTGCAGTGTCCCACTGGCACGGCGCTGTACGAATACCTGACGGGCCCGGTGGCGGCATTGCCCGGGCTGCTGTCGGTGGAGACCGCGCCGAGTATGCGGGTGGTCAAGGGGGCGTCTCCGACCGTCGGATAGCGCCGCGTACGAGGCCCTTCGTGTCGGATAGCGCCCGCTGGGGCGGTGTTCCTGCCGAGGGGCTCAGCGCGAGGGGATTGTGGCGGGGCACGAAAATACATCGCTCCGAGAAAGAACTCCTGATGCCCAACGCATTCGACCCGATCACCGTCGGACCGCTTACCCTGCCCAACCGCGTCGCCATGGCCCCGCTGACCCGCCGCCGCGCCTACGGCGACGGCCTGTCGGCTACCCCGCTCATGGTCGAGTACTACCGGCAGCGCGCGACCGCCGGGCTGATCGTCGCCGAAGCCGCCCAACCCAGTCGTGTCGGCCAGGGCTACACCGACACCCCCGGCCTGCATGACACGGCGCAGGTCGCGTCCTGGCACCCGGTCACCGACGCCGTGCACCATGCGGGCGGCCGGATCTACACACAGCTCATGCACGCCGGCCGTAACAGCCACCCCGAACTCCTCGGCGGCGGGCTGCACCCGGTCGCGCCGTCCGCGTGTGCCGCCGAAGGCGTCGTGCGAGTCCACGGCGGCGAACCGGCCGTGCGCAAGCCGTATCCGACACCAGAGGTCCTGACCATGCAGGGCATCGCGGATACCATCGCCGACTTCGCCGATGCGGCCGCGAACGCGATCGACGCCGGGTTCGACGGTGTCGAACTGCATGGAGCCTACGGTTACCTCATTCAGCAGTTCCTCTCCGGCAACGCCAACCGCCGCACCGATCGCTACGGCGGCAGCGTCGCCGGGCGTGTCCGGTTCCCGCTCGACCTCGTCGATGCCGTCGCCGCGCGCATCGGATCCGAGCGGCTCGCACTGCGGATCTCCCCCGGCTGCACCGCGTTCGGCCTCGACGAGCCGGACCTGCACGAGCTCTACCTGACCCTGGTCGACGGTCTGCCACGCGACCTGGCGTACCTGCACGTATTCGAGTTTCCGGGCCACCGCGACCTCACGGTGAAGCTGCGGGAGCACTGGTCAGGAGTGTTCATGCTCAATCCGCACGAGACCCACCATGACTGGCCCGCCGGCCCCCGGCAACTGCGCCTGGTCGACGACGGGCTGGCGGACATCCTCTCGTTCGGGACGCTGTTCATCTCCAACCCCGACCTCGTCCACCGCCTCCGCGTCGGCGCGCCGCTCGCCGAGGCCGACGAGACCACGTTCTACCGCGGCGACCACCGCGGCTACACCGACTACCCCTGCCTGGAGGAAGCCCTCTCGTGACCGTCGGCGTTCATTCACCTCCCATGGTCTACTCGCATGGATTCTGTCGGGCCAGGATGAGGGCGGCCATGCCGTGCGGGTGGCTCTCGCCGGTGAGGAGGTAGAGCAACCTCACGGAGACTGCGGGGTGCTGGGACAGCGGGCAGCGTAACCCGCTGCGCGATCCCGGCCCGGACAGGCCGCCGTTGATGGCGGCCTGTTCGAGGAGAGCCATCACCTGGACCTGAAGAAGGCCCCCAACAGCAACGATCCCCGACCCGCCGCTGACCGTACTATGCGCTGGCACACCCTGATCCGCCGCGTCCACGAGGACCAGAGCCTGCGGACAGCGCTCAAAGGCAAGGGCTTCAGTCCCGATCTGAGCCACGCCCACCAAGGACACAGGGGATTGGGGGTGTGGCTACCATTCCGATGGTTGGCTTGTTGGTGTCTGGAGGATCGTTATGCCGGAGCTTGCTTTCGAAGTGCAGGGGCGGGGTCCCGGGCTGGTGCTCGTGCATGGGACGGGCAGTACGCCGGCCGGAACGTGGGGTCCGTGCATCGCGGAGCTGGCCGCTTCACACACGGTGGTGCTGCCCTATCTGCCGGGATCAGGGAACAGCGTTCTGCCCGATGGCGCGGAGTTGGACATGGGCGAGATCGCGGCACAGATTGCTGATGTCGCTACGGAAGCGGGCCTGGAAAATTTCGCGATTGCCGGTGCCTCGCTGGGTGGCCCCATTGCTGTCAAGGTCGCGGCCATGTTCCCGGAACGGGTCTCGCATGTGGTATCGGTGTGCGGATTCGCTCGCCCCAGGACCGGTTTGCGGCTGCGGCAGGAGATCTATCGGTCCGTACTTCCCCTGGGAGAGGACGTTGTGGGCCGGTTGCTGCTGCTCTTCGGCCTGACGGAGGAAGCGGCCGCGCAAATGCCGGACGAGATGTTGCAAGGCATGATCGGGCAGATTGGTTCAGCTCCGACGCCGGGCACCCGACAGCAGATCGCGCTCACCCTCGCGACCGATGTTGAGGCGGATCTTGCTCTCGTGGAGGCTCCGGCCTTGGTCATTGCAGGCATCCATGACAACTTCGTCGACCCTGTTCACTCACGCGAGATGGCTGCCGGTATCAAGGGTGCGCGGTTGCTGGAGCTGGACGGTGGTCACGGACTGATGTTCGAGAAGAGTGCCGAGGTTTCCGGTGCGATCAATGAGCTGATCCGTTCGGCCGACTGATCGCGGCCGGAGCAATCCACGATCAAGGTGGAAGCCCCCTGCCCCCGTACCCCGGACACGTCGTTCACGCGCCACCCGACGTCGGCACCGGTCGCGCCTTCGGAGCCGACACGCGGGCGCTCACAGCTCCCGTCAGGCAGAGAACGACACCGAGCACGCCCCAGCCGTACGGACCCGCCTTGATCGCGCCCGCGGTGATCAGGAGCGGCCCGCAGATCTCCTGGAGGGCCGGGCCGAGGCTGAACACCGAGAGATAGGTGCCGCGCAGATCCTCGGGCGCGTACCGGTAGGACAGTTCCCAGGAGCCGACCGCCTGCCACAGCTCGCCGAGGGTCATCAGCACCGTGGCCCCGAGCAGCAGGGCCGTCGCCGTCCACGGACCGGCGCGGCCCGCCGCGGCCAGGGCGACGCAGCAGCCACCCAGCGCCAGGCCCGCCAGCCGCAGGGCACGCCTGCTGCCGTCCAGGGTCTCCGCCAGCCGGGAGAAAGGGACTTGGAGGACCACCGCCAGCACCGTGTTGACGATGACCGTGACGGGGACGGCGCCGGCCGGGGCCTCGGTCGACTGGATGGTCCACAGCGGGATGCCCACCGACAGGATCGTCATGTGGAGGGAGAGGACTCCGTTCAGGCCGGCCAGTCGGAGGTAACGCCAGTCACGGAAACCGCGCACCGTACGCAGGACCGATGTGGCCCGCTCCGGCTCGATCCGCCGGATCAGCCGGATCCGTGCGAGCATCCCGGCGGCCAGCACGAAGGTGACCGCGTCGCCGAGCACGATGGCCCGGTAGGTCCACACCGAGTCGGTGGCCAGCAGCGGGACCGCGGACAGCGCGCCCAGCGAGAAGCCGACGTTGCGGACCGTACGCACGATGGCGAGCGTCCGCACACGGTCGCCGTCCTGCGTGGTGCTCGCCACCACCGCCTGGGTCAGCGGCGGCACGGCGGCTTCCGCCGCACCCAGCATCACGGAGACGGCGACGAAGGCGACCGGGCCGTTGACGAACGCCAGCGCCGTGAAGCACACCGCTCGCCACAACTGCAACAGCACCAGGGTGCGCCGGGCCCCGTACCGGTCGCCGACGGCACCCAGCGGCACCGTGGCGAGCAGACCGGCGCATCCGGCGACCGCCAGCCCGACCCCGACCTGAGCGCTGGTCAGCCCGATGGTGCGGACGAAGAAGATGGCGGAACCGGCGAGATACAGTCCGGTGCCCACGGAGTCGACCAGCGCGGTGAAGGCGAAGGTGCGGCCCGCGGCGTGCGCCGGAACGTACTGCTTCACCCAGGTGGTGTTCACTCGGCGCCGTCCCCCGTACCGGCATCCGTGGCGCCCTGCACGTCGTCCGTGACGGTCACGGCGATGGCCGCCACGGCACGCTCCGCGGTCTCGGCCGCTTCTTGTGCCGTGGCGCCGGTGGCGACGACGTGCCCGGGGCGCTCCCAGGAGTTGGTGACCGCGGCCACGTTCCCGTCCTTCGCGACGGCGACGCGCACCTCCAGCACGCCCGGCAGCTCTGCCGCCCGCTCGGTCCCCGTGACGTCCCGCACCCGCCCGTGCGGGGCGGTGAGGAAACGGATCGCCGCCGCCCGGACCGGGGCTTGCGGGAGCGCGGGAGTCTCGCCCTGGAGGAGGGTGAGCATCCGCTCCAGCAGGCTTCCGCCGTGGGCGAGGTCGATCAGGGTGTCGATGCTGTCCCCGGGGCCGCGTCCCGCGCACTCCACCAGATGCGGGCTGACCCCGTCCACGAGAATCCACTCCCCGTGCAGGATGCCGCATTCAAAACCGGTGGCCTTGATCAGGGAGCTCATGGCCGCGTGGAGCGCGTCGCCCGTCTGCGGGGGCAGGTCGGCGGGGACCACATGGCCCAGCTCCACCGGATGGCGGCCCGGCTGGACGCTCTTCGCCGTGATGTTGAAGAACACCGGCACGCCCTCCCGGACCAGCGTCTCAACGCTCACTTCGGGGCCCGCCAAGCGCTGTTCCACGAGGTAGCGGCCGGGTATCGCATGCGCGGCCCGCAGCGTCGGCTCGTCCGCCGTGGCGGTACGGGCCCATGCGGCGCCGATGTCGTCGTCCGGCCCCAGGAGCTGTACGCCCAGGCTCGCCTGCCGGTTGGCGGGCTTGAGGACACACGCCCCGCCGTGCGCCGCCCGGAACGCGGCCACGTCGCCCGCGCCGTACGCCGGACGCCACGCGGGCTGCGGGATGTCCGCCGCGGCGGCGGCGTCCCGCAGCGCCAGTTTGTCCCGCAGGATACGGGCGGCGGGCAGCCCGGCACCCGGCAGGCCCCACTCGGCCGCGAGCGCCGCCGCCGCGACCACTCCGTACTCGACCCCCGGGATCACCGCCCGGACCCCTTCGGGACGGGGCATCCCCGCGGCCATCGGCACCGCGCCGTCCTCGTCCTGGGTGGCGGCGGGGAGGACGCCCGCGAGGCAGGCGAAGTCCGCCGCGCGCTCGCGCACGCGCCGGACGCGGATGATTTCCGGTTCCTCCAGCACCAGCACGGACCGGGGCGGGAGCAGACCGTCGAGATCCGAGAGGAGTCCCGCGCTGTATCCGGCCATGACGACGCGGGCGTCGGGGACTTTCATCACAGACATTTCGTTCCTGACGATTCCTGGTAGTTCCTGGCGAATGGGCAAGAGTGATGGGGAAGAGGGGATGGGCAAGGGGGGCAGAGGGATCAGTCGCGGTCGGTGCGCAGCACAAACGTGTCGCGGATGATCCGGAGGCGCTCCCAGACCTCGGTCTCCGAGGCCGCCTCGTAGAAGACGATGCCGGTGGCCGAGGAGGAGTGCAGACGCTCCGGGACGGTGTCGCCGACCTTGTGCAGCATGTCCACACGCACCACACCGGGGAGGGCGAGCAGCTCGTCCGCCTCAGTGAGCTCGGTGATCAGCCCCGCCCGGATCGGCAGCTCGCAGTTGACGACGATCGGGGCGCCGGGCTTCGGGGTGACGTCCGGATCGAGGCCCAGGGCGGTGCGGCTCCAGGCCCGCCACAGGTCCACGCCGGTGCCGAGGAGCACGGCGTCCGGGATGCCGGCGCCTGCCGGCCGGCAGGCGATCTCGCCGACGAGGAAGCCCGCTTCGGTGCGGAACACCTCCAGATGGGTGACCCCGGATTCGAGACCGACGGCGCGCACCGCCCGTTCGTGCAGGGACATCAGCGTGTCGTGGTGGAGGTCGTCCGGCGGGACGAGGTAGGAACCCGTGAAGGCGTCGATGTTGCCGAGGAGCGGGGTGAAGTACCGGGAAGGTGCGGTGAAGACCACCTTCCCCTCGTGCACCACACCGTCGATGTGGTACTCGTCGGCTATGTAGACGTACTTCTCCACGATCAGCGGGTGGGCGGACGCGCGGAGCCCGGCCGACGTGGGCATATGCGCGAACTCCCGGTAATGGGCCTCGTCCTCGAGTACGAAGACGTCCAGCGAGCCGCCTCCGTAGACCGGCTTGACCACGACCGGCCAGCCGGTCTCCGTCGCCGCTTCCTCCACACCGCCCAGGTCGGTGATCTGGCGGAAGGGGGTGACGGGGAGCCCGGCCCGGACGAACTCCCGCTTCATCACGTACTTGTTGGAGCAGGCCAGCGACGCCTCGTGTCCCAGCCCGGGCAGGCCGAGCGTGGAGCGCAGATAACCGCTGGTCGAGATGGCGTGCTCGGCCGGTGACAGCACCCGGTCGACCGGCCGGACCCGCATCACGTCCAGGGCGGCCCTGCGGACCGCGTCGACATCCATGATGCTCGGTACGGTCCGCACCTCCACCTCGGGCGGGAAGTCCCCGGCGTAGGGCGGTTCGGTGATCACGCTGACGTCGCCGACCTCGGGCAGCCGCAGCAGCCACGGAGGCACGGGCTTGCGGGAGTTGACGATCAGGACACCGAGTTTCATCGAGTTGCCTCCGGCAGTAGTGCGGTCTTCTCCGGCCCGGTGACGACGCGCACCCTCCGGGCCAGCTCCAGGCATGCGCGCTCCGCGTCCGCCGCGTCGGCCCCGACCGCCAGGACGTGTCCGATGCGCGCGTCGGAGGAGTCCGGTCGGGACACGGTGTCCCCGGCCGCCACGGTGACCTCGACCTCGGCGTGCGGGTCGGTGAGCGGCGGGACCTCGACCGACCGCACGACGCCGGGCGGCGGGGTGAGGAAGCGGATGGACGCTCCGGCGCGCGGCTGGGGAAGAGCGCCGGGCGCGGGCTCCAGGCCGAGCGGCACGCTCAATGCGAGTCTCGACAGGTCGAGTCCGGTGGCGTGGGCCACCAGGACGCGTATCTTGTCCCCGCCGACCCGGTTGTGCGACTCGATGATCCGCGGACCGGCGGGGGTGAGTTTGACCTCGGTGTGCGAGGGGCCTTCGCGCAGTCCGGTCAGGTCGAGGAAGCCGGTCACCAGCTCGGCCACGGCGGCATGGTCGGCCGCCGCCATCCGGCTGGGCACCGTATGGCCGATCTCCACGAAGTTGTCGAGTACGAGCTTGTCGGTGCAGGCCACAACGGTGTGCCGCCCCTGGTGGCTGAACGCCTCGACGCTCACCTCCGGTCCCTCCAGATACTCCTCCGCGAGCAACTCGCCCGTCTCCCGCTCCGGCAGCCCGGCCCAGGTCCGTGCCGCGTCGGCCGGTGAGTCCAGCCGCCGCACATGGGCGCTGCCCGTGCCCCGCACCGGCTTGAGGATCACCGGACCGCCGACCTCGGCGGCGAAGGCGGCGAGCGCGGACGCGGACCGTACGGTGCGGGCCCGGACGGGGCCGAGCCCGGCGTCGTTGAGCCGGGCCCGCATCGCGGCCTTGTCCCGCAGCAGCCGCGCGACCTTCGGCGGGTTCAGGGACAGGCCGAACCGCTGGGCGGCCTCGGCGGAGGAGACGAGCCCGTCCTCGGTGAGCGACAGCACCAGACGGAAGGGGCGCGCGCGGTGCAGCGGCCCGAGGACGCGGACGGCGGTGTCGGTGTCGCCGTAGTCGGCCGGCACGATCGTCTCGACCAGCGGGCGCAGCGACGCGTCGATGTCGTCGGGGCGTTGCAGCAGCACCACGTCCACGCCGAGCGCGTGGGCGTGGCGCACGAGCGGGACGGTGCCGCCGAGGACGGCCACGCGGAGCCGGGGACGGGGGACCTCGGGTCGGGGACTCATGGGATTCCTGCCTCTCTCCCGGTGTGCCGGTGCCGGTGCGGGTGCGACAGGACCTCGGGGTTGCGTACGTAGCGTGGTGGCCGACCGTCGAGGATGCTCTGTACGTGTTCCACCGCGACGGGGGCCAGCGAGTCGAACAGCTCGCGGGTGTGGCCGATGATGTGGTTGGTCAGCAGCGCCGTGGGGCAGGCGCGCAACGGGTGGTCCGGCGGGGGCGGTTCCTGGACGAAGGTGTCCACCGCCGCGCCCGCGAGCCGCCCTTGGGACAGGGCACGGGCGAGGGCCGTCTCATCGACGATGCCGCCGCGCGCGGTGTTGACCAGCACGCTGCCGGGTTTCATCCGGGACAGTTCGGCGGCGCCGATGAGCCCGGCCGTCTCCTGGCTCAGCGGCAGATGGACGCTCAGCACATCGCTCTGCTCCAGCACCGTTCCCAGGTCGGTGAAGGTGACCTGGGGCCAGTCCCCGTGGTCCGCCGGGTGCCGGGTGCAGGCCAGCACGCGGCGCACTCCCCAGCCGTCGAGCCGGCGGACGACCTCCTTGGCGATCCTGCCGAACCCGAGCAGTCCGACGGTGTGTCCGGACATCATCCGGCTGGTGATCGCGCTCGGCGCCGGGCGCGCCACATTCTCGTTGAACTCCCGCTGCCTGAGCGGTAACTGGAGCAGCAGCCCGGCGGCCAGCATGACCGTGGCCTCGGCCATGCTGCGGCAGTTCTCGTCGGTGGCACCGTGGGCCACCACGACGCCCAGGCGGGTGGCGGCCGCGAGGTCCACGGACTCGGTCCCGATCGAGGGGAAGACGACGCCGCGCACCCGCGGACTGGCGGCGAGCAACTCGGCGGGCACCGCGGTACGCGTGCTCACCACCAGCACCTCGGCCGCCGCGAAGAGCCGCGGCCAGGTGTCCGGCGGGTAGACGGTACGGGCGGGCGCCGGCTGGGCCGGTCCCCGCACGACGCGGTGGCCGCGGCGGGCCAGCGTGTCCGCCACCTCGTCCAGGATCTCGCCCAGGACGTGGTCGTCACCGATGAACACCGTTCCTCTGCGCATCCGTGCCTCCTCATGCCACCTGCCGGACCTGAGTCGTCGTGCGGTTTTGGACGAACCCGGCCGCCGCGGAGACGAAGCGGTCCACGGCCTCCTTCGTCATCCAGGCCAGATGCGGGGTCACCAGCACCGTCGGATGGTGGCGCAAGGGGTCTTCCGGGGGCAGCGGCTCGGTGTCGAAGACGTCGAGCGCCACCCCGCCGAGCCGCCCGGCGAGGACCGTCTCGCGCAGGGCGGCCATGTCGAGCAGACCGGCGCGGGCGGTGTTGACCAGGAGGGCGCCGTCGGCGAGCAGGCCCAGTTCCGCCCTGCCCAGGAGGCGTTCGCCGGCCGACGACAGCCGCAGGTGGAGACTCACCGCGTCACTGGTGGCCAGCAGCTCCTCCAGACCGCATGGGACGGCGCCGACGGCCGCGCAGCGCGCGCCGTCCAGATGGGGTGACCAGGCCGAGACCCGCATGCCGAGGGCGACCGCCAGCGAGGCGAACAGCTCGCCCACCCGGCCGAGGCCGATCAGCCCGAGCCTGATGCCGCCCAACTCCCGCCCGAACACCGGCCGCCAGCCTCCGTCGCTCATCGCCGGGACGACCTCGGGGAGGCGCCGGATCAGAGCCAGCAGCAGGGTCAGGGAGTGCTCGGCCACGCTGCGGGCGGCCAGCCCCGGGGTGTCGTGGACCGGGATGCCGAGCCGGCGCGCGGCGGCGAGGTCCACGCAGTCGTTCGCCGGGCCGGCGACCACGATCCGGCCCGGCCGGGCGGCCTCCAGCACCTCGTCGTCCAGGCGCGGCCCGGTGAAGAAGTGCACCGCCGTGTCCGCCCCGCGCAGTCGCCGCACGAGTTCCCCGGGCCCGTCGGCCGGGTCCTCGTGCACCAGGGCGTCCACCGTGCCGGTGCCGCCGGAGGTCAGGTGTCTGCGGAAGGCCGTGGCGACGAGGGCACTCCCGCCGCAGTCCGCGACCACGATCACGCGTCGCCCACCTCCCCGCCGGACTCCGCGCCGCCCCAGAAGTCCCGGAGCAGGTCGAAGAAGACGGCCCGGGAGAGGCCGAACTGGATGTTGTGGTCGGCCCCGGGTACCACCCGGTAGGCCACCCGGGGGCCGGCCAGCGCGTCCGCGAGTGCCTCGTGATCCGCGCGGCCCGCGAGCGGGTCGTACTCCCCGTGCACCAGCAGCGCCGGATGGCGGATGCGGCGCGGGTCGAACAACGGCAGCCCGGAGAGGAAGACGAGCCGGGACGCGGACGGCGAACGGGGGTCCGTGCGCAGCGCGTGCTCCGCGAAGGCGTCCGCCACCCGCGGGTCATGGCTGCCGGGCGTCAGGAAGTCCGCGAGCGCGTGCTCCCGGGTGTTGGTCCGCCACGGCCCGGCGGGACGTGGCAGAGCCCGCAGCGGCTCCGGCACCAGGTCTGCCTTCTCGCCCCAGACGCCGCCCCAGAAGACCAGCCCCGAGACATCCGGTGTCTCGGCCAGCGCGGCGGCCACCTGCGCACCCCACGACCAGCCGAGCACGATCGGGGCGTGCCCCGTGCGGGCCCTGATCCGCCGGGCGGCCGACGCCGCGTCGTCGAGGAACCACTCCATGCCTCCCGGGACCAGATCGCCCGACCGGGAGCCGCCGTAGCCGGTGAAGTCCAGCCCGTAGGGGTCGAAGCCCCTGAACGCCAGGGCTTCGAGCAGGGAGTAGGTCTCCTCGCCGGCCGGACGGTGAGGGTGGTGGAAGACCGCCATCGTGGAGTAGGCGCCCCCGTGCAGCAGCAGGACGGGGCGGCCCGCCCCGCCGGGCCGGACGACCGGCGGGGGCAGGTGCCACAGCCGCAGTGACCGGTCCCGGACGGTGACGGTCCGTCCTATGGGGGCGCCGCTCACTGGGGTTTGAGGTCGTAGAGGTAGTAGCCGCGCTCGTGGTGGGGCACCACGGCGTCGTCGCGGATCTCGTGCTCGATGCTGAACCAGTGCTTGAGCATGTCGTCCAGGGCCGACTTCTCCCGCAGCCAGTACGGTTTGTCGAAGGGCTCGGTGATCTCCCACACCGCTTCCAGCAGCCGGTTGGCACGGGGGTCGGGATGAGTGAAGCGGCCGTCCTCGCGGTAGCGCTCCATCGCCTCGCCCAGACCGCCCCAGGACTGGAAGCCCGTCTCCTGGTCCCAGTGGCGCAGCCCGGCCGCGCAGCGCAGGAAGCAGATGTCGCTCTGCGTCGGCGGCTCGTCGGAGACGTACCGCTCCAGCAGCTCCTCGAGTTCGAGGAACCGGCTGTTCTCGTCCACGCAGTCGATGCGGTTGATCCACCGTCCGCCGGGCTTGAGCAGCCGGTGGACCCGCTCGACCAGGGCCCGCTGCCGCTCGTGCGGCAGGTTGGCCAGAACAAGATCGCTGAGTACCGCGTCGAAGTACCGCTCGGGCAGCGGCGCGGTGATCCAGTCGCCCTTGACCCAGGTCTCGTCCGGCGCCGGGGTGGTGAGCAGCTCGGTCATGGCCTGGAGCATCGGCAGCAGGTAGTCGATGAGGGTGACCCGCACCTGCGGCAGGCCCGCCAGCATGCTGCGCAGCTCCGGGGTCGCGCCGAGCACCAGCACCTGGGCCGGGCGCTCGGGAGTGGCCCCGGTGCGGTCGGCGGCCTGCTCCACGGCCAGCAGCAGCCGGTCCCGGAAGTTCTCCACATCCAGCGGCGACGGGCGGCCCGGGGGCGCGTACTTGGCCCAGCGCTGGAGCATGCTCTGCCAGGCGGGCTGGCCCGTCGTGGGGGATCGGTCGGTCATGTGCTATCGCTTTCTGAGGAGGCCGGCGGGGCGGGGACGGGTCAGGCATGCGCGCCGACCGTCCATCCGTTGAGGTAGGGAAGGCGGTCGGCGACGGCCCGCACGGACCGTGCGGCCGAGTGGAGTTCAGCGAGGGTATCCCAGCGCCCGGTGACGAACCGGTCGCGCACCGATTCAGGGAGCTGTATCGGCCAGCTGCGGTCGCCCATGCGCAGGTCGGACCTCTCCAGGTCGAGTACGGCCCTGGTGGCCGGGGACGACTCCGCGAGGGCGCACGCCTCGGTCGCGTGCTCGGGGGCGATCACCACACAGGGCAGCCCGATCGTGGTGCAGTTGCCGCGGAAGATCTCACCGAAGCTCTCCCCCACCACCGCCTGGATGCCCCAGCGGTACAGCGCCTGCGGGGCGTGCTCGCGCGACGACCCGCAGCCGAAGTTCTTGGCCGTCAGCAGGATGGCCGCACCGGCCGACTCCGCGGCGTCGAAGGGATGAACGGCTCCGCTTGCGGCGGCCTCTTTGCGGTCGTCCTCGAAGACGTGCTCGCCGAGCCGGTCGAACGTCAGGTGCTTCAGGAAGCGCGCGGGGATGATGCGGTCGGTGTCGATGTCGTTCCCCCGCAGGACGAGGGCGGGACCGGCGACGACGCGGATCTCGGGGCGGCTGGAGCTGGACTTGACCATGCTGGGGTCTCCGGTAGGAGTCGGTGGGGCGGGCGGACGAGGGTGCCGAGAGCTCGGCTCATTCGGCCGGTGCCGGCCGCGAAGCCGGTACGACGGGTACGACCGAGACGGCGGGTGCGGCGGGTGTCCCGAAGACGGAGCGCGGGTCGGCGATGCCACCGCGCACGGCCGCCGCGGCGACCGCGAGCGGAGACATGATCATCGTCCGGCCGGTGGGCGACCCCTGGCGCCCCTTGAAGTTCCGGTTGGAGGAGGACGCGCACAGCTCGCGGCCGACCAGCTTGTCCGGGTTCATCGCCAGACACATCGAGCACCCGGAGAACCTGAACTCGAAGCCGGCCCGCTCCAGGATCGCGTCCACACCCCGGCTGACGAGTTCCTCACGCACCGCGTTGGACCCGGGGACGGCGAGGGCCCGCACGCCCGGGGCGACCCGCAGCCCGGTGCGCTCCAGCGCCTCGGCCACCTGGAGGAAGTCGGAGACCCGCCCGTTGGTGCACGACCCGAGGAAGGCCACGTCGATCCGCAGCCCGCCGACCGGCTGGCCGGGCTCGACGTCCATGTAGGCGTAGGCGTCACGCAGCGAGGCGGCCGTCTCCTCATCGGCATCCCGGTCCGAGGGCACCGCGCCGTCCACCGGCACGGCCTGGCCGGGGTTGATTCCCCAGGTCACCATCGGCGGGATCGCGGCGCCGTCGAGGCACACCACGTCGTCGTACGGGGCGTCCGGGTCGGAGGCGACGGAGCGCCACCAGGCCACCGCCCGGTCCCAGTCCGCGCCGGCGGGGGCGTTCGGGCGCCCCCGGAGCGCGGCGAAAGTGGTCTCGTCAGGGTTGACGTAGCCGCAGCGCGCGCCGCCCTCCACGGCCATGTTGCACAGCGTCATCCGCTCGTCCATGGACATGCGGTCGACCACCTCGCCCGCGAACTCGTAGGCGTATCCCACACCGCCCATCACCCCGAGCCGGTGGATCACGTAGAGGATCACGTCCTTGGCGGTCACGCCCGCCCCGAGCGCGCCGTCGATCTGCACCCGGCGGACCTTCAGACGGTTCACCACCACGGTCTGGGTGGCCAGCACGTCCCGCACCTGGGAGGTACCGATCCCCAGGGCCACGGCGCCGAACGCCCCGTGTGTGGTGGTGTGCGAGTCGCCGCAGACGATGGTCATGCCGGGCTGGGTCAGGCCCCGTTCGGGACCGACGACATGGACGATGCCGTGCTCGCCGCGGTCGGGCGAGAGGAACCGCAGACCGAAGGCGCCGGTGTTGCGCTCCAGTTCGGAGAGCATCGCCTCGCCGAGTTCGTCGGTGTACGGGCGCAGCACGGTGTCGGTCGGGATGACGTGGTCGGCGGTGGCGATGTTGCGTTCCGGGTAGGCGACCTTCAGCCCGCGTTCGCGCAGCATGGAGAAGGCCTGCGGGCTGGTCGCCTCGTGGACGAGATGCAGGCCGACGAAGAGCTGGTACTGGCCGTCGCCCAGCTCCCGTACCGCATGCAGGTCGAAGACCTTGTCGTAGAGCGTCTTTGCCATGATGTCGCCGTTTCTGTGCCGTACTTTCCCGGATGAGTGGGGACCGGTCGTGCTGGTCGGGCTGGTTGTGCCAGCCGTGCTGCTCAGGGGTGGGAGTGGAGGTCGGGCCGCCGGTCCGTCGCGGAGGCGGGAGCGGAAACGGGCGAGGAGCCGGGCGCCGACTGGCCCGCGGTCACCCCGCCGTCGACCGAGAGGGTCTGCCCGGTCACATAGGCGCTCGCCGGGCTCGCCAGCCAGACCGCCGCCGCGGCGACCTCCTCGGGCAGGCCCATCCGGCCGAGCGGCGCCCGGCTCGCGCGGGCGTCGAGTTCCCCGGGGGTGCGGTACAGCGCCCGCAGCATCTCCGTGTCGGTCGATCCCGGGCTGACGGCGTTGACCCGGATGCCGTGGGCCCCGTACTGGAGGGCCGCCGAGCGGGTCAGTCCGACCACCGCGTGTTTGGTGGCCGAGTACAGCGGGCTGCGACTGTGCCCCTGGTGCGAGGCGACGGAACCGCAGTTGACGATCGATCCGCCGCCGGTGTCCAGCATCGCCCGGACCTGGTGCCTGAGACACAGCCAGGTGCCGCGCAGATTGGTCCCCACAACGGTGTCGAAGTTCGCCGCGGAGTCCTCGTGGAGCAGCCCGAACGCGCCGAAGACGCCTGCCGAGTTGAACGCCGCGTCCAGTCGCCCGAAGGCGGCCACGGTACCGTCCACCAAGGCCGCCACCTGGTCCTCGTCCGCGACGTCGCACACCGTCGCGCGGGCGCGCTCCCCGGGGAGCCCGGCCAGGGCCAGACTCTCCTCCAGGGCGGCCCGTCTGCGTCCGGCGGCCACCACCAGGGCGCCGGCCGCGGCGAAGCCGGCCACCGCCGCACGGCCGATACCGCTGCCCGCGCCGGTGACCACCACCACCCGGCCCTCCAGCCCTGCCGCGTTCGCGTCCATCGTCGTCCCTTCCCTCGGCTCAGATGTGCAGGCCGCCGTTGACATCGAGGACCGATCCGGTGGTGTAACCGGCGTCCTCGTCGCACAGATGCACCACCGCCGCCGCGGCCTCGGCGACGGTGCCCAGCCGTGCGGCCGGGGTACGGCCGGCGATGGCCTCCCGACGTGCGGGCTCCATGCCGTCCCAGGCCGCCGCCACCCGCTCGGTGGCGATCGGCCCGTGGGCGACGGCGTTGACGACCACTCCCCGGGGCGCGAGTTCGTACGCGCACTGCTTGGTGAAGCCGATGACGGCCGCCTTCGCGGCGACGTAGGCCGCGTTGCTGAAGTGGGTATAGGTCCGGCCCGCGATGGAGGCCAGGTTGACCACCCGGCCGTGCCCGCGGTCGGCCATCGCCGGTGTGCAGAGCCGGGTCAGGGTGAAGGTCCCCAGCAGGTTGGCGCTCAGGGACCGCCACAGGTCGGTCTCGGTCAGCTCGGCCACCGGGATCGACCGGGTGTCCCCGCCCACGCCGTTGACCAGGACGTCCGGCAGCTCCGCCGCGCTCTCCGCCACCAGCCGCACCATGGCGCCGGTGTCCGTGACATCCGCGCACACCGGCACGCCGAGGCCGTCGGGCAACTCCCGCGCCACGGCCCGGACGGCCTGCTCGTCCCGGTCGATGAGCACGACCCGGCATCCCCGGGCGGCCAGTCGCCGGGCGGTCTCGGCGCAGATGCCCGAGCCTGCGGCTGTGACCCAGGCGATGCGGCCGACGTGCTGCCGCGGCGCCGCGCTCGTCTCGCTCATCCCCTCACTCCCTTTCACGCCGGCACCCAGGCCCGGTCGCCGGTCTCCCAGCGCGCGTGCTGACGGCAGCGCTCCAGCAGCGCCCCGGTCGGGACCAGCCCGATGCCCTCACCGGTGAGCGGCGGCGCCAGATACCGCGCGCGGTCGACGCGGTAGGCGGGTTCCGTCAGCTCCGGCGGGAACCACTCGTCCTGTCGCCCCGCCTCCACCGTCACCGCGCCGGCGAGGACGGTGCCCAGCAGCCGGCCCGCCGCCCACAGCGGCCCCACTTCCCCCACCTGCACGCCGAGCTGGAAGCCGAGGCCCGCCTGCCGGGCCCGCGCGGCCAGCCGGGCCGCCCGCAGCGGACCACCGCACTTGGACACCCGGATGTTGACCAGGTCGGCGGCGCCGGCCTCGGCAGCCCGCGCCAGGTCCGTGGCGTCCGCGAAGGACTCGTCGAGCATGACCCGCACCCCGTGCTCCCGGAGCCGGCGCAGTGCGGACCACTGTCGGGGGCGGGTGGGCTCCTCGATCCAGGAGAGACCGGCGGCGGCCAGCGCGGGCGCCGCCGCGAGCATCTCCCCGACTTCCCACGCGGCGTTGACGTCCAGGCTCACCGATGTGCCGGGCGCGACCCTGGACCGTACGCCGGGCAGCCGCCGCAGGCACGCGGCGACGTCCGGGGTGGCCTTGACCTTCACGTGGGTCAGCCGCTGGAGCGTGGCGGGCGGCAGTGCGTCCAGCATCGCCGCCGGGTCCCGGCTCAGGTCGGCCACGAGGGCCACCGGGACGGGACCGGGACGTGGCCGCAGCATGGCGCCCGGCAGACCTGCCCGGTACAACGCCTCCGAGGCCGGCCGGCCGTGGAGCCGGCACACCGCGTCCAGCAGGGCCGTCTCGAGGGCGGCCGCGGCGGCGGGTGCGGGGCCGCTCGCCCCGCCGAGCTCCGGCAGATCGAGGGCCGCGAGGGAGGCGAGGGCCCCGTCCAGGCTGCCCGAGTCGATCCGGGCCACCAGCCCGGGCAGATCGAGCCCCTCGAAGGCGCGGAGCACCCCGGGCACCGTCTCCCCGGTGACATAGGGGCGGGGTGCGGCCTCGCCCCAGCCGACGGCGCCGTCCAGACGGAGCCGCAGCAGGACCGACTCGGAGCGGTCACGGGCCCGGCCCGCGTGGGTGAAGGGGCGGCGCATGGGGACGGCGGCCTCGTACACCGTCGCGTCGATGTTCATGGGGCGACGCTCCCGGCGGGACAGGAGTCCCTCAGCGCGACCTCGACCAGCCAGGACCAGTACGCGGTACGGGCCTCGCTGAACTCCAGGAAGTGCCGCCGCACCGGGAAGCTCCGCTCCACGGACTGCGGAGCCAGCCGCGCCAGCACCGCACGGGCGGCACCGAGGTCGATGATCGGGTCGCTCTGCGGCACGGCGAGGTGGACCGGGCGCCGGGTGACCGGGCCGGGGGCCGCCGCGTAGCCGTCCTCGAAGGCGACCATCGCGGCCCGGGTGCGCAGGGTGGTCTGCCGGAGCATCAGATGGTCATTGGCCATGAAGGCCAGGTACGCACGGCCGTCCGTATAGTCCTCGTCGGCCAGCGGGACCGGGACCCGCTCGGTGCCGGTCAGGGCCCGCAGCGCGCCGAGTCCGTCCGCACCGTGCCGGGCGCGCTGCTGCCCCAGTGCGGGGGCGCAGAACACGAACGCGTCGGCCGCCCGGAGGTCGCCGCGCGCCAGCAGCGCGGCGAGCACGCTCCCGCCCAGGCTCTGGCCGACCACGGTGAACGGCAGCTCCGGTGAGCGGTCCCGGACGTGGGCGAACGCGAGGGCGTAGTCGTCCAGTACGGTCCGCGCGTCCGCGAGGTCTCCCCGGGTCCCCCCGCTGCGCCCGGAGCCGCGGCGGTCGACGGCGTACACTCGCACGCCCCGCTCGGCCAGGGCGGGGCCGGTCTCGAAGAGCCAGCCGGCGTGGCTCTGGATGCCGTGAAGGTAGAAGACGGCCGCGGCGGGATCGGCCGGTGACCAGTGGTGGACGGCCAGGGGGGTGCCGTCGGGGGCGGGCAGGTCGAACACGTCGTGGTCGATCACCGTGTGGTGGGTCACCGTGCGCTCGGGCACGCCACCCTCCTTCCGGGGTCGGGGCGGTACCGGGACCGGGAGGCCGGACGCTCAGCGGTGCGGCGGCTCAGTGGCCGGCAACGGCGGGGACGGATTCGGCGTCCTCGCCCAGCACCGGGTAGTTCCCGGACTCCCAGCCCCGGATCAGCGCGTCGGCGACCAGTTGGGCGAACTCCCGGCGCCCCGGCAGCGGAGCGCCCGCCGCCACATGGAAGGCGCGGGCGTCCTCCCAGCGCCGCCGCCACTCGGCCGCGTCGGTCAGCTCGCGCGCCGGGTCCCGGCGGCTGCGTACGGTGATGTTCGGGAACCACGGCCGGTCGCTGGGCTGGTCGGCCCGGAAGTAACGGAAGTCGAAGCTCCAGCGCAGCGCGTCCGAGGTGTTGACCCGGGAGCCGTGTGGCAGCCGCTTGTGCAGCAGCACCAGATCGCCCTTGCGGACCGGGATCGGCACCGCCGCCCGTTCCAGCCGCGCCACGGTGTCCGTGTCCATCGGCCAGGGCAGCAGCTCGTCGGAGCGGTGGCCGCCGGGGACGACGGTGAGACAGCCGTTGCCCTCGTCCACGTCACCGAGCGGAATCCAGCAGGTGATGAGGGCGGTGTCGTCCGACTCCGGTATCTGGGTCATGGCGTCCTGGTGCCACATGGTCGGCGCGTACATGGTCTCGCCCTTGCGGCCGCCGAACGCCGTGGGTGTGTCGCGTACCGGCAGCTTCAGCCGCACGTGCTGGTTGGGGCTTGCCTTGATCTCGTCGCCGACCAGGCTGCCCACGACGTCCAGCACCTTGGGGTTGCGCAGGAGGCCCAGGACCGCGGGGCCGGTGTGCAGTTCGCTGTCCGGCCGAAGGTAGGTGAACGGCATGTGGGGCAGGGTGATGTCCAGTTCCGCCAGCAGGGAGGCGTCGAAGCCGGGCAGCCCCGCCAGCGCCACGATGTGCTCCGGGAACGGCAGCGCCCCGTACTCCTCGCCGCCGCTCAACCGCCCGGCGACCCGCCAGGCCGCGGCCCGCTCGGTGAGCGTGTCGGTGTACTCCCGACGTACGGCGGCGAAGTCCGGCTCGGCCAGGACGCCGCGCACCACCACGTATCCGTGTTCCTCGAAATGTGCCAGGTCGGAGTTGCTCAGCACCATGCCCAGGTTCCTTTCGCGGATCTGTGGATGTCGCGGCTTGGAATTCCGGCTGTCCGGTCTCCGACGTCGGGGCGATCGTGGTGGTCGTGGCGGTCGCCCCGGTCTCTGCGGTCGTCGCGGCGCCGCTATGCGCTCGATCCGGCGACGGCGGCCGGTCGGCCGGTCGGGGACAGCTCGTCCAGCTCCCGCAAGAGCCGGCCGTCCCGTTGCAGCCAGTAGTGTTTGACCTGCGCCGAGGCGATGCCCTGTCGGCTCCTGCGCTCGGCCAGGTTCCGGAATGTCCCGGGAGACAGCGCACGCACCCGCAGGGGGCGCAGCCGGCCGGTCCGGCGCTTGTCCTCGTACTCGGAATTGACGTCGCACAGCGCCGCCTCCGCGCGCCGGGCGAACTCGGCGGTACCCATGGCCTGGAGCGGGCGGGGCCACTCGACCGTGAGCACGTAGTACGGAGGGGTGTCCCAGACCGGTACGGCGGAGAAGACGGGCGGGGACATGCCGTCGCCGTGCGGGAGGGCCCGGTGGACGGCGGCGAAGAAGTCCTGTTCGGTGAGTTTCTCGCCGGTGAAGGAGCTGACCGAGCCGCCCCGGCCGGCGAATTCGAGCCGGGGAAGCTCCCCGACCCAGCCGGCCACCCGGTACACGTCGCCCACGTCGTACCGGTAGAGGCCATTGGCCTGGCTCATGACCAGGCGGTAGGTGCCACCGGTCGACAACTCCGCGAAGGACAGGGTCTCTTCGTCCGGGGTCAGGGGCGATCCGTCGTCGGACTCCGGGCACGGTACGAACTCGTACACTCCCTGTCCCACGGCCAGCGGGCCGGCCGAAGGGTGGGTGTCGACGGGAAGCGTGACGATGCCCTCCGTGCCCGTCGTGCTGAACGGGATGACGGGCACGTCCGGGGCGATGCGTTCCAGCCAGCCTTGGTAGAACCGGGCCGAAGCCGATCTCCAGCACACCAGCAGCGACAGATTGGGCCACAGATCCGGCAGCAGCAGGTCGCCGCCGCCGAAGTCCCGTAACGCGTCGAGCCGCCGGGCCAGCGCCGGATCGGGGCGCAGCAGCGGGTGCGGGGCGCCGAGCAGCGTTCCCTCCCGCACCTCCCGCACCAGCCGTTCGGCGGAGGCGCTCAACTCCGCGGCGAGCGCGGTGATCTTCGACGGGTTGACGGCCACGATCAGCCGTACGTCGCGGTCGACGAGCAGCCGCAGCTTGCGGTAGAGCCCGGTGGCGGCGTCGGAATCGTCGCCACCGGTGAACCAGGGGACGTCGTACCAGGGTGGGGTCCAGTCGCGCTCGCCCACCGAGGCCGGCCGCCCCGTGACGCTGTACACGGGGAACCGGCCGGAGCCGGCCGGGGCAGGGCTGCGCTCCCAGGACAGGTCCAGCACCGCGCCCTCGTAGAGCGAGGTCAGGCCCAGGCGCTGGAAGTACAGCCCCCACTGGGCGTAGAGCGCCGGACCGCGGTAGCGGTTGCGCCAGTGGCGGGTGGTGGGCACCAGCTTGGGACGGCCCGAGGTGCCCGAGGTCTTGAGGAAGGCGTACGGCTCACTGCGGGTGAGCACTCGGCTCTCGCCGGTGAGTTGGCGTTCGATGTAGGGGCGGACGCTCTCGTAGTCGCGGATCGGGACGGCGGCTTTGAAGTCGGCGAGGGTCCGGGCCGGCCCCAGCCCGTGTTCGTCGCCGAACGAGGTTCCCGTGGCCTGCCCGAGCAGGTCCCCCAGGACCGCCTCGGCGACCGGGACGGGATCGGCGCAGAAACGGCGCTGCCGGGCCAGGGCCCGGCTGGTCCGGCGGATGAATCGATCGGGCTCCGAAGCCCGTACCACCTCAGTTCCAGCCCGAGGCGTCAGCGGGAAGGCGGCATGACGTCGAGAAAGTTCCTTGGCGCACAGTGAAATCTCCCACCTGCGGTGACCGCGAACGAGAAGCCGCTGGACAGAGCCAGGGCCTGATCATTCAACAGGAGCCACACTCCGTCATCCGGAGCACTGGAGTCCAGCCCATTCCGCTGTCATATTCTTGCCTGCCGGATTAGGTCAGTGTCCGAGGGGACCGATGAAGGGACTGTTCAAGATGTCAGACCTGGCTGATTTACCCTGGTCGGACGGCCTTCATCTGGACCCCGACGGCGTCAGCGCGTTCCTGCGCTCTGTCGACCGCGGATGGTTCGACGAGGGCGCCCTGCGCGAGGAGGAAGACCTCCCGGCGGCCGAGGTGGCCCGCATACGCACCACACTTCTCGCCCTGAAACTGCTGCGCCCGGCCGCGACGGACCCGCAGCGGCTGGAGCCGAACAGCCCCGGGCGCGCGGCGGCCGAGGTCGTCAGCCCCGTCCACGAGACCGTCTACCGACTGCAACGCGAGGCCAGCCGACTGCAAGGCACGCTGCTCTCCCTGGAATCCGCCTACCAGCAGCACGTCCGCTCGCGCGACGACACATCGCTGGAGGTGATCGACGACTGGACACACGTCCGCGCCATGATCGCCGAGCAGAGCTGGTGTGCGACGACCGAGGTGCTGGCCATCCTGCCGGGCGGCCTCCGGACGGCGGAGACCCTCGCCGAGACCCTGCCGCGCAATCTGGCCATGCTGGAGCGTGGGGTCCGGCTACGTGTCATCTACCAGCACACGGCCAGGACCAGCCAGGTCACCCGCTCTCACGTAACGTCGATCAACGCCGCCGGCGGACTCGTCCGTACGGTCGGCCATTTTGTGGAGGGCCTTGTCGTCTTCGACCAGGAGACGGCCTTCCTGCCCACCCGCACGGACGACGGCACGCCTCCCGGCGCGGCGGTCGTCCGTTCCGCGAAGGTGACACGATTCCTGGCCGCCGTCTTCGAGTACCTGTGGGCGGAAGCGTCGCCGTTCCTGCCCAGCGTCATGGGATACGCCGACGCCACCGGGGACCTCCGCTCGGCGGTCGCACGGGTACTGGCCCAGGGCCTCAAGGACGGGGTGGCCGCCCGCCGACTGGGCATGTCCGAGCGGACCTTCCGACGCCATGTCTCCCATCTGATGACCGAACTGAACGCCACGAGCCGTTTTCAGGCCGGGGTGTTGGCGGCAAGGGCGGGGTTATTGGGGGCGGAGGGGGATGGGGAAGAAGAGACCGAGGCCGAGACATGAGATCTTCGCGGTGCGACTGTCGTTGTCTTTTCGATCTTGGTGGTGGCGGCTGCCGGTACCGGGCTGGATGCACGGCCGGGGGCGGCCGACCGGAGGCGTACTGCCACCGCACAATGCTGGACGCGATCGGCTACCTCGTAGGGGGGTAACGCACCCGGCTGGGGGAGTGGCGGCAGTGCGGGTCACCGCACATCACGGGCTACGGTGCGGCGGTCACGTATCGGACGTCGGTGTCGATCTTGGCGTGTTCGCCGTCGCTCCTGATGAAGAGGGTGCCCGGCGCGTGACCCTGGATCGTCGCCGTGCCGGCGTTCAGCTGTCGTACTTCGCCGGTCTGAGGGACACCGGCGTCCACCCAACGGCCGCCTTCGAACCGACGCTGGCCGTCCTTGGCCGTGGTGTTCTCGCGATCAGCCTGGAAGGTCACGTTCAAGGTGGTGTCCCGGTCCCACCAAAGACTGTCGATGTACACGTCGTTGTTGTCGCATGTGGTGCCCGGCTTGGCACTCACGGGGGCCGTCTTGCCCTTGCCCGACGCGACATCGGCTACGGTCACCGTGGCGCAGGCGTCTTCCTGGTTGCCCGTCAGCGCCACCTGGGTGCCGTCGGGGCTGAAGACGGCCTCGTCGATGGAGTCCGGTCGATCCGGGCGCAGTCGGCGAGGCTTGCCGTCGGGCGTCACGAGGTACGCCTGCTTGATGACGTCGAAGCCCGTCTTGGAGGTCTCCGGATACGCGGCGAGCGCGGCGCCGTCGGTGCCTGCGATCAGCTGTGGACTCACCCGCTGGTCCAGGAAGCCGTCCTGAGTGGGCAGCGTGACGTCCGTCCGCCGTGGGCGAGGCGACGCGTCGGCGAGGTCTGTGATCACCAAATGATGGTTGCCGTCCAGCCAGGCGATCCGGCTGCCACCGATGGGAGCGACGATCTGGCACTGGCATTCCGACTTGCGGTCGCCGCACCCCTTGCACGGCACGGACTTGGTCTTGCCGTTGGCCACCGAGACCGCGACGACCTCGTCGAGGAAGGACGGCATGGTCAACGCATACCGGCCGTCGGCTGTGAAAATCGGACGGTCGGCGAGCAAGAGAGGCGCGCTGTGGCCGACCTTCTTGTTGCCGTTCATGACGACCATCTGGCTCTTCGTCTGCCTCCAGTCCTCGCTGATCTGGACTTTCAGGTATGCGAAGACGCCCGCCGAGGCCAATGGCGAGGTCGGGGACTTGGACGGGGCCGCGTCCCCGGTCGACCCTCCTCCCGAACATCCGGCCAGCACAGCGGTCATCGCCACCACGACCACACCAAGCATGACTCTGCGCATCGGCATCGCGCACCCCTCCAGAGCAGACCACGCGAGGCTAACCGAGTTGCTCGGGACCCCTCCCGAGCCAGGACGAACAGCGCTGACAGGCAGCGCTATCCCACCCGCCGACTACGGGACGGCAAGACGGTGGCGACACACCCGTGGGCGGCCGCAGGCGGTGAAGTATGTTGCTGACGAGGCCGCTGGGTGCTGGCCCGTCGTAGCCTGGCCCGCCCCGAGGAGATCGCTTACCAATCGCCCGCAAGGGAACCGACTCAAGCGAACGACTGGGCCAGGGCACGGTATTAGTCACCGCGGAGATAACGGCTGATCATATCCACTAGTTCATTCTCGAATGTCTCGACAGGGATGGTTTGGGGGGCAGCCATGAGTTTGTGCGTGTTTATCTCCACGGTGAACACGGTCAGTTCGGCTGCGGTATCGAGGTCTCTTACGCGGACGTCCGGGTGGCGGGAGAAGACATCGCGCACCTGCTCGACGCGGTGTTTGCCGTGGCGGTCGATTGTGTCGAGCAGTTCCTGCGAGAGGGGTGCCTCCTCGATCATGATCCGCAGCAGCTGCGGATCGTCACGGTGGTTGTCGATCGCATCGCGGACCAGTGCCCGCACCATCTCCTTGAGGCTCCCGGCGGACAGATCGAGCTGGTCGGCCTGCGTCCACGTGCCACGGTCGATGTGCCGCACCAGCAGCTCGGCCAGGATGGCGTCCTTGTTCGGGAAGTACTGGTACAGCGAGCCGATGGAGATGCGGGCGCGTTCGGCGATGCGGTTGGTGGTACCGGCGGCGTATCCGAGCTCGGCGAAGATGTGAGCAGCGGCGGTGAGAATGCGCTCCCGGGTGAGCTCGGCGCGCACTTGCCGGGGCTTGCGACGTGGCTGAAGGCGACGGTCGGCCGACGGCATCTGGAGGTCCTCCTCGAGGCGTGAAAAGCGAGTAGCCAGAGAGCTGAGCTATTGCTCACAATAGTGCCATGAGCTGCGGAAACAAGGCCATGTCCGATGTGGTTGGTGTGTCGTGATCCCCGAGGTGCACCTACCCGAGTCGCGCACGATGATCACGCTGGAGGTGCGCCGCCGAGAGTTCCTCACGCCGGGCTTCGCGAGCATCACCCTCAAAGGCCCAGCCCTACGGGACCTGGTCCTTGCCGACAACGACCAGGCGGTTCGTCTGTTCTTCCCACGCGGGGCACAGACCGCGTTGCGGATGCCGACCATCTCGACCGGGCTTGGCACCCAAACGCTGGGTGGATGGCCGTCGCGCCTCTGTGGCGCGGGCTGCCGCTGGATCGGCCGCGCGAGCGCCCACCGTCCCCGCGCGAGGCCGCACGCTGGATCACCTTCGGTGCGCTTGCCGGGCGGGCTGCTGTCGCGCGCCAACTCCGCAACCGGACAAGCCGGATGACGCCCGAGAGCGAGAAATGGAGGCCAAAATCCAGACCTCGTACGCTGTAGGCATGCCTATCAAGCCAGGAACCCTCACCGCCAAGGGGCGAGAGACCCGCCAGCGCATCGTTGCGGCCGCTGCGCAGCTGATGTTCGAGTGTGGTGTGGCGGACACCACCGTTGAGGACGTCCGAGCGCAGGCCCAGGTGAGCAATTCACAGGTCTACCACTACTTCGCGGACAAGGCGGCGCTGGTGCGCGCGGTTATCGAGTACCAGACGGATGCTGTTATAGAGCCCCAGGAGCAGATATTTGCCCGGCTCGACACGATGGAGTGCCTGCGTGAGTGGCGTGATTTCGCCGTGGCCCGCCAGCGCGAGTTGAACTGCCGTGGCGGCTGCCCGATCGCCTCGCTGGCCGGACAGCTCGCCGAGCACGACGAGGTGGCGCGGCTCCAGCTCTCCCACAGCTTTCTGCGCTGGTCGGCAGGGCTTCGCGCGGGGCTGGTCGCCATGCACGCCAAGGGCGGGCTGCGCCCTGGCGCGGATCCGGAGGCGCTGGCCCTTTTCCTCCTTGCCTCGTTGCAGGGCGGACTGCTGATGACCCAGCTCGACCGCGACACCAAGCCTCTCGAGACGGCGCTCGACATGGCACTCGCCTACATCGGATCGCAGACCCTGGCATAACCCGCTTCCGCGCGTCCGGCTCATCGGACGAGGATTGGCATTGCGATGCCAATCCTCAAGGGCGACTCTGGACCGTGCATGCCACTACTCGGCAGTGCTCACCAACCAGAGGGATAGCCATGGCCACCACTCCGATCGCCGACCAGGCCGCCGCGCTACAGGCAGGCATGGCCCAGCAGGTATCGGCGGAGCTTCGCGCGCCGTTCGCCGAAGAACTCAAGCAGCTCGCCGCGGCCGGAGTCCCGGCCGGTATCGCCCGGCCGGGCGAGGAACTGCCCGACGCCGGTCTGCTGGACGTGCACGGTCAACCAACGACGCTGCGCGGCACGCTCGCCGGCAGGCCCGCTGTGATCGTCTTCTACCGCGGCGCATGGTGTCCGTACTGCAATCTGGCGCTGCGTACCTACCAGTCCGAGCTGGTCGGGCCGCTGGCCCAGCGGGGCGCCGCGCTGGTGGCGATCAGCCCGCAGAAGCCCGACGGTTCGCTCACGATGCAGCAGAGCAACGAGCTCACGTTCACCGTGCTCTCCGACGCGGGCAACACGCTCGCCGGACGCCTGGGCATCCTCACTGAACCCACGGAGGCAGCCAAGGCGTCCCAGGCGGCGCTCGGCCTCGACGTCGCCGCGCTGAATGCGGACGGCGCGGCTGTCATCCCGATGCCTACCACCGTCATCGTGGACACCTCCGGGACGATCCGCTGGATCGACGTCCACCCGAACTACGTCAGCAGAAGCGAGCCGGCCGAGATTCTGGCCGCCTACGACGCCGCGCTCTGAGCCCGCGACAAGTGCCCGGGGTCTCGGTGAGGACACCGTGCTTCGAACCGTTGTGGTTGGCGCCCAGCACGCGTAGGCCACCGACCAGGACGGTCGTCTCGGGGGCGCTGAGGGTGAGCAGGTCGGCCAGGGAGACCTTCCTGGCGCCGGAGTTGAACTCGCCCTGGATGCCCTCGAGGGTCCGCAGGACCTGCGCGAGCTCGTCGGGGTTGCTGACCTCCCAGCCGCGCTGCGGCTCCAGGCGGATCCGGGCGCCGTTGGCGCCACCGCGCTTGTCGCTGCCGCGGAAGGTGGCGTTCCGCGACGGCCGACGCCCGATGCCCGACACCGACGGGCCGGGACCCGAGGTCGGGGTCATGGGGAGGCCAGATGTGAAGCCGGCGTTTCCGCACCTGGCGCGGCGTCGGGCTCAGCACCGGACTCGGCCCCCTGTACGCCGCGTTCGTGGGGGTTGAGTGCCAGGAAGGCAACGGCTGCGAGGACGCTCCCGACGACCTGCGAGAGCAGGTAGATCCATAGCGAGGACCAGGAGAACAGCCCGGCGATGGAGCCGCCCACGGCGACGGCCGGGTTGAACGCTCCTCCGGAGATACCGCCCACCGCTATGGCGCCTGCGAGCACGGTGAATCCGATGGCCAGACCGTAGAAGGAATTGTCCGGGTGGCTGCTGCTCGTGGCCACATTCAGCACGACGTAGGCCAGGGCGAAGGTGAACAGCACCTCCACCAGCAGCGCCGCGCCGAGCTGCCGTCCCGACAAGGAGAGGGCCGTCACCTTGTCCGGGTCGACGACCCAGCGGGCGATCAGCGCTCCCACGGCGCCTCCCACAAACTGCGCCACCACGTAGGTCGCCGCGTCTGCCGCGGTGATCCGTCCCCGCAGGAGGACGGCAAGGGTGACAGCGGGGTTGTAGTGGGCACCCGAGACATGACCCCCGGCGTACACCATCACCATCAGGACCCCGCCGATCGCCAGCGGAGCCAGGGGGGCTTTGGTGAGCACCGCCGCTGCGATGGTGAGGACGAGGAATAACGTGCCGATGAATTCAGCGACGCACTTACGCAAGATTCTCTCCTTTGAAGACTCGGGTCGCGCAGCGGATCGAGGGTGTGGTGCCTTGCCGTCGCGATACGCAGGACCTCAGAGCCTGAGACCACGTCAGGGCGTGGACGAACGACCTGCTTGCCTGGTGCAACACCGTAGGGACCGATTGGACGGCAGCCCACCGGTCGAGCCCTTACGAAACGCTGACGTACGGCACGCAGCGGCCGTAGCGGGAGACTGGTCAGCGGGCGCCGGCCAACCAGGCGTCGGTGGGCTTCGACAACGGGCCGCCGCCGCGCCCTGGGGGAAAGGGAGGCGTGGCGACGGCCCTGGCGTCCGGCGGTGTGGGGTCGAAAGCCGCCGGACGCTTGGGAGTCCGGGGTGGACCGGTGGGCGGCCACCCCGGGGGCTCAGAGCAGTGCCTCGGCGGTGATGGGCAGTTCGCGGATCCGGCGGCCGGTGGCGTTGAAGACCGCGTTGGCGATGGCGGGTGCCACTCCGACGATGACGATCTCACCGAGGCCCTTGACGCCGATCGGGTCGGCCTCGAAGTCCTCGCCCTCGATGTAGATCGCCTTCATGTCGGGCATGTCGGCGTGGGTGGGCACGAGGTAGTCGGCGAGGTTGGCGTTGACGATCCGGCCATCGCGGTGGTCGGTGACCGTGTGCTCGAGGAGGGCCTGACCGATACCGCCGGTCATTGCCCCGATGGCCTGGCTGTCGGCGAGTCTCGGGTTGATGATCCGGGCGGCGTCGTACACGCCGACCATGCGCCGGACCCGCACCAGGCCGAGGCGGGCGTCGACGGCCACTTCGGCGAACGTCGCGGCGTAGGCGTAGAAGGAGAACCTCTCCCGTTCCGGCGCCCCGGCGTATGCGCCGAGCGCTTCGAGGTGGGTGCGATCGTTGCGGGTCAGGAGCCGCTGGTACGTCTCGCCGCGTGTGGGCTCGTCCTTCATGTGCAGTCGGCCGCCGCGTACCACCACATCGGTGGGATCGACGCCGTACAGCGGTGAGCCCTCGTCCTTGACCGCAAGCGTGATCGCCTGCTTGCGCAGCTTGTCGCAGCCGTCCTGGACGGCGGATCCGACACTGGCCATGGTCCGCGAGCCGTTGTGGCCAGGGGCCGGGGGCATGGTGGAGTCGCCGAGCCGGAAGGCTACCTGACGCATGGTCAGGCCGAGGGCGTCGGCGGCGACCTGGGTCATGGACGTGGCCGTGCCGGGGCCCATGTCGCTGGTCGAGGACTGCACCAGGGCGGTGCCGTCGGCGTCGAGCCTGACCGAGGCATGGGCCTCGCTGCGCGCGGTGTCGTAGACGCCGGCGGCCATTCCCATGCCGATGTGCCAGTCACCGTCACGCGTCGAGCGGGGCCTGGGGTTGCGCCGGTGCCAGCCGAACTCACTGGCGCCCACGCGGTAGCAATCGCGCAGCCGGCGGGTGGAGAAGGGCAGCCCGGTGGACTCGTCGCCGGCGGGTTCGTTGCGCAGTCGTAGCTCGATCGGGTCCAGGTCCAGTTCGTGGGCGAGCTCGTCCATCGCCGATTCGACACAGTAGGTGCCGCTGGAGTAGCCGGGACCGCGCATGAACCAGGGCGTGTTCACGTCCAGCGGGACGTGACGGTACACCTGGCGGACGTTGGGCGTGCTGTAGAGCATCCGGCCGGGATCGAGCACGCCTTCGCGGTGCCGTTCGTAGCGGGAGGTCTCGGCGCGGACATCGTGCGCGGACGCGGTCAGGCGGCCCCGCCGGTTGCCGCCCAGCCGCAGCTCGTACTCGTATGCGGGCCGGTACCCCACTCCGAAGTACGTCTGCCGGCGGGTGAGTACGAGTTTTACCGGGCGTCTCACCTCGCGGGCGGCCAGAGCCGCGATGGCGGTGTGTACCCAGGTCCGGCCGGCGCTGCCGAAGCCGCCGCCGACGGCCGGCGAGATGACGCGGATCTTGTCCGGCGGCATGCCGAACTCGCCGGCCATGGTCGTCACGGTGCCGCCCACCCACTGGGTTTTCTCCCAGAGGGTGAGTTGGTCACCCTCCCAGCCGGCCACGGTACCGGCCGGCTCCATGGGATTGTGGTGGTTGCGGGCCATCCGGTACGTCAGGTCCAGCTTGACGTCGGCGGCTTTCAGGGCCTCGTCCGCGTCGCCGCGCGCATAGGTCTCGGGATCGCCCGCGGGTTCGGCGGCGCCTATGTCGGTCGAGGGAGGCTGGGCGTCGTAGGAGACCTTCACCAGGCTCGCGGCGTGCTGTGCCACCTCCAGCGTGGTCGCCACCACGACCGCGACGGGCTGGCCGAAGAACCGGACCCGTTCGTCCTGGAAGGGGCGCAGCGCCTCACCCGGTGGGAATCCCGGTGCACGGGGTGGCAGCTTGGGTGCGTTGAGGTGGCTGATCACCTTCAGGACGCCGGTCTGGCCTTCGGCGGCGCGGCTGTCGATGCCGGTGATACGGCCGCGGCCGACACTGCTGTCGACGACGACCGCGTGCACGACCCCGTGGGGGTTGTTGTCTCCGGCGTACTTCGTTCTCCCGGTGACCCTCAGCCGCGCGTCGACACGGGGTGCCGGCGCACCGACCGCTGCCTGTGGCTGGCTCATGTGATGCCTCCCAGGGTGCGCAGCTGGCGTTCGACGGTGCGTTTGAGCAGTTCGGCCTTGAAGCCGTTGTACTTGAGGGGGCGCGCCCCGTCGGTCGCCTGTTCGGCGGCCTCGGCCCACAGCCGGTGGGAGGGCCGTTCGCCGATGAGATGGCGCTCGACGGCGGGCAGCTTCCACGGCACGGTGCCGACACCGCCGACGGCGACCTTAGCCTCGCGGATGACGCCGCCGCCGATGCGCAGCGCGACCGCGGCCGAGGTGAGCGCGAACTCGTAGGACTGCCGGTCGCGCACTTTCAGGTAGCCGGATGTGAGTGGGCGCGGGTGGGCCGGGATCTCCACGCCCGTGATCAACTCACCTGGAAGGACGGCCTGTTCGCGGTTCGGGGTGCTGCCCGGCTGGAGCAGGAAATCGCTGAAGGGCACGCTGCGTTCGCCGTCCGGGCCCAGCAGATGAATGGTGGCTTCCAGAGCGGCGAGGGCGACCGCGAGGTCGGAGGGGTGCGTGGCCACGCAACTGTCGGAGGTGCCGAGGATCGCATGGCTGCGGTTGTAGCCTTGCAGCGCGGCGCAACCGGAGCCGGGCTCGCGTTTATTGCAGTCCGCGGTCACGTCCCGGAAGTATGTGCACCGGGTGCGCTGCATGATGTTGCCGCCGATGGTGGCCATGTTCCGCAGCTGGGCGGACGCGCTCAGCTCCAGCGCCTGCGAGATGACGGGATACAGGGCCCGCACCTTGGGGTGGGCGGCGGCCTCGGACATTCTGACCAGGGCGCCGATGTGCAGGCCCCCGCCTTTGGTGACGGTGGTGTCGCTCAACGGCAGGGCACTGATGTCGATCAGCGAAGCAGGGCGTTCGACGGTCTCCCGCATCAGGTCGACGAGGGTGGTGCCGCCGGCGATGTAACGTCCGCCACGCCGACCTGCATCGAGGGCTTCCCGCGTGTCCGCGGCCTTGGTGTAGGTGAAGGGATGCATGGGAGCCGGCCCTCACTTTCGTCCAGCGGTCTGCTCGACCGCGCGCACGATCTTCACGTAGCAACCGCAGCGGCACAGGTTCCCGCTCATCCACTCCCGGATCTCGTCCGCGGAGCCGGTGTGGCCCTCCTGGATGCACCCGACGCCGGACACGATCTGCCCCGAGGTGCAGAAACCGCACTGGAAGGCGTCCTGGTCAATGAACGCCTGTTGCAGTGGATGCAACTGGTCGCCCTTCTCCAGACCCTCGATCGTGGTGACCTCGGTGCCCTCCAGTCGCACTGCCAGCGTCAGGCAGGAGTTGACCCGTCGCCCATCGACCAGGACCGTGCAGGCGCCGCAGGCACCGGCGTTGCAGCCCTTCTTGGAACCGGTCAGGTCCAGGTGCTCGCGCAGCAGGTCGAGGAGCGAGGTGCGGTTGTCGATCGCGACGGTGTGCCGGACGCCATTGACCGTCAAGGAGACGCGGCTGCTGGGCGCCGCCTCGGCAGCCACCGCAGCCTCGGTGCCGAGCGGAGGCAGCGGTCCGGCGACCAGGCCACCGGCCACCACCGCGCCCCCGACGGCCGTGCTCGTGGCAATGAAGGTTCGCCGGGACGGCTCGGAGGGGGACGCCAGGGGGTCGACGGGGGAAGTCACGGCTGTGTCGGGACGTTCGGTGGGCATGTCCACGCTCCCTCGGTGTGGGTACGGGTGGTCGTGAAGGGCGTACCGATGGCCGCGTCGATCGCGAGGGTGCACCGGTTACTCGGACGGACTGTTCCGTAACGGGTGGCGGCAAAAAAGAGCGGGCATTGGCCATCAGGGCGGATTGGCCGGCCTGAAGAGGGCCATTCGGCCGTAGCCCCGGTTGAGCCGCGGCATCGCCACGACCGAATCGGCTGGACGGGAGTGGCGGTGCCATGGGGGAGCAGGCGGTTGTCCTCGGCACCGACGTGCATGGAGTCATCGGCGATCAGGGCAAGGATTCGGGACACCCGCCCAGCCTTCACCACATGACTCGCGCTCATCCAGAGGTTGTTGTGCCATGCACGTTTCGTATCCGGCCGGCAGAACTCTGTTCTGCACAACGCGGCCCGGAGAGAGGATCAAGGAGACGACGACTACGCCGACCAGCTCGAGGCAGTGCTCGCGAAGATCCTGCTCGCCTGAGCGCACTGCACAAGCAGTTCGGCTCGCTCAGCCGACGCGGACCGTTGAGTGGAGGGCGTCCTTCGATGCGGCGTCGGCGGGCGTGTACACCGTGATCCGGACGTCAGAGCTCTTGGAGATCCACAGAGGGATGCTGTCGAAGGTCAACGGACCTGCCTCGGGGTGAACGTACTTCTTGACCAGTCCCGTACGTGGCTCCACATCGTGCCGTGCCCACAGCTCATCGAACAAGGCGATGCCTTCCAGGCGGCCGATGAGGTCTTTCCATGCCGGTTCGCCGACGTGCCGGGCGTAGGCGGCGCGGAAGTTCGCGACCGTCGTAGCTATGGTGTCCATATCGGGGTCGATCCGCGCCTGCCAGTCCTTGTTCGTGAACCGCAGCAGCAGGGCATTGTGGTCGGGCCTCGGGTAGAGATCCATGCCCATCAACCAGCGGTATCCCTCGTTGAACGCCAGGATGTCGAGCCGAGGGTTGTACACCGCGGCTGGGAGGGGATCCAGCTGGCGCATGACAACGTCGACGGTCTCAGGCAGCTCGGTGCGCAGCCCTGTATCGGAGGGCGCGACACGACCGGTCAAGGTGAACAGGTAGTCGAGCTCGTGGTGATCCAGCAGGAGCACGCGACCGACCGCGAGCAGTACCTGCTCGGAGACGTTGATGTCCCTGCCCTGTTCGAGCCAGGTGTACCACGTTGTGCTGACCCCGGCGAGATCGGCAACCTCCTCCCGACGCAGGCCCGTCGAGCGGCGGCGCTTGCGGATGACCAGCCCCCACTGCTCGGGGTCTATCCGCGTTCGTCGTTGTCGCAGGAACTCCCCAAGCTCGCGGCGGCGATCCATGCGGTGGGACTCCGATGTCCGCTCTTCCATCTCTGACCTCAACCCTTCGATGAAGCGGGTGGTGAAGGTACCGGCATAACCGCCGCCACCTTCACGTCTAGGGTCCGTCTTCAAACGGATCTTGCCCAGAGCAGGAATGCCGCGAGCGTGACCGCCGCTTCGTAGGAGACGGCGGTCTTGTCGTATCTGGTG
>NZ_JBEZNG010000015.1:0-256603 GCF_040653035.1 Streptomyces malaysiensis subsp. malaysiensis
ACGCCCGGTTACATTCCGAACCCGGAAGCTAAGCCTTTCAGCGCCGATGGTACTGCAGGGGGGACCCTGTGGGAGAGTAGGACGCCGCCGAACAATCTTTGAAGGACCCTTGGTCCCAGCGTGCATGCTGGGACCAAGGGTCCTTTTGTTTTTGCTGGGCCCGCATCAGTGTGTCTGGTGCGGGAGAATGGCTGTAGTACATGAAGACAGGAGTCACGCCGATGTCCACCAACTCTCCCGACGACCGGTCGGGCCGCGAGCCGCGGCGCCGGGACGCCGGCGACCGGCGGGAGTTCCGCGGCTCCGGTCCGCGCCGCGACGGCGGTCGCGGTGGTTTCCGGCGTGACGATCGCCACGATGACCGACCGCGCGGGCCGCGCCGCGATGACGACCGTGACGGATTCCGCCGCGATGACCGTCGTGATGAGCGGCGTGATGATCGTCGCGACGACCGCAGGGACGACCGTCGCGACGAGCGCCGGGATGACCGCAGGGACGAGCGCCCGCGTGGGCCTCGTCGGGACGACGACCGAGGCGGCCGCCCGGGCGGCTATGGGCGCCGCGACGACCGGGGCGGCCGTCCGACCGGACGTTACGAGCGCCGTGATGACCGGCGTGACGATCGGCGCGATGACCGCCGTGATGAGCGGCCGCGTGGGCCACGTCGTGATGACCGCGACGGTGGCTTCCGGCAGGGCGGTTTCCGCCGGGACCGTGACGATCGGCCGGGCTTCCGCCGGGACGACGACCGTGGTGGCTACCGGCGCGATGACCGTCGTGATGAGCGGCCTTCGTACCGCCGTGACGATGACCGTGGCGGGTTCCGCCGTGACGATCGTGATCGTGGCGGCCGGGGTGGCGGCTATGAGCGTCGTGATGAGCGGCCCTCGTACCGCCGGGATGACGACCGCGGCGGGTTCCGTCGTGATGAGCGGCGTGATGACCGTGGTGGGTTCCGTCGCGATGACCGTGATCGTGGCGGCCGGGGCGGTGGCCATGAGCGTCGTGATGAGCGGCCCTCGTACCGTCGTGATGACGACCGCGGTGGATTCCGTCGTGACGACCGTCGTGATGAGCGGCCTTCGCACCGCCGTGACGATGACCGCGGTGGGTTCCGCCGTGACGACCGCCGTGAGGATCGTCGGGATGAGCGGCGTGATGACCGGCCCCGTGGGCCGCGGCGTGATGACCGGGACGGGGGGTTCCGGGGCGGTCGCGACGACCGCGGGCCGCGTCGGCCGTACGGTGGTCGGGTCCGTGACGATCGGCGGGCCGGCGGCGGTGGCTTCCAGCGCCGTGACGACCGCGCGGGGGGCTACGGGCGCCGCGACGACCGTGTCCGGGACCGCGACCGTGAGCCGATCAAGCGGATGCCGATCCCCGAGGACGTCACCGGCGAGGAGATCGACAAGGGTGTGCGGCAGGAGCTGATGAGCCTGCCGAAGACGCTCGCCGAGGACGTCGCCAAGAACCTCGTCATGGTGGCCAAGCTGCTGGACGACGACCCCGAGCGGGCGTACCAGTACTCGCGCGTCGCCCTGCGGCTCGCCTCCCGGGTGGCCGCCGTGCGCGAGGCCGCGGGCTTCGCCTCGTACGGCGTCGGCAAGTACGCCGAGGCGCTCGCGGAGTTCCGCGCCGCGCGGCGGATGACCGGCAACTCCGATCTGTGGCCGGTGATGGCGGACTGCGAGCGCGGCATGGGCCGTCCCGAGCGGGCGCTGGCCATGGCCGGTGAGCCGGAGGTGCAGAAGCTGGACCGGGCCGGTCAGGTCGAGATGCGGATGGTGGCCGCGGGCGCCCGGCGCGACATGGGCCAGGCCGACGCCGCCGTGGTCACCTTGCAGAGCCCGGAGTTGGCCTCGCATGCCATCCAGCCCTGGACCGCCCGGCTGCGCTACGCGTACGCCGACGCGCTGCTGGCGGTGGGCCGCGAGGAAGAGGCCCGTGAGTGGTTCGCCAAGGCGCTCGAGGCGGATCAGGGCGGGACCACGGACGCGTCGGACCGGCTCGCCGAGCTGGACGGCGTCGAGTTCGTGGACGCCCTCGACCTGGAGCAGGAGACGGACGACGAGGCTCCTCGGCCGGTCGAGGAGCCCACGGCCGTCGAGCCCATGGACGCGACGGAGGACGCGGTAGAGGAAGAGGCCGGGGACGAGGCCGAGGGCGAGGGCGCCGAGGAACCGGCCGGAGAGGCCAGGCCGGTGGCGGAGACGACGTCCGAGGACGGTCAGGCCCGGCCCGAGAAGGCCGGCGACGACAGCTGATGCCACAAGGGGGCGGGATTCCACACCGGGATCCCGCCCCCTTCGCATGTCCGCGGCCGTAAGGCTCACGCATGTCCCCGGCTGAAAGGCTCAACCCAGCGTCAGGCTCCGCAGCACCAGCCCTGTCGCCGGTTTCGGCCCGAAGGACGTCGACTTGTGCGGCATCGCGATGCCCTGCCGCGCCAGTTCGTGTACGACGTCCTCGCGCACCGGATGCATCAGCACCGCCGTACCGCCCAGCCGCTCCGCCTGCTCGACGGCCGCCGTCGGGTCGTGGATGTAGCCGATGTGCTCGGGGGTGTCCGGGACGTCCCACAGCTGGTCCAGCAGGGTGTGGTGGAGCACGGTCGCGTCCAGCGTCCGCCATGCCTCCGGCCGTCCCTCGGGGATCGTTCGGGCCAGCCGCTCGGGGTCCGGCCGATCCAGGAGGTGGAAGCGGCCGTCCCCGGCCAGCAGAAAGGCGTTTGGCGCGCCGGGTTCGGCGTGGGCCGCCTCGGCGAGTGTCTCCAGGGCGCGGGGGAGCGGGCCGTCGATCGTCCGCACCCGGAAGGCGCGCCGCGCCGCCGCGAGCGCGTCGTCCGGTGACAGCCGGCGGAGCAGCCGGTGGATGGCCCGGACCCGGAGCGGATAGCGGGCGGTGTCGACGAGCAGGACGAGTCCGTAGTCCCAGGGGCCGGGCTCCCGCCGCTCCTCGCGCAGCCGCAGATAGGTGGCCCAGCGGTGGTGGCCGTCGGCGATGAGGGCCTGGTGGTGGCGGAGGTCCGCGGCGACCTCCACCAGGTCGGTGGGGTCGGTGACCCGCCACAGATGGTGGTCGACGCCGTCCTCGGTGGTCGTGGAGAGCAACGGCTCGCCCCGGATGGTGCGTTCGATGACCCGCGCGGCCCCGCCGACCCCTTCCCCGCCGATTCCGTTCCCGCCCGTTCCGCCACCACCGGTTCCGTACCCGGAGGCTTCGTTCGCCGAGGTCCCGTTCCCGTTGCCGCGGTAGGCGAGCAGCAGCGGTTCGAGATGGGCCGCGGTGGCGCGCATCAGATCGGCTCGGTCCTCGACGATATGCGGCATGACCTCCTCGTGGGGGAGGACGATGCCCTCCTCACGGCGGCTCAGCCGCAGCGCGCCGATCAGCCCGCGCTGGAGGGTAGGCCCGTCGCGCTGCTCGTAGACGTAGAGCGCGGGTTCGGGGTCCGGGGCGAGCACTCCGTCGGCCTGCCAGCGGCGCAGTGTCTCGGCGGCCTGGCGGTGGCGGGCCTCGGGGGTGTCGGCCTGCGGCAGGATCAGCCGGACGATGTTGTACGGGTCCGCCGTCTCGAGCTGGCGTAGTCCGTCGGGTCTGACGACCACGTCGTAGGGCGGTGAGGTGACGGCGGCGAGACTGCCGACCCGCTCCGCGACATAGCGCAGCCCCCGGAAGGGGGTGAGCTGGAGACCCTGTCCGCCAGGCCCTGGAATGCTCATCAGTGAATGTTATGCCCCGGGCGGCGATACGCGATGATCGGGGGAGAAGCGTACAGATTCGCGAGGAGTGGCCCCATGAACCAGCCTGTCCGCACCCGGCCCGAGCCCAGTCGGCGGCCGCTGAACGAGGCGTACGACACGGCCCTGCTGGACCTCGACGGGGTGGTGTACGCGGGCGGCGAGGCGATCGACCACGCCGTGGAGTCGCTGGTCGCCGCGCGGGACGACGGGATGCGGCTGGCGTATGTGACCAACAACGCGCTGCGTACGCCGGCGGCGGTGGCCGAGCATCTGACGCGGCTCGGGATGCCCGCAGGCGCCGACGATGTGATCACCTCCGCGCAGGCGGTCGCCCGGCTGATCTCCGAGCAGTTGCCGCAGGGGGCGCGGGTGCTGGTGATCGGTGGGGAGGGGCTGCGGGTGGCGCTGCGCGAGCGCGGGCTGACCCCGGTGGACTCGGCGGACGACGACCCGGCGGCGGTGGCGCAGGGGTACGGGGGGCCGGACCTGCCCTGGGCGCGGCTGATGGAGGCGGGGTACGCGGTGGCGCGCGGGGTGCCGTGGTTCGCCTCCAACCTGGATCTGACGATTCCCAGCGGCCGGGGCATCGCCCCGGGCAACGGCGCGGCGGTGGAGGTCGTGCGCATCGCGACGGGCAAGTCCCCGCAGGCCGCGGGGAAGCCGCTGCCGCCGATGCACCGGGAGACGATTCTGCGGACCGGCGCCCGGCGGCCGCTGGTGGTCGGGGACCGGCTGGACACCGATATCGAGGGCGCGTACGCGGGCGGGGTGGACTCGCTGCTGGTGCTGACCGGGGTGACCACGCCCGCACAGCTGTTGGCCGCCGAGCCCGGACACCGGCCGTCGTATGTGGACCGCGACTTGCGGGGGCTGCTCACCCCGCAGCCGGAGGTGGAGCCGGACGGGGTGGCGGGCGGGTCGGCGGGCGGCTTCCGGTGCGGGGGCTGGACCGCACGGGTCGAGAACGGCGCGCTGGTGCTGGACGGCGGGGGCGATCAGCCGCTGGACGGGCTGCGGGCGCTGTGCGCGGCGGCGTGGGCCGAGGCGGGGGACGGTGTGAGTGGCGCGGACGCGGGGAAGGCTCTGGCGCGGCTGGGGCTGTGAGCCGGTGCGGTCTGGGCGCGGTAGGGCTGTGCGCCTACGCCGCCGGGCCGTGCGCCGACGCTGTCGGGGGCTGTGAGCCGACAGCGGTCCGGCTGTGAGCGAACTCGCGGTCCAGGGAGCCCGCATGGATGTGGCCAATGGGACTTAGGGTAACCTAACTTAACCTGAGTCCCGATCGGCCGTGCTGTGAGGTGGAGTTCCGCGTGACCCTGGTCAGTCCGGCGAAAGCCGGGCCCGAGACAGCGAGCGCGCCGCCCCGGCGGCGCACCGCGCGCCGTGCGGCCGGGCTGGTCGCCTCCCTGGGCGTGCTGCTGGCGATCGCCGCGGCGTCCATCGCGATCGGTGCCAAACCGATTCCGCTGGACCAGGTGTGGCACGGGCTGTTCCACTACACCGGCGGCGACACCGATGTGGTGATCCGGGACGTACGGCTGCCGCGCACGATCCTCGGGGTGCTCGTCGGCGTCGGCCTCGGCCTCGCGGGCGCGGTCATCCAGGCGCTCACCCGCAATCCGCTCGCCGACCCCGGGCTGCTGGGGCTGAACGCGGGCGCGTCCGCCGCCGTCGTCTCGGCCATCAGCTTTCTCGGCATCACCTCCCTCACCGGCTATGTGTGGTTCGCGTTCCTCGGCACCGCCGTCGTGTCCGTGCTGGTGTACGCGCTCGGCGGCAGCCGGAGCGCCACCCCGGTGCGGCTCGCGCTCGCCGGGATGGCGGTGTACGCGGCGCTTTACGGATACGTCAACGCGGTGGAGCTGCTGGACACCGCGGCGCTGGACAAGATGCGCTTCTGGACGGTCGGCTCACTCGCCTCCGCCAATATGACCGTGGTCCGGCAGGTGGCCCCGTTCCTCCTGGTCGGCGCCGTGCTGGCGGTGGCGCTCGGCCGTTCGCTGAACGCCGTGGCGCTCGGCGACGACACGGCCCGCGCGCTCGGCAGCAACCTCAACCGCACCCGGGCGCTCTCGATGCTCGCGGTCACCCTGCTGTGCGGGGCCGCGACCGCCGCCTGTGGGCCGATCGCGTTCGTCGGGCTGATCGTGCCGCATCTGGTCCGCGCGCTGACCGGGCCCGATATGCGCTGGATCCTGCCGTACGCCGCGGTGCTCTCGCCCGTTCTGCTGCTGGGCGCCGATGTGATCGGCCGGCTGGTCACCCGGCCCGCGGAGCTCCAGGTCGGCGTCGTCACCACCTTCGTCGGCGGGCCCCTCTTCATCTTCCTCGTACGCCGCCGAAGGATGGCCCAACTGTGAACGCGAGCAAGCGCATCAGCAAGCCGGGGACGCGCGGGGTCACGGTGCGCACCGCAGGTCTCTCGCTGCGCCTGGACATCCGCGGTGCGGTCGTGGGGCTGCTGCTGATCGCCGTGGCGCTGGTGATGAGCGTGGTGCTGATCGGCACCGGTGACTTCCCCATCGCCCCCGCCGATGTGGTGCGCACGCTGTTCGGCGACGGCACCGTGGCCCAGGACTTCATCGTCAACGAACTGCGGCTGCCGCGGGTGCTGGTGGGGCTGCTGGTCGGCGCGGCCCTGGGGCTGGGCGGGGCGATCTTCCAGTCCATCTCCCGCAATCCGCTGGGCAGTCCGGATGTGATCGGCCTCGGCCAGGGGGCGGCGGCCGGGGCGCTCACGGCCATCGTGCTCATCAAGGGCGATCCGAGTGTGGTCGCCACCGGGGCCGTCCTCGGCGGGGTGCTCACCGGGATCGCCGTCTACGCACTGGCCTGGCGGCAGGGCGTCCATGGGTATCGGCTGGTCCTGGTGGGCATCGGCACCTCCGCGACGTTCACCGCCGTCAACGGCTATCTGCTCACCCAGGCCCATCAGGAGGACGCGGCGCGTGCGGTGATGTGGCTCACCGGCTCGCTGAACGGCCGCGACTGGGACCAGGTCTGGCCGCTGCTGTCCGTCTGCGCGGTGCTGCTGCCCGTGGTCCTCGGCCATGCCCCGGGGCTGCGGATGCTGGAGATGGGCGACGACAGCGCCTACGCCCTCGGGGTGCCGGTGGAGCGGACGCGGATGGTGATGATGGGCGCGGCCGTGCTGCTGACCGCGTCCGCCACGGCCGCCGCCGGGCCCGTCGCCTTCGTGGCGCTGGTCGCCCCGCAGCTGGCCCGCAGGCTCACCCGCTCACCGGGTCCGAACCTGCTCCCCGCGGCCTGGATGGGCGCCGCACTGCTGGTCACCGCCGACTGGGCCTCACAGCGCGCCTTCGGGGCCGATCAGCTGCCGGTGGGGGTGCTCACCGGGATGCTGGGCGGCGCCTATCTGCTGTGGCTGCTGGTGAGCGAGCGCAAGGCGGGGCGGATATGACGACACGGGGCGCGGGCGCCGGTGGCGGAATGACGCCGGGGCGGATATGACGACTGTGGACACGACCCGGACGGAAGAGGACATGGACAAGGACACCCGGCAGACCGCGGCCTCCAGCCCGAGCGGCGCTCCGGACCAGCGGCAGCGGCTCATGGCGGAGGGGCTGACCCTCGCCTACGACCGGCGCACGGTCGCCGAGGAGCTGTCCGTCACCATCCCCGACCACTCCTTCACGGTGATCGTCGGGCCGAACGCCTGCGGTAAGTCGACCCTGCTGCGCGCCCTGTCCCGGATGCTCAAGCCGGTGGCCGGATCGGTGCTGCTGGACGGGCAGGCGATCGGCTCGCTGCCCGCCAAGAAGGTCGCCCGCACCCTCGGGCTGCTGCCCCAGTCCTCGATCGCGCCGGACGGGATCACCGTCGCCGACCTGGTCGCCCGCGGCCGCTATCCGCACCAGGGGCTGCTGCGGCAGTGGTCGGAGACGGACGAGCGGATCGTCGGTGAATCGATGGCGGCGACGGGGGTGGCGGAGCTCGCCGATCGCTATGTCGACGAATTGTCCGGCGGTCAGCGTCAGCGGGTGTGGATCGCGATGGCCATCGCCCAGCAGACCCCGCTGCTGCTCCTCGACGAGCCCACGACATATCTGGACATCCAACACCAGATCGATGTGCTGGATCTGTGCGCCCAGCTCCACGAGGAGCAGGGCCGTACCCTCGTCGCGGTTCTGCACGACCTGAACCACGCCGCCCGCTACGCCACCCATCTCATCGCGATGCGGGGCGGGGAGATCGTCGCGGAGGGGGCGCCGGGGGACGTGGTCACGGCGGAGCTGGTGGAGGGGGTCTTCGGGCTGCCCTGCCAGGTGATCGACGACCCGGAGACGGGGACGCCGCTGGTCATCCCGGCCGCCCGCCGGTCCCGTACGGCACGGGTCGAGGCGCCTCTGGCGGCGGCCTCGGCGAGCGAGTCCTGAGGGGCGGCGGTGGCTCGGAGGGCGGCGATGGCGTGGAGGGCGGTGGCTCGGAGGCGGCTGGAAGGGCGTCCTCGGCGCGGCTGGGGGTGCGGTGCCCGCCTTGAGGCTGGGGGTGCCCGTCTTGAAGCCGGAGGTGCCCGTCTTGAAGCCGGGGGTGCCCGCCTTAAAGCAGCTTCCGCAGCCGCAGCAGATCGCGCAGCCCGGCCTCGAGCTTGATCCGTCCGCTGCCCCACGCCCGGGCGAAGTGCAGCTCACCGTCGACCAGGGCCACCAGGTCGTCACCGGTCATCGCCAGCCGGATCTGCGCACGCTCGGTCGGCGCGCCCGACAGGGTCGTCACATCCTCGATCCGGCTGTCCACGAGACGGCCGATGAAGGTGGTGTCCAGGTCGGTGATCCAGCAGCTGACGGAGCGATCGAGCGCGGTAGCGCTGCGAAGGTCCCCGTTCGCGGAGGCGAGGTTCTCCGCGAGTTTGTCGAGTGCGCTGCGGCACTGTTGCAAGGTCGCCATCGCGGACGACGTTACCGCAGGTCCCGTACGTCGGAGAACGAGGGATTCGCGGTAGCGTCGGGGTCATGAGCGAGCCGATGCCGGCCGGATGGCCCGGCCCACAGCCCGAGCCGGCGGCCGAGCGGGCCCCGGAGGCCGCGCCGGAGCCGGTTCCCGGGCCCGTGCGGGAGCCCGTTTCCGCTTCCGTGCCCGAGCCGGTTTCGGCTTCCGTGCCGGAGCCGGTGTCCGCCTCCGTGCCCGAGCCGGTTTCGGCTTCCGTGCCGGAGCCGGTGTCCGCCACGGAGCCGGTTGACGCCCCCGTGCCCGAGCCGCCCGGCCCCGCCGATCCGGCCCCGCTCGGCGTGGACCGTACGCCCACCGGCGTTCCCGAGGTGGACGCCCGGCTCGGTCGGCTGGCCGATGCCGACCTCCTCGCGACGAGCGGCCATCTGGAGGTGTACGAGGATGTCCACCGGGGCCTGCGCGACACGCTGACGGCACTCGACCGGCGCCCCGGGCCCCCGCCGCCCGGTCCGCGGCCCCCGTCCGCCGCGTAAACGACCTCGTAAACAACTTCGTAAGCGACCTCGTAAGCGACCTCAGGAGCTGAACCACCCGTGGCAGTGACCCGTCCACGACGCGCACGACTCGACGCGGAGCTGGTCCGCCGCGAGCTGGCGCGTTCGCGTGAGCATGCCAGCCAGCTGATCGCCGCGGGCCGGGTCACCGTCGGAGGGGCGGTGGCGACGAAACCGGCCACTCAGGTGGAGAAGAGCGCGGCCGTCGTGGTGATCGAGGACGCCGGCGATCCGGGCTATGTCTCGCGCGGCGGCCACAAGCTGGCGGGCGCGCTGCACGCCTTCAGCGAGGAGTACCGGCAGGGCGCGGGCGCGGGACAGGACCCCGGGGTCCGCCCGGTCCCCGGCGCGGAGCTGAAGGTTGCGGGGCGCCTGGCGCTGGACGCGGGCGCGTCGACCGGGGGCTTCACGGATGTCCTGCTGCGTGCGGGCGCCGCGCGGGTGCTCGCCGTGGACGTCGGCTACGGCCAGCTCGCCTGGTCGCTTCGGAGCGATGAACGCGTCAGTGTTCACGACCGTACGAACGTACGCGAGCTGACACTTGAGCGGATTGGCGGGAAGCCGGTGGACCTGGTGGTCGGTGATCTCTCCTTCATCCCGCTCGGGCTGGTACTGCCCGCCCTCGTACGGTGCGCGGCGCCCGGCGCCGATCTTGTGCTGATGGTCAAACCGCAGTTCGAGGTCGGCAAGGAGCGGCTGGGCAGCGGGGGCGTGGTCCGCAGCGCCGAACTGCGCGCCGAGGCGGTGCGTACGGTGGCCGGACGGGCGGCGGAACTCGGACTGGGTGTGCTGGGCGTAACGGCCAGCCCGCTCCCGGGGCCGTCGGGCAATGTCGAGTACTTTTTGTGGATGCGCGCCGGGGCGCCGGCACTGGACCCGGCGGATGTTGACCGTGCAGTGGCGGAGGGGCCCAGTTGACCACTTCAGAAGCAGCGCAGGAGAAGGAAGCAGTACCCGACGCGGCGCGTATGCCGTCGACGCGGGCGGCCGAGCCGACGGCGGACCGGACCGTCTTCCTCCTCGCGCACACCGGCCGCCCCGCGGCCATCCGCAGCGCCGAGCTTGTCGTCCAGGGGCTGCTGCGCAGCGGAATCGGGGTGCGGGTGCTCGCTGCCGAGGCCGCGGACCTGCCGCTGCCACCCGCCGTCCAGCGTGTGGACGCGGACCGTGATGTGCTGAACGGCTGTGAGCTGCTGGTCGTGCTCGGCGGGGACGGGACGCTGCTGCGCGGCGCGGAGTTCGCCCGGGTCTCGGGCGTGCCGATGCTCGGGGTGAACCTCGGCCGGGTCGGCTTCCTCGCCGAGGCGGAGCGGGACGACCTCGACAAGGTCGTGGACCGGGTGGTGACTCGGCAGTACGAGGTCGAGGAGCGGATGACGATCGATGTGCTGGTCCGCAACGACGGGCACATCGTGCACACGGACTGGGCGCTGAACGAGGCGTCGGTCGAGAAGGCCGCGCGTGAGCGGCTGCTCGAGGTGGTCACGGAGGTCGACAACCGCCCGGTCTCCCGCTTCGGCGGCGACGGCGTGGTCTGCGCGACCCCGACCGGCTCCACGGCGTATGCCTTCTCGGCGGGCGGGCCGGTGGTGTGGCCCGAGGTGGAGGCGCTGCTGATGGTGCCGATCAGCGCCCATGCGCTCTTCGCCAAGCCGCTGGTGACGTCGCCCAAGTCGGTGCTCGCGGTGGAGGTGCAGCCGCAGACGCCGCACGGGGTGCTGTGGTGTGACGGTCGGCGCACGGTGGAGCTGCCTGCGGGGGCGCGGGTGGAGGTGCGGCGGGGGGCGGTGCCGGTGCGGCTGGCTCGGCTTCACCACGCGTCGTTCACGGACCGGTTGGTCGCCAAGTTTGCGCTTCCGGTGGCGGGCTGGCGGGGGGCGCCGCACTAGGGGGTGTCCGGCGGGTTGTGCCGCCTGCGGCGGGCTGTTCCCCTACCCGCCCCTCCCCGAACCCGGGGCTCCGCCCCGGCCCCCGCTCCTCAAACGCCGGAGAGGCTGAAAGACGGGTCTCGGCCCCGGCCCCCGGGGGCCCCTGCAAAGGGGCGGAGCCCCGCAACCCCGCCCCCGGCGTTTGGGGTGCGGGGCGGAGGTGGAACCCCTCGTTCCAGCCTCCCGGCGTTGGGAGGGCGGGGTTGCAGCCTCCGGTGTTTGGGGTGGGGTCGGGGGCGGAGCCTCATGTTGCAGCTCCTCCGGGGTTTGGAGTGTGGGGTTGGGGGCGGAGTCGCTTCTTCCAGCCCCTGGCGTTTGAGGTGCGGGGCCCGGGGCGGAGCCCCTTGTTGCAGCTCCCGGATTTTTTTTGGGGGGCGGGGTCGGGGGCTTGTCCCTTGTGCCGGCCCCTGGCGTTTGGGGTGGGGGCGGAACGCCTTGTTCCAGCTCCCTTGCGTTTGGGGTGCGGGGCAGGGGCGGAGTTCCTTGTTTCAGCTCCCTTGCGTTTGGGGTGCGGGGTCGGGGCGGAGCCCTATGTTGCAGCCCCTGGCGTTTGGGGTGGGGGGTTGGGGGCGGAGCCCCATTTTGCAGCCTCTCCGGCGATTGAGGAGCGGGGTCCGGGGCGGAGCCCCGGCGGGGGCGAGGGGCGGAGCCCCTCGTTTCGGGAAGGGGCGGGGTGGGGGCTCTCCGCCGGAGGCACCCGCACCCCCACCCACCCGGGCAGATGTGCGGGCCGACCCCATAAGTGGCGCCCCTTCGTCGCATCGCACCGGCCAAACCTCGTATGGTCTTTCACGTGCTGGAGGAGATGCGGATACGTGCGCTGGGCGTCATCGACGACGCGGTCGTCGAGCTGTCGCCCGGCTTCACCGCGGTGACCGGTGAGACCGGCGCGGGCAAGACCATGGTCGTCACCAGCCTCGGGCTGCTGCTGGGCGGCCGGGCCGACGCCGCCCTGGTGCGGATCGGGGCCAAGGCGGCGGTCGTCGAAGGGCGCCTTACGGTCGACGCCCGCTCGGCGGCGGCCGTAAGGGCCGAGGAGGCGGGGGCCGAACTTGAGGACGGCGTGCTGCTGATCAGCCGTACGCTCTCCGCCGAAGGGCGGTCGCGCGCACATGTGGGCGGCCGTTCGGTCCCCGTGGGGCTGCTGGGCGAGCTGGCCGACGATCTGGTGGCCGTGCACGGCCAGACCGATCAGCAGGGCCTGCTGCGCCCCGCCAGGCAGCGGCAGGCGCTGGACCGGTACGCGGGGGCCGCGGTGGCCGGGCCCCTGGAGAAGTACGCGGGCGCGTACCGTCGGCTGCGCGCCGTCTCGGCTGAGCTGGAGGAGCTGACCACGCGCGCCCGTGAGCGGGCGCAGGAGGCGGATCTGCTGCGTTTCGGCCTCGAGGAGGTCGCGGCCGCCGAGCCGCGCCCCGGGGAGGACGAGGAGCTGGCGGCCGAGGCCGAGCGGCTGGGGCACGCCGAGGCCCTGGCGTCCGCCGCCGCCGTCGCGCACACCGCCCTCGCCGGGAACCCGGAGGACCCGGAGGGCGTGGACGCGGCCACCCTGGTCGCGGGCGCCCATCGCGCCGTGGAGACCGTGCGCTCCCATGACCCGGCGCTCGCCGGGCTCGCCGACCGGATCGGCGAGGTCGGCATCCTGCTGTCCGACGTGGCCGGGGACCTCGCCGGGTACGCCGACAACCTGGACGCCGACCCGATCCGCCTGGCGGCCGTCGAGGAGCGCCGCGCCGCGCTGACCCAGCTGACCCGTAAGTACGGCGAGACGATCGCGGATGTGCTGGTCTGGGCCGAGCAGGGCGCCGCCCGGCTGGCCGAACTCGACGGCGACGACGACCGTATCGGCGAGCTGACCGCCGAGCGCGACGCGCTCCGCACCGAGCTGGGCGAGCTGGCGCAGGCGCTCACGGACGCCCGTACGGAGGCGGCGGGGCGCTTCGCGGAGGCGGTCACCGCCGAGCTGGCCTCGCTGGCGATGCCGCACGCCCGGGTCACGTTCGCGATCCGCCAGACCGAGACTGAGGAGGACGGCATTGAGGTGGGCGGCCGCCCGGTCGTCTTCGGGCCGCACGGCGCCGACGAGGTCGAGCTGCTGCTCGCCCCCCACCCGGGCGCCCCGCCGCGGCCGATCGCCAAGGGCGCCTCCGGAGGCGAGCTGTCCCGGGTGATGCTCGCGGTCGAGGTCGTGTTCGCGGGCTCCGACCCGGTGCCGACTTATCTCTTCGACGAGGTGGACGCGGGCGTCGGCGGCAAGGCGGCGGTCGAGGTGGGCCGCCGGCTGGCCCGGCTCGCCCGCTCCGCGCAGGTCGTGGTGGTCACCCATCTGCCGCAGGTCGCGGCCTTCGCCGACCGGCATCTGGTGGTCGAGAAGACCAACGACGGGTCGGTGACCCGCAGCGGGGTGAAGGCCATGCAGGGCGAGGACCGCGTACGGGAGCTGTCGCGGATGCTCGCGGGCCAGGAGGACTCCGAACTCGCGCGGGCGCATGCCGAGGAACTCCTGGAGGCGGCACGCGCCGGACGCTGACGACCCGCGGCGCGCGCGTGACACCGGCCTTTCGTCGCGGGGCATGGCCGCCGCCCCTTCGCTAGGACCCGCACACCGGGCGCTGACGCTTTGAGGCGCGCCTGGGACGCTGGCGGTTCGAGGCGTGTGCGGGGTGCTGCCGGTTCGAGGCGTGTGCCGGACGCTGGTCCTTCGCGGGGCGTGGGGCGCTGGCCTTTCGTAAGGTGGCGCGTGCGGGATGCCGCCCCTTCGTGGCGTGCGGGATGTTGGCCTTTCGCTTCGAAGCGTGCGTAGGACGCTGGCCCCTCGCGGGGCGGCGCGCGCGGGACGTCGGTCCTTCGCGGGGCGCGGGTCGTTGACGGTTCGCGGCGTGCCCGGGACGCTTGCCCTTCACGTGGCGTGGGGCACTGGCCTTTCGCTTCGAGGCGTGCGCGGGACGCTGACCCTTCGCGGGGCGGCGCGCGTGGGGCGCTGGCCTTTCGTAAGGTGGCGCGGGCGGGATACCGACCCTTCGCGGCCGTGCGAGACGTTGGCCCTTCGCTTCGCGGCACACGCGGGAGGCCGACCCTTCGCGGGGCGTGGGATGCCCCCTTCACAAGGCGGCGCGGGCGATACGTCGACCGACCCTCCGCGTCGAGGCGGGTGGAACGCTGACCCTTCGTGGTGGGCGGAACATCGACCCTTCACCCGAAAGGGTGATACCGCGGACGTGCGGACGGGCTCGGGGCAGACATGGCCTGGGGGGCGTTGCGACGAGGGTTCGGTGAGTGCTGGCATCCTTGGGCCGTCCCCTTCTCGACCCGTTCACCATCTCAGGAGCTCCGCCCGCGTGAGCAGTAGCTGCACCCCGGTCCCGCCGCACGGGCAGCCGTCGCTGCACGCCGTCCAGGTGCTGGGTGGTGGGAGTTCGGGCAGCGGGGTGCATGTGCGGTCGCTGGCGGCCGGGCTGGTGGCGCGCGGACTGCGGGTGACCGTGTGCGGGCCCTGGAGCGCCGAGCGGGGCTACGGCTTCACCCAGACCGGAGCTCGGTTCACCGGGCTCGACGCGCTGACGGACGCCGGGAGCATGGCGTCGCTGCGCAAGGCCACCCTCGGAGCGGCCCTGGTGCACGCCCACGGGCTGCGCTCGGGGCTGCTGGCGGCGGAGGCGCTGCGTGGCCGGAATGTGCCGCTGATCGTCACCTGGCACACCCGCCTGGACGCCGAGGGGGCGCGAGCCCGTCTCGTCCGGCTGATGGAGCGCCGGGTGGCGCGGGCCGCCGCGATCGTGCTGGGGGTCTCCTCGGATCTGGTGGACCGGGCCCGGGCCCGCGGTGCGCGTGACGCGCGGCTGGCCCCGGTCGCGGTGCCCGCCCCGCGCCGGGTGCCGGAGACCGGCGATGGCCGCCGTCAGAAGGCGCGGGCCGAACTGGGCGTGGTGGAGCGCCCGTTGCTGGTCACGGTGGGACGGCTGGAGGCGATGGCCGGACATGGCCCACTGCTGGACGCGGCGCGGCGCTGGCGGGCGCTGGATCCGCGGCCGCTGCTGGTGGTGGCGGGGGAGGGGCCGGACCGTGCGGTGCTCCAGCGCCGGATCGACACGGAGGCGCTGCCGGTGCGGCTGCTGGGGCGGCGGGACGATGTGCCGGGGCTGCTCTCCGCGGCCGATGTCGCGGTGCTCTCCAGCCGCTGGGAGGCGCGCTCGCTGCTGGCCCAGGAGGCGCTGCACGCGGGGGTGCCGCTGGTGGCGACGGCGGTGGGCGGGGTGCCCGAGCTGGTCGGGGACGCGGCCGAACTCGTCCCGTACGGCGACCCCGAGGCCCTGGCCGACGCCGTGAGCGGGCTGCTCGCCGACCCGGTGCGCCGGGTGGAACTCACCGCGGCGGGGCGGGCGCGGACGGCCGACTGGCCGACGGAGGACGACACCGTCGCCCATGTGCTCAGCGTCTATGACGAGTTGGTTCAGACCTTTCTGCGTGAAGGGGTTGACGGGCCCGGTCGTTGATCGGCAGGGTGCAGGGCAGGAACGCGAGAGCGCTCTCAACAGCGCGCCTCCCGTCACCCCCCACGCCATTTTCCCGGCAACCCCCACTACGCCGAGGAGCACCATCATCATGATCAGTCGCAGGAAGCTGCTGGGTGGAATCGCTGCCTCCGCCGCCGCCGCGGGAACCGGTCTGGCCCTCGCCGGCGGCCGCGCCAGCGGCGCGCCGAGCGCGAAGGCGGCCGCCTCTCTGCCCCTGACCATTGCCAACAAGACAGGGAAGTACGACAACGGGTCGGTATGGCTCTACATCGTCGGCAACGCGGGCGACCAGCAGGTCCGGGTCACCCCCGACGGCACCACCGCCCCCGTCGCGCTCTCCGACAACGGCTCGGACGGCTTCACCGACTACGCGATCCCGCTGTCCGGAAGCGGGGACACCAAGCTGAACCTGCCTCAGATGTCCGGCCGGATCTATGTCGCGCTCGGTTCGAAGCTCAAGCTCAAGGTGGTCGAGGACGGCGCGGGCAAGGCCGCGCTCCAGTACCCCGCGGGATGGGTGTCCGGCGACCCGAACTTCGACATCCTGCACGACTGCGCGGAGTTCACGTACAACGACTCCGGGATGTTCTGCAACACCACCATGGTGGACATGTTCAGCGTCCCGCTGTCGATCCACCTCACCGGCGCCGAGGACCAGACGACCGGCACCCTCAAGGACGGTGCCCGTGACAAGGTCTTCTCCGACCTCGCCGGAGTCGACGCCTTCAAGAAGCTGATCATCGGCGACAATCTGCGGGTGATCGCTCCGGGCCATGGCATGGCCTCGGGTCTGTTCGCGGAGGACTACTTCGCGTCCTACGTCGACCAGGTCTGGGACGCCTACGGATCGAAGGACCTCAAGGTCACCACCAACGCGGGTACCTTCACCGGCCGGGTGAGCGACGGGAAGTTCTCCTTCACCGGACCGGCCTCGGTCTCCTTCGACAAGCCCTCCACCAAGGACGTGCTGTTCTGCGACGGCGCCCTGGCCGCGCCCAACGACGGGACGACCGGCCCGGTCGCGGCGATCCTCGGCGCGGGCTTCAACCGCAGCACGCTGCACAACGCCGACGCCCAGCCGACCACCGACCCGGCCGCCTTCTACGGCGAGGACGTCACCAACCACTACGCCAAGGCCATGCACGCGGCGACCGTGGACGGCAAGGCGTACGGCTTCGCCTTCGATGACGTGGCCGAGTTCGCGTCCTACATCCAGGACACCGCCCCTAAGGAGATCACGCTCACCCTGACCCCGTTCTGAGCCGCGGTTCGGCACGGAGCGGCCGGGCGGGGAGGTGTCCGCGGCGCCACGGCGGGGCGGCGCCGCGGACGGGTGAGGGAGCCCCTCCCCGCCCGGCGGTACGGGGGGACGCCGGGCGGGGGAGCCCGGGCGCGGCGGGGCGGCCCCGCGAACGCGCGCCGGGGCGGCCCCCGGAACGCGTGGCGGGGCCGCCCCGCGAACGCGTCACCTCACATGGCGGCGGGCCTGGAGGGCCACCCCCAGGGCGAGGACCGTCCGGGGGTCCTCCAGGTCGCTGCCGAGCAGCCGGGAGATCCGGGCCAGCCGGTCGTACAGCGTCTGGCGGTTGAGGTGCAGCGAGCGGGCCGTCTCCGCCTTGCGGCCCGCATGCCGCAGATACGTCTCGAGGGTGGGCACCAGCGGCGGACGGGCGGTGCGGTCATGGGCGAGCAGCGGACCGATCACCCGGTCGACGAAGGCGGCCAGATCGCCGTGCTCCCGCAGTCGCCACAGCAACAGGTCGACATCCAGGCTCCGTACGTCGTACCAGCCCCGGTCGGCCGGACCGCACGCCGCGTTCGCCGCCTCCGCCGCGTGCCGCAGCTCGGCGCCGGCCGCGTCCCAGCCGACCGCGAGCCCGGCGACCACTACCGGCGGCCGGGCGGCGGCCCGCTCCGGCCAGGCCCGCTCCACCGCGGCCCGCAGCGCCGCCGCGATCCGTTCGGCCACCGCGCCGCGCTCGGTGGCGCCGCGCAGCCCCGCCAGCAGCGGAACCCGCCCCTCCGGAAGTCGTACGCCGAGCAGCACCGGCACCCCGACCCCCGCCAGCTCCTCCTGGAGGGCGTGGGCCAGCGCAGCCCAGCTCTCCTGGCCCCCGGCCAGCGGCCGTGGATCCTCCACCAGCCGCATCACCACCGGCAGCAGCGGCCCGCCCGGGCCCGGCCGGAAGCCCAGCACCCGGGCCTGCGCGGGGGCGTCCGACGCCTCGATCCGGCCCTCCGCGAGATCGGTGAGGAAGTCCCCGCGCCCGCGCGCCGCCAGCTCCTCCTCCTGGCGCGCCCGCAGCAGCACCACCGCCAGCAGATCCGCCGTCCGCTCGGCCGCGATCCGGTGCACCGGGCCCAGCGGCCCGGCCACCGGCAGCACGGTCAGCCGCGCCCGTACGGCACCGGGGCCGGGCCCGCCGCCCGGGATGTCGGCCATCACACTGCCCGCCGGAGGTTCGGGCCGCTCGGCCGCGCGCCGCGCCCGCAGCCCCTCCCACACCTGGAGCGGATCGGCCGCGCCCGCCGGGGGCGTACCGCCCGCCCCCGCCGCGTACAGCAGCTGCCCGTCGGGGGTCTCCAGGAAGACCGGATTGGCCGCGAAGGCGGCGAAGTGGCGCAGGATCTCCGGCACCCCGCCGCCGCTCAGCAGCACCTCGGTGGCCTGCCGGTGCACCACTTCGGCCTGGCGCAGCAGGGCGTAGTGCTCATTGACGATCTCGGTGTGGATCTCCTCGGTGACCGCCACGAACGGCACCTCGCGGTGGAGTTGTACCAGCGGCAGCCCGCACGAGCGCGCCGTCTCCACGACCGGCCCCGGCAGCGTGCGGAACCGCGGCCCCAGCTCCACCACCAGCGCCGCGATGCCCCGCTCGGCGAGCCGGCGGACGAAGGCGCGCTGTTCGGCTGGGCGCGGCCCGACCCCCAGACCGGTGGTCAGCAGCAGCTCACCGCCCTTGAGCAGCGCGGCGATATTGGGCGCCTCGCCCGCGTGCACCCAGCGCACCGGGCGGTCCAGCAGCTCTTCCCCGGACACCACCTCGGGGAGCCCGCGGCGCAGGGCGGGAAGGGCGAGGGCTCGCGCCACGGTGATCGTTCCCTGCGGTTCCATGCCGCCACGCTAAGGGGTCCGCTGGGAGTGCTCTGACCTGTCGGCGATCGTCCGCGGCGCCGTCGTGGCTGGTCGCGCCCGCGCGGCGGAGCCGCACATCGACACGGCCCCACGCCCCTTCGGGGCGCCACCGAACCGCAGCCGACTTCCGCCGATCCGCTCAGCCCGCCCGATGCCCCGGCTCGATCCGTCCGGGCCCGGCCGGCTCCGCGGCCCCGACCGCCGGAGCCCCGACCGCCGGACCCCGCCCGGTGTGCCGAACCCACGACCGGATCCCGGCCCTGCGGCTCGCGCGTGCCGAACGTCCGGGCGAGGGCCGCGCCCGGACGGGGAGGGGTGCCCGGGCCCTCAGGGCCCGGGCCGGGGATCAGCCTCCGTACGCGCCGGACGCCGTCAGCCGCAGCGCGGTGTCGATCAGCGGCACATGGCTGAACGCCTGCGGGAAGTTGCCCACCAGCCGCTGGTTGCGCGAGTCCCACTCCTCGGACAGCAGCCCGAGGTCGTTGCGGAGCGCGAGCAGCTTCTCGAAGAGCTTCCGGGCCTCGTCCACCCGGCCGATCATCGCCAGGTCGTCGGCGAGCCAGAACGAGCAGGCCAGGAAGGCCCCTTCGTCGCCCTCGAGACCGTCCACCCCGGCGTCCTCGCCCGCGGTGGGGTAGCGCATGACGAAGCCGTCCTCGGTCGACAGCTCCCGCTGGATCGCCTCGATGGTGCCGATGACGCGCTTGTCGTCCGGCGGCAGGAAGCCCATCTGCGGGATGAGCAGCAGGGAGGCGTCCAGCTCCTTGGAGCCGTAGGACTGGGTGAAGGTGTTGCGCTCGGCGTCGTAGCCCTTCTCGCAGACCTCCCGGTGGATCTCGTCGCGCAGCTCCCGCCAGCGGTCCAACGGGCCGTCCACATCGCCGGATTCGATCAGCTTGACGGTGCGGTCGACCGCGACCCAGGCCATCACCTTGGAGTGCACGAAGTGCCGGCGCGGGCCGCGCACCTCCCAGATGCCCTCGTCCGGCTCGTCCCAGTGGTCCTCGAGGTAGCCGATCAGCTTCAGCTGGAGGATGCTCGCGTAGTCGTTGCGCGCCAGACCCGTCATATGGGCCAGGTGCAGCGCCTCGGTGACCTCGCCGTAGACATCGAGCTGGACCTGGCCCGCCGCGCCGTTGCCGACCCGGACCGGCTGGGAGTTCTCATAGCCGGGCAGCCAGGTCAGCTCGGCCTCGGCCAACTCCCGCTCGCCCGCGATGCCGTACATGATCTGGAGGTTCTCCGGATCGCCCGCGACCGCGCGCAGCAGCCATTCGCGCCAGGCGCGCGCCTCCTCGCGGTAGCCGGTGCGCAGCAGCGAGGAGAGGGTGATCGCCGCGTCCCGCAGCCAGGTGAAGCGGTAGTCCCAGTTCCGGACGCCGCCGATCTCCTCCGGGAGGGAGGTGGTGGGCGCCGCGACGATGCCGCCGGTGGGGGCGTACGTCAGCGCCTTGAGCGTGATCAGCGAGCGGACCACCGCGTCCCGGTAGGGGCCGTGGTACGTGCACTGCTCGACCCACTCCCGCCAGAACGCCTCGGTGGCCTCCAGCGCGACCTCCGGCTCGGGCAGCGCGGGCGGCTCGTTGTGCGAGGGCTGCCAGCTGATGGTGAAGGCGATCCGGTCACCGGGGCCCACCGTGAAGTCGGAGTAGGTGGTGAGGTCCTTGCCGTAGGTGTCGGCCTCGGTGTCCAGCCACACCGAGTCCGGACCCGCCACGGCGACGGTCCGGGTGTCCACCCTGTGCACCCAGGGCACGACCCAGCCGTAGGAGAACCGCATCCGCAGCGACGAGCGCATGGGCACCCGGCCGCTGACCCCCTCGACGATCCGCACCAGTTGCGGGGCGCCGTCACGCGGCGGCATGAAGTCGATCACACGGACCGTGCCACGCGGAGTGTCCCACTCCGACTCCAGGACCAGCGAGTCGCCGCGGTAGCGGCGGCGGTCGGCGGCGGGCGGCTCGCTCCCCGTGGGGGAGGCGGGCCCCAGCCGCCAGAAGCCGTGTTCCTCGGTCCCCAGCAGACTGGCGAAGACGGCATGGGAGTCGAAGCGAGGCAGGCACAGCCACTCAACCGTCCCGTCTCTACAGACGAGAGCGGCCGTCTGCATATCACCAATCAGTGCGTAATCCTCGATACGCCCGGCCACGTGCATTCCCCATTCGAACGGCCGTATTGCCCCGGAGGGCGCTTCTTACGGTCTCGGAAAATTCTGACGAGCTCTTGTACCGGGGGCGTGCTGGTGGTGCCGTGCCGGGGTGGCTCGCATGCGTGCGTCCGAAGAGGATACGACGGCGAGCGGTGATCCGCTTGAGCCCGTCCACATCGTGGCTCGCATCTCGCGCCCGATCGGGTGGCCAGGTCACGCATGGTGTTCGGGCGATTGCGCAGACCGATCGCGGGAACCAGGTCATCAGCGACCGCTCCGGGGCGCTGATACCCTGGTAGCCCGTGGAGCGGCGGGCACAAAACCCCCGAACCTCAGCGACGGCTCCCCCGGACCCCGGAACGGCTGCCGTACGCACACTCACGACGCGACCACGGGAGCCCCCTCTTGGCCATTGCCGCTAAACCCATGACGACCAAGCACCTCTTCGTCACCGGGGGTGTCGCTTCCTCACTCGGCAAGGGCCTTACCGCCTCCAGTCTGGGGGCTCTGCTGAAGGCGCGCGGGCTGCGCGTCACCATGCAGAAGCTCGATCCGTATCTGAATGTCGATCCGGGCACGATGAACCCCTTTCAGCACGGCGAGGTGTTCGTCACCAACGACGGCGCGGAGACCGATCTGGACATCGGCCACTACGAGCGCTTCCTCGACGTCGACCTGGACGGCTCGGCCAACGTGACCACCGGCCAGGTCTACTCCACCGTAATCGCCAAGGAGCGGCGCGGTGAGTACCTCGGGGACACGGTGCAGGTCATCCCGCACATCACCAACGAGATCAAGCACCGCATCCGGCGCATGGCCACCGACGACGTGGACGTCGTCATCACCGAGGTCGGCGGCACCGTCGGCGACATCGAGTCGCTGCCCTTCCTGGAGGCCGTCCGCCAGGTCCGGCACGAGGTCGGCCGGGACAACGTCTTCGTGGTGCACATCTCACTGCTGCCCTACATCGGCCCGTCCGGCGAGCTGAAGACCAAGCCCACCCAGCACTCGGTGGCCGCGCTGCGCAGCATCGGCATCCAGCCGGACGCGATCGTGCTGCGAGCCGACCGCGAGGTCCCGACCTCCATCAAGCGCAAGATCTCGCTGATGTGCGACGTGGACGACGCGGCCGTGGTCGCCGCCATCGACGCCAAGTCGATCTACGACATCCCGAAGGTGCTGCACTCCGAGGGCCTGGACGCCTACGTCGTCCGCAAGCTGGATCTGCCCTTCCGCGACGTGGACTGGACCGAGTGGGACGATCTGCTGGAGCGGGTCCACCAGCCCGACCACGAGGTCACCGTGGCGCTCGTCGGCAAGTACATCGACCTGCCCGACGCCTATCTCTCCGTCACCGAGGCGCTGCGCGCCGGCGGCTTCGCCAACAGCGCCCGCGTCAAGATCAAGTGGGTCACCTCCGACGACTGCAAGACGGCGGCGGGCGCCCGCGAGCAGCTCGATGGCGTGGACGCGGTCTGCATCCCCGGCGGCTTCGGCGACCGCGGGGTGATCGGCAAGGTCGGCGCGATCACCTACGCCCGGGAGAACAAGATCCCGCTGCTGGGCCTCTGTCTCGGGCTCCAGTGCATCGTCATCGAGGCCGCGCGGAACCTCGCGGGCATCGAGGGCGCCAACTCCACCGAGTTCGAGCCCGCCACCACCGACCCGGTGATCTCCACCATGGCCGAGCAGCTCGACATCGTCGCGGGCGAGGGCGACATGGGCGGCACCATGCGGCTGGGCATGTACCCGGCCAAGCTGGCCGAGGGCTCGATCGTCCGCGAGGTCTACGACAACCAGCCGTATGTCGAGGAGCGCCACCGCCACCGCTACGAGGTCAACAACTCCTACCGCGGTGAGCTGGAGAAGAAGGCCGGAATCGTCTTCTCCGGCACCTCCCCCGACAACAAGCTCGTGGAGTACGTGGAGTACCCGCGGGAGGCCCACCCCTATCTGGTCGGCACCCAGGCCCACCCCGAGCTGCGCTCCCGCCCGACCCGTCCGCACCCGCTCTTCGCGGGCCTGGTGAAAGCGGCGGTCCTGCGACAGACCGCAGCTCACACCCGGGGTGCGGGCGTCTGACCGCTACGGTTGACGGGGGCGGGCGGCCGGTGCGGCCCCACCGCCCCGTCACCGCACGTGGAAAGGACGCTGAGACAAGCATGCGCATCCAGGACACTCCCGAGGAATGGCAGGTCACCGCCACCGCCACGCCGTTCACCGGCAACAAGACGAGCGTGCGCACGGACGAGGTGGAGATGCCCGACGGCAGCCGGGTCAAGCGCGACTACCAGGTCCACCCAGGCTCCGTCGCCGTCCTCGCCCTGGACGAGGACGGCCGGGTGATCGTGCTGCGGCAGTACCGGCACCCGGTCCGCCAGCGGCTGTGGGAGATCCCGGCCGGACTCCTGGACATCCCCGGTGAGAACCCGCTGCACGCCGCCCAGCGGGAGCTGTACGAGGAGGCGCACGTCAAGGCCGAGGACTGGCGCGTGCTCGTCGATGTCTACACCTCGCCCGGCGGCTGTGACGAGGCCGTGCGGATCTTCCTCGCCCGGGAGGTCTCCGCAGCCGAGGGCGAGCGGTTCGAGGTCTCCGAGGAGGAGGCCGACATGGAGCTCGCCCGGGTCTCGCTTGAGGAGCTGGTGCGCGGCGCCCTCGTGGGCGAGCTGCACAACAACTGCCTCGCGGTCGGCGCGCTGGCGCTGCACGCCGCGCTCGCCGGTGACGGCATCGACGCCCTCCGCCCCGCCGACGCCCCCTGGCCGGCCCGGCCCTTCGCCGCATAGGCGCAACGGAACCGGCGCACAGGCCCGACGGAACCGGCGCACAGGCCCGACGGAACCGGCGCGCGGGTCCGACGGAACTGGCGCGTAGGCCCGACGGAACCGGCGCGCGGGCCCGACGGAACCGCCGCGTAGGCACCACGGAACCAGCGCACAGGCCCGCGGAGACGGCGCGCGGGCCCGCCGCGCCGACGCCTGGCCCGTGGAACCGGCGCCTGGGGCCCGCCCGGGTCCGGTGAAGATCCGATGGAGTGATTTTCGGTCCGTGCTGTGGGCCGCGAGTGCCGGGTACCTGACGCGGAGTGAACTACGCTCATAGTGAGCCGAAGGGGCTCGTACGCGCAGGTGGACGGGAGTGGGCCCGTGGCTGAGCAGGCGGTCGACACCGATGGGGGGCCGGCGGCCCCCCAAGAGCGGCAGCCGTCGTCCGCCGCGCCCGCTTCGCCCGCTTCGCCCGCTTCCGGCCGTCCGTCCCAGGACGATCCGACGGTCTCCTCCGACACCCCGCCCCGGCAGCGCCGCGCCGCGAGTGCCGGAACCGGGCGCGCGGACGCTCAGGACGGCGGGGTGTGGAGCGGGGCGACCCGGGCCGTGCTGTTCGCGGCGGCGGCCTCCGTGGGGCGGGGGTTCGCCGGGCGGCGGCGGGAGCTGCTCGCGCTGCGGGCCGATATCGAGCGCGCGGGCCTGGACACCCTCGCCGGCCGCAAGGCCGCCCGCAGCCGGGTGCTGCTGATCGCGGGCCGCCCCGGCTGGGGCCGTACGGCGCTGGCCGAGGAGCTCGCCAGGCGGCTCGCCGACGACTATCCCGACGGAGTGCTCGGAGCCCGGCTGACGACCTCCGCCGGAGACCCCGTTCCCACCGAGCGCACCGCCCGCGAGCTGCTCGGACGGCTCGGTGTGACCGCCCCGCCCGGCGCGGACGAGGACGATCTGAGCGAGGCGCTGCGCGCGGCGCTCGACGGCAAGCGGGTGCTGCTGCTGCTCGACGACGTGGCCGGGGCCGAGCAGGTGGACGCGCTGCTGCCCGATGAGCCCGGCTGTCTGGTGGTCGCCGTCTCGCGCGGCCCGCTGACCGGGGTGCCGGATGTGCGGCCGTGCACGGTGGGCGGGCTGGATGTGAGCGCGGCGGTCGGGCTGCTGGCGCAGTACACCGGCCCCACCCGGATCACCTGCGACCCGGTGGCCGCGCAGTCCCTGGTCGAGGAGTGCGCGGGGCAGCCCGCCGCGCTCGTCCTGGTCGGCGGCTGGCTCGCCGCCTGCCCCCAGGCGTCGGTCGCCGACGCCCTGGCCCGGCTGCGCGAACTGCCGCCGGACGAGGGCGACCTCGACCACGGCGCCCGCCCCCTGACCCGCGCCTTCCGGCTGGCCTTCGCCGCGCTGCCGTCCGCCGTCGCCCGGATGCTGCGGCTGCTGGTGCTGGTGCCCGGCGGCTCGGCCGACGCCCAGATCGCCTCCGCGCTGGCCGGGTGCTCGGTGGCCGACGGCGAGGCGGCGCTGGAGGGCTTCGCCGCGTACGGGATGCTGCGCCCGCGCGGACCGGGGCGCTACCAGGTGCCCGGCTGCCTCTATCCGCTGCTGCGGGACCGGCTGGCGGCCGAGGAGCGCCCGGCGGAGGTGGAGCTGGCGCGGGCGCGGATGCTGGAGCGGACCGTACGGCAGCTGCACGCGTGCCGGCTGGCCGCCGACCCCGCCGGTTCGCCGGGCCGTAAGAAGCTGGCCGGGATGCCGAAGCCGCTGCGGTTTTCGTCGTCGGCGGAGGCGGCCGGCTGGCTGGAGGAGCGGCTGCCCACGCTGATCGAGGCCGCCCGGCTGGCCGTGGAGACCGGCCGACTCGACACCCTGGCACGGCGGTTGGTGGCCGCGCTGACCCACGCCCTGACCGCCCACCGGGGCGCCGCGGGTGCCGCGGTGGAGCTGTACGGGCTGCATCAGCTGGTGCTGGACGTGGCCCGGCGCCGCGACCTGCCGGTGGAGCGGGCGGCCGCGCTGCTGAACCTCGGGGATCTGGACGGCGGGGCGGGCCGGGTGGACAAGGCCCTCGCCCGCTACAAGAGCGCCCTGGAGGCGGCCCGCGCCTCGGGCGATCCGTATACGACCGGCCGCGCGCTGGAGTCGATCGGCGGCACATACGAGGAGCTGGAGGACTGGCACCGGGCGGCCGACTGGTACGGACGCGCCCTGGAGCTGCGGCTGAGCCGCCGCGATCTGCCCGCGGCCGCCCGGCTGTACGCACGGCTCGGCACCGTCCACGGCTACGCGGGGAAGTGGGGCGAGGCGCTGCGCGACTGGCGTGCCGCATCGGCCGCCTGCCGCCGCGCCGGGGACCGGCCGGGGTACGCACGGGCGCTCGGCGGCACCGCGGAGGCCCAGGAGCGCGCGGGGCGGCCGAAGGAGGCGCTGCGCACCTGGGCGGAGGTCGCCGCGGCCGCCCGGACCTGCGGTGACACCCGGCTGCACGCCGATCTGGCGCTGCATGTGGCGGACGCCTTGGACCGGCTCGGCGGGGATCCCGCGGTGGCCCGGTCGCTGCGCCGCACCGCCCGCAGGATCGAGGCGGACGGGGCGGAGGACACGGGTTCGTCATCTCAGAGTGACGAGAGAAACCCAGCCGACCTACGAAATCAGTAGTGGTGCTCCAAAAGATTGGTGCATTGCAAGGCTAGACAGTGCGAGGTCCTTCATTAGACTGGCTGTACCGCGATTGTTGCGGTCGTCTCCGGCATGCGGACGCGTTCCGGTTTGCCTGTCTATGGTCGATGGTGTATCGAGCAGTGGCCGGCTATGGCGATATGTTCCTTTTCCCCCATTCAAGGACCGTGGTCGACGTGAAGGTCGGTATCCCCCGCGAGGTCAAGAACAACGAGTTCCGGGTGGCCATCACCCCCGCCGGTGTGCATGAGCTGGTCCGTGGCGGCCATGAGGTCGTCGTCGAGCGGAGCGCGGGCCTCGGCTCCTCCATCGCCGACGAGGAGTACATCGCCGCCGGTGCGCGCGTTCTCGGCACCGCCGACGAGGTGTGGTCCGCCGCCGACCTGCTGCTGAAGGTCAAGGAGCCCATCGCGGAGGAGTACCACCGGCTGCGCAAGGGCCAGACGCTCTTCACCTATCTGCATCTGGCCGCCTCCCGGGCCTGCACCGACGCGCTCCTGGAGTCCGGCACCACCGCCATCGCCTATGAGACCGTCGAGAGCGCCAACCGCGCCCTGCCGCTGCTCGCCCCGATGTCCGAGGTCGCGGGCCGGATCGCGCCGCAGGTCGGCGCGTACCACCTGATGCGCTCGGCCGGCGGCCGCGGTGTGCTGCCCGGCGGGGTGCCGGGTGTGGCCGCCGCGCGGGCCGTCGTCATCGGCGGTGGCGTCTCCGGGTGGAACGCCGCCCAGATCGCCATCGGCATGGGCTTCCACGTCACCCTGCTCGACAAGGACATCAACAAGCTGCGCGAGGCCGACCGGATCTTCGGCAACCGCGTGCGGACCATCGCCTCCAACGCCTTTGAACTGGAGAAGGCCGTCCTCGACGCCGACCTGGTCATCGGCGCGGTGCTCATCCCGGGCGCCAAGGCGCCCAAGCTGGTCACCAATGAGCTGGTGTCCCGGATGAAGCCGGGAAGTGTCCTTGTCGACATCGCGATCGACCAGGGCGGCTGCTTCGAGGACTCCCGGCCCACCACCCACGCCGAACCGACCTTCGAGGTGCACAACTCGGTCTTCTACTGCGTGGCCAACATGCCCGGCGCGGTGCCGAACACCTCCACCTACGCGCTCACCAACGCCACGCTTCCGTACATCGTGGAGCTGGCCAACCGCGGCTGGCGGGACGCGCTGCGCCGGGACGCCGCGCTGGCCAAGGGGCTCAACACCCATGAGGGCCAGGTCGTCTACGGCCCGGTGGCCGAGGCGCACGAACTGCCGGCCGTCGAGCTGGGCTCGCTGATCGGCTGAAGAACACCGGGAGTTCACCGGCCCCCGTACGACGCGCGGAGCGCACCCGGCTCCGGCCGCCGGGGCCGGTGAACTCCCGTTGCCGTTCGGTCAACCCGAACCGTCAACCACATGTCAACAACGGGCATCCGGCCGGGTCTTGTCGATGGGCGAGGCCCGGCCGAAGGCGTGTCCGCTGTGTCCCGTATCGAAGGCCGGCCATGGCTCGGCCAACTCGCCCTAAATGCAACTATTCAGACGCTTTATGCGGTGGTGAAATCTCCGCGGCACCGTTCACACGCCCTTGACATTGGGGTGTTCGATTGCCGACACATCGTGCCGTGTCCGGTGGATTGTGTTGCTGCGGACCGGTGACACGCCATAGAGTCGCCAACCGTCGGCATGGTGTCACGCTGACCTATAGAGAAATTTCCTGGTCACCAAGGAGGTAGGACGACTTGTGAATGAGTCGACATTTTCTCCCGGGGGTGGTCAACCAGGATCGGCTGCGCGGGGCCAGGGTCCCTCGGGGCTCGAGGCTGTCGGCTCCGTCGCTGTCCGTACCTTCGCAACCCACCAGAGCCCGACGACAGCCCACCAGAGCCACAGCATGGACGGCCATCACGTGAACGCCATGGCCGGCGACCAGGGGGGCACGGATCCCGCCCGCTTCGCCGACTACGACGACCTCCCCGACGGGCACTTCTACGACCCGGACGCGGAGTACGAGCCAGACCCCGAATACGCGGCCACGCTCGCGCCCGACGCTGCCCGGCAGCGCCGCGAGCGCATCGGCCCCACCGGGCGCCCGTTGCCGTACTTCCCGATTCCGGGGCCGCTGACCGATCACGGTCCTGCGAAGATCATCGCGATGTGCAACCAGAAGGGCGGGGTCGGCAAGACCACCTCCACCATCAACCTGGGCGCGGCCCTGGCCGAATACGGCCGCCGGGTCCTGCTCGTCGACTTCGACCCGCAGGGCGCCCTGTCGGTCGGCCTCGGGGTCAACCCCATGGAGCTCGACCTCACCGTCTACAACCTGCTCATGGAGCGGGGCATGTCCGCCGACGAGGTGCTGCTGAAGACGGCCGTGCCCAATATGGACCTGCTGCCCAGCAATATCGACTTGTCGGCCGCCGAGGTGCAGCTGGTGAGCGAGGTCGCCCGGGAGTCGACCCTTCAGCGCGCGCTCAAGCCGCTGATGGCCGACTACGACTACATCGTCATCGACTGTCAGCCCTCGCTCGGTCTGCTCACCGTCAACGCGCTCACCGCGGCGCACAAGGTGATCGTGCCGCTGGAGTGCGAGTTCTTCGCGCTGCGCGGTGTGGCGTTGCTCACGGAGACGATCGAGAAGGTCCAGGAGCGGCTCAACCCCGACCTGGAGCTCGACGGCATCCTCGCGACGATGTACGACTCACGCACCGTGCACAGCCGTGAGGTCCTGGCCCGCGTGGTCGAGGCGTTCGACGATCACGTCTACCACACGGTCATCGGCCGTACGGTCCGCTTCCCCGAGACCACGGTCGCGGGCGAGCCGATCACCACGTACGCGTCCAACTCCGTCGGTGCCGCCGCCTATCGTCAGCTTGCCAGGGAGGTGCTCGCCCGGTGTCACGCCGAGTGAGTCTGCCGGGAGCCGACGAACTGTTCCGCACCACGGGAGGGATGGCGCTCCAGTCCTCCTCACCCGCCTCCGGGCGCCGCCAGGCGAACGGCGAGGGCCCACGGGTGCCCCCGCCCGCCGCCGAGCCCGAGGCGGGCGGCGAGCCACGCGACGGGCAGGAGCGGCGCGCGGACGGCGAACAGTCGGGCTCCGGCGAACACACCGGACGGGAGACGGCGGCCCCCCAGGACGCGGTCGGCGAGCGGCGCCCTGCGGCCGGGGACCGGCCCAAGGGCCGCCAGGCCCAGAGCGGTTCGGCCGCGGCGGCCGAGCAGAGCGGCCAGGCCCGCCGCCGCGCCCGTGCGGCGAACCGCCGGCCCAGCGGGCGCGAGCGCCATGACGAGAAGATCACGGTCTATGTCTCCGCCGAGGAGCTGATGGACCTGGAGCACGCGCGACTGGTGCTCCGCGGCGAGCACGGGCTCGCCGTCGACCGCGGCCGGATCGTCCGCGAGGCGGTCGCGGTCGTCCTCGCCGATCTCGAGTCGCGCGGCGACGCGAGCATCCTGGTGCGCCGCCTCCGCGGCCGTTGACCGGGCTGGGCGATAGCCTGCCCGGTCGTACGGGCTGCCCCGCCCGGCCCTGAGCACCCTGGACCGCGATGCCGACGAACGACGCTCCCGCCCCGCCGCCCCGACCCCCTCGCCGCAGCCTCGGCCGGGGCCCCGGCACGGCGCCCCCCACCGCGGGCCCTGACCGTCCCACCGCGCCCCCTTCACAGCACCACGACGCACAGCACCCCGCCCCGGACGCCCCGGCCCCGCAGACGGCCCCCCAGAGCCCCGCTCCGCCGCCCGAGCCCGCCGCCCCGCCCCCGGCGGCCGGGGAGCCGCAGGACGATGCCCCAGCGGCGCCAGAGGCCCCTCCGGAGCCGGTTGCCGCGCCTGAGCCGGTTGCTGAGCCTGAGGCGGTCGCCGAGCCTGAGCCGGTCGCCGAGCCTGAGCCGGTCGCCGAGCCTGAGGCGGTCGCCGAGCCCGAGCAGATGGTCCCTGAGCGGACGGCGGTCGAGCCGACGGTGCCTGAGGCGACGGTGCCTGAGGCGACGGGGGTCGAGCCGGAGCCGGTGCACGCACGGGCCGACCTCGATGTGGCGCCCACCGCGGGCGGGCACGGCGGCGAGGCGGCAGGGGGCGAGAAGGACGCGGGCGACGGGACCGAGGAGGCGGGTGACGGCGCCGGGGCCGGGGAAGTGGGAGACGGCGGCGACCAGGGCGGGCAGGCCCGAGGCGAGCCCCCGGGCGAGACCCAAGACGATGACGGTGGCCATCGGTTCACCGTGCGGCTGGACAACTTCGAGGGGCCCTTCGACCTCCTCCTCCAGCTGATCTCCAAGCACAAGCTGGACGTCACCGAGGTCGCCCTCTCCAAGGTCACCGACGAGTTCATGGCCCATATCCGCGCCATGGGGCCGGACTGGGACCTGGACCAGACGACCGAGTTCCTCGTCGTCGCCGCGACTCTGCTGGACCTCAAGGCGGCCCGGTTGCTGCCCGCCGCCGAGGTCGAGGACGAGGCGGATCTGGCGCTGCTGGAGGCCCGCGACCTGCTCTTCGCCCGGCTGCTCCAGTACCGCGCGTACAAGCGGGTCGCGGACATCTTCAACGACCGGCTGGTGGCCGAGGCGGCCCGCCACCCCCGTACCGTCGGCCTGGAGCCGCACCACGCCGAGCTGCTCCCCGACGTCGTCATCAGCATCGGCCCCGAGGGCTTCGCCAAGCTGGCCGTCAAGGCGATGCAGCCCAAGCCCAAGCCGCAGGTCTACGTCGACCACATCCACACCCCGCTGGTCAGCGTCCGGGAGCAGGCCGAGGTGGTGGTCGCGCGGCTGCGGGAGCTGGGGGAGGCCACCTTCGCCACGCTCACCGAGGACGCCGCCGACGTCCTTACGGTCGTCGCGCGCTTCCTGGCACTCCTGGAGCTCTACCGCGAGCGCGCGGTACTCCTCGACCAGCCGGAGGCGCTCGGGGCGCTCACGGTCCGCTGGACGGGCGAGGCGGGGCAGGAGCCGCTGGTCACCGACGAGTTCGACCAGGAGACCAAGGCTCCCAAGGAGACTGCCGCGCCGCAGAAGGAGAAGGAGGAGGTACCGAGTTGACCGAGCAGCGGACACCCGCCGGGCTCTCCGAGGTCGCCGAGCTGGACCTCAAGCCCGCCCTGGAGGCCGTCCTCATGGTCGTCGACGAGCCCGCCACCGAGGAACACCTGGCCAAGGTGCTGGCGCGGCCGCGCCGCGCCGTCGCGGACGCGCTGCGCGAGCTGGCCGACGAGTACGCGACGCAGGGCCGCGGCTTCGAGCTGCGGCTGGTCGCGGGCGGCTGGCGCTACTACACGCGCCCGGCCTACGCCGCCGCCGTCGAGGGGTTCGTCCTGGACGGTCAGCAGGCCCGGCTCACCCAGGCCGCTTTGGAAACCCTGGCGGTGGTCGCGTACCGTCAGCCGGTCAGCCGTTCCCGTGTCTCGGCCGTCCGCGGCGTCAACTGCGATGGCGTGATGCGGACCCTCCTCCAGCGGGGCCTGGTCGAGGAGGCGGGCACGGAACCCGAAACAGGTGCGATCCTGTACAGGACGACGAACTACTTCCTGGAGCGGATGGGCCTGCGGGGGCTGGACGAGCTCCCGGAGCTCGCGCCGTTCCTCCCCGAGGCGGACGCGGTCGAGGGCGAGTCCCAGGAGGGCGTGCCGTCGTTCGATCCGGACGCCATCGACGGCGATGACGCGCATGACGACGTAGAACACCGAGCCGGCAGCGGCCACTCTCAGACGGAAACTTGATGCGAAGCAGCGGCAGGAACAGCAGGGGCAGCGGTAGCGGCGGCAAGAACTACCGGGGCGCGGGGAACAGGCGCGACGAGCAGCAGCAGCGCGCCGGCCGCCCCCGCCCCGAAGAGCGCCGCTACGACGTGGGCGACGGCCCCAAGGCGGGTCCGAAGGCGGGCCCCAAAGCGGGTCCCAAGGGAGGCGGCCCCAAGGCGGGTCCCAAGGGAGGTCCTAAGGCGGGCTCCCAGGGCGGCGGCCCCAGGGGAGGCTCCCAGGGCGGCGGTCCCAGGACGGGCGGCCCCAGCGCGGGCGGCCCCAAGGCCGGTGGCGGCCGTGGCCGCAAGCCGGGCCCGGCCCGTCCGCGCGAGTACGAGGCGCAGATAGAGGAGCGCAACCGTGCCCGCCACGACAAGCCGCGGGTCAAGCTGCCGAAGACCTTCGGCGAGCAGGAGGGCGAGCGGCTCCAGAAGGTGCTCGCCCGCGCCGGTATGGGTTCCCGCCGGGCCTGTGAGGACCTGATCGACCAGGCCCGGGTCGAGGTCAACGGCAAGATCGTGACCGAGCAGGGGATGCGCGTCGACCCGGAGAAGGACGAGATCAAGGTCGACGGGCTGACCGTGGCCACCCAGTCGTACCTCTTCTTCGCGCTGAACAAGCCCGCCGGTGTCGTCTCCACCATGGAGGACCCCGACGGCCGCCAGTGCCTGGGCGACTATGTGACCAACCGCGAGACCCGGCTCTTCCACGTCGGCCGGCTGGACACCGAGACCGAGGGCATCATCCTGCTCACCAACCACGGTGAGCTGGCCCACCGCCTCACCCACCCCCGCTACGGCGTGCAGAAGACCTATCTCGCCGCCATCCAGGGCCCGCTCCCGCGCGACCTGGGCAAGCAGCTCAAGAGCGGTATCCAGCTGGAGGACGGCTACGCCCGCGCCGACCACTTCCGCGTGGTGCAGAACACCGGCAAGAACTACCTGGTCGAGGTGAGCCTGCACGAGGGCCGTAAGCACATCGTGCGGCGGATGCTCGCCGAGGCCGGTTTCCCGGTCGACAAGCTGGTGCGGACGGCCTTCGGCCCGATCGCACTCGGCGACCAGAAGTCCGGCTGGCTGCGCCGGCTGACCAACACCGAGGTCGGCATGCTGATGCGCGAGGTCGACCTCTGAGGCCCGGTCGCCGCTGACGCCGAGGCCCGGGGCCCGCTGACGGCCCCGGCCGCGATCCCCGGCGTCGTCAGGGGCCCGGCGTCCTCCGCGGACCGTCGGGCGTCTCGCCCAGCGGTCGCGCCGGGAGCCTGTCCGACCCGCTCGTTACGCTGATCGGGAGTGCGGCCGAACGACACGCCGCGCCCGAGGCACGACAGGCACAGCGCGCACAGGGGAGCGAGACGTGACGGTACGAGCGGTTCGTGGGGCCGTCCAGCTGGACCGGGACGAGCCGGAGCACATGCATGAGCAGGTCTCCGCGCTGCTGACCGCCATCCTGGAGCGCAACGCCCTGGACCCCGACGACCTGATCAGCGTGTGGTTCACGGCCACCCCCGATCTGCACAGCGACTTCCCCGCGGTCGCCGCCCGCAAGCTGGGCATCGCCGACGTACCGCTGATCTGCGCCCAGGAGCTGGACATCGAGGGGGCCATGCCCCGCGTCGTCCGCATCCTGGCGCATGTCGAGACCGCCCTGCCCAAGTCCGACGTCGCCCATGTCTACCTCGGCGCCGCCGCCTCCCTCCGCAAGGACATCGCCCAATGAGAACCGCCCTCGTCATCGGCACCGGCCTGATCGGCACCTCCGCCGCGCTGGCCCTGGCCGGCCGTGGCGTCCAGGTGCACCTCGCCGACCATGACGCGAGCCAGGCCCGCACCGCCGAGGCGCTCGGCGCCGGGACACAGGCCGAGCCCGAGGGGCCCGTGGACCTGGCCGTCGTCGCCGTGCCGCCCGCGTACGTGGCCGGCACGGTGGCCGATGTGCTGCGCCGCGGCCTGGCGCGCGGCGTCCTGGACGTGGCGAGCGTCAAGGGCGGTCCGCGCCGCGAGCTGGAGGCCCTCGGCTGCGAGCTGACGCGCTACATCGGCACCCATCCGATGGCGGGCCGGGAGCGCTCCGGGCCGCTGGCCGCCACCGCCGACCTCTTCGAGGGACGGCCCTGGGTGCTCACGCCCACCGGCGGCACCGACACCGAGGTGCTCAACCTGGCGCTCGAGCTCGTCGCGCTGTGCCGGGCCGTGCCCGTGGTGATGGAGGACGAGGCCCACGACCGGGCGGTGGCGCTCGTCTCGCACACCCCGCACCTGCTGTCCAGCATGGTCGCCGCGCGGCTCCAGGACGCCGATGAGACGGCCGTGCGGCTGTGCGGGCAGGGCATCCGCGACGTCACCCGGATCGCGGCCTCCGACCCCGCCATGTGGATCGACATCCTCTCCGCCAACCCCGGCCCGGTCGCCGATGTGCTCGCCGCCGTCGCCGCCGACCTCGACGAGACGGTGCGGGCGCTGCGCGCGCTCCAGTCCGCCGACGAGGCCAAGCGCGGCGACGGCGCGGCGGGCATCGAGGACGTGCTGCGCCGGGGCAACGCCGGGCGCGAGCGGGTGCCGGGCAAGCACGGCGCCGCCTCGGCCGTCTATGAGACCGTGGCGGTGCTCATCGGCGACCAGCCGGGCGAGCTGGCCCGGATCTTCGCCGACGCGGGCCGGGCGGGGGTCAACATCGAGGACGTCCGGATCGAGCACGCCACCGGGCAGCAGGCCGGTCTGATCCAGCTGGTGGTCCAGCCCTCGGCGGCCCCGGCGCTCACCAAGGCCCTGCGGGAGCGGGGATGGTCCATCCGGCAGTAGCGGCGGAGCGGACCGCCGGGCGTCCCGGCCCCGGAGGCTGTCCACAGGGGTGCGAAGCCGCCCGGGGGAAGCCAGTAACCTTGTCCGGGGCCCACATGGCCCGTTCAGCTCAGCCCCGTGCACACGAAAGGTGTCTGTCACCGTGGAAACCGCCGCCCGGACCGCCCCGGCAGCAGTGATTGTCGCGATCGACGGCCCCGCAGGCACGGGCAAGTCCAGTACCTCCAAGGCCGTCGCCGCCAAGCTGGGCCTGGGCTACCTGGACACCGGCGCCCAGTACCGGGCGATCACCTGGTGGATGGTGACCAACGGCATCGACGTCGAGGACGCCATCGCCGTGGCCGACGTCGCGGGCAAGCCCACCATCGTCTCCGGCACCGACCCGGCCGCCCCGACGATCACCGTGGACGGCACCGATGTCTCCGCGCCGATCCGCACCCAGGAGGTCACCTCGCGGGTCAGCGCGGTCAGCGCGGTGCCCGAGGTGCGGAGCGTGATCACCGAGCTCCAGCGGACCATCGCCGCCGAGGCGCCGCGCGGCATCGTGGTCGAGGGCCGGGACATCGGCACCACGGTCCTCCCGGACGCCGATGTCAAGATCTTCCTGACCGCCTCCCCGGAGGTCCGGGCGGCCCGCCGCAGCGGTGAGCTGAAGGGCAAGGAGGCCGCCGATCTGGCCGCCACCCAGGCCGCGCTGGCCAAGCGGGACGCCCTGGACTCCGGCCGTAAGACCTCGCCGCTGGCCAAGGCGGACGACGCGGTCGAGGTGGACACCTCGGAGCTCACCCTCGACCAGGTCATCGAATGTGTGGTCACCCTCGTCGAGGAGAAGCGGACGGCAGCGTGAGCGCCACCGACGCGACACTTCCCAGCGCGGCCGGGGCCGTTGTGGCGCGGCGGATCGGCATCGGCCTGATGTACGGGCTGTGGCGCCCCCGGGTGCTGGGCGCATGGCGGATCCCGTCCGCCGGGCCCGTCATCCTCGCCGGGAACCACTCCCACAACGTGGACGGCCCGATGCTGATCGGCACCTCGCCGCGGCCGGTGCACTTCCTGGTCAAGAAGGAGGCGTTCATCGGTCCGCTGGACCCGTTCCTGCGCGGTATCGGGCAGCTGAAGGTGGACCGTACGAGCGCCGACCGCACCGCGATCGGCCAGGCCCTGGGGGTGCTGGAGCGCGGCGGGGTGCTGGGGATCTTCCCGGAGGGCACCCGGGGCGACGGCGACTTCGCCTCGCTGCGCTCGGGGCTCGCGTACTTCGCGGTGCGCTCCGGCGCGCCGATCGTGCCGGTCGCGGTGCTCGGCACCGCCACCCCGCACGGCGACGGGCGGCCCAGGCCGCTGCCCCGGCTGCGCAGCAGGATCGATGTGGTGTTCGGCGACCCCTTCCAGGCGGGGGACGGCAGCGGCAGGCGGACACGGGCGGCTCTGGACCAGGCCACCGAGCGCATCCAGAAGCGGCTGGCCACGCATCTGGGCACCGCCAGGCGGCTCACCGGCCGCCCGGAACAGACATAGACCCGCGAGCCCCCAGGGGCGGCGCGCGGTACTGAGGGACGACGAGGAAATCTTCATGAACGACCAGATCCACAGCGGCGGCGACGAGCACGGGGAGCTTGGCGACGCCGAGTACGCGGAGTTCATGGAGCTCGCCGCGCAAGAGGGCTTCGACCTGTCGGACGTCGAGGGCGACCTGGCCGCGGCGGGGCACGGCCCGCTGCCGGTGCTGGCCGTCGTCGGCCGTCCCAACGTCGGCAAGTCCACCCTGGTGAACCGGATCCTGGGCCGCCGGGAGGCGGTCGTGGAGGACCGGCCGGGGGTCACCCGCGACCGGGTGACCTACGAGGCCGAATGGTCCGGCCGCCGCTTCAAGGTGGTCGACACCGGCGGCTGGGAGCAGGATGTGCTCGGCCTCGACGCGTCCGTGGCGGCCCAGGCCGAGTTCGCCATCGAGGCCGCTGACGCGGTGGTCTTCGTCGTGGACGCCACGGTGGGCGCCACCGACACCGACGAGGCCGTGGTCAAGCTGCTGCGCCGGGCCGGAAAGCCCGTGGTGCTGTGCGCCAACAAGGTTGACGGGCCCAGCGCCGAGGCCGACGCCGCGATGCTGTGGTCGCTCGGCCTCGGCGAGCCGTACCCGGTCTCCGCGCTGCACGGCCGCGGCACCGGCGACATGCTCGACGCGGTCCTGGAGGCGCTGCCCGAGGCCCCGGCCCAGACCTTCGGCGCGACGGTCGGCGGACCGCGCCGGATCGCCCTGGTCGGCCGTCCGAACGTGGGCAAGTCCTCGCTGCTCAACAAGGTCGCGGGCGAGGAGCGGGTGGTCGTCAACGAGTTGGCGGGCACCACCCGCGACCCGGTCGACGAGATGATCGAACTCGGCGGCGTCACCTGGAAGTTCGTCGACACCGCCGGTATCCGCCGCCGGGTCCACCTCCAGGAGGGCGCCGACTACTACGCCTCGCTGCGCACCGCGGCCGCCGTGGAGAAGGCGGAGGTCGCGGTCGTGCTGATCGACGCCAGTGAGTCCATCAGCGTCCAGGACCAGCGGATCATCTCGATGGCCGTCGAGGCCGGGCGCGCGCTCGTCATCGCCTACAACAAGTGGGACACCCTGGACGAGGAGCGCCGCTACTACCTCGAGCGCGAGATCGAGACGGAGCTGGTGCAGATCCAGTGGGCGCCGCGGGTCAATGTCTCGGCGCGCACCGGCCGCCATATGGAGAAGCTGGTCCCGGCGATCGAGACGGCGCTGGCCGGCTGGGAGACCCGGGTGCCGACCGGGCGGCTCAACTCCTTCCTCGGCGAGATCGTCGCCTCCCATCCGCATCCGATCCGCGGCGGGAAGCAGCCGCGGATCCTCTTCGGGACGCAGGCCGGGACCCGGCCGCCGAGGTTCGTGCTCTTCGCCTCGGGCTTCCTGGAGGCGGGCTACCGCCGCTTCATCGAGCGGCGGCTGCGCGAGGAGTTCGGCTTCGAGGGCACACCGCTCCAGATCTCGGTGCGGGTGCGCGAGAAGCGCGGCCGCAAGAGGTAACGGCGGCCGCGCCGGGAGGGTTCACGCCGACCGGGCCCGGACTCACCGTCCGGAGGAGGCCGGCGGCGGGTCGGTTCCGGCCCGCCGGACGCGCGGGGCGGCGCCACGTCAGTACGCGCGGGGCGGCGCCACGTCAGTACGTGTGGCCCCGCTCCTCGCCCCGGCCGGGCGGCAGGGCGGGGACATATCCGCGGTAGTACAGCTCGTCGGTGTGCCAGGACCCGCTGTGGCCGTCCGGGCGGCCCTGGCCGCCGCTGATCAGGCCCCGGGGCTGGCCGATGGCGGCGAACGCCACGAACTCCATGTTCTCCTCGTCCGAGCGGTCACCGGGCAGCGCCCGGAACAGCCTGCGGTACTCCGCGTACAACGCGTCGTAGATCGGCGTGGCGGAGTGGCGCCAGGGATCGTGCGCTGCCTCCAGCGCGGGGCGCATGGCCGGAATGCAGCCGTATGAGGGGGAACGGTAGGAGAGGTCGTATGCGTGCACGTATGTGCCAACGACCCGGCCGCCCGTCGGATGCGGCATCGGTGGCGAATGGGCTGCCCACCAGGGGTCGGTGAGGTCCGGAGGAAGCTCCGGGACGGCGGGGGCCATGGCGGTCATGTGCCCGCGAGCGGCATCGACGCGCCGACCAGGGCGCCGCGCGCGGCGGCCCGGTCCAGCGCCGCGCGCAGCTGGTCCTCGCGCGGCTGGGTGCCGATCGTGCCCGCGGCCGCCGCGTAGATCAGCACCCGCTGGGAGCGGCCGAGGGCGCTCCGCCAGCCCTCGCTGAGCGGCATCGGGCTGTGCGCCTGCCACCAGGCCACCGGGCGGCCGCCGCCGGGCCCCGGCATCAGCACCGCGTGCAGCTGCCCCATGGCCAGCAGCACCGACCAGCCGGGGTTGGGCGCGGGCGGCCGGCCCAGATCGACCACCGGGGCGAACCCCTGCTCGCTGAGGAGCTGGAGGAATTCATCGCCGTGCCCGGCCGAACCGGGGCGGATGATCGGCGCGGTCGGCTCCACCACCAGCGCCGGGCACGCCTCCTGACCCACCAGCACCACCCCGCTGGTCACCCCGAGCACCGCCTGCTGGGCCGCCGGTGCGTGGCCGGACGGCGCGGAGGTGTGCGAGGCGACGCCGGGCGATGCGGGCGCCACGGGCGATGGGGCCAGAACGGGGGAGGGGGCCGGCCCGGTCGGTGCGGCCGGGCCGGGGAAGTGGGACACCGCGGCATGCGGCATGGAGTCGTAGGGCGCGGAGGCGTGCGGTACGGACGGCACCGACGCCATGGACGGTGCGTGCGGCGCCTCGGCGGCCGACGGCGCGCTGTCCTCACCCGTGATGGACCGCACCGCACCGCGCAACTGGTCTTCCGAGACCGGGACGACCTGGGAGGGCACACAGGTGGCGTGCGCGAAGGCCAGCACCGCCGTCTCCTGCCCCACGAAGAGCACGGTGCTGGTCCGCTCCTGCTCGGTGTTGCCGGGGGTGCGGCAGGACGTGCAGTCGTAAGCGCCCGGGGCGTTGTCCCCGGCGAGCAGCCGGTCGGCTTCTTCGTCGCCGATCTCGGCACGTACGTCATCGCTGACGTCGAGCATGCGCGGCACGGGTGGCTCCTCGGTCTCGGTGGGCGAGCCGGGCGGTCCCCGGCTCATACGTAGACAACGGGCCATGCGGGGCGGGGGTCACGCGCCCCCGGCCGCCCCGGGGTCTGATGCGCGGTCGGGCCGGAAAGTTCCCCCGACTCCCTACCGATTTCACATCTGTTGGAGCACAAGAAGGTGATGAAACCCAACCCTGTGCCACTTTTCGGTGTCTTACACCGTGGTAGGCGGACGACACACTCGTCTGCGGGGAAGCAGTGGGATACGGGGCCGGATGCACATCTCTTTCCTTATTCACAACGCGTACGGGATCGGCGGGACGATCCGGACCACGTACAACCTGGCCCGCACCCTGGGGGAGCAGCACGATGTCGAGATCGTGTCGGTCTTCCGCCACCGCGACCAGCCGATCTTCGACCCCGGCCCGCAGGTGCGGCTCAGCCATCTCGTGGACCTCCGCAGGAACAGCCCGTCCTACGACGGCGCCGACCCGGACCACAGCCGCCCGGCGAAGGTCTTCCCCGCGACCGAGGGCCGCTACAAGCAGTACAGCGCCCTGACCGACCGCCGTATCGCCGACCATCTCCGCCGGCTGGAGGCCGATATCGTTGTCGGAACCCGCCCCGGGCTCAATGTCCACATCGCCCGGGAGGCCCGCCGGGGTCCGGTACGGGTCGGCCAGGAGCATCTGACGCTCAGCACCCACTCCAAGGGGCTGAAGCGGGCCCTGCGCGCCGTCTACCCCCGGCTGGACGCGGTGACCACCGTGACCGAGGCCGACGCCCGTACCTACCGCGACCAGATGCGGCTGCCCGGCGTACGGGTCGAGGCGGTCCCCAACAGCGTGCCCGCATCCGGTCTCGAACCCGCCGACGGCACCGGGAAATGGGTGGTCGCGGCCGGCCGGCTGGCCCCGGTCAAACGTTACGACCTGCTGATACGCGCCTTCGCGAAGGTCAGCGCGGCCCGCCCCGACTGGCGGCTGCGGATCTACGGCGGTGGGGCCCAGCACGCCAAGCTGCGCGCCCTCATCGACCAGCTGGGCCTCTACAACCACGTCTTCCTGATGGGCCCGGCCAATCCGCTCGACCCCGAGTGGGCCAAGGGCTCCATCGCCGCCGTCACCTCCAGCCTGGAGTCCTTCGGCATGACCATCGTGGAGGCGATGCGCTGCGGCCTCCCCGTGGTGTCCACCGACTGCCCGCACGGACCCGCGGAGATCATCGACAACGGGGTGGACGGCCGTCTCGTGCCCACCGGCGACACCGACGCCATCGCCGCCGCGCTGCTCGACCTCATCAACGACGACGAGCTGCGCCAGCAGATGGGGCAGGCGGCGCTGAAGGATTCGGCCCGCTTCGACCCGTCCCGGGTGGCCGGGCGTTACGAGACGCTCTTCTCCGGTCTGATCGCCCGCAGCGGACTGCGAGGCTCCCTGCACCGCGCCCGCGGCTCCCTGGTCAGCGGCGCGTTCGCCACCAAGGACTCTCTGCGGAAGGTGCGTGTCGCATGAGTGCAACGGCCCAGGCAGCGCAGCACGTCGAGGAGGACGGAATGAGTGAGGCCGCCGAGGCCGCCCCCGCCCGCGCCGACTGCGTGGCGGACTCCGCCGGTGGGCTCACCTTCCATATCGCCGACTGGGCCCGGCCCGGGCCGGGCAGCTACGACGACTGGAGCGGTGCGCTGGTGCTGCGCCGCCGGGGCGCGGCGGACGCCCCCGACGGGGAGGTGCGGCTGCCGCTTGGCCCCACCGCGGACGGCCGGCTCCAGGCCGCCCTGCCCAGCAACGTCGCCCTGCCCGAGGGCCGCTGGGACATCCATGTGGCCTACCGGGACGCCGAGCCTCAGCGGCTCGCCCCGGGCCTGAACGATCTGCGCTCGCTCGTCGACCGCCGCCCGGGGCCGAGCACATCCCCGCTGTCCGTCCGCATTCCGTACGCCACCAAACACGGCAATCTCTCGCTGCGCAGCTGGCGGCGGGCGCCGCACGCCGAGGCAGGGGAGATCCGGCTGGAGGACGACACGATGGCCGTGCGGGGGCGGCTTTACCGCGTTGCGTACCCGTCCGAGTGGCTGGGCGGGGCGGTTATCGAGGCCCGCTGCCGCAGGGGCGACGTCCCGGTGCGTACGGCAGCGCTGGAGGTGGACGGCTCGGACTTCTCCTTCGAGCTCCCCTTCGCCGAGCTCGCGCGGAGCTGGGACGGCGGCGCGGACGCCTGGGACCTGTGGCTGCGCCCGGCGGACGAGGCCATGCCCCCGGCGCGGTTGGCCCGGATCCTGGACGATGTGGCGGACAAGAAGGAGATCTTCACCTATCCGCCGCGCACGGTGGCCGGTCCGCACGGGGAGGCACAGGCCCGGCCTTACTACACCCGGGACAACGACCTGGCGGTCCGGATCGAGCCGCCCGCCTGATCCCGGGAAGGTCCGGGGGCGGATTCCGGGGCCCGGGAAGGTCCCGGAAGGGGGTTGAGGACGAAGGCTGTCCTCGACCGGTGGCAGACTCGGCCGCATGCTGGAGACCTCGGCCCGCCTGCTCCGCCTGCTCTCCCTGTTGCAGGCCCACCGCGAATGGTCCGGCGCGGATCTCGCCGACCGGCTCGGGGTCACCCCGCGCACCGTGCGCCGCGACGTCGACCGGCTGCGCGAGCTCGGCTACCCGGTGCACTCCGCGCCGGGCACCGGCGGTGGCTATCAGTTGGGCGCGGGCGCCCAACTGCCGCCGCTGCTGCTCGACGACGAGGAGGCGGTGGCGGTCGCGGTGCGGCTGCGCCAGGCCGCGGGCGGCGGGGTCGAGGGCATCGAGGAGACCTCGGTACGGGCCCTGGCCAAGCTGGAGCAGGTGCTGCCGGACCGGCTGCGCCGCCGGGTGGGCGCGTTGACCGCCTTCACCGTGCCGCTGTCCGGCTGGAGCCCCGGCCCCGGGGTGGACCCCGGGGTGCTGACCGAGCTGGCCGCCGCCTGCCGGGACTGCCATCAGCTGCGGTTCGAGTACCGCGACCACGGCGGTGCGGTCACCCGCCGCACCGCCGAACCGCACCGGCTGGTCGCCGCGCAGCGCCGCTGGTACCTCGTCGCCTGGGATGTCGACCGCGCCGACTGGCGTACGTACCGGGCCGACCGGATCACCCCGACCCCGCCGCACGGCCCCCGCTTCACCCCGCGCCGTCCGCCCGCCGACGACATCGCCGCCTATGTGGCCCGGGGCATCACCACCACCGTCTACGCCCAGCGGGCCACCGTGCTGCTGCGGGTGCCCGCCGAGCGGGCGGCCGAGCGGTTCCCGCCCTCGGTAGGGGTGCTGGAGGCCGTCGACGAGCACAGCTGTCTGCTGCGCACCGGCGCCCACGGCCCCGATGTGCTGGTGCTCCATATCGTGCTGAGCGGCTTCGACTTCGAAGTGCGCGAGCCGGTGGAGCTGAACGACCGCATCCGGGAGATCAGGGACCGCCTGGACCGGGCCCTGGGCTGAGCGGGCCCGGCGGCCCGAGCCGCTGGTCCCGCTGCCGCTCCAGGCGCGCCACCTCGGGGTGGTTCAGATCGAAGGCGGGCGATTCAGAACGGATCCGGGGGAGCGCGGTGAAGTTCTGCCGGGGCGGCGGACAGGAGGTCACCCACTCCAGTGAGCGGCCGAACCCCCAGGGGTCGTCGACCTCCACCTTCTTCCCGTACTTGGCCGTCTTCCAGACGTTGTAGAGGAACGGAAGCGTCGACAGGCCCAGCAGGAAGGCGCCGATCGTGGAGACGGTGTTGAGCGCGGTGAAGCCGTCCGCCGCCAGGTAGTCGGCGTAGCGGCGCGGCATCCCCTCCACCCCCAGCCAGTGCTGCACCAGGAAGGTGGTGTGGAAGCCGGTGAACAGCGTCCAGAAGTGGATCCGGGCCAGCCGCTCGTCCAGCAGCTTCCCGGTGAACTTCGGCCACCAGAAGTAGAACCCCGCGAACATCGCGAAGACGACCGTGCCGAAGACCACGTAGTGGAAGTGGGCCACGACGAAGTAAGTGTCCGTGACATGGAAGTCCATCGGCGGTGAGGCCAGGATGACGCCGGTGAGCCCGCCGAAGAGGAAGCTCACCAGGAAGCCGACCGCCCACAGCATCGGCGCCTCCAGGGACACCGAGCCGCCCAGCATGGTGCCGATCCAGTTGAAGAACTTCACCCCGGTCGGCACCGCGATCAGAAACGACGTCAGGGAGAAGAAGGGCAGCAGAACCGCTCCGGTGGCGAACATATGGTGGGCCCAGACCACCATCGACAGCCCGGTGATGGCCATGGTCGCGCCGATCAGCGTCACATAGCCGAAGATCGGCTTGCGTGAGAAGACCGGGATGATCTCGGTGATGATGCCGAAGAACGGCAGCGCGATGATGTAGACCTCGGGATGGCCGAAGAACCAGAAGAGGTGCTGCCACAGCAGCGGGCCGCCGTACCGGGCGTCGAAGACCACCGCTCCGAACCGCCGGTCCGCCTCCAGCGCCAGCAGCGCCGCCGCCAGCACCGGGAACGCCATCAGGATCATGATCGAGGTGAAGAGGGTGTTCCAGGTGAAGATCGGCATCCGGAACATCGTCATGCCCGGTGCGCGCATCGCCATGATGGTGGTCAGGAAGTTCACCGCGCCCAGGATCGTCCCGAAGCCCGCCAGCGCCAGCCCCATGATCCACAGATCGGCGCCGATACCGGGGGAGCGGATCGCGCTGTTGAGCGGCGCGTAGGCGGTCCAGCCGAAGTCCGCGGTGCCCCCGGGCACCGCCAGACCGGCCAGCACCATCAGCCCGCCGAACAGATACAGCCAGTACGACAGCATGTTGAGGCGCGGGAAGGCCACATCGGGCGCGCCGATCTGGAGCGGCATGATCTCGTTGGCGAATCCCGCGAAGGCCGGGGTCGCGAACAGCAGCAGCATGATCGTGCCATGCAGGGTGAACGCCTGGTTGAACTCCTCCTGCGAGACGATCTGGAGGCCCGGACGTGCCAGCTCGGCGCGCATCACCATCGCCAGCACACCGCCGACCAGGAAGAAGCCGAACGACGAGATCAGATACAGATGCCCGATCTTCTTGTGGTCGGTGGTGGTGAGCCAGTCCGTGAGCACACTGCCCTGTCGCGTCACCGGTGCCGGACCGGCGGCCCGCGCGGTGCCTGTCGCCATCGGGACTCCTCCGTGTCTGGGCAGATATCGCCATGATCGCCCGATGGATGTCGCGATCGGCGGAGCGGCCCTGAGCGTCACTCCCTCGGGGGCAGCAGCGGACCGAGTGGCCCAAGGTCCAGATTGAGATCCGAGGGCGCGATGCCATAGCGCTCGCAGAGCGTGCCCATCCGGTCCTCCAGCAGCATCAGCGTCAGCCCGATCCGCTCCTCCTGGTCCTCCGTCAGATCGCCCTGGTCCACCCGGCGCAGCGCCTGCCGCTCCATGAGCTGGCGCAGCAGCTCCACGACGGTCAGCACCAGCTTCATCAGATCGCGTTCGACGGTGTCCTGGTCCAGCTCCAGCTCGCGGCTCACGGTTCCTCCCAGGGGGACGGCACATTGGCGTTGACCGAGCTGATGAGCGCGCGCAGATCGATACGGACCAGATCGACATCGGCGATCCGCAGGGTCAGATCACCGGTGATCACCACGCCGCCCGCGAGCAGCCGGTCCAGCAGGTCCACCAGGGCGATTTGCTGATGGGCCAAAGGGGCGTCCGGGAGCGCCGCCGTCATCGGTCCGCCCCGGCGCTCCCGGTCTGGTGCGGGGTGATGGTCTCGTCCGCGCTCTCGGTCTCGTCCGGGTCGGTGAAGGAGTACGGCGCCCAGGGGCCGGTCAGCTCCACCCGCAGCTCAGGCGTCCGCCCGGCCAGTTCACCGACCCGTTCGGCGAAGGCGGCGCTGTCCTCGCGCCGCACCAGATACGCGGCGTTCAGCACATTGCGGTCGGACACCCCCGACAGCCGGGGGTCCTGCGACGGATGCAGCCGGGCCCGCTCGGCAAGCCCGCTGAGGGTGTGGTGCACCAGCCGCGCATCCTCCTCCGTATCGCCCCAGCGCCGCTCGGCCGCCTGCCGCTGTGCCTTGCGGCGGCGCAGATAGTCGCGGCCGGACATGGCACCCGAAGCACCCGAGGCACCCGAGGCGCCCGGGGCGCCCGGGGAGTCCGAGGCCCCCGGGGAGTCCGGGCCGTTCGCGGCCCCGGCGGGCGGCTCCTGCGTAGGGGGCGGCGCGGCATACGCCTTGACGCCCCATTCGACCCGGCCCTCCAGCCGGTCCAGCGCCGAGGCGAACCGCTCCCGCCCGGTGGCGAGCATCCGCCGCAGCCCCTCCTCGCCCTGGCAGACGGTGGCCAGCCGGACCGGTATGACACAGGACTCGGCGCCCGCGGTGTCGACCACCCGCTGATGGGCGCGGGCCATGTCCTCCAGCCACGCCATGTCCTCCAGCCGCCTGCGCAGCGGGCCCTCGTCGAAGTCCTCGGCCGGTACGGCGCCCGCCAGTACGGCGAGCCCCAGATGGCGCACGGCGCGCACCGGTTCGCCCGCGACTCCGCGCACCTCCTCCAGGGCGGTGAGGGCGTCCAGGGCGGCCTCCGGCGTACCGGTGTCGCGCACGACCGCGTAGGCGTACCGCAGTCCCTCGGTCATTCGGTGGCCTCCCGGTTCTCCCCACGGGGCACCTCGGTGTTCGCCCGGCCGGTCACCTCGGTCCTGGCGCGTGACGAGAGCGACGGGTCGTGCTCCCACCAGTCGATGCCCATCTCCTTCGCCTTGTCGACCGAGGCCACGATCAGCCGCAGCTTGATCGTGAGAAGTTCGATGTCGAGCAGGTTGATGCGGATATCGCCCGCGATGACCACACCCTTGTCGAGCACCCGCTCCAGGATGTCGGCGAGGTTGGCCCCGCCCTCGCCTCGGGAGGCCGGTCCGTACGGCCCCGAGGAGCCGAGCGACGACGCCAACGACGACGCCGGTGAGCCATAGCCGCCGGCCGTCGGGGCCGCACCGCCCCGGGTGGTCACAGAGTCCCGTTCGCCCACTGGCGCGCCTCCTCCAACCGGTCGAGCAGCGCGTCCTCCTGCCGCTCGAACTCCTTCTGGTCGATCACGCCCTGGTCGAGCCGGCTCTCCAGCTCGGCCAGGGCGCGCTGGATATTGGCCGGGTCGTAGTACTCGCGCTCCGCGGCGGCGACGACCTGCTTCAGCACCCAGACGATCATCAGCGTCAGGATTCGACGAAGCTGTACGGCGGCAGCGGACCGTTGATCCGCAGCTTCAGCCAGGGGTGGGCCCGTTCCACCTCGGCGGCCGCCGTCAGCAGCGGTTCGGCGGCGTCCTTGTCGAGCAGCAGGGACAGGCTCAGGAACCAGCCGCCGCTCTCCGGGCCGGGCCGCACCTCCTCGGCGGCCGGGGCCAGCGCCTCCTCCACCAGCTTGGCGTCCCGCACCTCGCGGGCCCGCACCGCGCCCGCCATCAGCTCGCCGAAGCGCACCCGCTCCTCGTAGGTGCCGCCGCCCGCCGCGCGGTTGGCCTCCGCCGTCATCCGCAGCTCCGGCTCCTCGGCGAGCACCTGGTGGAGCACCGCGTCCTCGTCGTGTACGGCCTTGACGTTGTACTCCACCCGGTCGGCCAGCCGGCGCAGTTGATCCTCATAGCGGTCGGCGTGCGCGGCCAGTACGCCGCGGACGTCGTCGTCGCTGGAGGAGACGCTGCCGAAGCGCATCGGCAGCACCGCACGGGAGTCGCTCACCTCGGCCAGCACATGCTGATGGGCGAGCAGATCGCGGCGCCGGGGCTTGAGCTCGGGCGGGCAGTCGCTGACGATCGCGGCCAGCTCGCCCTCGTTCAGCGCCCGGACCGGCAGCGGGGGGTCGCCGATGCCCAGCAGCCGATCGCCCAGGTCCGGGACCTCACCGCGCGCGATGCCGTAGACATACGTGGTCATGCGGACTCCTCGGACTTCCTCGGCGCCGCCTTACGGGCCGGACGCCGACGGCGCGGCTCCTCCTCCGCTTCCTCCTCCGAGGGCCTGATCGCGTCGGCCACGGTCTGGGCGGCCTTGGAAACGGTGTCCCCGGCGCCGGAGAGGGCGCCCTTGGTCTTGGACCGCGCCCCGTTCTCGGTGATGCCCTCGACCACCTCGGGCAGGCCGGGGGACTTGTTCCGGCCCGCCTCGAGATCGAGCCGGTTGCACGCCTCGGCGAACCGCAGATAGGTGTCGACGCTCGCCACCACGATCCGGACGTCGATCTTGAGTATCTCGATGCCGACCAGGGAGACGCGGATGAACGCGTCGATCACGAGCCCCCGGTCGAGTATGAGTTCCAGGACGTCGTACAGGCCGCTGGTGCCGCCCCCGCCCCTGGATTGCTGTGCCGGGACAACAGTGGTCATGTCGGGTGTGTTCCTCTCCTGTCCGGTGGGCGTCTCCTGTCCGGTGGGCGTCCGGCCCCGCCGCCGTCAGCGGCGGTCGCTCCGGCCGCGCTCATAGCGATGGAGGCGGCGGTAGCCGGTGAGCAGGCCGTCCGGGTCGAGAGTCACCTCGTACAGGCCCATCAGGCTCATCGTGTCCGGCACCCGGGCCAGCTCCACCACCTCGGCCTCCAGCACCCACCCCGCGTCGGTCCGCTCCAGACGGGGCAGGGACTCGGGGTGCCGGCCGGTCAGCTCGACGAGCTGTTCACGGGCGGCGCGCAGGATCGCCGGCGGGCTCTGACCGCCGGCCGCCGTCTTCTTGGGGGTCTCATCGGATCTGTTGGTCATGTTGGCTCCGGTGGCGGCGGGTACCGCGTCCGGGTGGGCGTAAACCTCGGGCTTCGACCCCGGCGATTTGTGGTGGAATTGTGCGCTCCGGAGGGGGCCGGGAGGTGCTTTTCCGGTCGCCGTGTGAATTGTTCGAGAGTTACCGCCGGTGCGCCCGCCGCCCATACCCCGGCCGGTCCATTGGCGCGGGGATATCGACGGAAACTCGCAATCATCTTCGAGCCGTCAACACAAGCCCCGGAAGAGTGATGAAGTCGCCCACAAACCCGGGCGTGTTTTCTGTGACACAAGTGTGACGAATGGCGGCCATGAGAGGCATGAGAGCGCGGCGGTCCCATGGCGTTCCATGGCCACTCTGGGTTTGCCACGCGTAGGGAGCCGCCTACGGTGGCTCTCATGGGACCTGTACCGAACCTTCCGGCCGAACCCGACGACGACCTCGACAGCTATGTGGGCCTCGACGCCCACACCGCCGAGGAGCGGGCGCGCGCACGCGGCTGGAGCACCGTACGGACGCTTCCACCGGGCGCGATCATCACGATGGAGTACCTGCGGGGGCGGATCGACTTCGAGGTGGACGAGGGCACCGTGAAGCGCTGCTGGCGCGGCTGACCCACCTCGTTCGCGCCGGTACGCGCCGGTGCGCCCGGTTCGGACACGACCGCGGCCCCGGACGCTCGGCGGGAGCGTCCGGGGCCGCGGTGTGAGCGGTCCGCGCGGGGGAGGGGGTGCGTACCGCCCCGCGGTCCGGTCGGCGGCTCAGCCGCCCGTGGCCGTCCGGCCGCGGGCCGCGCCGGACTGGCCGAAAGGCGTCGTGGCGCGCGGCACCCGGTCGGGGTGCGGCGGCCGGCGGCTGCCGACCGGGGTGACCGGGGTGCGCTCGGAGCGCACCGTGTGCTGACGAACCGGGTGGTGGGGCCGGGCGTCGGAGCCACGGCCGGTGGCACCGACGGGCCGGACCACGGCCACGGTCTCGCGGGTGGGCAGCTCGTCGTCGCGGGCGGCGCGCGGGGTGGCCAGCGGGCTCCCGGCGACCGGCCGCCCGGAGGGCACCGGCACCGGCGCCCGGCCCGTGCGCACCCGGCGCCACAGGGCCAGCATCAGCACCTCGGCGCGGGCCATGGCCGGCTCCAGCCACGGCAGCGCCAGCAGCACCAGCACCCCGGCGGCCCAGCCCAGCACCACATCGCTCAGCCAGTGGGTGCCGAGGTAGACGGTGGTCATGCCGACCCCGAAGGCGAAGCCCGCGGCGATCAGCGAGGCGACCCTGCGGGCCAGCGGGGTGGTCGCCAGATAGGCCAGAACACCCCAGGTGACCACGGCGTTCGCGGTGTGACCCGAAGGAAATATATCGCCCGTGCGCCACATCTCATTGGATCCGACGGTGGTCGCGTAGTGCGGACCGAGCCGGCCGAAGCCGATCTTCACCGCGCCCACGGTGGCGTTCAGCAGCAGCAGGGACGTGCCCAGCACCAGCAGCGGGCGCAGGGTGCGCTGCCGGTAGCAGCACCACCCCAGCCAGGCGGCGACGGCCACGGCGGTGGGGCCGCGCTGCCCCATGACCACGAAGTAATCCAGGAAGGTGTGGAACTCCGGCCACTGTTTGTAGGGCCGGAACAGCATGACCTGCCAGTCGAGCTTCACCAGCCATGACGTGGTGAGCACGCCGATCACGGTCGCCGCGTAGACCGCCAGCGTGGTCCCGAGGAGCCAGAAGCGTGTTCGGGTCATGCGCGGTCGCGCGAGATCGGGCCTTCGCTCCTCGGTCGCGGGGAGCTTGTCTTCGGTACGCACCTAATCGACGTTACATTGCGTGACAGGTGGGTTCAGTCGATCAGGTCGCTTTGTGATGACGATGTGATGTGGAGTGCGTCTCGTCCGTGCCTTTTGGCCGTGCCCTTTCCGGGGAATGCGCGAGCCTCCGGAACTTTTCCGCTACCACCCTTCCAATGGGCGTGTCTCAGGGCCTTTATGGAATTCTTACAGGGCGTGTTTATCGCCAATTAGCCAAAGCGTTCCCCCAAGTTTCCCCGGGCGTCGCCGGGCGGCCGGGGGTGATCAACCGCAGGGCTCGGCCCGGCCGGTGGGGATGGCCGGATCATGGCGGTCCGCTGCCATGCAGCCAGAAGGCTCCGTACACCGCAGAAGCGAGCCCGGCCGACCCCAGGACCAGCGCGGTCCGCACCGGACGCAGCCGGGCCAGGGCGACCGCGATCGGCAGCAGCAGTGGGAAGGCGGGTATCAGCAGCCGGGGTTTCGAGCCGAAGTACCCCTTCGCGGCCAGCGCCAGGACGAGCACCGCCCCGCCGTAGGCCAGCAGCGGCAGCGGCTGGCGCTGCCGTACACAGCGGACGGCGAGCCAGATCAGCGCCCCGACTCCGAGCAGCAGCCCGAGCCCGCCCACGAAGGGCGGCTCGATCAGCAGCCCGCCGATGAAGCCCGCGAAGGCCAGCCCGCCGTCGAAGCCGTTGCCCCAGCCGCTCTGCACATCGAAGTAGCCGGTGGCGCTTCCGGTCCGGAAGGCCACCCACACCACATAGCCCAGCCAGCCAAGCGGCGCCAGCACGACCCCCGCGAGCAGGCTCCGGTCGTGTCGCCACGCCTGGCGCCAGCGCCCGCCGGGCAGCAGCTCCATCGCGGCCGCCACCCAGACCGCCGCGACCACCGCAGCCCCCACCGGCCGGGTGAGCCCCGCCAGCGCCGCGCACAGCCCCGCGCACAGCCACCGCCGGGTGAGCGCCGCGTAGACCCCCCACGCGGCCAGGGCCGTGAAGAGCGACTCCGAGTACGCCATCGACTGCACGATCCCGACCGGCAGCACCCCCCACAGCACGGCCAGTGTGAGCCCCACCCGGCGTCCGTGGAGCAGATCGCCGATCGCGAAGATCCCCCAGGCGGCGACCAGGGACATCGCCCCGCTCACCAGCAGACCGGCGTCGGCCGAGGCCAGCGGGGTCATGGCCGATATCGCTCGCTCCAGCGCGGGCAGCAGGGGGAAGAACGCCAGGTTGGAGTGGACCGCCCCGTCGGGCAGATGGAGCGTGTAGCCGTACCCCTCCTCGGCGATGCGGGTGTACCACAGCGAGTCCCAGCGCGCGGAGAGCAGCTGGTGCGGGCTCTTGTCCGCGAAGGCTCCCCAGATCGCGAGAACCACCAGCCCGAGCAGGCGCGTCCCCGCGTGGGCGAGCAATGCCGGGGCGGCCCGGCGCAGCGCGGAGCCGGCGGCGCGGCCCGGTCGGCCGTCGTCGCCGAGCGGCGCGGTGCCGGCCTGGGCGAGATCTGTCACGGCGACGATTATCAGGGATGGTCCGGGCCGCCCGCCGGGCCTGTGGACAACGGCCCGCGGAGACGCCGCGGAGGCTGTGGACAACGCCTCGCGGGCAGCCCGCGGACAGCCCGCGGACAGTGCTCCCCGGACGTCTCGCGGACAGGGCCCCGTGGAAAGCGCCCCCGTGGACAGCGCCCCACGGACAACGGGGGGCGAACGGAAGACGGCCACCGGTAGGCCGTAGCGGGGCCGTAGCGGGGCCGCGGAGGGGACGCGGGAGGGACGGCAGAGGTATGGGGGACAAAAGGTGAAGTGTGGAACGTACGCCTCCGTAACGATCCGCGGGGCGGTCCCAACATGACCTGCGGCACACGTCCCGCACGCGGTCTCGCGTACCCTGACCTCTCACTCGCGCCTTCGCCACCGGGACCACCCGGGACGTCCCCACGACGTGACGTGCCGCCCTCCGGCGGCGGACCGCGAGCGCAAGACCCAGGGAGGTGCGTACATGTCCGGGACGACCACGGCCGGCTCTCGGCGGACGGCGGGCGTTCCTCGGCAATGGCGCGGCACCGAGGCGAGCGGCGGGGCCAACCGCTGGGTCGTGCTCCTCGTGCTCTGCGTCAGCCTGCTGCTCGTGGCCGTGGACGCGACCGTGCTCCATGTCGCGGTCCCGGCCGTCACCGAGGATCTGCGCCCCGGCGCGATCGAGCTGCTGTGGATCGTGGATGTCTACCCACTGGTCTGCGCCTCGCTGCTGATCCTCTTCGGCACCCTCGGCGACCGGGTCGGCAGACGACGTGTCCTGCTGCTCGGCTACGGGCTCTTCGGCGCCGCCTCCGCGCTCGCCGCCTTCGCCGGCAACCCCCAGATCCTCATCGTGGCCCGTGCCCTGCTGGGCGTCGGCGGCGCGATGATCATGCCCGCGACGCTGTCGATCCTGCGCCAGGTCTTTCCGGACCGCCGGGAGCGGGCGATGGCCATCGGCATATGGAGCGCGGTCGCCGCCGTGGGCGCGGCGGTCGGCCCGCTGCTCGGCGGCTTCCTGGTGGAGAACTTCTGGTGGGGCTCGGTCTTCCTGGTGAACCTGCCCCTGATGGTCGTGGCGCTGCCCGTCGGCCGCTGGCTGCTGCCCGAGTCCACCGGCGACCGCGACGGGCCCTGGGACGTGCTGGGCGCGGTCATGGCCGCGTGCGGGCTGTTCTGCGTGGTCTTCGGCGTCAAGCGGATGGGCAGCGGCGCGGGGCTGCTGAACGCCGTGACCGCCGCCCCGGTGCTGTTCGGGGCGGTGCTGCTGGTGCTCTTCGTACGCCGCCAGCGTCGCCGTACGCATCCGCTGGTCGACCTCAAGCTGTTCTCCCGGCCCGCCTTCTCGATCTCCGTCGGCTGTATCGTGCTCGCCCTGCTGGCGCTCGTCGGCCTGGAGCTCATAGCCGCCCAGTACCTCCAGCTCGTGCTCGGGCTCACCCCGCTCGAGACGGGTCTGCGGCTGCTGCCGCTCACCTTCGCCGCCATGGCCGCCGGGCTCGTGGGGTCCCGGATGCTCCAGTGGCTCGGGCCACGCGTCATGGTCGCCGTCGGCTTCGCGCTCACCGCCCTCGCCGTTCTCTCGCTCACTGCCATGGGCCTCTCCGACCGGCCCGCCGTGCTCGTCGGCGGCTTCATCGTCCTGGGCTTCGGTCTGGAGACCACGCTCTTCAGCGCGTACGAGTCCATGCTCAACGAGGCGTCCAGCGGTTCGGCGGGCGGCGCCGCCGCCATCGGCGAGACCTCCTACCAGCTCGGCGCCGGTATCGGCATCGCCCTCCTCGGCAGCGTGATGAACGCCGCCTACAAGCCCGGCGTCTCCTCGGTGCCCGGCGTCCCCGCCTCGGCCAGCTCTGACGCGAGCCAGTCGCTGGGCGCGGCGTACAAGGTCTCCGACCGGCTCGGCGGCCACGCCGGGGAGGCCCTGCGCTCGGCCTCCCGCTCCGCCTTCGTCCACGGTCTGCATATCACGCTCGCGGTGAGCGCCGGCCTGCTGCTGCTCGGCGCGCTGGCCGCGCTGCGGCTGCCCAGGACCATGGAGTGCCCCGCCGACGACGAGGAGCCCTCCCAGGGCCCGGACCAGGGCCAGCGGGAGCAGGAGCAGCGGGACCAGGGTCGGCGAGAGCAAGGCCGACGGGACCAGGCCCAGCTGGAACAGGCCCAGCTGGAGCCGGCCCAGCGGGAACCGGGCCAGCGCGAGCAGGGCGGTACGGACGCCCCGGCCCGCCGCGACCGCGCCACCGTCGCCGCCGACTCCTGACCGCCCCTCCGAGTCCTGACCGGCCCCCAAGGCTTGACCGACCCGCCCGAGCCCTGCTGCACGGCGGCCCGCCCGAGCCCCCACCCGGCCCCCAGCCCTGCCCGAGTCCCGCCCCGGTCTGCCCGAGTGTCACAGGAGTGCGGCCCGAGTGCCGCCCGAGTCCTGGTGACCCGGTGCGAGCGGGGCTGGACGCCAGGGGTTACCCGGCCGTAGCGTCGGATCGACCGGGCTGATCACCCCGGCCGCCGGGCGGGAGGACGCGCCCCGGCGGCGGGTGGCCACCCGGCGGACCCGGACCCGCACCCACCGGAGGCCGCCGCCCATGTCCGCTGGCACCCTGCCGCCGTTCGACCCGCGCGACCCACTGGGGCTCGACGATCTCCTGGCCCCCGAGGACCTGGCCATCCGCGACACCATGCGGCAGTGGGCCGCCGACCGCGTGCTGCCGTACGTCGCCGACTGGTACGAGCGCGGCGAGGTGCCCGGCATCCGGGAGCTGGCCCGGGAGCTCGGCTCCCTCGGCGCGCTCGGCATGTCGCTCACCGGCTACGGCTGCGCGGGCGCCAGCCCGATCCAGTACGGGCTGGCCTGTCTGGAGCTGGAGGCCGCCGACTCCGGGATCCGCTCCCTGATGTCGGTGCAGGGTTCGCTGTCCATGTACGCCATCCACCGCTTCGGCTCCGAGGAGCAGAAGGAGCGGTGGCTGCCCCGGATGGCCTCCGGCGAGGTCATCGGCTGCTTCGGGCTGACCGAGCCCGACCACGGCTCCGATCCGGCCGGTATGCGCACCTACGCCAAGCGGGACGGCTCGGACTGGGTGCTCACCGGCCGCAAGATGTGGATCACCAATGGCTCGGTGGCGGGAGTCGCGGTGGTGTGGGCCCGCACCGACGAGGGCGTCCGCGGCTTCGTCGTTCCCACCGACGCGCCCGGCTTCTCGGCCTCCGACATCAAGCACAAGTGGTCGCTGCGCGCCTCGGTCACCAGTGAGCTGGTCCTGGACGAGGTGCGGCTGCCGGCCGACGCGGTGCTGCCGGAGGTCACCGGGTTGCGGGGGCCGCTGAGCTGTCTGGGCCACGCCCGCTACGGCATCGTCTGGGGCTCGATGGGGGCGGCCCGCTCCGCCTTCGAGGCGGCACTGGACTACGCCCGCGAGCGCGAGCAGTTCGGCCGGCCGATCGGGGGCTTCCAGCTCACCCAGGCCAAGCTGGCCGATATGGCGCTGGAACTCCACAAGGGGATGCTGCTCGCCCACCATCTGGGGCGGCGTATGGAGGCGGGGCGGCTCCGTCCCGAGCAGGTCAGCTTCGGCAAGCTGAACAATGTGCGGGAGGCGATCGAGATCTGCCGTACGGCCCGGACGATTCTGGGGGCCAACGGCATCTCGCTGGAGTATCCGGTGATGCGGCACGCCACGAATCTGGAGTCCGTGCTCACCTATGAGGGCACCGTCGAAATGCACCAACTGGTGCTGGGCAAGGCGCTCACCGGAATCGACGCCTTCCGGTGAGCGATGGACCCTAGCTCTGGTTGAAAAAGCCAGTGGCGTGGCCGGACTGACCGCTGACGATCTGGTAGTCCGGCGGGGTGAGGAGGAAGACGCGGTTGGCCACGCGGTCGATCGAGCCTCTCAGCCCGAAGATCAGGCCGGCCATGAAATCCACCACACGCTTGGCGTCGGAGGACTCCATCGTCGTGAGATTGACGATGACCGGCACACCCTCCCGGAACAGCTCGCCGATGCCGCGGGCGTCCCGGAATCCGTCCGGGGTGACCGTGGCGATCCGGGTGCCCTGGTCCCGCGCGGTCTGGTCGGCCACCCGCGCTCGCGGGTCGGTCATCCAGGAGCCGCCGGTCTCGGACCCCTCGGCGTAGTCGTCGTCGTAGTAGCGCTCGTCATCGCTGTCGTCGACGAGGCCAAGCCAGGCACTTGCCTTGCGTACCGATCCCATGGACGCCTCCTCTCCCTGATGGTGTGTACCGTCCGCCCCTCTATGGTCGTCCATGATGCGGATGGTCTGCCACGTGGATTGCGGCCGCACAGGGGATTCGTGACGTTACTGGTGCACAACGGCTGGCGCCATATCAGAGTTCCACCTGCTTAAGGGGGCTGACGGAGCGCTGGGTAGACTCCGCCGCTGCCGGACGGGTGACGTCGGGGACGTACGGGTGAACGGGGGATCGTGTTGTTTGGCATTATCCGGCCTTGTCGGCATCGGCTGTCGGAAAACCTGCGCACCGAGTGGATGGCGCATTTGTGCGGGCTGTGCCTCGCGTTGAGGGGGGACCACGGGCAGTTCGCCCGTGTCACCACCAATTACGACGGCCTGGTGATATCGGTCCTGGTGGAGGCCCAGGCCGGACGCTCGGACGGCTGGCGGCGCACCGCCGGGCCCTGTCCGCTGCGCGGGATGCGGACGGCGTCGGTCGCCCAGGGCGAGGGGGCGCGGCTCGCGGCCACCGTCTCGCTGGTGCTGGCCTCGGCGAAGGTACGGGACCATGTCGCGGACGGCGACGGGGCGTTGGCCCGGCGGCCGGTCGCCGCGGCCGCCCGCCGGGTGGCCGGGCGGTGGGACCGGGCGGGGGAGCGCGGCGGTGCGGCGCTCGGTTTTGATACCGCCCTGTTGCTCGACGCGGTCGGCCGGCAGGCCGAACTGGAGGCCCACGCGGGCCCCGGCACCTCACTGCTGGCCGTCACCGAGCCCACCGAGACCGCGACCGCCGTGGCCTTCGGGCACACCGCCGTCCTGGCCGGGCGGCCCGGCAACCGGGCCCCGCTGGAGGAGGCGGGCCGGCTCTTCGGGCGGCTGGCGCATCTGCTGGACGCGGTGGAGGACCTGGCCGAGGACGCCGAGAGCGGCGCCTGGAACCCGATAGCGGCCACCGGAGCCGACCTCGCCGAGGTGCGCAGGCTGTGCGACGACGCGGTGCACGGGGTGCGGCTGGCGCTGAAGGACACCGAATTCGCGGGCGAGGGCTCCGGCCGGCTCGCCCATGTGCTGCTGGTCCATGAGCTCCGGCGCGCGGTCGACCGCGCCTTCGGCACCACCGGCTGTGCGCACACCGGCCAGGGCTCCACCACCCCGGAGTCCTCCTACGGGCCGCCGCAGTCGCCGTGGATCACCCCGGGAGGCCCCGGCGGCGCACCGCCGGAGCCGCCGCACGGCCGCCGCCGGGGGCTGTTCGCCGGCTGCCTGGTGTGGACCGGGCTCTGCTGCACCTGCCAGGTGTGCTGCCGGGACCCGTACCACGACCCGTGGTCCGGGCAGCCGCGTGAGGGCCTGTGCCATAAGTGCGATGACTGCTGCGACTGTTGTGACTGCTGTGGCAATTGCAGCGACTGCTGTAGCTGCGACTGCTGTGATGGTTGTGACTGCGGCTGCGACTGCTAGGCGGATCGTGCCGCCCGCGGCGGGCCCGCCCCTTCCCACAACTGGGGCCCTGCCACGGACCCAGGGCCGAGGCGAGAAGGGGAGGGAAGGGGCGGGGCGGGGGAAGCATCGTGGCCCGCCGGACACTCTGTGGCCGAAAGATGCACTGAGGGGAGGGGTGGAGCACTGACGTGTGTGGGAAGGCCGGACGCGCGTGACGACGCGGATATGCGGTGGCCACACCGGAGCGAGGGACCGGCGGGCGGGCGAAGCCTCGGAACACTGGGGGAGGGGAATCCCCTACGGCAGCGGAGGCGGGCGGTCAGCCCGAACAGGACGCCGACCACACCCGACCGAAGTCGATGTGGTCGCGCGTGACCAGTCGCCGCCGTGAGTCCATGGGCCAAGTGGAGCAGCCTTCCGCTTGCGCGTCAACCGCGGTGAGACGTGCTGTTCATAGTTCGGACAGCCTTGACAGCCCACGGTGTGGACACCTTAATCTCGGGCTCATGTCGAGCTGAGGGGCTCGTCTGCCGAGCTGAGGGGCTCGGCCGTGTGTGAAGGCCATGCGTGTGTTCACTTCAGAACTCACGGAGCCCTCGCATGTCCGCGAATCCGGACCATCCGCGCCGCTCACCCGCCACGGTCGTCATCGTCGGCGCGGGCCCGCGTGCCACCGGTCTGATCGAGCGCATCGCCGCCAACGCCCCCGAACTGCACGGCGACGGCGCCCCGTTCGAGCTGCACCTGGTCGATCCGCATCCGCCAGGCGGCGGCCGTATCTGGCGCCCCGACCAGTCCCCGCTGCTGTGGATGAACTCCATGGCCGAGGACGTCACGATGTTCACCGACGCGTCGGTGGAGCGCGAAGGCCCCATATGCCCCGGCCCCTCCCTCTCCGAATGGGCCGGACGGCTCCGCGAGGAAGGGCTGCCCCACGCCCTGCCGCCGGAGCTCGCCGCCGAGGCCGCCGCCCTCACCGGGCGCAGCTTCGCCACCCGGCGCCTCCAGAGCGCCTATCTGGGCTGGGTGTACGAGCGGTCGGTGGCCGCCCTGCCGCCCGGAACCACCGTCCATGAGCACCGGGACCGTGCCGTTCGTGTCACCGGGCCGTACGACGGGCGCCAGCAGGTGTGGCTGGAGGGGCGCACCGCCCCGCTCACCGCGGACGCCGTGGTCCTCGCCCTCGGCCACCTCGACGCCGACCCCGACGCCGAGCAGCGGGCGCTCACCGCGTTCGCCGCCGAGCACGGACTGGTCCACCTCCCGCCGGAGTTCACCGCGGACAGCGATCTGAACGCGCTGCGCCCCGGCGAGCCGGTGCTCGTACGCGGTCTCGGCCTCGCCTTCGTCGATCTGATGGTGCTGCTCACCGAGGGGCGCGGCGGGCGCTATGAGCGCGGTCCGGACGGGGAGCTGGTCTACCGGCCCTCCGGGCGTGAGCCCGTGCTGTACGCCGGTTCGCGGCGCGGCGTTCCGTACCACGCCAAGATCGGCTACTCGCTGAGCGGTGAACGGCCCCCGGTGCCGCGCTTCTTCGGCCCCGCCCAGGTCGAGGAGTTGCTCTCGCGCCCCGGGCGGCCGGACTTCCGGCGCGACATCTGGCCGCTGATCGCCAAGGAGCTGGGCTTCGCCCACTACCACCGGCTGTTCACCGCCCATCCGGAGCGCACGGCCGGACCGTGGTCCGCGTTCGAGGAGAAGTACGCCGCCTGCCCGCCCGGCAGCCCCGAACTGGCCGCCCTGGTCGCCGCGGCCGTCCCCGACCCGGCCGACCGGCTCGATCTCGACGTCCTCGATCGCCCGCTGACCGGGCTGCGGTTCGATGATCACGAGGCCCTCCAGCAGGCGCTGCGCGGCCATATCGAGGCCGATCTGGCCCGTAGGCACGACCCCGCGCACAGCCCCGACCTGGCCGTCTTCCTCGCCCTGCTCTCCGTCTACGGCCAGCTGATCCGGTTCGGCGACATCGGCGGCTGGTGGCACGGCTTCTTCAGCTTCCTCGCCTCCGGCCCGCCCGGCCCACGGCTCGAGCAGCTGCTCGCGCTCTCCCGCGCCGGAGTGGTCCGCTTCCTCGGCGCCGAGACGGCCGTGGCCGCCGATCCGCTGCGCGGGGTGTTCCGGGCGAGCTCCGCCAGCGTGCCCGGCCATGTCGTGGAGGCCCGTGCGCTGGTCGAGGCCCGGCTGCCGGAGCCGACCGTGGACCGCTCCCGCGACACCCTGCTGCGCTCCCTGCACCGCGACGGCGCCGCCGCCACCCCGGCCGGACTGCTCGCCGTCAGCCCCGCCGACGCCCGGATCCTGGACCGGGGAGGCCGCCCGCATCCGCGCCGCTTCGCGCTCGGCCCGCACACCGACGCCCGCGCCTCCGGCGCCTTCGCCCGGCCCGGTACCAACGCGCCCGCGTTCCGGCAGAACGACGCGACCGCGCGGGCCCTGCTGCGCTGTCTGCGCGACCTGTCCTGTCGCGCCTCGCTCACCGCCTGAGCGGCGCCCGCACAGCCGTCGGCCCGAGCGGCCCTCGCGCGGTCATCGGCCTGAGCGGCGCCCGCACAACCATCGGCCCGAGCGGCCCCGGCACAGCCATCGGTCCGGGCACCGCCCCGCAGGACCATCTCCCGCACCGCCCTCAGCTCTCCCCCGAAGGACCCTCCATGTCGCTGACGTCCGATCCACCCGTCGGCAAGGCCGCCGAAGGCGGTGCCGAACGCGAGGACTACTCCGCCCTCAAGGTCGTCCCGGTGCGCCACCCCTGGCGCTGGGCCGCCGTGGTCGTCACGGCCGTCCTGGTGGCCCAGTTCGCCCACGGCCTGATCACCAACTCCGGCTGGGAGTGGGACGTCTTCGCCGACTTCTTCACCACCCGGACCATCCTCAAGGCGGTCTGGATCACCATCCAGCTCACCTTCTACGGCACCGCGCTCGGCTTCGCCCTCGGGATCGTCCTCGCCTTCATGCGGCTGTCCAAGAGCCCGTTCCTGAAGTCGGTGGCCTTCACCTATATCTGGGCGTTCCGCTCCATCCCGCTCATCGTCCAGCTGCTCTTCTGGTTCAACCTCACCTATCTCTACAAGCGGCTCGACTTCGGCATCCCCTTCGGCCCCGGCTTCTTCTCCTTCGACACCGCCGGTCTGGTCGGGGCGATGAGCGCGGCGGTGCTCGGACTCGCGCTCCACCAGGCGGCCTACGCCGCGGAGATCGTGCGCGGCGGAGTCCTCGCCGTGGACGGCGGACAGCTGGAGGCGGCGGCCGCGCTCGGCATCCCCCGGCTGCGGCAGCTGCGCAGGATCGTGCTCCCGCAGGCGATGCGGTCGATCCTGCCGAACGCCGCCAACGAGGTCATCTCGCTCTTCAAGGGCACCTCGATCGTCTCCGTCATGGCGATCGGCGAGCTCTTCTACCAGGTGCAGGTCATCTACGGACGCAATGGCCGGGTCGTGCCGCTGCTGATGGTCGCGACCGTCTGGTACATCATCCTGACCACCGTGCTCTCGGTCGCGCAGTACTACGTCGAGCGCCACTTCTCGCGGGGAGCCACCCGATGACCGCCATGGTCGACATCCGCTCCGTCCACAAGAGCTTCGGGTCGCTGGAGGTGCTGCGCGGTATCGACCTGGAGGTGCGCTCCGGGGAGGTGGCCGTGGTCCTCGGGCCCTCCGGCTCGGGTAAGTCCACCCTGCTGCGCGCCATCAACCATCTGGAGAAGGTGGACAGCGGCTGGATCAGCGTCGGCGGTTCGTTGGTCGGCTACCGCCGCCAGGGCGACCGCCTCTACGAGCTGCGCGAACGCGAGATCCTCAAACAGCGCACCCGGATCGGCTTCGTCTTCCAGAACTTCAATCTCTTCCCGCATCTGACGGTGCTGGAGAACATCGTCGAGGCGCCGGTCTCGGCCCTGCGCCGCCCCAGGAAGGAGGCGGTGCGCTCCGCCGAGACGCTGCTCGCCCGGGTCGGCCTCGCCGACAAGGCGGCCGCGTACCCCCGGCAGCTCTCCGGCGGGCAGCAGCAGCGGGTGGCGATCGCCCGCGCCCTGGCCCTGGAGCCCGAGCTGCTGCTCTTCGACGAGCCGACCTCCGCCCTCGACCCCGAACTGGTCGGTGAGGTCCTCGACGTCATCAAGGACCTGGCCCACCAGGGCACCACGATGATCGTCGTCACCCATGAGATCGGCTTCGCACGGGAGGTCGCCGACACCGTCGTCTTCATGGACGGCGGCCGGATCGTCGAGCGGGGCACCCCCGCCGAAGTGCTCGACGCCCCGCGCCATGACCGCACCAGGACATTCCTCTCCAAGGTCCTCTGAGGCCACCGATGTTCCGCCACGGCTACGCAAGGAGCACCCCCGTGAAGACCCGCCGCACCCTCGTCACCGCCGTCGTCGCGCTCACCGCCTCCGCACTGCTCGGCGGCTGCGGCGACGGCGATGCCCAGGAGACGGTGGGCTCCAAGGGCGAGAACAACGCCATCAACATCAGCCCGGACCAGCACCGGATCAGAGGGAAGAAGGTCGACTCGATCGCGGCGAAGGTGCCGGCCTCGATCCGTCAGCGCGGCACCCTGCGCATCGGCGGCAGCGCCGACGCCTCCGCCCCGCTCGGCTTCTACGCGACCGACGACAAGACCCGGATCGGCTCCGAGATCGACATCGCCACGCTGGTCGCCGACACCCTCGGACTCAAGCCTGAATTCCAGGCGGTCTCCTGGGAGAACCTCTTCGTCGGCCTGGACAGCTCCAAGTTCGACGGCGTCTTCTCCAATGTGACGGTCACCGAGGAGCGCAAGGAGAAGTACGACTTCGCCACCTACCGGCTGGACGACCTCGCCTTCGAGGCCAAGAAGGGCACCTCCTGGCGGGTCAAGGGCCCCGAGGACGTGGCGGGCAAGACCGTTTCGGTCGCCTCCGGCACCAACCAGGAGAAGATCCTCGTCGACTGGAGCAAGCAGAACCAGAAGGCGGGCCGTAAGCCCGTGGACATCAAGTACTTCCAGAAGGACACCGACTACTACCTCGCCCTCCAGTCCGGCCGTATCGACGCCTACTTCGGCCCGAACCCCACCTCCGCCTACCACGTCGCCTCGGCCGGCCAGACCCAGATCATCGGCCGGTTCTCGGGCGGTGGCGACCAGGTGCAGGGCAAGATCGCGGCCACCACCAAGAAGGGCAGCGGGCTGGTCGACGCCTACGCCGCGGCCCTGGACCACGTGATCGAGGACGGTTCGTACGCCAAGGTCCTGAAGCGGTGGGGGCTCTCCAGCGAGGCGGTGAGGAAGTCCGAGATCAACCCGCCCGGGCTGCCCAAGCCGTGACCCCTGATCCCCGACCGAGGAAGGCCCCGACCGTGGCCGTACCGACCGGTGGCACACGGCCGGGAGCCCGGCGCGCTCACCGTGCTCGCCGCCGTCGCCGTGGACCTGGCCGGCGGGGAGGGCGCGGCCGGGAGCTCCCCGGCCGCCGCCCCGGCGGTCTCACTGACCGAGACGCCCGGTGGACCGCCGCTGTACCGCGGGGGGCTCGATGACTTCGTGGACCGGGTGGTGCCGCTGCTCCTGGAGCGCGGGGTGTTCCGCACCGTGTACACCGGTTCAACACTCCGGGACCACCTGGGACTTCCTCATCCGGGGGAGCGGCGCTGAGCCGCCGCGCACCGGCCCGGCAGCGGGGATGCGATACGCCGGTGCCATAACGGAACCCGATCGCCCGCGCGTTCGTCTCACCGGATGCCCAAAGGGATGGGAGCACAAGCCCCGGCGGCCTGAACCCGCCGGGGCTATGTGGCGTGTGTTCGGCGGCTGTTCCGAATTGTCCTCTTGCGCGGTGCGCCCACGGCCACGAATACTTCCGGAAGCGCTTGTCAGGGGCACGCCGAATCGGGTCGTATCGGTCATCGGCGTGCTCATTGACTGCGCCTCACGGGCCTGCCCACCCAAGCGGACCCCCGATTCCCCCGGAGGAAGAGTTGAGGATCAAGCGCAACACCCCCCACGCCAAGCAGGCGAGACGCATAGCCCTGATTGCCGCGACCTCCGCCCTGGTGGCCGGAACGGCGCTCGCCGCCCCCGCCGCCTACGCCGGAAGCGACGGCGCCCGCACCTTCAGCGCGGCCGAGGCCAAGTCGGCGAGCAACGCCGTCCTCGAGGCCGATGTCGCGGGCACCGCCTGGTACGTCGACAAGGCGACCAACAAGCTCGTGGTCACCGCCGACAGCTCGGTGTCCCAGAGCGAGATAGCCAAGATCAAGAACACCGCCGGCACGAGCGCCGACGCGATCGAGGTCAAGCGGACCTCCGGCAAGATTCAGAAGCTGATCTCGGGCGGCGACGCGATCTACGCGAGTAGCTGGCGCTGCTCCCTCGGCTTCAACGTGCGTAACAGCAGTGGGGCCAACTACTTCGTCACCGCCGGTCACTGCACCGACGGTGCCGGCACCTGGTGGTCGAACTCCGGCCACACCACCACCATCGGCCCGACGGCCGGCTCCAGCTTCCCGACCAACGACTACGGTCTGGTCCGGTACAGCGGCTCGGTCAGCCCCGAGGGCACCGTCGGCAGCCAGGACATCACCTCGGCCGCCAACCCCACCGTGGGCCAGACGGTCACCCGGCGCGGCTCCACCACCGGCATCCACAGCGGCCGGGTCACCGCGCTGAACGCCACGGTCAACTACGGCAACGGTGACATCGTCTACGGCATGATCCAGACCACGGTCTGCGCCGAGCCCGGCGACAGTGGCGGCCCGCTCTACGCCGGCTCCACCGCCCTCGGCCTCACCTCCGGCGGCAGCGGCAACTGCACCTCCGGTGGCACCACGTTCTTCCAGCCGGTCGTCGAGGCGCTGAACGCGTACGGCGTGAGCGTCTACTGATCGGCGCCGTTCCTTCGCTGATCCTTCGCTGATCATCTGCGCACCAGGCTGAGCGAGAGCCCCCGTCCGGGCCACCGGGCGGGGGCTCTCCGCGCCGTCGGGCCGGGTCGCCCCGGACCATGGGCCGGGCCCTGTCCATGGAGCCGGACCAGGCCCTTTCCGGGCCGCCGGACGGGTCCGTTCCGCGACCCTCCCCACTGTTCGGCGGGCGGACTATCGTGGACATCAGTACCCCACGAGGGGCATTGTTCGCGATACGGACGGCAGGTGGCCGTGATGGTCGATGCGCTCGTGACATTGATAGTGGTACTGGCTTGCCTCGGAGCCCTTGGCGCGCTCGCCGCGGCCCGGGTGGTCAAGCAGTACGAGCGGGGGGTGGTCTTCCGGCTCGGGAGGCTGCGCTCCGATATCCGGGGGCCGGGGTTCACCATGATCACTCCGGTCGTCGACCGGCTCCAGAAGGTCAATATGCAGATCGTGACGATGCCCGTGCCCGCCCAGGAGGGCATCACCCGGGACAATGTGACCGTGCGGGTCGACGCCGTCGTCTACTTCAAGGTCGTGGACCCGGCCGAGGCGCTCATCGCGGTCGAGGACTACCGCTTCGCGGTCTCCCAGATGGCCCAGACCTCGCTCCGGTCGATCATCGGAAAGAGCGATCTGGACGATCTGCTCTCCAACCGGGAGAAGCTCAACCAGGGCCTCGAGCTCATGATCGACAGCCCGGCGGTCGGATGGGGCGTCCATATCGACCGGGTGGAGATCAAGGACGTGTCGCTGCCGGAGACCATGAAGCGGTCGATGGCCCGCCAGGCGGAGGCCGACCGGGAGCGCCGCGCCCGGGTGATCAACGCGGACGCGGAGCTGCAAGCGTCGAAGAAGCTGGCCGAGGCCGCCTCCCAGATGGCCGACACCCCGTCCGCCCTCCAGCTGCGGCTGCTGCAAACGGTGATGGCGGTCGCCGCCGAGAAGAACTCCACACTGGTGCTGCCCATCCCGGTCGAACTGCTGCGCTTCCTGGAGCGGGGGCAGCAGGAGATCCAGGGGGCGGCGGCCCGGACGGACGGTGGTGCGGAGGGCGGCGCCCCGGCCGCCGGTCCGGCCACCACCCCGGAGCGGGAGGCCGCGCCCGCCCAGCCCGCGCAGCCCGCACGGCAGGCGATGCCGACGCTCACCGAGCGCGAGCCGGAGCCGCATACGGTTGAACGGTGAGCCGCCCGGTGGACCGCCGAGCCGTCGCGGGAGTCCGTGAGGGATGGGAATCAGCCCGGGATCAGCCGGGGTGATACCCCCGGTTTGACGGCCCGTCCGGATACCTGATTCGGTGCCCGTACACCCAGAAGGTGTGCGGGCACCGCCATGTCCGGACATGAGGCCGCGGTGTAAATTTCACGCCGATGACGCGAACGCACCCTTGTGCGCACCCGGTGGTGATGGGAATACTCGGCGGCGCAATTTGGCATGGACGCGCCCCCCAGTGGGGAGAAGCGCCATGTCGTTACGCCCTCCGGGCCCTGGCACCCCACTGCCGACGGGCCCAACCCCCCACTGGAAGGCAGAGAGTTGAAGCACCGCCGCATACCCAAGCGTCGTGTCGCCATCGCCGGAGCCGGCATAGCGGCCCTGGTCGCCACGGGCATCACCCTTCAGAGCGCCAACGCCGCGCCCGGTGAGCCCCAGCCCGAGACCCTCTCGGTCGGCGCCGCCGGAAAGCTCGCCCAGAACCTCACCTCCTCGCTCAAGAGCGACACGGCGGGTTCGTACTACGACGCCAAGACCAAGAAGCTCGTCGTCAACGTGGTCAACAAGGCCGTCGTGGACCAGGTCCGCGAGGCCGGGGCCGAGGCCAAGCTGGTCAAGAACACCCTGGCCGAGCTGAGCACGGCTCGTCAGACGCTGAAGCAGAAGGCCACCATCCCCGGCACCTCCTGGTCGGTGGACCCCAGAAGCAACAAGGTCGTCGTCACCGCGGACAGCACCGTCAAGGGCGCCCGCATGGCCACCCTGAACAAGGTCGCCGACGCGCTCGGCGGCAAGGTCGAGGTGAAGCGCTCGGCCGGGAAGTTCTCCACCTTCATCGCCGGCGGCGACGCCATCTGGGGCGACGGTGGGCGCTGCTCGCTGGGCTTCAACGTGGTCAAGGGCGGCGAGCCGTACTTCCTGACCGCCGGTCACTGCACCGAGGCCATCAGCAGCTGGTCCGACTCGCAGGGTGGCGAGGAGATCGGCACCAACGAGGGCAGCGACTTCCCGGGCAACGACTACGGCCTGGTCAAGTACACCAAGGACACCGACCACCCGAGCGCGGTCGACCTCTACAACGGCAGCACCCAGGAGATCAGCAAGGCCGGTGACGCCACCGTCGGCCAGACGGTGACGCGCAGCGGCTCCACCACCCAGGTGCACGACGGCGAGGTCACCGGCCTCAACGCGACCGTCAACTACCAGGAGGGGACGGTCGAAGGGCTGATCCAGACCACCGTCTGCGCCGAGCCCGGCGACAGCGGCGGCGCGCTCTTCGCGGGCGACACGGCGCTGGGTCTGACCTCCGGCGGCAGCGGTGACTGCTCCTCGGGCGGCGAGACCTTCTTCCAGCCGGTGCCCGAGGCGCTTGACGCGTTCGGCGCCGAGATCGGCTGACCTGACGAGCGCTTCGCTCCCGCGGTCCGCCCGCATCTGAACGGAGCAGGCCCCCGGACACCCGTGGACGGTGTCCGGGGGCCTGCCCCTTTGTTCACCCGCGGGTCGTTCAGCCGCGGGCCGTTCAGCCGGTCAGAACTCGAAGACCACCGTCGGGGCCGCACTCTTGAAGCAGTTGTTGGCGAAGGTGTGCTCGTACGACACCCGGCGGCCGTCCCAGATCCCCTCGGCGGTGACGGTGATGGGGTGCCACTCCTTGGTGCACACCCGGCCGGGCTCCGCGCCGGTCCGCAGCCGGCCGAACGTGCCGCCCACGGAGCGGAGTTCGGCGCATGCCTTGGCGCGGGCCGGGTGGGTGCCGGTGGGGGTGGGGCGACAGCTCAGCGTCACCGCCCGCTGGACCTCGGCCGTGGCCGCGTCGGACCCCCAGCCGACCGTGAGGACCAGTGCGGAGGGCGGGTACAGGCTTTTCGGCTTGGCGGGCTCGGCGTTCGCCGCGCCGCTCGTGCCGATCCCCAGCACGGCGCTTACGGCCATGGCGGCTCCCAGTCCGATCGCCCCAGTGGTCTTCCGCATTTCGAACACTCCCTTGCTCGTCGTTGCAGATACCGGACGGAGTCTTACGCGGTGCGCATCAGGAACGCACGTCGATCGAGCACTTCCGGTCGCTACAAGTAGTCGTTCGGTGGCTAATTGTCGCGTGCGGGGGGTGTCCGGACGCGGAACGCCGCGTGGTGACCGGGTGTGCGACGCCGCGCGGGCGCGCGCCCCTCGGGGGTCCCGTCGCCGTCTCGCGCTTCTGCGGATGGCGTGCTCAGTGCGGTGGCAATGCGCTCAAATCGATTCAAGAGCGCTCAGCTGAGCGAGGCTGGGCGAGACTGGGCGATGTCCATGATGGCTCTGGGGCGAGGGCCGCCGCGCACCGCGGCAGGGCGAGAACCTGCCAGGACAAGCCGACCGGCGGAGTGGGGTCAGCCCAGCTCTCCGCTCAGGGGCCCGGTCTGCCGTCCCCAGCCGTAGCCGCGCTCCGCGCGCAACCGCACCACCAGCCGTCGCTCGGCCACCATCGCGGTGCGGAACTCCTCCCAGTCCGGATGGTCGCCCTGGATCGCGCGGTAGACCTCCACCAGCTCGTCGGCGGTGGCGTCATGGGGGTCGGCGGCGACCGGCGTCAGCTCGGCATCGCCCTCGGCCACCAGATAGGAGTAGTGGTCCGCGCTGGTGACGTAGAAGCTCGCACGCGGATCGCGGCGCAGATTGCGGGTCTTGGCGCGGTCGTCGGTGACGGAGATCCGGATCAGGTGTGTGGCGGGGTCATAGGCGAAGGCGACATTGGACAGCTGCGGCCGTCCATCGCGCTTGAGGGTGATGAGCGCGCCGGTGCGCTGCTCCCGCAACAGATCGAGCAGGGATCCCTCCGTCATGGTGATCAGCATACGCACGGGCCGGTGACCGGCCCAGTGGTGTTGACCCGTCGGATTCCGTGCGCCGCCGCGCATCGCCCCCGTACCTCGCCTCCGCATGCCGCGTTCACAAGGCGACACGCGGGATTAAAGGGTGTTTTAGCCGCTTATGGTGGAGGGGGAAGCGCGATCGAGCCGACTCGCACGTCTGTTCGAGAATGGGGTTATGGTGGGGCGTGGGACAAGCAGGGTCGGTCAGGGGGTGTGAGCAGCGGGAGGTGCGGATGCCAGGCTTCACGCATCTGCACACCGCGTCCGGGTTCTCCATGCGGTACGGGGCCGCGCACCCGGAGCGGCTGGCGCAGCGTGCCGCCGAGCGCGGTATGGACGCGATCGCGCTGACCGACCGCGACAGCCTCGCCGGAGCGGTGCGGTTCGCCCGGGCGTGTGAGCGCGCGGGGGTGCGGCCGCTCTTCGGGGTGGACCTCGCCGTACGGATGGAGGCCCCGGAGCCGGGGCGCACCGCCCGGCGCCGTACGCCGGTGCGCGGCGGGGCGTTCATCGACGAGTCCACGCCCAGGGCGGTCTTCCTCGGCCGGGACGGCGCGGCCGGCTGGGCCGCGCTGTGCGGGCTGGTCTCCGCCGCCCACGCGGGGCTCGCCCACCCCGGGACCGCCCGGACGAACGGTGCCGGGCCGCCCCTGCTGCACTGGCGCGATCTGGCCGCCGACCCCGGCGCGCTCGCCCCGCTGACCGTGCTGCTCGGCCCGGACTCGGACGTCGGCCGGGCCCTGGCCGCCGGGCGCCCCGACCGGGCCGCGCGGCTGATCGCCCCCTGGCGTGAACTCTTCGGTGACGCGCTGCGGCTGGAGGCCGTATGGCACGGCCGGAGCGGCACCGGCCCGGGTTCGCTGCGGCTCGCCGCCCGTACCGTCGGCTTCGCCGCCGACCAGGGCATTCCGGCCGTGCTGAGCAACGCCGTCCGCTACGCCGACCCGGGGGAGGGGCCGGTCGCCGACGTCCTGGACTCGGCCCGCCGGCTCGTGCCCATCGACCCCCGCGACCCCGGGATGCTCGACAGCGGTGAGCGCTGGCTCAAGGGGCCCCGGGACATGACGAAGGCGGCCGAGCGGATCGTGGAGGCGGCCGGGATGGGGCGGGACGCCGCGCACCGGCTGCTGGAGGAGACCCGGCGCACCGCCGCCGCGTGTCTGGTCGACCCCGAGGACCACATCGGCCTGGGCAGCGTCCACTTCCCCGAGCCCCGGCTGGTCGGGGCCGGGCGGCGGAGCGCCGAGCGGGTGCTGCGGTCGCGCTGCGCCGCCGCCATGGTGCTGCTGGGGTACGACCGCGACCGGGCGCGCTGGGAGCGGCTGGAGGACGAGCTGCGCACCATCGAACGGCTCGGCTTCGCCTCGTACTTCCTCACCGTCGCGCAGGTCGTCGACGACACCCGGGAGCTCGGCATCCGGGTGGCCGCCCGGGGTTCCGGCGCCGGGTCGTTCGTCAACCATCTGCTGGGCATCGCCCATGCCGACCCCGTGGCCAACGGCCTGCTGATGGAGCGCTTCCTCTCGGTGCGGCGCGCCGCGCTGCCCGATATCGACATCGATGTGGAGTCCGCGCGCCGGCTCGATGTCTATCGCGCGATCTTCGAGCGGTTCGGGGCCGAGCGGGTCGCGACCGTCTCGATGCCCGAGACCTACCGGGTGCGCCATGCCGTACGGGACGTGGGCGCGGCGCTCGGCATGGACCCGGCCGAGGTGGACCGGCTCGCCAAGTCCTTCCCGCACATCCGCGCCCGCGACGCCCGTGCGGCGCTCGCGGAACTGCCCGAGCTGAAGGCGGTCGCCGCTGAGCAGGAACGTTTCGGCAGGCTATGGGAGCTGGTCGAGGCGCTCGACGGGCTGCCCCGTGGCATCGCCATGCACCCCTGCGGGGTGCTGCTCTCGGACGCCGGGCTGCTGGCCCGTACGCCCATCGTGCCGACCAGCGGTGAGGGCTTCCCCATGTCGCAGTTCGACAAGGACGACGTGGAGGAGCTCGGCCTGCTCAAGCTGGATGTCCTCGGGGTGCGGATGCAGTCCGCGATGGCACACGCGGTCGCGGAGATCCGGCGGGCCACCGGGCGGGTCGTGGACATCGACGACCCCGGGCAGGTGCGGCCCGGCGATCCGGCCACCTACGATCTGATCCGCTCCACCGAGACGCTCGGCTGCTTCCAGATCGAATCGCCCGGTCAGCGCGATCTGCTCGGCCGGCTTCAGCCCACCTCCTTCCACGATCTCGTGGTCGACATATCGCTCTTCCGGCCGGGTCCGGTCGCCGCCGACATGGTCCGGCCCTTCATCGAGGCCCGGCACGGCCGCAAGCCCGCGCGCTATCCGCATCCCGATCTGGAGGACGCGCTGCGCGAGACCTATGGGGTCGTGGTCTTCCATGAGCAGATCATCAAGATCGTGTCGATCATGACCGGATGTGAACGGGACCTCGCCGACGAGGCGCGGCGCGCGCTGTCCAACCCCGAGCGGCAGGGGCGGGTACGGGCCTGGTTCCACGCGGAGGCGGAGAAGCGGGGCTACTCGCCGGAGGTGCTGGCGCGCACCTGGGAGATTGTCGAGGCGTTCGGCTCGTACGGCTTCTGCAAGGCGCATGCCGTCGCCTTCGCGGTCCCGACGTATCAGTCCGCCTGGCTCAAGGCACACCATCCGGCCGCCTTCTACGCCGGGCTGCTCACACATGACCCCGGGATGTACCCGAAGCGGCTGCTGCTGGCGGACGCGCGGCGGCGCGGGGTGCCGATCCTGCCATTGGATGTGAACCGGTCGGGGGCCGCCTATCGAATCGAACTGACGTCTGGCGATTCCCGGGGCAGCCGTGACAAGGGGGATGAACACGATAAGAGGGGCGAACGTAATAAGGGAGATGATCGCGGTGAGGCGGGTGAACGCAGCAGCGGGGGCATCGGCATCCGGCTGGCGCTGAGCGACGTCCACGGCATCAGCGAGGCCGAGACCGAGCGGATCGCGGCCGGGCAGCCGTACTCCTCGCTCCAGGACCTGTGGCTGCGCGCCCACCCCGGACGGCCGGTCGCCGAACGGCTGGCCCAGGTCGGCGCGTTGGACGCGTTCGGCGTGAGCCGCCGCGATCTGCTGCTGCACATCGCCGAGCTGCACCGGCAGCAGCGGGGCGCCGCCCGGCGCACCGCGGAGGGCCAGCTTCCGCTGGCCGAAACCGGCCCCGCCGCCCCCGCCGGACTCCCCGACCTCGACGCCGGTGAACGCCTCGGCGCCGAACTCGGCATCCTCGGCATGGACGTCTCCCGCCATCTGATGGGCGACCACCGGGAGTTCCTGGAGGAGCTGGGCGCGATCCCAGCGAAGCGGCTGCGCGACGCGCGGCACGGGGAGGTCGTGCTCGTCGCGGGCGCCAAGGCCGCCACCCAGACCCCGCCGATCCGCTCGGGGCGCCGGGTCATCTTCACCACGCTCGACGACGGTACGGGGCTGGTCGACTGCGCCTTCTTCGACGACAGCCACGCGGCGTGCGCGCACACCGTCTTCCACTCCTGGCTGCTGCTCGTGCGCGGCGTGGTCCAGCGGCGCGGCCCGCGCAGCCTCAGCGTCGTGGGCTCGGCCGTATGGAACCTCGCCGAGCTGGCCCGGCTCAGGAAGGAGGGCGGTCTCGAGGCGGTCGCCGCCGAACTGGCGGGGACGGGCCCGGAGACGGCCGGGGCGGACGCCGGCTCCGGCCGCCGTATCGAGATGTCCACCGGCTACGCCATGCACCCGTGGGCCGACCTCCAGCCCGCGGGCGACCAGGCCGCCACCGGCCGCAAGCTGTGGCATGCGAGCCCGGGGAGCGCGGGATGACTTCCGGCCAGCACTCCCTTGCCCTGCCGGGCGCCGAGGGGAAGCCCGCCGCGCGACTGACCGGTGTGGTCCCGCTGGGCGGTGGCGTCCCGCTCGGCGCGCGGGCCGAGACGCCGCATGTGCTGTATGTGCGGTTCCATCCCGTGCCCCCGGAGGACGTCTACCAGGGGCTGCTCACCCTGCTCGGGGAGTTGACGCCCGTCGTCGAGGCGCTGCCGCCCGATGCCGCGCTCGCGGATGTGCGGGGTGCGCTGCGGTACTTCGGGCGGGACGCGGCGGGGCTGGCCGAGATCGTACGGGTCCGGGCGCTGGCCCGGTACGGCGTGGACTGCACCGTCGGTGTCGCCGCCAACCCCCTGCTCGCCCGCATGGCCGCCCACGAAGCCCAGGAGTCCCAGGGGGCCCAGGAGCCCGGCGGCCCCGGGGGCGGGCGGTCCGGCCGGGCGGCCGGGGCCGTCCGTACCGTTCCCGGCGATCCGGACGCCGTCGCCGAGTTTCTCGCCCGTAAGCCGCCCATCGCCCTGCCCGGGGTGGGGCCCGCGACCGCGCGCACCCTGAGTGCGTACGGGCTGGACAGCGCCGCGCGGATCGCCGCCGCGCCGCTGTCCACCTTGCAGCGGATCCTCGGTGTGGCGACCGCGCGCCGCGTCCACGCGTGGGCGCACGGGATCGACCCGGCGCCGGTCACCCCGAACGCCCCCGCCCGTGCGATGGGCGCCGAACACCGCTTCCGGCGCGATGAGTTGGACCCCGTCCGCAGGCGTCGCGCGCTGCTCACCCTCGCCGACGGGCTCGGGGTCCGGCTGCGGACGAGCGGGCAGGTCGCGGCCGCGATCAGCGTCACCGTCCGCTACGCCGACCGCTCCACTACCACCCGCACCCGCACCCTGGCCGAACCGACCGCGCACACCCCGGCGCTGACCGCCGCCGCGTACGCGCTGCATGACGCGCTCGGGTTGCAGCGGGCCCGTGTCCGGTCCGTGGCGCTGCGCGTCGAGGGGCTGATGGACGCCGGACTCGCCGCCCATCAGCTGACGTTCGACCCCGCGGACGAGAAGTCACGTCGGCTGGAGGCAGCCGCGGACCGGGCCCGTGCCCGCTTCGGCATCTCCGCGGTCCGGCCCGCCGGTTTCCTCGATGTCGCCTAAGCCGCCGCCTTGTCGGGCGTCGTATGCCCCGCCGGTTTCCTGAACGTCGCGTAACCTCACCGGCATCATGGATGTCGCGTAACCCCACCAGTTTCCTGGTTGTCACGTAACCCACCGGATTCCTGGACGTCGCGTGAAAAGGGCGTAGACGTTCCTTCACCGGCAGATGGCTGGATGCCATTGCTACTCGCGCGTAGCTTCGATTGAGCGCACCAAATTCTTGTGATCCGGATCGCAGGGCGCAGCACAAGCGCAAGCGCATCGTCAGCGCGACTCTCTCCCCCCACCAGCGAGGAGTTCATGTGATGCTGCCCCGGAGGCGTATCCGGCGAATCCGGAAGACCAAGCCCCGCACGCTACTGCCCGCCCTGGCCCTCGCGGTCGCGGCGACCGCGGCGACGCCCACCGCCGCGCTCGCCACGGACAACTCAGCGCGGGGGCAGACGCGGGGACAGGCGGTGAGCAGCGGCTGGAACGACTACTCCTGCAAGCCCTCGGCCCAACATCCCCGCCCCGTCGTCCTGGTGCACGGCACCCTCGGCAACTCCGTCGACAACTGGCTGGGCTTCGCCCCGTATCTGGTCCAGCGCGGTTACTGCGTCTTCTCCCTCGACTACGGCCAACTGCCCGCCGTCCCGTTCTTCCACGGTCTCGGGGCGGTCGACGAGTCCGCGAAACAGCTGTCCGCCTATGTGGACCGGGTGCTCGCCGCCACCGGCGCCGCCAAGGTCGACATGGTCGGTCATTCGCAGGGCGGGATGATGCCCCGCTACTACCTCAAGTTCCTCGGTGGCGCGCCGAAGGTGAACGCCCTGGTCGGCATCGCCCCCAGCAACCACGGCACCACCCTGTCCGGGCTCACCAAGCTGCTGGACTACTTCCCCGGGGCCGGTGACCTCATCGCCGAGGGCGCCCCGGGGCTGATGGACCAGGTCGTCGACTCGGACTTCCTGCGGCGCCTCAACGAGGGCGGCGACACCGTCCCCGGAGTGCGCTACACCGTCATCGCGACCAAGTACGACGAGGTCGCCACCCCCTACCAGGCACAGTTCCTCTCCGGTCCGAACGTCAGGAACGTCCTGATCCAGGACCTGTGCCCAACCGACATCTCCGAGCATCTGGCCATCGGCCTGACCGACGGCCTGGCCTTCCACGAGGCCGTCAACGCCCTCGATCCGGATCACGCCACCCCGACCACCTGTGCGTCGGACGACTGACGCCTGACGGCGTACGGATCGTCCTCCGCCATGGCGCGCCCTGCCTCGTTCCGTACGAGCAGGGCGCGTCGGCGTCGGACCGGTCCGCCTCCCGCGGTGCCGGTCCGGCCGGTCCGGCCGTCGTTCGGTTACTCGGCGACGAGCTCGACCTCGATGTTGCCCCGCGTCGCCTTGGAGTACGGGCACGCCTGGTGCGCCTGCTCGACCAGCTTGTGGCCGGTCTCGTTCTCGAGGTCGCCGGGCAGCTCGACGCGCAGCGTCACCTTGAGCCCGAAGCCGCCGTCCGCCTCGTCCTTGCCGATGCCGACCTCGGCGGTGACGGAGATGTCCTTGGTGTCGACCTTGGCCTGGCGGCCGACGAGGCCGAGCGCGGACGCGAAGCAGGCGGCGTAGCCCGCGGCGAAGAGCTGCTCCGGGTTGGTGCCCTCACCGTTGCCACCGAGGGCCGGCGGCATGGCGAGTGCGAGGTCCAGCTGTCCGTCGGAGCTCACGGCCCGGCCGTCGCGTCCGTTCGCCGTGGCCACCGCGGTGTAGAGCGCGTCCATGAAGACCATCCCTTTCGTGTTCGAGCAGTTCGGAGGGAGGCGGGTACTCGGGGTGCCCCGCCTCCGGGCAGAAGTACAGCACACAATTAAGTTGTGCACAACTAAAGGGTACGCTGGACGCATGTCACACCAGTCCGATCGCATCGCCGACCCCGCCGCCACCGGCCGTACCGCCCCGGAGCCGCCGTCCGCCGATGAGCTGCTCCGCCTCGATCGGCAGCTCTGCTTCTCCCTGCACGCCGCATCCCGCGCCTTCGACGGCCTCTACCGCCGGGTGCTGCGCGACACGGGGCTGACCTATCCGCAGTACCTGGCCATGCTGGTGCTCTGGGAGTACGGGGAGATGCCGGTCAAGCGGCTGGGGGAGTATCTGCGGCTGGACTCCGGCACCCTCTCGCCGCTGCTCAAGCGGATGCAGTCGGCCGGACTCGTCCGGCGCGAGCGCAGCGCACAGGACGAGCGCTCGGTGACGGTCCGGCTGACGGCGGAGGGGGCGGCGCTGAAGGAGCGCGCCCAGGGCGTACCCCTGAAGGCGATCGAGGCCAGCGGTCTCGGCCTGGAGGAGGCGGTGGAGCTTCAGGCGCGGGTGCGGCGGCTGACGGCGGCGCTTGACGCGGCGCTGGCGGATGAGGAGAAGCTGTAGCCGGAGGCGGTCATCCGGAGCTCTCCTCGCCGCTGGCGGTGCCTTTGCGAGTGCGGAAGATCTGGCCACCACCGCCAGCGGCGAGGAATCAGCAGAACGGCCGGGCGGGGGAGAACGTAAGAGTCGGTCCCGGGGGTGACGTCATCCTCCCCGGAACCGACTCCGTCCGAACGGCCGCGACTACGGCCTTACGGCCTCAGCCGTGCGACAGCGGCGTACGGCCTCAGCTCTGCGGCGTACGACCTCAGCCGCGGCCTCGGCGTACGGCCGCCTTGCGGCGGTTGGCGACGGCGAACAGCACGGCCGCGCCGCTGGCGAGCACCGCGGCGCCGCCGATGGCCATGGGGCCGGTGGACCCGTCGCCCCCGGTCTCGGCGAGACGCTGCCCGTCGGCGTCGCCCCCGCCCTGCCGCTCGGCGCCCGCGGCCATGACCTCGGCGCTCTTGGCCTCGGGGTGATTCCCCTCCGTGCCCTTCTCGTCTGCCGCCTTGGGCTGGTGGTTGGCCTCGGTGCCGCTGTCGCCGCCGTGGCCGTGGTGATCGACCGTCGACTTCTCGGCGCCCTTGGCTATCTGCGCCTCATTGGGCGCGGAGGCGGCGGGCGCGGAACTCGCCTTCGTCTCGGCCTCCTTCGCGGCCCCGGCTCCGGCCCCGGCCCCGTTTCCGCCGAAGGTCACATCCGAGCAGGTGTAGAACGCCTCCGGGCTGTCCGAGCGCTGCCAGACGCTGTAGATCAGATGGCGGCCCGACTTGTCGGGCACGTTCCCCGAGAAGACGTAACTCCCGTCCTTCAGCGTGGGATCGGTGACCTTGGCGAACGGCTCCGCCTCAAGGTCCGACCAGGTCAGCGGCTTCGTCGGGTCGTAGCCGTCCTTGGTGATGTACAGCTCGAAGCTGCCGCGGTGAGGTGCGGTGGCCCGGTAGGTGAAGGTGTGCTCACCGGCCGTCATGGCGGTGGCGGGCCAGTCGGCGCGCGGCAGGTCCAGGCCCTTGTACTTGTCGCGGCCCGCGCTGCACAGCTTTCCGTCCGGGATGATCTCCTTGTGACGCCCGGCGGCGTCCGGGATGTTGACCTCGTTCCAGTCGTAGAGCGGCTGGGTGCCGCCCGCCTCGACGGCCGCCTTGCAGGCGGCCGAGTCCGGGCTCTCCGGGCCCTCCGCGAAGCACGCCGACACCCGGCTGACCGGGTCCTGCATCGAACCGTGCGCGTCGGCCGGGTCCGCGCTCAGCGCGGTGAGGGCGAGCGGCACCAGACCGAGCACGGCGATCCGGGCGCTTCTGCGGTGAGCGGTGGCACGAGCGGTCATCGTCGGGGGCTCCTTCGGTGGGGGGTGACGCGCGGCATTCGGTGGGGGCGACGCGCGGCATTGGGTGGGGGGTGACGCGCAGCACGCTAGCCCGCCCCACCGGCTCTCCCGCCGGTCTTATGGCGCCGTTAAGGAGCAGCTCAGGCGGAGCTGAGACTGGGCCGGTCCCGGGGGTACTCAAGGTGATCGCCGATGATTGCCGAGCGTTGGTGGCGTGGAAAGGTGACACATATGACCGGAACGAACGCTCCCCGCGGCTCCGGCGCCGCCGACGGTGCCCCCGCCTCCCGCGCCTCCCGTGCCTCGGCCCGCGAGCTGATCGAGGCCGTCACCGACCCCGGCAGCTGGTCCGGCTGGGACGAGCCGGTGGAGATCACCACGGACGACCCCGACTACCGGGCCGACCTGGAGCGGGCACGGGAGCGCACCGGGCTGGACGAGTCGGTCATCACCGGTGAGGGCCGTATCGAGGGGCGCAGGGTGGCGCTGATCGCCTGCGAGTTCCGCTTCCTGGCCGGCTCGATAGGGGTCGCCGCGGGGGAGCGGCTGGTACGGGCCGTGGAGCGGGCCACGGCGGAGCGGCTGCCGCTGCTCGCGGCACCGGCGTCGGGCGGCACCCGGATGCAGGAGGGCACGGTCGCGTTTCTCCAGATGGTGAAGGTGGCCGCGGCGATCACGGACCACAAGGCAGCGGGCCTGCCGTACCTCGTCCACCTCCGCCACCCCACGACCGGCGGCGTCCTCGCCTCCTGGGGCTCCCTCGGCCACGTCACCGCCGCCGAGCCGGGCGCCCTCATCGGCTTCATGGGCCCGCGGGTGCACGAGGCCCTGTACGGCGAGGAGTTCCCGCCCGGCGTCCAGAACGCCGAAAACCTGATGAACCACGGGCTGATCGACGCGGTCCTGCCGCTGAGCCGCCTGTCGGGCGTGGCGGCACGGGTGCTGAGGGTCCTCTGCGCGGGCGAGGTCGCGGCCGGGGGCGCGACGGACTCCGGGCCCGCGCCCGCCACGGCAGCGGGGGCGGGGGCGGCCGCCCCCGGTCAGCCCGGGCCCTCCACCGAGCCCGCGCCCGACCCCGGCACGCCGGGCGAAGCGCAGGCGGTGCCCGAGGCGGCCGCCCCGCCCGCATCAGAGGCCGCCCCGCCCGCATCGGCGGTCGCCCGGGGCTCAGCCGGGCCCGCCGCCGAGGCGGGGACCGGCGCGCCGGGTGATGCGCACGGCGGGCCACCGGGGCGGCGCGGGGGTTCGTCGGCCGGGGGCGGCCCGTCCGCCACATCCGGCAACGGGCGTGGTGGCGCCGAGGCCGCGGAGGCGAAGGGAGCGGCCGCACACGGCGAGGTGGCGGGGGGCCGGTGGGACGCGGAGGCCGGGCCCCCGTCGGCCGCCCCCGGACACGTTGTACCTGGCGGGTGCGGTGCCGAGCGGGGCGCGGATGGCGCCGCCACGGCACAGGCGGTTGGGGCGGCCGAGGGTGTGGCGGCCGGTCACGGTCAGGGCGGGGTCGCTGTCTTCGCCGGGGCGCCCGAGGGTGCGGGTGGGCCGTCCGCGGAGGTGTCGATACGGGCTTCGCGGCGGGCTGAGCGGCCCGGGGTGCGGGATCTGTTGCGGGTCGCCGCCGAGGACGTGAGTCCGCTCAGCGGTACGGGGGTCGGGGAGCACGATCCCGGGCTGTTGCTCGCCCTCGCCCGGGTCGGCGGGACGCCCTGCGTCGTCCTCGGCCACAACCGGCGCAGCGCCCGTAAGGGCGAGAGCGCCGACGGGCCGGGGGAGGGGCAGGCGCTGGGTCCGGCCGGGTTGCGGACCGCGCGGCGCGGAATGCACATCGCCGCCGAACTCGGGCTGCCGCTGCTCACCGTCATCGACACCGCGGGCGCCGCGCTCAGCCGTGAGGCCGAGGAGGGCGGGCTCGCGGCGGAGATAGCGCGGTGCCTCGCCGACATGGTGACCCTGCCCGCGCCCACCCTCTGTCTGCTGCTCGGACAGGGCGCCGGTGGCGCGGCGCTCGCGCTGCTCCCCGCCGACCGGGTCGTGGCGGCGCGCCACGCCTGGCTGTCGCCGCTGCCGCCGGAGGGCGCGTCCGCGATTCTCCACCGCACCACGGAGCGGGCGTACGAGGTCGCCGCCCGCCAGGGCGTACGTTCCGCCGACCTTCTCGCCCAGGGCATCGTCGACCGCATCGTGGAGGAGGACGGGGACGGCTCCCGGGGCGGGGACGGCCCCCGGGGCGTGGACGGTCCCCGGGACGTGGATGACGCCCGGGGCGGGGACGGCTCCCGGGATGTGGGTGACGCCCGGGGCGGGGACGGCTCCCGTACCCCCGACGCACGCCGGGCCACAGATGGCGACCAGGCGCCCCATGCCCCCAGCGTGCCCGATGCCTCCCAGGCGCCTGACGCGCGTCAGGCCCCCGATGCGCATCCGGCTGCCGCTGCCCGCCAGGCGCCCGACGCGCGCTCTGCCACCGATGCCCGTCAGGGCGCCGATGCCCGCGAGGCCACCGACGGCCACCAGGCGCCCGACGCATCCCGCGCCCCCGACGCATCCCGTACCCCCGATGCCTTCCTCCGCCGGCTCGGCCATCTCCTCGGCGCCGAACTCGCGGCCCTGCGCGATCAGGACCCGGCCGAGCGGCTCGCCGCGCGCCGGGTGCGCCATCGACGTATAGGGCTGCCCCGTTGACACCGACTGTTGATGATCTTTGACGGCTAATCAGGGCCAAACGGGGCGGACCGGAACGTCGAATTAGCGGTCTTAGGCATGCCTAACCTAATCTCGGGCCGTGAACGAGAATGATCTCGATGCGGCGTCACGGCCGTTCCCCTCCCCTGCCCGCGGCCGCCTCCCGGCCGCCCCGCGGCCGCCTCGGCTCCACCTCCTCGCGCTCAACCCCACCGACTCCGTCACCGAGGGCTTCCTCCCCGCGGCGGCCCGGCTCGGCCTCGCGGTCACCCTCCTCACCGACCAGCCCGAGGCCCATGAACGCGCCTACGGTCGATGGGACGAAGACGGCGCGGACCCGCGCCCGTTCCCCGCGCTCGACATCGTCCCCTGTGCGGTACGGGACTACGCCGAGGTCATCAGCCGTATCGCCGCCGACGGCCGCCCCACCGCCGTCTTCACCAACAGCGACCACCTCCAGGCCCAGGCCGCCCTCGCCGCCCAGTACTTCGGCCTCCCGGGCAAGGACTGGCGCGCCGCGCTGCGCACCAAGAACAAGGCCGAGCTGCGCCGTGCCCTCGCCGCCGCGGGCCCGGACGTCGCCGACCCCGTCTGGTCCGCCGAACTCGCCACCGGGCAGGACCCCGCAGCCCTCGCCGGGCTCGACGCGCCCTACCCCTGCGTGGTCAAGCCACGCGAGGGCGTGGCCAGCGAGGACGTCGTCCTCGTCGCCGACGCGGATGAACTCGTGCGGCGCTGTGTCGAGATACGGGCCCGGCGGCCGGGGGCGGCCCTGGTCGTCGAGGAGTTCCTCGACGGTGAGCTGCGCACCCTCGAAACCCTCGGCGACGGCCGCACCCTGCACATCCTCGGCGCCTTCCGCACCGAGCTCTCGCCGCCCCCGCACTTCATCGAGGAACGGCTGCATCTGCTGCCCGCCCCGCCCCCGCAGCCCCACACCGACCAGGTGCTGGCACAGCTGCACGCGCTGGGCGTCGGCTTCGGCGTGTGCCACACCGAGTACGTCGTCCAGGGGGACCGGGCCCGCCTCATCGAGGTCAACTACCGCGCCATAGGCGACCAGTGCGATCTCGTCCTCGCCGAACTCCTCGGCATCCCCCTTTTCGAGCACATCCTCCGTACGCACATGGGCGAGCCGCTGCCGGACGACCTCGGCGCGCGCACCGACGGCAGGGTGCGCATGGAGTACGTCATGGCCGACCGCGCCGGGCGGCTCGCCTCCGCCCCTCCGGCGAGTGTGACCGAGCGCGACGGCGTACGGCTGGACTACCGGCCGCTGCGCGGGATCGGCGAGGAACACCCGCTCCACCGCACCAATCGCGACTTCCTCGGCGTGCTCCGGGCCACCGGCACCGATCAGGGGCGGATCGACGCGGCAGTGGCGGAGTTCCTCGCGGCCCACCGATGGGAGATCGTGTGACAGAGGAACGTGTGACAGAGGAAGAGGACCTTCTCGGACGGGTGCTCGACACGCTCCTCCGGGAGGACGCCTACAAGCTGCGCAGCCACGCCACTACGGTGCGACGCGCCGACGGGGACTGGCTGCGCATCGCGCTCGAGGGGGGCGACAGCGTGCTGTTGCCCGTGGAACCCGAGGGTTTCCAATGCGACATCCGCACCCGCCGCCCGGCCCGGCTGCTCTGTGTGCCCGGTCGTCGTTCCACACCCATCGTGCTGACCGGGCTCGATGCCGTCCTCGGGCGGCTGCGGGGGGCCGTGCCCGACGAGGACCGGGCGCTCTACGACGTCTTCCTGAACGAATGCCGTCAGGCACTCGCTGCCATGCGGCTGCACACCCGGGTCCGGCCCGGTGTCGTCGCCGAGTTGGCCGCGCGGCACGGCGTGCGGTGGGCCGGGATGTCGGGGGCCGTCGCGTATGACACGCTCGCCGCCTTCCGGGACCATCCGGTCTACCCGACCAGCCGGGGCCGGTCCGTCTTCACCGAAGACCAGTTACGCGCCCACGCACCCGAGTTCCACCCCACCTTCCCGCTGCGCTGGCTCGTCCTCCCCCGCGAGGCGGTCGGCGGGGACCCGGCGCGGCTGCCCGCCTGGTGGCCCACACCGGCCGAGCTCGGGCCCGGCGCGGGACCAGGCGACGGGCAGCGACTCGCCCTCCCCGTACACCCCCTCACCGTCGGCCGCCCCCTGGAGACCGCGCTGCGCGTGGCCGGGCTCGACGGGGTCGCCCGGCTCGCCGATCGCGGGGTGCTGGACGTACGGCCCACGCTCTCCATGCGGACCGTGGCCGTCGCCGACGACCCCCTCGTCCACCTCAAACTGCCGCTCACCACCTCCACCCTGGGGCTGCGCAACCGCCGGTCCATCAAGCCCGGCACCCTCATCGACGGCGAGGTGGCCCAGCGGCTGCTGGAGGCGGTGATGGCACGGGAACCGCGGTTCGGAGCCACCGTGCTGCTCGCCGATGAGACCACCCACCTCCACGCCGGACACGAGCTGCTGGCCACGCTCGTACGCCGCTATCCGCCCGGTCTGGAGAACGCCACGGTCGTGCCGCTGGCCGGGCTGCTGGCCCCCGCCCCGGACGGCACGCTCGTCATCGACGGGCTCGCCGAGCGCCACTACGGCGGGGACGTCCTCGCCCTGCTCGACGAGTACTTCACGCTGCTGTTCGACTTCCACACCACCCTCTTCGCGTACGGCATCGCGCTGGAGTCCCACCAGCAGAACACCTCGCTGGTCTTCGAGGACGGCGGCGAGCACGCCGGAGCGGTGCCCCGCCTCCGGCTGCTCATCAAGGACCACGACGGGCCCCGCGTCCACGCGATACGGCTCGCCGCCATGATCGGCGGAGGACCCGCCGCCGATCTGTGCGGATTCGACGACCGCAGAATCCTGACGTCAGGGGACGGACCGGTGGCCGATGTGTTCACCACCATCACCGTCCATCTGTGCGCCGCCGCCCCCGTCTTCGAACTCGCCCGCCTCGGCCGGGCCCCGCTCGACACGCTGCTGCGGCGGGTGCGCGACCGGCTCACCGACGCCGTGGACCGGCTCGCCGTCACCCGGCCGGGCGCGGCCGCCGCACTGCTGCGCAAACGCGTGCTGGACGCGGACCGGCTGCCGGTCAAGGCGATGGTCACCGCCGGCACCTTGTTCACCAAGGAGCGCTCGGGCGCCGCGGACATCAACAAGCACTACGTCACCGGGCCCAACTATCTGCCGCGGGGAAGCGGCGGATGACCGCCGCGCCCGAGCGGCCCCCCTTACCCCCGAACCCCATCCGCACCGCCTCCCGTACCTCCCTCGTACCGCTCTCCTCCGCACCCGTTGGAGCCGCCTCATGCCCATGACCTCCTCGCCCGCCGCGACCATGGCCTCCGCCGACCACGCCACCGCCCACACCCTCCTCAACTGTCTGCTCCGTGAGGTGTCGGGGCCGGAGCGCCAGAGCGTCGTGGCCGATGGGTGGCTGCGGCTGAGGCTGCCGCGCTGTGGGGTGCTGCTGCGCGTCGGGCTGCGGCGTGCCTCCCTCATCGGGGCGCACCGCTTCACCGGGCCGGTCAGCGAACAGCGCGACGGCGCCTGGGCCGAGGTCTCCTGGCGTGAGCTGGCCGAGCGCGTCCAACGGGAGCTCCAACTGCGTACCGGGGTGCGGAACGACGAATTCCTGGACCAGGTCGCCTCCAGCCACGCGGGCATGACGGCGGCCTTGGAAGCCAGGGGAGAGCGGAGCGCGCCACCCGCCCCTGCCGATACGACCGCCCATGACGCTTATCTCGCCTCCGAGCAGTCCCTGCTCTTCGGCCACCGCTTCCACCCCACCCCCAAGGCCCGCACCGGCAGCGCCGACTCCTGGTCGCGCTTCGCCCCCGAGGCCGGGGCACGCTTTCCGCTGCACCATCTCGCCGTACGCCAGGAGTACGTCCGCGAGGAGTCCGCGCGTCCCGGGGCGCTCGCCGCGCTGGACCGGCAGGGCGGACAGCGCGGGCAGGACGGGCAGGGCGCCGTCCCCGAGGGCTTCCGGCTGCTGCCCGCGCACCCCTGGCAGTACGCGATGCTGCGTGAGCACCGGGTGCTGCGGGCGGCGCTCGCCCGGGGCGAGGTGCTGGACCTCGGGCCCGGGGGCGCGGAGTTCGCGCCGACCGCGTCGGTCCGCACGCTCTACGACGGCCGGGACTTCCTCAAGTTCAGCCTGAATGTGCGGATCACCAACTGCCTGCGCAAGAACGCCGACTACGAACTGTCCGGCGCCGTCGCCCTGACCCGGCTGCTGGAGCCGGTCGCCGCCGATCTGGCCGCCCGCTTCCCCGGCTGTGAGCTGCTGCGCGAACCCGCGTACCGGACGCTGGACCTCGGCGGTGAGCGGCAGTTGATCGAGGGGTTCGGGGTGATCGTCCGCGAGGGTCTTGCCGCCCGGCTGCGGCCGGGGCTGACCGCGCTGCTCGCGGCGGCCGTCGCCGATGAGTACCCGACCAGCGGCGCCCAGATCTCCCGGCTCCTCCCCGACGTCGGCCCCGACCGGCTCTCCGCGTGGTGGCAGGCGTATCTGGATCTGCTCGTACCGCCCGTGCTGGCCGCCTACTTCGACCACGGTGTGGTCCTCGAACCCCACCTCCAGAACGTCGTCATCGGCGTCGATCCCGCCGACGGCACCCCGCGGCAGGTGCTCTTCCGCGATCTGGAGGGCACCAAGCTGGTGCCCGAGCACCACGCCGCCGCGCTCGCCGCGCTGCCCGAGGCCGTGGCCCGCCCGCTGACGTACGAGCGGGAGCGTGGCTGGGACCGGGTGGTGTACTGCCTGCTGGTCAACCACGTCGCCGAGATGGTGGCCGCCCTCGCCGACCGCTGCCCGGGGCTGGAGCCCGCACTGTGGTCGGCGGTCCGCCGGGTGCTGTGCGAGCGCTCCGCGGCCCATGACCACCCGCCCGCGCTGCGCGCGCTCGTGGCGGGCGTGCCGCTGCCCGCGAAGGCCAACCTCCTCACCCGCTGGGCCCGCCGGGCCGACCGCCACGCGGGCTATGTCCGCATCGCCAGCCCCCTCGCCTCCGAGCTGTTGTCGGAGGCGGCCCACGTGTCGGAGGCGACGCATGTGCCCGGGGCGGGGCATGTGCCCGGGGCGGGGTGCGTGCCCGAGACGGCGCGCGTGTCCGGGGCGGGGCACGTCTCCGAGGAAGCCGTCCACGCGTGCGAGGCGGGGCACGGCCCCGAAGGGCCCCACGTATCCGAATCCGCCCATGTCATCCACCCCGGGAGCAGCCGTTGATCACCTCCGCCGTCCGTACCCTCGCCACGGAGCTCACCGGCGACGACCTTCCCGCCTACGTATACGACCTGCCCGCGCTCCGCGCGCACGCGCGGGCCGTACGGGACGCGCTGCCGCCGGGCCTTGAGCTGTACTACGCCGCGAAGGCCAACCCGGCGCCGCCCGTCCTGCGGACCCTCGCCCCCCACGTCACCGGCTACGAGGTCGCCTCCGGCGGTGAGGTGGAGCATGTCCGCGCGGCCGTGCCCGGGGCGCCGCTGGCGTTCGGCGGGCCGGGCAAGACCGAGGGGGAGCTGCGGCGGGCGCTGACACTGGGCGTGGAGCGGTTCCATGTGGAGAGCGAGCAGGAGCTGCGGCTGCTGGCCGGGGTGGCGGAGGACGCGGGGATCGACGCCGTAGACGTCCTCCTGCGTGTCAACGTCCCCTTGGCCAGTGACGAGTTGGGCGGCGCCGCGCTCGCCATGGGCGGCCGCCCCAGCCCCTTCGGCCTCGACCCCGAGGCCGTGCAGCGGTGCCTCTCCCTGCTCTCCGGGGCGGGCTCACACGGCCCCCTCCGGCTGCGCGGCATCCACGCCCACCTCGCCAGCGGCCTCGACGCCCCCGCCCAGCTCACCGTGGCCGCAGCGATCGCCGACTGGGCGCGGAAGCTGTCCGAACGCCACGGCCTGGACGACCTCACCGAGGTGAACGTCGGCGGCGGGATGGGCGTGGACTACGCCCATCCCGACCGCCGCTTCGACTGGGCCGCCTACGGCAAGGGCATGGCGGACCTCGCCCTGCGCCATCCCGGCCGCACCCTGCGGATCGAGCCCGGCCGGGCGCTGACCGTCTACTGCGGCTGGTACGTCACCGAGGTGCTGGACATCAAGCACAGCGGCGGCGAGGCGTTCGCGGTGCTGCGCGGCGGCACCCACCACATCCGCACCCCCGCCACCAAACAACACGACCAGCCCTTCCAGGTGCTGCCCATGGACACCACGGCCACCTGGACCCGGCCCTGGGCCCGCCCGGCCGTACGGGAGGAGCCGGTCACGCTGGTCGGCCAGCTGTGCACCCCCAAGGACGTCCTGGCCCGCCGGGCCCAGGTCCCGGAGCTACGGGCGGGGGACCGGGTCGCCTTCGCGATGGCGGGTGCGTACGCGTGGAACATCTCGCACCACGACTTCCTGATGCACCCCCGGCCGGGCTTCCACTACCTGGACACATAGCTACCTGGACGCGTAGCCGCGCGTCAGCCTGCGGCGGGCCGGGGCTCGCCCCGGTAGGTGCCGAAGGACCACTTGTTGCCCTCCGGGTCGGCGATGGCGAACTCACGGCTGCCGTACGGCTGGTCCTCGATCGGCCGGAGCACCCGCACACCGGCCGCCGTGAGCCGGTCGTACAGCGCGTCGACATGGTCGGTGACGACGTACGCCCCGAAGGTGCCCGGCTCCAGGCACCAGGTCTTGGTCTCGGGGTCGTACGAGCCGAGCATGATGCCGCCGCCCTCGGGCCAGTCGAGCTGGGCGTGGGCGACGCGGCCCCCGTCCTCGTAGACGGCCGTGCGCAGGAAGCCGACCGTGTCGACCAGGAAGTCGATCAGGGCGACGGCGTCATGGGCCTGGAGCGTGGGCCAGATGGCGGGTTCGCGGGATTGCTTCTGCTGGTTCTGCTGAGTCTGCTGCTGATCCGGTGCGGTGTTCATGGGCTCTACTCTTCGCCGTAGAGATGGCCCCCGGCTTGGATATTCCGGCACTCTTCGGCCAGCCAGGCGGTCGGACTCACCCCGGTGTACTGGTGGAAGTCGCGCACCAGGTGGGAGTGGTCGAAATAGCCGCAGTCGGCGGCGGTCCGGGCCAGGTCCGGCGCCCGGCCCGCCGCCACGGCCCGGACCACTGTGTTCCTGGCGTGCTGGAACCGCATCAGCCGCGCCGCCTGCTTGGGGCTCAGCCCCGTCTCGGCCCGGAACACGCTGGTCAGTCGGCGCGGGCCGAGCGACACATGCTCGGCCAGCCCCTTCAGCGTCCCGGCCCCGCGATGCCGGGCCAGCCAGGCCCACGCCTCGGCGACCTCGCTCCGCACCGGCGTCCCGTCCTCGCCCTCGGCCGCGCGCTCCCGCAGATACGTGCCCAGCGTGGCGAACCGATCCCCCCACGCCCGCTGCTCACACAGCCGCTCCCACACCTCGGTGGCCCGCTTCCCCAGCACATCCGCCCCGGGGGTGACCAGGTCGGAGGCGAGCGCACCGGCCGGAAGCCCCAGCAGCGTGCGCGCCGCCAGCGGATGCACCGCGAGCTGCACTCCGGCCTCGCGGCCGGGCTGGACGATATACGCCGGTCGCTGATGCAGGCCGCCCACGACGATCTCGGTCCGCGCGGCGCCGGGGCCCCGCGCCTGCTCGGGTGTGCCGCCGCTGATGACGGGGCCGTCCAGGGAAAAGATCACCGTCAGATAGGGAGACGGCAGCCCCCGGTGCAGCGTCGGCGGCGCCCCCTGGGACCGGTAGCCGACGGCAGTCACCACCATCTCCCCGAGCCCGAGCCCGAGCCCGAGCCCGGCCCCGGCCCGCACGAACTCCTGGCTGCTCATGCGGCCAGTATCACCCTGCGGGTGAGCTCGCTCGGTGGTCATGTTCCGCGTCGATCTCGCGCAGCTCTGCTTCAGCGGCGGCACGCTCCTCCTCGGTGACTGGCCCGTGCTCCTCTTCGAGCCAATCCACCAGCTCCAGCAGCCCGTCCCGAGTTCGCCTTGTCACCATGTGTGCACCTTAGTGTCACAGGCGGTGCTCCCTGAGAGCGACTACGCTGAGAGCGCACCGCACCCGAAGGAGGCTCCCGGTCATGACCGCGACCCACGATCGTCCGCAGATGCTGCCGGAGGAGTTCGAGGAGTACGCACGGCTGGCGGGCCGCGTGGCGGAGGGGGTGCGCTGGGAGTTCATCAACGGGAAGATCGGGGTCACGCCGGTGCCGGACGGCGATCATGGGCGGATCATCCAGTGGCTGGCGCGGATCTGCATCCAGGCCCATCCCGACCTGTGGTTGCACGACCAGGGCCTCAAGGTCGAGACGTACCGCAATGGCCATGCCCGCCCCGATGGGACACTCGCCCACAGTGACGCGTTCGTCGGTCAGGGGGAGTGGGCCGATGCCGATTCCGTCCTGATGGTCGTGGAGGTCACCTCCTACGACTCCGACACCGACCGCAGGGACCGGGTGGAGAAGCCGCGCGCCTACGCGGAAACCGGCATCCCGGTGTATCTGCTGGTCGACCGGGAGGCCGGTGAGGTCACCGTGTTCAGCGAGCCCGACGGGGTCCGGTACGAGACCACCAAGACCGTGCCGTTCGGCAAGCCGCTCACGCTCCCCGCGCCGGTCGGCGTCACGCTCGACACCGAGCCACTCCAGGGCTGGGTGCGCTGAGGTCCCTGGCTCTGGGGGGTTGCGGTGGCCTGGAATGATTCCATGGCATGTACACCGTTACCCTCTGGGAGTTCGCCGCGCTCGCGGTGGCATCCATACTCGTCGGCTTCTCGAAGTCCGCCGTCAGCGGCGCCAATACCGTCAGCCTCGCGATCTTCGCGGCGGTGCTTCCGGCCCGGGAGTCGACCGGTGTGCTGCTGCCCCTGCTGATCGTCGGCGATGTGCTCGCCGTACGCACCTACCGGCGGCATGCCCACTGGGGGACCCTGCTGCGGCTGTTCCCCACTGTCGCGGCCGGGGTCGTGGTGGGCGCGGTGTTCATGCTGTGGGCCGGGGACGCCGAGGTGCGGACCTCCATCGGGGCGATCCTGCTCCTGATGGCCGGGGTCACGGTGTGGCGGCGCCGTGCGGCCGCCCGTGCGGCGGCCCCCGAGGGCCCGGCCGCCGATACCGCCGACGACGGGGCGGGTGCACGGCTGAAGGCCGGTTCGTACGGGGTGCTCGGTGGCTTCACCACGATGGTGGCCAACGCGGGCGGCCCCGTGATGTCGCTCTACCTGCTCTCCGCCGGCTTCCGGAAGCTGGGCTTCCTGGGCACCTCGGCTTGGTTCTTCCTGATCGTGAACGTCGCCAAGGTGCCCTTCAGCATCGGCCTCGGCCTGATCGACGGCCGCTCCCTGCTCCTGGACGCGCTGCTGGCGCTCTTCGTGGTGCCCGGTGCGTACATCGGCAAGGCGTGTGTGGACCGGATCAACCAGCGGCTCTTCGAGCAACTGGTCATCGGGGCCACGGTCCTGGGCGGACTCCAGCTACTGCTGCGCTGAACTACGGAGCTACGAGGCCCCGTCCGCGGCCCGGCGGACCACATCGGCGAAGTTCGCCGCCAGCCGCCGCGCCGTACGCACGGACTCCGGCTCGACCCGCTCGGCCTCGGCCCGGAGCGCGCGCAGCTCCAGACCCGCGTCGGCCAGGGCGGCTTCGTCCCAGCCGTCGAGGCGGTCCGCCCCGGCTTCCGGATGAAACTGCACGCCCCAGGCCCGCTCGCCCATCCGGAACGCCTGCACCGGACAGGCGTCGCTCGACGCGAGCCAGACGGCACCGGGGGGAAGCGCGGTGATCTGGTCACGGTGGTTCTGGATGGCACGGAACTCACGCGGAACCCCGGCGAACAGCGCATCGGCGTCGGCCTCGGTCCGCAACCGGACGGCACACGAGCCCCGTTCGGGCCGACCGTGATCGCCGAGCACGGTCCCACCCGCCGCGACGGCGAGCACCTGCGCCCCCAGACAGATCCCCAGCAACGGGACCCCTTCGGCGATGGCGCGCCTGGCGAGTTCCCGTTCGGCCGGTAGCCAGGGCGCGTACGCGTCGGCATCCGGCAGGAAGCCACCGCCGAGCAGGACCACCGCGTCGAAGCCATCCGGGGACGCGGGGGCCGACGCGCCGTCCGTTTCGACGACCGTCAGCCCCATCTCCTCCCACCACGGCCGAAACCGCCCCGCACCACTGCGGTCCGCGTTGCGGACGACGAGGAAGCGGCTCACATGCCTGCCTGGTTCTTCAGGCCCGCTATGAAGGCGCTCCACGAGCTGTTGGGGAATATGAGGACGGGCCCGTCGGGGTTCTTGGAGTCCCGGACAGGGACGATGTCGGGGAGGTTATCGGCGACCTCGACGCATTCGCCGCCCCCGTTACTGCTGTAGCTGCTCTTGTGCCACGAAGCGGTTCTCAGATCTGGGGCGGTTCCCATGAGGTCCAGTCCTTCATCACGGCTCGGATCACCGCCTCGGAGTCGAGGGGCGAGAGGGCCATGGCCCTGAGCAGATCGTAGTTCTTCCGACGCTCCGCGACTCGGTCCGGGTCCTCGACGAAAGTCCCGAAGCGGCTGCCTTCTTCGTAGGCCAGCAGTGGTTCGTTCGGCAGTGTGTAGAGCAGCAGGGAACCGCCCGCCTCCACGTGCTGGCCTGCCCTGAACGGCAGGACCTGAATGGTTACGTATGGCTGCGTCCCGCGCTCAAGGAGGGACCCCATCTGGCGGCGCATCACCTCGGGTCCGCCCGCCGCGCGGCGCAATGCCGCCTCGTCCACGATGAACCAACAGTGCGGTGGCCGTGGTTCGGCCAGCCGCGCCTGTCGATCAATACGGGCCTTCGTCCACGCCTCGATCTCCGCGTCGGGGGCGAACCGGTTGCCGATGCGCAGCGACGCCTTCGCGAGTTCGGGAGTCTGGAGCAGGCCAGGGATGGTTGCGCACGCGTATTGCTCGATGGTGACCGCGCGCTTCTCGACTTCAACCACACGGCGCAGCTTCGACGGATACGGCTCATTCTTCGCCAGCGCATAGATGCGCGCGAACATCCCATCCGTCCCAAAGCACGCGTCCAGTTTGGCCGGAAGGTCGTCGTACGGCAGGGACTCCGCCGCCTCGATCCGTGCCAGATGCGATTTGCTGTAGTTCAGCACCTCGGACAGTCGCCGTAACGACATGTCCGCCTTCTCGCGGTGGCGGCGGATCTCCGCGCCGAAGAGGTCTCGTGCGGACCGGTCCGGAAACAGTTCACGCGGCTGGAACGTCATGGTGCATCCCCTCTTGTCCCGCGATCTTGGCTGGGACGTATCGCCTCTTTCCAGCCTACGTGCCGGACGGCAACGCTGTGTGCACACAACGTAATTGGCCGACCGGAAAGACAGGTCAACGTGTTCTCACACACCGAATCCACCGCTCCACGGATGACGATGCGCGTCTACCGCGTCTCGCCGGACGGCGCGGTGGTCACGCAGGAGCTCGGCAGGGTGGTCGTCGTGGTCAAGGACAAGCTCGAACCCTTGCGGTCCAGCCAGTTCCCGCCCTGCCGCTGCCCGCGCCACCGCCAGGGCGCGGACCTGTGACGCAGCTGGGCTGAGAGTTATCGAAGCTCCGGGGCCGGGCCACAGCTCGCGCGTATGACCAGCTCCGCAGGGATCGTCACCCGCACCCCCGGCTCGGGGGTGTGCTCCAGTTGGTCGAGCATCAGGCTCAGACAGCGGCGGCCGATCTCCGTGAAGTCCGTACGGACCGTGGTGAGGGGCGGGAGCAGATGGGCCGCCTCCGGGATGTCGTCGTAGCCGATCACGCTGACGTCCTCGGGGACCCGGCGGCCCGCCTCGTGCAGGGCGCGCAGGACGCCCACCGCCATCTGGTCGTTGGAGACGAACACCGCCGTGACGTCGGGGTCGTCGGCGATTCGGCGGCCGAGCTCATGGCCCGAGTCCGGGCTCCAGTCGCCGAACAGCGGCTCATGCGCCTGCGCCCCCGCGTCCTCCAGGGCGGCCCGCCAGCCGTCCAGCCGGGCCTCGGCGGCGATCCAGCCCGCCGGGCCCGCGATATGGCGGACCGTGCGGTGGCCGAGGCGCAGCAGGTGATCCGTGGCCTGGCGGGCGCCGGACGCGGAGTCGCCCGCGACGACGGGGAAGCGGGCGCCGAAGCTCTTGTCCAGCGTGACCATGGGCATGCCGTGGTCCGCCTCGACCAGGGCCTCGCCCACCGAGCGCTGCGGGGCGATGGCGATGATGCCGTCCGCGCCCTGGCCGAGCAGCCGGTCGACCGCGCCCCGCACGGCCGCCTGGTCGGCGGCGGCGAGGGCGATCGTGGTGACCAGATAACCCGCCTCCTGCGCCGCCTCGTTGATCCCCGCCAGCGTGGCGGCCGGGCCGAAGCGGGCGGCGTCGAAGGAGATCACGCCGAGCGTCCGGCTGCGGCCGCTGGCCAGGGTGCGGGCGCTGGCGGTCGGGCGGTAGCCCAGCTCCCGCATGGCCTCCCGGACCCGCTGACGGGTCTCCGGCCGTACGCGCGGGTGGTCGTTGAGGACACGGGAGACGGTCTGCCCGGAGACCCCGGCGCGGCGGGCGACGTCGGCCATCACCGCCCCGCCGCCCGCCGTGGCCCGGCGCCGCCGGACGCGCCGGGGTTCGCCCGCTTCCCGCTCCGGCTCGTCCATGTCCGTTGTGTCTCCCCTCGTACGTCTCAGCCTTCGTCCGTCCAGCCCAGGTCCGGCTCGTCCGTCAGCCGGGCCACCCGCGTGGTCGCCGCGTGCAGCTCCAGCAGGACCAGCTCGTTCGTCCCCGGCCGCAGCACCGGCGCGGGCACGTACAGGCGGCGCTGCGGGCCGCGCGACCAGTAGCGGCCGAGGTTGAAGCCGTTGATCCAGGCCACGCCCTTGGTCCAGCCGGGCAGGGCGAGGTACGCGTCGGCCGGGGTGTCCACCGTAAAGGTGCCCCGGTGGAAGGACGGACCGGCGACCGGGGTGTCCGTACCACGGAAGGGCAGCTCGGGGAGGTGGTCCAGGGGGAGGGGGTGGCAGGTCCAGTTCTCCAGGGGCTCGCCGTCGAGGGTGACCGGGCCGGTGATGCCCTTGGGGTCGCCGATGCGCGGCCCGTAGTTCGCCCGGCCCATGTTCTCGACCAGGACGTCCAGCCGGGCCCCGTACTCCGGGCTCCGCACATGCAGCGTGTCCTCGTGGCGCTCGCGCTCCAGGACGCCCGCCGGGGCGCCGTTGACGAAGACCTGCGCCCGGTCGCCCACCCCGCCCGTGAAGTGCAGGACGCGGTCGCCGAGCGCGGGCAGCTCCGCGCCGTAGAGGACGAAGCCGTACGCCTGGCCGAGCCGCTCCATGGTGGGCGGGTCGGTGAAGTGCTCGGCGGGGGCGAGAAATTCGGCGCAGACCAGGGCGTTCGCCGAGTCGGTCAGGCGCACTTCGGTCGGCGGCAGCTTGGGCGACGGCTCCGGGAGCGGCTCGTCGGGCACGGCGGCGTGGCGGGCGATGACATCGCGGAACGCGGCGTACTTGGGGCCCGGGTCGCCGCATTCGGTGAGCACCGCGTCGTAGTCGTAGGAGGTGACGGCGGGGGTGTAGGCGTGGTCGTGGTTGGCGCCGGCCGTGAAGCCGAAGTTGGTGCCGCCGTGGAACATGTAGATGTTCACCGACGCGCCCGCCGACAGCAGCGCGTCCAGCGCCGCCGCCGCGTCGTCCGCCGAGCGCACGTGGTGCGGCTCGCCCCAGTGGTCGAACCAGCCGACCCAGAACTCCGCGCACATCAGCGGCCCGCTCTCCTGATGCGCCCGCAGCACCTCGAGCGACTCCTCGACCCGGCCGCCGAAGGTGCCGGTGGACAGCACCCCGGGCAGGCTGCCCGCCGCGAGCTTCGCCTTGTCGGCCTGGTCACAGGTGAACAGCAGCTCCTCGACCCCGCGGGAGCGCAGCGCGTCGGCCAGGTGCGCGAGATAGGCGGTGTCGTCGCCGTAGGCCCCGTACTCGTTCTCCACCTGGACGGCGATCACCGGGCCGCCGCGCGCCGCCATATGGGGAGCGAGGGGCGGCAGCAGCAGATCGAAGTACGCGTCCACGGCGGCCGTGAAACGGGGGTCGCCGCTGCGCGGGCGCACACCGGACCGGGCGGTCAGCCAGGAGGGCAGCCCGCCGCCCTCCCACTCGGCGCAGATGTACGGCCCGGGGCGCAGCAGCACCCGCAGCCCCTCGGCGTGGGCCAGCGCCAGGAAGCGGGGGAGGTCGAGCAGCCCGTCGAGGTCCAGGGTGCCGGGGGCGGGCTGGTGGAGGTTCCACGGGACGTAGGTCTCCACGGTGTTGAGCCCCAGCAGCCGCGCCTTGCGCAGCCGGTCGGCCCACTGGTCGGGGTGGATGCGGAAGTAGTGCAGGGCGCCGGAGAGGATCCGGAAGGGCTCGCCGTGCAGGCGGAAACCGTCGTCGGAGAGGGCCAGGGCGGCGGGCATGGGCGTCAGGGGGTCCTTTCAACGGCGCGGGCGGCCTTGCTGGTCGCGGGTGGCGGGGGCGGTCTCGTCGGACGGGGTGGCAGGGGCGGTCTCGTCGGACCGGGTATCGGGGGCGGCCTGGTCGGACGCGGGTGGCGTAGGGAGTACGGACGGGGCCGCGGCGCGGATCAGCCATCCGGTGGTGATCAGGCACACCGCGGAGACGGCGCAGAGGATCAGCGGTACGGCGCGGACGCCCGCGAGTTCGATCGCCTTGCCGAGCGCGGGCGGCGCGGCGACCCCGCCGACCATCGAGGCCGCCATGACCAGCGCCCCCGCCCGGTGGGCGCGCGGCGCCGCCCGGAGCAGCCAGGGCAGCCCGGTGGGGAAGATCGGCGCGATGAACAGCCCGGCGCCCGCGTACGCGTACGGGGCCGCGGCGGGGATCGCGGCCAGCAGCAGACACCCCGTCATCCCCGCGCAGCTCACCGAGATGATCGCCGGTGCGGACCAGCGCAGGGCGAGCGGGGCGGCGAGGAAGCGGCCGACCGTCATCATCAGCCAGAAGGCGGAGGTCGCGGAGGCGGCGGTGCTCGCCCCGTAGCCGATGGTCTCCAGGTGGGTCGGCTCCCAGCCGCCGACGCCGGACTCGATGGCGACGTGGAGGACGTAGAGGACGACGAAGGCGCCCAGGATGGTGGTGAGGCTGCGGGCGCGGACGCGGCGGCGGGCGCCGCTGGTGTGCCCGCCCGCGCTGGTGCCTCCGCCCGCGCTGGTGCCCGCGCCCGTCTCGGGGTCGCCGCCGCGTGGCGGGGCCTCGTCGCGTACCCCGGCCAGGCACAGCAGCAACGGCAGCGTGAGCGCGGCGAAGCCGAGGAAGACGGCGGGGTAGTTGGCGGCCCCGACCAGGCCGATGAGGGCCGGGCCGAGGACGGCGCCGATGCCGAAGTGGGCGTTGAGGATGTTGAGCATGGCGGCGCTACGGTGCCCGAAGCCGACGGCGAACAGCTGGTTCAGCCCGTAGTCGATCCCGCCGAAGCCCAGCCCCGCCAGGAGCGCGAGACCCAGGGCGAGCGGCCAGGTGGGCGCGAGCGCGAACCCGGCCGCGCCACCCGCCATGAGCAGGTAGGACCAGCCCAGCAGCCGGCGGTTGCCGATCCGGCCGAAGAGCCGGTCGAAGACGAGCACGCCCATGACCCCGCCGATGAAATGCGCGCTGAGGCCGAGCCCGGCGGCCGAGGGCGACAGCCCGTAGGTGTCGCGCAGGGCGGGGATCGACGGCCCGTAGAGCGCCTGGAGCGCGCCGATGAGGACGAACCCGACGCAGGAGGCGGCCACGGCGGCGCGGCTGAAGAGTTGGGGAGGTGGTGGTGAGGGGGCGCTCGTTGGTCGCTCCGGTTGCTCCAAGGAGTCCACGAGGGGGAGTGTTACCGCTAACATGCGGACCGTCAAGGGTGTTTGGCGGCTGTTGGCCAGTGGGCGCTGTGCGGCGGCGTTTACCAGACGACGGGCAGTTCCATCAGGCCGCGCCTGTGGAATGACGGCGTCCAAGCCAGATGGCGGGCAGGTACCGCCAGTCGCAGATCGGGGAACCGCTTCAGGAGGCTGGTCAGGGCGATCTCGCCCTCCAGGCGCGCGAGGGGTGCACCGAGGCAGTGGTGGATGCCGTGGCCGAAGCCGAGGTGGGCGGGGGTGCGCTCAGGACGGAAGCGGTCCGGCTCTTCGAACTGGCCGTCGCGGTTGGCTGAGATGAGGGAGACCCAGACCCGTCCGCCCGCCGGAATGTCGACTCCACCGATGGTGAGGTCCTCGAGGGCGAAGCGTCGCACACCCAGTGTGGAAGGCGGGTTCCAGCGCAGTGTCTCTTCCAGGACGGCGCGGACAGATGTGTGCCCGTCGCGGACCGCGGTCATCGCTTCCGGGTGGAGCAGCAGCGCCAGGGTGGCGTTGCCGATGAGGTTGACCGCGTTGTCGTAGCCCGCGAACAGGATCAGGAACGCCATCGCGACCAACTCGGACTCGCTGAGGCTGTCGCGCTCGTCGCGCGCCTCGATCATGGCGGTGAGCAGGTCGTCGGTCGGGCGGGCACGTTTGGCGGCGATGACGCCGACGAGGTAGTGGTGCATTTTCCGCATCGCGGTTCGGGACTCTACGGCCGCGTCGGGGGCAGATCCGAGCAGGGTGTTGGTCCACCTGCGGAAGTCTCGGCGGTCCTGGGCCGGGATGCCGAGCAGTTCGCAGATCACGACCATGGGTAGTGGGTTCGCCAGGGCCCGCATCAGGTCCGCCGGCTGCTCGGTGACGGCATTGAGGAGTTCATCGGTGCTGGCCTGAACGCGCGGCCGGAGGTTTTCGACATGGCGGGCGGTGAATGCCTTGACCACCAGGCGTCGCAGCCGCGTGTGGTCGGGCGGGTCCATGTTGACCAGGTGTGCGTCCAGCTCCGGCGGCATGGACGATTGGTAGCGGCCGACGGTGCGGGCGTTGGCCTTGTTCAGCGACAGCCGCGGGTCGGTGAGCGCGGCGCGCACGTCTTGGTACCGGGTGACGACCCACACCGGCGCGCCGTCGGGGGTGGTGGTGCGGTGCACGGGGCTGACTTGACGCAGGCGGGCGTATACGCCGTGCGGGTCGGACATGAGGTTGTTGTCGAACAGGGGCGTTGGTGGCGATGTGGGGGTCATGCTCGGCTCGCTTCCGTAACTACGATGTTCGGGCCTGGTGGGGCCTCCTCGGCCGGCTTCGAGCGCTGGAAAGCGTTTGCCACGCGGATGAGCCAATCGCGCTCAACGCTCATGTCGTTTGCGTTCCAGGACGCGTGGTCGGCCGGCTCCGTCCGGACGTCGGTCACCGCACTGTATGTGTCCCTCACCGGAACTCGCGAGGACAGGCTGCTTGTCGGGGGAGCGCCAAGCCCGGAAAAGGGGCTGCGGAGCGGGCCGGGCCTTGCCAAGCTGGGCGGATGGACCGTCAACGCAGATCTCAGCTCGCGCACGCCGACCACCCGATCGCCGCCCCGCTCGCCGATGAGTCGGTGGCCAGGCTGCTCGACCGGGCCGTGACGGACGAGGCCGACCGCGCCCTCGACCTCGGCTGCGGAGGCGGCGCATGGCTGCGGCGGCTGCTGGTCCGTAATCCGGCGATGCGCGCCGAGGGAGTGGACATCCATGCCGCGGCCCTGGAGCAGGCGCGCGAGGGCGCCGAGAAGGACGGGGTCGCGGACCGGCTGGTCCTCCATGAGATGGACGCCGCCGCCTTCGCCTCGGCGCACCGCTTCGACGTGGTGCTGAGCGTCGGCGCCGCGCACGCCTTCGGCGGGCTGCTGCCCACCCTCACCGCGGGGCGCGAACTCCTCGCCCCGGGCGGCCACTTCGTCGTCGGCGACGGCTTCTGGGAGCGCGAACCCGACGCCGCCGCCCTCTCGTCGCTGGGCGCCACCTGGGACGACTACGCGGATCTCCCGACCACCGTGGACCGGGTCGTCGCCGAGGGCTGGACGCCCGTCTACGGCCATGTCAGCACGGCCGGGGAGTGGGACGAATACGAGTGGTCATGGACCGGCTCGCTGTCCCGCTGGGCCCTGGACCACCGCGAGGAACCCGACGCCCTGGACACGTACAAGGCCGCCGCCGAACACCGCTCCGAGTGGCTGAACGGCTACCGCGGCACGCTGGGCTTCGTCACGCTCGTGCTGCGACGGAGCCCTTGAGCGCCATGGTGATGTCGGCCCAGGCGGCTTCGTTGTCAGTGGTGGGTGCGACCATCGCGGTATGTGTGCCGATGCCTCGACCATTGATCGCTCGGACGCCGCCGCCCGGCGCCATGCCGAGATCGTGGACGTCCATCTGATCCTGCGCCGGGGCGGGGACGTCCTGCTCGCGCGGCGTGCGAACACGGGCTATGCCGATGGGCTGCTGCACGCCCCGTCCGGGCATGTCGAGGACGGTGAGGACGTCCGTGCCGCGCTGCTTCGCGAGACGGCCGAGGAGATCGGGCTCAGCCTCGCCCCGGACGAGGTGCGGGCCGTCCTCGTGCTTCAGCACAAGGCGCCGACCGGGGCGGCCCGGACGGGGTGGTTCTTCGAGGCGGAGGTGGGGGAGGGTGGGCCCGAGCCGGTGAACCGGGAGCCGGAGAAGTGCTCCGAGCTCGGCTGGTTCCCGCTGGACGCGCTGCCGGACGACATGGTGGCGTACTGCCGCGCGGGCCTCGACGCGTATCGCGCGGGCCACCGCTTCGCCCTCCACTGGCATGAGCCGGACGACCCCATCGCCCACGCCCCGGAGGGGCCCGGCCGCCTGACCCCGCTCTGACCCGGCTCACCGGGCTCTGATGTCGCTCGGACACCGCTCCGACCTCGTGCGTCAGGGATTACGGGACGTTGTTCCGTTTAGTTAGACTCGGCCGCGAAGGGAAGGTGCGGTGAACGACAACGATCAGGACGCGGGACGCGCGGCGGCTCGGCCCAAGCGGGCGGATGCGCGGCGCAATGAGAAGGCCCTGCTCGAAGCGGCCGCCGCGGTCTTCGTCAGCTCGGGCGTGGAAGCGCCGATACGCGATATCGCCGCCAAGGCGGGCGTCGGGACGGCCACGATCTACCGCCACTTCCCGACCCGTGCGGATCTCATCGTCGCCGTCTACCGGCACCAGGTCGAGGCGCTGGCCGAGGCCGGTCCCGCCCTGCTGGCGAGCGGCGAGACCCCGCACGCCGCGCTGGGCCGGTGGGCCGACCTCTTTGTCGACTTCCTGGTCACCAAGCACGGGCTCGCCGCCGTGTTCCAGTCCGACGACTCCTGCTTCGACCCCCTCCACTCGTACTTCCTCGACCGGCTCCTGCCCGTGTGCACCCAGATGCTGGACGCCGCGGTCGCCGCGGGCGAGATCCACCCCGGGCAGGACGCCTACGAGCTCATGCGCGGGGTCGGCAGCCTCTGCGCGGGCGCCGGCAGCAACCTTCGCTACGACGCCCGCCACCTGGTCGGGCTCCTCATCGCGGGACTGGGCAGAGCGCGCTGAGGAGGTTACGTCGAGAGCTCCCGGACGTAGCGCCACTCCGTGGCCGCCGGTTCGTAGCCGAACCACTTGTTGACCGCCAGCATCGGGCCGTTGTCCCCGTCGTTGCCGGTGAACGCCTCCCGGCAGCCCGCCGACCGGGCGCGGCGCAGCGAGTCGTTCTTGGTCAGCTTGGCCAGACCGCGGCCGCGGAAGGCGCGGAGGGTGCCGGTCATACCCGACCAGTAGCGGCCCCGGCCGTCGGTGTGGGCCACGCTGTAGGAGGCCACGGTGCCGTTCACCACCGCCACCGACGTCAGCTCGCGGTCGAGCGCGGGGTGCCCCCAGCTGAGGGCCAGCCACTCGGCGTACGGCAGCCGGGTCGTGTCCACATCGCCCGGCTCGTCCTCCGTGCACTCCGCGTCCGCCTCGTACAGCGGGCGCGGATCGTCCGCGAAGTCCGCCGCCGTGCGCAGCTCCACCCCGTCCGGCGCCCCGCCCGCGCCCAGCGGCGGCAGGTCGGCCGTGGTCAGGTCCAGCCGCTGGACCCGGGAGCAGCGGCTGCGGCGGTAGCCACGGCGTTCGGCGAAGGTCACCGACCCCGGCTCGTCCAGCGTCCACGCGAAGATCTTCGCCGTGCCCAGCCCGGACAGATACTCCTCCGCGGCCGTCACCAGCGCCGAACCGGCGCCCCGCCCGCGCGCCCCCGCGTTCACCGTCGTATTGGCGAAGGCCAGCCCCGCCTCGCCGCTGTCGTGGAAGACGCCCATCTCGCACGCGCCCACCACCTGCCCGTCCGCCTCGGCGACCAGCAGCCGGTAGTGCTGTTCGACGGGTGCGTTCTCCGACTCCCAGACCACCGTCCGGGGCGTGGTCACCAGATAGGGGAAGGCGGTCTGCCGCGCCGCCGCGACGGCCTCCGCGTCGATGGCACGGAAATCGCGCACAGTCATGGTCATGGTTGCGCAGGCTACGGCCTGTCAGACCGCCCCGCCTCCCAATTTCCGCAGCTCGTGGGCCAGATCACCGGCGATGCGCCGCCCGTCGGCCTGGCACACAATGGGTGCCACAAACCACCATCCGCACACCCGCCCCAGGAGTTCCCACGTGACCTTGCAGATCACCGTCGACCCGGACGCGGCGACCGCCCCCTTCGAGCAGATCCGCGCCCGGATCGCCGAACTGGCCCGCTCCGGCGTGCTTCCCGTGGGCTACAAACTGCCCACCGTACGCGGCTTCGCCGAGGAGCTGGGGCTGGCGGCGAACACCGTCGCCAAGGCGTACCGGGCCCTGGAGGCGGACGGTGTGATCGAGACCCGCGGCCGCCATGGCACCTTCATCGCGGCGGCGGGCGACGCGGCCCGGCGCCAGGCCGCCGAGGCCGCCCAGAGCTACGCCCAGCGGGCGCGGCGGCTGGGCCTGGACCGCGCGGCCGCCCTCGCCGCCGTCGAGGACGCCTTGCGGGCGGCCTACGGTGGCTCGGCCGACGACACCGCCGGTGGCCCGGCTGCTGACTCCGCCGGTGGCCCGGCCGTCGGCTCCGCCGGTGGTTCGGCTGGCGGCTCCGAGGGTGGCCCGGCCGTCGGCTCCGCGGGTGGCCCCGCCTGACATGCTGTCCCCCATGACCAGCGCGATGCCCAACCCCCTGACCGGCGGTACGACCAGCCGCAAAGCCCTCGTCCGGCGCCCCAGCCCGCGCCTCGCCGACGGGCTCGTCACCCATATCGACCGCACGCCGGTCGATGCCGCGCTGGCGTTGCGGCAGTGGGAGGTCTATGTGGTGGCGCTGCGCGCGCACGGCTGGGAGACGATCGAGCTGCCGCCGCTGGACGACTGCCCGGACGGGGTGTTCGTCGAGGACACGATGGTCGTCTACAAGAACGTCGCGGTGATCGCCCGCCCCGGCGCCGAGCCCCGCAGGGCCGAGACCGTGACCACGGAGGAGGCCGTCACCAGGCTCGGCTGCTCGCTGAACCGCATCCGCGAGCCGGGGACGCTCGAGGGCGGGGACGTTCTGAAGATCGGCGACACCGTCTATGTGGGACGCGGCGGCCGCACCAACGGCGACGGCATCCGCGAGCTGCGTGCCGCGCTGGAGCCGCTGGGCGCGCGGGTGGTGGCCGTACCGGTCAGCAAGGTGCTCCACCTGAAGTCGGCGGTCACCGCGCTGCCGGACGGCACCGTCATCGGCTACCCGCCGCTGGTGGACGACCCGGGCGCGTTCGACCGCTTCCTCCCCGTCCCCGAGGAGTCCGGCGCCCATGTGGTGCTGCTCGGCGGCGGCAAGCTGCTGATGGCGGCGAGCGCGCCGCGCACCGCCGAGCGGTTCGCAGATCTCGGCTATGAGCCGGTGCCGGTGGACATCAGCGAGTTCGAGAAGATGGAGGGCTGTGTGACCTGCCTGTCCGTACGGCTGCGGGAGCTGTACGGCTGATGGGCGGCTGCGGAGCTGTACGGCTGATGGGCGGCTGCGAGCCGTACGGCTGGTGAGCGGCCTGCGGAGCCATACGGTTGGCGGGCGGCCTGCGGTGCCGTACGGCTGGCGCGTGGGCTGCGGGTGCCGTACGGCTGGGCCGGGCGCCGACGGGCGTCAGGCTCCCGGTGTCCGTCTCGCGGCGCCCCCGGGGACCGTGCCGCACCGGCCCCCGATGTCCGCCTCACACCGGCCCCCGCGCCCGTCTCACAGATACAGCCCCGCGTTCGACTCCCCCGACTGCGAGGGCACCGCGGCCGGCCGGGTGCCGCGCCGCAGCGCGTACAGCTCCGCGAGCGTGGCCCCGTCCCGCCCGATGACTCCGTCCCGGTCGTCGACCTCCCCGCCCAGCCAGTTGACCGACTCCGCCCGCGTCAGCTTGCCGACCTCGATCCGGGCCAGACACCGGCCGGGCCGGACCACCGCCGGATGCAGCCGCTCCAGGTCCTCGTTGGTGGTCACCCCGACCAGCACATTGCGCCCCTGGCCGAGCAGACCGTCCGTCAGGTTCAGCAGCCGGGACAGCGCCTGCCCGGCGGTGTGCTTGGCCTCGCCGCGGATCAGCTCGTCGCAGTCCTCCAGGAGCAGCAGCCGCCAGCGTCCCTTGGCCGTGCCGTCGTCCTCGCCGATCGCGATGTCCATCAGATAGCCGACATCGGTGAACAGCCGCTCCGGATCCAGGACGCAGTCCACCTGGCACCAGTCCCGCCAGGACCGGGCCAGGGTGCGCAGCGCCGAGGTCTTGCCGGTGCCGGGCGGGCCGTGCAGCAGCAGGAGGCGGCCGGCGATGTCGTCCGGGGTGACCTTCATCAGCCCGTCCATGGCCTCGGCGACCGGCGCCGTGTAGTTGCCGCGGATCTCCTCCCACGTCCCGGCCGAGATCTGCCGCGTGGTGCGGTGCGGTCCGCGCCGCGGCGAGACGTACCAGAAGCCCATCGCCACGTTCTCCGGCTGCGGCTCGGGCTCGTCCTCCGCGCCGTCGACGGCCTGGTGCAGCACCTTCTCGGCCAGGGCGTCGTCGACGGCGGTCACGGTCACATCAGCCCCCCGGTTCCACCGGGAGATCAGCAGGGTCCAGCCGTCGCCCTCGGCGAGCGTCGCGCTGCGGTCGTCGTCACGGGCCGCGCGCAGCACGCTCGCGGACGGCGGCAGCAGTGTCGCGCCCGACCTCACCCGGTCGACGGAGTGGCTTCGGGCGTACGGTTGCTCGCCGGTCGCGAAGCGTCCCAGGAAGAGCGCGTCGACGACATCCGACGGCGAATCGCTGTCATCGACGTTCAGCCTGATGGGAAGGGACTTTTCGGCGGGTGTCGTAGGCAGGGTCTGCCTCCTGAGAACGGGGGGCCTGGTGGGTCGGTCAGCGCACCCGCCCCATGATCCAGGACGGGGGGCGAGGGCGCACCAAGGTTTGCGGCCGTTTACCGAGCTGTTCCAGGGAACCCCACCGGAATGGGGGCGTTCACGGATACTCTTACCCGTTGTGGGGCGTCAGGGAAGGGAACGGGGCGGGGTGGCCAGGTTATGGCAAAAGAGGCGCCGGCGGAGTGGCGCGCCGCTCGGCGTCGGCGTGGCCACGCTGGCGCTGCTGGCGACCACCTGCTCCGGGCCGTCCGGCGGGGGCGAGGGCCGGTCCGGCGGGGGTGAGGGGCCGCGGGGCTCGGAGTCGGCGCGCGGCAAGGGCGGTGCCGGGGCCCCGGGCTGGGGGTTCACCCATACCCAGTACAGCGCCGACCAGGGCACCGACAGCGGCCGCAAGGCGGCGGCCGCCCTGCTGTCCGGCCATCCGATGCCGCAGAACCAGCACATCATGGGCTGGGGCGCGGGCAACCCCGAGCCGTCCCCCGGCCACTACGACTTCTCGGACCTCGACCGCCGCGTGGCCCTGATGCGCAAGACCGGCACCGCGCCCGTGCTCACCCTGTGCTGCGCCCCCGACTGGATGAAGGGCGGCGAGCCGGGGCGCACGGACTGGTCCCGGAAGTCCCTGGAGACCGCGCCCACCCCCGAGCACTACAAGGACTTCGCCGCGCTCGCGGGCAAGATCGCCCGGCGCTATCCGCAGGTGCACCACTTCATCGTCTGGAACGAGTTCAAGGGCTTCTACGACGACGACAAGAAGCGCTGGAACTACGAGGGCTACACCCGGCTCTACAACCTCGTCTACCGGGAGCTGAAGAAGCAGAACGCGAAGAACCAGGTCGGCGGCCCATATGTGGTCGCCGACAGCGACGCCCCCGGCGAGGCCGACGGCCCCGCCGCGGTGAGCGGCCCCTGGGGCACCCTCGACCAGCGGTCCGCCGACGCGATCACGTACTGGAACGAGCACAAGGTGGGAGCGGACTTCGCCGTCGTGGACGGCTCCAGCTACACCCGCGAGGGCGACCGGCTCATCCCGGACGCGTTCGGGGCCACCCGGAAGTTCCGGGACATCACGCGCTGGCTGCGCAAGACCACCGGGCTGCCGGTGTGGTGGGCCGAGTGGTACGTCGAACCGGCCGACGGGGACGACGAGCGGACGGGCTGGAGCGAGGAGCGCCGCACCGCCGTCCAGGCAAGCGCGATGATCCGGCTGGCCCAGGGGGGCACCGCCGCGGCCTTCTACTGGAACCCGGAGACCACGGACGCCGACTGCCCCGGCTGTCTGTGGCGCCCCACCGAACTGGACGGCGGCGGCCGGGCGCTGCCCATGATGGGGCTGCTCGGCCGGTTCGCCCGGGAGTTCCCGCCCGGCACCGCCTTCCGCTCCGTGGACATCGCCGCCGACGACCGGCCCAACGTCCAGGTGCTCGCGGACGATGACGCGGTGCTGGTCGTCAACACCCTCGACCGGCCGATCAAGGCGAAGATCGACGGCCGGTCGTTCGGGATGGACGGATACGAGGTGCGCTGGCTGAGGCGGTGATCCGGCAGTGGCACGGCGGTTCACGCCATGGTCACGAAGCGCTGCACCAGCGCGGCCACCACCACGATCAGCAGCGGCAGCGCGAACCAGAACGAGCCCTGGAGCCAGTGCAGCCGCCGTACGCTCGGCCGCACCGCCACCCGCACCACCTCGCGCGCCGCCAGCAGCACCATCAACGCCACCGCCGCCAGCGCCCCCACCAGCGACCAGGGCGTCCAGGTGACCAGCGGACCGGCCGGGCCCGGAGCGGGCTCCGCCACCGGCCCGCGCGGCTGCCGCTTCAGCTCGTACAGCGCCGCGTCCTCGTTGCCGAACACCCGGCGCAGCTCGGCGCGCCGGTCCAGGGAGCGCCGCAGCCGCTCCTGCCAGTGCTCGTCGTAGCCGGAGTCGAGGGTGAGATAGGTGGACTGGCCGCGGCCCACCATCAGGTAGGAACGCGGCCCGGCCTCGCGCAACGCCGTGACCAGGCCGCCGACCAGCACCGGATCGCGCGGGGCCAGGGTGGGCTCGTAGCGGACCCGCTCCATGTCGCGGGCGCCCCACGGCATCGCGGGGGTCACGTTGTTGACGGTGTCATTGCTCATCCACAGCACCCGCACGGTCGGCTTGTCATGGGCGTAGACGTACTCCATCGCCGCCACCTCGCCCGGTCGCACCCGCTCGAACGTCTCATTGCCCCAGCGCGCCACCAGGAACCCGGACATCAGGGCCAGCCCCGCCAGCAGCGCGGCCGCCGGACCCAGCCCGGCGCGGGCCGCGCCCACCCGGGGGAAGACCGCCAGCGCGCCGAGCACACAGGCGCCCGGCAGCGCGAACATGAAGACGCGCAGCGCCATCTCACCGCCGTAGCTCTGCATGCCGAAGCCCAGGAACGGTACGAAGGTCAGCACCAGCAGCGACCGTTCGGCGAACCCGGCCGCGCGCCGCCGCAGCACCCCCCAGCAGGCCAGCGTCAGCACCCCGCCCGCCAGCGCCACCCGGACGTACAGCACCAGCTTGTGCACGCTGCTGCCGCCCTCGATCCGGCCCGAGACGGACGAGGACACATTGCCGCCCACCCCGCCGACCCCGCCGAACAGCTCGTTCCAGTGGCCCGACCAGTACGGCTCCGCAAGGAACCCCACCCACACGGCCACCATCACCCCGCACAGCAGCGGCAGCCCGTACAGATTCGACCGGCGCAGCAGCACCAGCGCGCTCACCACGCCCAGCATCACGAACGGGGTCAGCTGATGGGCCGCCACGGACGCCGCGAAGAGCGCGATCAGCAGGCCGAGCAGCGCCGTGCGCTGGGCGGGCGTGGCCCGCGCGACCTCGGCCTCACCCGGCCGGCGCTTACCGGGCAGCGCCCGGGGCTCGCGGAACCACACCAGCAGGACGGCGACGAAGACGAGGTAGAGGAGGTAGGTGAACCCCTGCGGCGAGAAGTAGTCCTGCCCCACCCAGCCGCAGAGCGCGAACAGCCACACCGCCGTCCACTTCGCCCGCCAGCTCGCCCGCAGCGCCCGCAACAGCACCATCAGCGGGGCGAGACAGAGCAGTTGGAGCAGCGTGGGCCACCAGCGCAGCACCTCGGAGAGATCGTGCACCCCGGCGGCCCGGGCCAGGAACGCGGCCCCCGCGAAGAAACCGGGCCAGCTCCAGCGCGCGTCCAGATCGGGCACGGCGTGGCCGGTCCGGCCGATGTAGTCCAGGAACCCCAGATGCTGCCATGCGGTGGGGAACCGCGGCTGCGCCTCCAGCACGGCGGGTACGGCGTGCAACGAGACCACGGTCGCAACGAGAACGGCGGTCAGCAGGGCCGGGCGGGGCCGCGCGAGCCACAGCGCACCGGCGAACGCGACGATCAGCAGCGCGGCCCCGAGAAGGGTGGCCCGGGGGAGCACCGAGACAAGCCCGAGGCCGCCCATGCGGTCCAGATCGGCGTCGTCGAGGTGGAGCAGCGGCAGCCAGTAGAGGCCGAGCCCGACGCCCGCGACCGCCCACAGCGCGGCCGCCGCCACTCGTCCCGTCCGTCGCCCGGCCCGCCGCCCGGCGGGCTCGGCAGCGGGCAAGCCCGTCTGGTCCGCGGGCCCCACGGTCCCTCGGCTCGCCCGCGGCCTGGGAGGCTCCGCCGAGGCCGTTTGTCCCGCGGGTCCCGCGGGTTCGGTGGCTGCCCGGCCCTGCGGCCCGGCCGCGCGGGAACCGCCGGCGGCGGCAACAGGGGTGCCGACGGCGGGTGGTGCGGCCGAGGCCGTCCCCATCGATGCCCCGGCTCTTGCCTGCTCCGAGGGCGCGGCCCCCGGCCCCACCCCACCCGCCCCGCTACGTGCCTGGGATGCGTTGGCGCCGCCCCGACCACTGGGTTCGCCGTGTGGCGGGGCAAGGACCGGCCACCGCCACGTGGCCCCGGCGGATTCCCGCCGCGCGGCCACCGCGCCGGAGGCGGGGACGCCCGTCCCGTCGGCCGCGCCGCTTCGTTCCCCACCGGGTTCGTGGGCTGGGCGGTCCGTGCGATCGGTGCTCGGCCGGGGGCCGGAATCCGTACCCGGGACGCCGTCAGCGGATTCCGGGAGCCCGGCGCTCAGCATCCGCCCTGTGTCTCCGGGGACCGGATGGTCGGCTTCGGCGGTGGATGGCCCTTCGGTGGCCGGGGCCTGCGGCCCGTAGCGGGCGGACGGGCGGCGTTCCGAGGGGGCGCCGGGCGGCGGAGCCGCGAAGGGGAAGTCCATGCGGACGCCCAGCACGAGGGTGTCCGTGTCGAGGGCGGCGCGCTGGGCCCAGCGGGTGCCGTAGCCCGCGTGGTCGCGGCGGTGGCGGCGGTGGCGGCGGCCCGGGCGCGCGGGGCGGCGGTCGCCGTCGACCGCGAGGTCCGCGAGATCGCCATCGGGCGCCGTGCGCTGCTCCGGCAGCGGCGGGGGCGCCGGGGGCGCCTGCTTGGTGGCTGTGCCGGGTTGGCCCGTGGCCGTAGTGGGGTGGCCGGTGGCTGTGTCGGGTTGGCCCGTGGGCGTAGTGGGGTGGCCGGTGGTCGTGCCGGGTTGACCCGTGGCCGTAATGGGGCGGTCGGTCGTCGTGCCGGGTTGGCCCGTGGTTGTACCGCGTTGGCCCGTGGCCGTAATGGGGCGTTCGGTGGTCGTGTCGGGGTGGTCGGTGGCTGTGCCGGGTGGGCTCGTGGGCGTAGTGGGTTGGCCGGTGGCCGTAGTGGGCTGGTCGGCGGCTGTGTCGCGTCGGCTCGTGGCCCCACTGGGTTGGTCAGCGGCCGACCCGGGCAGGCCCTTGAGCACCCGGCGGAGCCGTACCGCCGCGATGGATGCGATCACCGACAGGCTGGAGATCTCCGCGACCCCCGCCCCCGTCAGCCCCATCCGCGGCAGCAGCAGCAACGTCAGCCCCAGCACCAGCACACACAGCAGCCCCTGAAGCACCGCCAGCCCCGAAGTGCGGCTCTGTGCCCGGAGCACCGCGAAGTACACCTCGATGACCACCCGCAGCGCCGCGCCCACCGCGAACCAGCGCAGCAGCGGCGCGGCCGCCTCCGCGTAGCCGTCGCCGAAGACCCCGAGGATCTGGGGCGCGAAGACGAAGAGGAAGAGGCAGACCGGGATCATGACGCAGGCCATCCGCCGCAGCGCCGCCCGGCAGTTCTCGGCGAGCCGGGCCGGGTCGTGCGAGCCCTCGACGGTCAGCGAGGAGCCCATGTTGACGGCCAGCAGGTTCGTGGTGCCGCCGATGGTGGTCGTGATGTAGAAGTACGCGTTGTCGGCCGCGCTGACCTGCGAGGCGACGATCACCGGCACGGCGTAGACCACCGCGAGCGAGAACAGCGACCCGGTGTAGTCCCCGGCGAGGAAGCGGCCCATCTCGCGGGGGCCCGCTGGCCGGGCCCTCCCCTTCGTCGCCGCGATGTGCCGGGGCACGAGCCGGCGGAACACCAGCCAGCCCAGCGGCAGTACGGACACCGCGATCGAGGCCACCCAGGACACGAACACCCCGGCCGTCGGGATCGCGGCGGCGAGCGCGATGAGCAGCAGCAGCTTGGCCGCCGAGAAGGCCGTATTGCCCACCGGCACCCAGAACGCGCTGCGCAGCCCGGTCAGCACCCCGTCCTGAAGCGTCAGCAGCGACCAGCCGACGACCGCGACGAGAAAGCCGAGGCCGTGGAGCGAGCCGTGCAGAAAGCGGTACGACGGCCCCCAGGTGTCCAGGGAAAGCAGGAAGACCACCGCGGCCAGCGCCACGACCACCGAACTGGCCGCGTAGGTGGTGCACACCAGCCGGCCCGTGGTCCGCCCGGCGACCGGGATGAAACGGGCCAGCGCACCCGTGAGGGTGACCGCGGTGAGCCCCGCCAGGAGCTTCATCGCGGCGATGGCCGCCGAGCCCTGGCCGACCGCGTCCTCCGCGTAGTAGCGGGCGGCGGCCAGCCAGAAGCCGAGGCCGAGGATCGCGGAGATGCCCGTGTTGAGCATCAGCGCGTAGGCGTTGCGGAACAGCGGGGCGCGCCCGCCGCCCCGGCCGCCGGACGGCCGCTCGGCGGCCGTCCGCTCCTCGGTCCGGGTGGTCGTGTCGGACACGGGTTTACGTCACCTTCCGTAGAACCTGCCGTGGCAGCCGGGAGAGCTGGCGGGACCTGCGGACCAGGGCGTATCCCTTGGTGAGGGCACGGTCCCGGGCGAAGTCGCGGCCGAGCGCCCGCCCGGACACCAGCCGCTCGAACTCCTCGATGCCGGTGGTGCGCCGCACGGTCACCCGGCGCAGCGCGTACGGGCCCTGGCCGCGCGCCGCCAGAGCGTTGCCCACCGCGAGCGACACCCCGAACCCGGCCGAGCGCACCACCCGGCGCACCCGGCGGCTGGAGTAGCCGTACGGGTAGGCGAACGACACGGGTGGACGGCCGAGCCCGGCGGTGAGCAGCTCCCGGCAGCGGGCCACCTCGAACCACAGCCGGGCGTCGGAGAGCTGGTCCAGCTGGGGGTGGGTGTGGCTGTGCCCGCCGATCTCCACCCCCGTGTCGGACAACTCGCGCACCTGGTCCCAGTGGAGCATCAGGTCCAGGGCGCCCGGCACCTCGTACGGGCCGTCGCGCAGCCAGCCCGTGGCCGCGAAGAGCGTGGCCGCGAAGCCGTGGTGGGCCAGGACGGGGAGGGCGTGGCGGTGCACGCCCTCGTAGCCGTCGTCGAAGGTGACCACCACGGGCCTGGGCGGCAGCGCGCGGCCGCCGCGCCAGGCGTCGGCCAGCCGGGCGCAACTGACCGGGGTGAAGCCGCGCTCGCCGAGCAGCGCCATCTGCTCGGCGAACGCGCCCGGCGCGACGGACAGCGCACGGGTGGCCCGTGCGGGGGCGTGGGCCACGGCGTGGTACATCAGGATCGGCACCGGGCCTGTGATCATGGGGCGCCTCCCGTATCGGCGTCACCGCGGCCTGCGGCCGGGACTGTGACGCGTGCCTGGCGTCCGCCAAGGGTCGGCACTGGGCCTGTGGTCATGGAGTGCCTCCCGTACCGGCGCCGCTGCGGCCCGCGGCCCGGGGCCGGGACTGTGACGCGTGTCGGGCGTTCGCCAAGGGTCGGCACCGGGCTTGTGGTCATGGAGTGCCTCCCGTATCGGCGCCGCTGCGGCCCGCGGCCTGCGGCCGGGACCGTGACGCGCGCCGGGCTCCCGCCGGGGGCGCCGTCCGTGGTGGCCCGCCACGTCCCGGTGGGCCCGCCTCTTCCACTCATGCCGCCCCCTCGCGTCTTGACGTCGACTCATGTCTCGACTCGTGCGTGGACTCATGTCTCGACCGGGCGGGTCCGTCGTCGGCTCGGGCATGGGCGCTTGGCGCCGAAGGGTCCGGCGCCGAAAGGTCCGGCACCGCCGCGACCGTGAAGCGGGGGCCGCCGCGGCGGGCGCGGGCGGTGCCCACCAGATAGCCGCCCGCCGCGGCCGCGATGCCCGCCACGATCGCGCCCGCCCGCCCGGCCCCGCCCGCGCGGCCGAGCAGCGCGTCCCGCAGCCCGCGGGCGATCCCCGCGGGCAGTACCCGGGTGGTGTAGCGGCGCTCGGTCTCCAGGCCCGCCTGGGCGCCCACGCTGCGCGTCACCAGGGCCTTGGACAGGCCCTCGGCGTACGTCCGCGACCGGAAGTAGCCGAACCGCTCCCGCGCGGCGGGCACCTTGTGGTGGATCACCGCACGGTCGTCGATCAGCAGCAGCGCGTCCGGCCGGGCGCGGGCCAGCCGGATGCACAGCTCGGTCTCCTCACAGCCCAGCGGCCGCTTGTCGCCGTCCCGGCCGATACCGCTCGCGAAGCCCCCGGCGGCGTCGAACGCCTCCCTGCGGAACGAGGCGTTCCCGCCCAGGACATTGCGCACCCGCACCCGCCCCGGCGGCAGCCCCCGGTAGCTGCACCCCACCACCCAGTCGAACTCCTCGGGGAACCAGACCGGCCGACGGCGCGACGCCCACACCGGGACGGTGCGCCCGCCGACCGCCAAGACCCGCGGCTCGGCGTACGCGGCGGCGAAGTGGCGCAACCAGTCCCGCTCGGCGATCGCGTCATCGTCGAGGAAGGCGATCACCTCGCCGCACGAGACCGCGATCCCGGTATTCCGCCCGGAGGACAGCCCCCGGGACCCCGAGTTGGCAACCACCCGCACCCGCTGACCGGCGCCTGCGTCAGCGTCTGCTTCGGCGCCCACGTCCGCGTCCGACCCGTCGTCGCCGTCCCCGTAGTGGTCCTTGAGGCGCCGCAGTAGGCGGGTGTTGTGGTCCACCACCAGGAGCGTCTCTTGGGCGGGCAGGGACTGGGTCCGTACCGAGTCCACCGCGGCGAGGATGTCGTCCCAGCGCTCCTCGGTGTAGACGCAGATCACCACCGAGATCCGCGTCCCCGGCGTCCCCGGTACCTCCGGCGTCCCCGGCGTCCCCGACGCCGTCCGCGCCGGGCGCATGCTCAAGACGCCTCCCCTCGGAGCGTCGCGGGCGCCACCGCGGGGTGGCGTGGCCGTCGGGTGCCGCGTTCGCGGAGGATCACCTTCAGCACCCGCAGCCCGTCGCGGACCGCCCGCAGGTTGCTGACGCCGTGGATGCGCTCGTACTCATGGCTGGGGATCTCCTGGACCCGCAGCCCCGCCTTGACGACCCGGATGTTCATCAGCGTCTCCACCTCGAACCCCGCGCAGTCCAGGGCGATCTCATCGAGGCAGTGGCGCCAGAAGGCGTTGTAGCCGTAGCAGAGATCGGTGTAGCGGGCGCCGAACTTGCGGTTGACAATCGAGGTGAGCGCGCGATTGCCGAGCCTGCGGATGGTCGTCATGTCGTCCGTGCCGCCGCCGTTGGCGAAGCGCGAGCCCTTGGCGAAGTCGGCGCCCGAGACCAGCGCCGACACATAGCTGACGATCTCCGACCCATCGGCCGATCCATCCGCGTCGATCATCACCACGATTTCGCCGGTGCAGGCGGCGAATCCGGCGATGAGCGCGTCCCCCTTGCCCTTGCCGGACTGCGGCACGACTTTCACCTCGGGCCACAACTCCCGGGCGACCCGGATCGTGTCGTCGGTGGAATTCCCGTCGACCAGGACCACTTCATGGATCCAGTCGGGAAGGGTTTTGAAAACGTACGGGAGATTCGCGGCCTCGTTCATCGCCGGAATCACCACGCTCACCGGTGGCGCGATCGCGAGATGAGAGGACACCGGGCGGTACGGATGTGTACCGGCCGCCGGACCGATTTCCGGTACGGCCGGGCGCACAAAGGAGCTCATGAGTCTGTTTTCCCTCTCGTCCGGTGGACCGCCCGCCCCACGGGCGGTCCTTTGGTGTATCCGGTTCGAAAGGGGGGTTCTCACCCGCCCATGACGGCATGACTGTCGAAACAAGGCCGGGCAAGCTGGCTGGTGTTACTGGCCTCGCGGCCCGCGTGCACGGCGCGTCCCGAAAACCGAAAAGGCTCGGGACAGCCGGACGCGGCACCCCCCTACCGCGTTTCCCGCCCCCGGAACCATCGCGACGCTGTGAAGCCCCTCCCCTGGAGCCGCCTGTGATGATGGTCCCGAACACGGGTGGAAGTGCGACGGTATTGACGTCGCAAGTACGACGGTATTGACGTCGCGAACTCTATGGCAAGCCGATCGTGGCTCCACCCCCCTTGGTAATTTTGTTCGTCAGCCTTGGGAGTTTCTTTCCCGAAGACCGCCCATACGCTTGAGCAGCCGGTCGGCCGGCCCGAAGAACTCCGGCCGGGAAACCACCGTATTGCGCAGCGCACGCACCGGCGCGCGCCGCGCGCTATGGCCGAGCGCCACCGGATGGCGGCGCGTCACCCACCCCTCCACCACGCTGAGATCGCGTGTTTTCAGGGAGTTCTTGTATTCCTTTTCACCGCGCCCGAGATCGAGATAGTCCACACCTTGCGCGGCGGCCCCCTCCGCCATGCGCAGATGCAGCACCAGACCGGGCGAGAATTTGGCGTAGGCCGGGTCGTAGGCCGGGAACCAGCAGGCGAGCACCCGCTCCGAACGCAGCCCGAAGTGCGCGGCCACCGGCCGCCCGCCCGCGTACAGCACCGACAGCAGCCCCTGGCAGGAAGCGCTCCGGGTGTGGAACAGCTGCTCCACCAGCCGGATGATCCATGGGCGGGCGAACCGGTCGCTGCGCCCCGTCCTGCGGTACTGCGCGGACTTCCAGCCGATCAGCGTGGACAGCGCGGCCGGATCGCGCTCGTCGTGCACATAGCGCACCTCGCCCGCGTCCCGGCCCAGTTTGCGCTCCTTGGCCAGCGTGGTGCGGGTGAACTTCGGCGAGCGGGCGCGCAGCCGGGTCAGATACGCCTCATAGCCGCGCTCCACATCGATCACGGGGGAGGGGAAGGAGCCCCGGGCCCCCACCTCGAACGGCTTCTGCCCCTCCACCAGATGGTCGAACTCCCAGACGGCGAGCCCGCATGCGCGCAGCAGCTCCCGGGCGTCCCACTGGAACCCGGGCCGGTGCACCAGGCCCTGGGCGTCCGAGAGACCCAGACCGATCGCCCGCCCCACCCCGAGCCGGGTGCGCTGAAAGGGGAAGAAGGCCACCGGCTCCCCCTCCTCGCGGACCACCGCGATCCGCACCCCGCGTCTGCACCGGCCGACGGCGAGCGTGAACTCCGGTGACAGAAAGGGGTTCGCCAGCTCCGGCGCGCCCAGCAGATGCGCCTGTGACTGCATGGCCGTCCACACCGCCCGGTCGGCGCCGGTCAGCTCCCCCGGGCGGTATACGCCGATATCCACTACGTCCAGTCCTGACTTTGTGTCATACGTCGTCGTCGCACGAGGCGGCCGAGCAGGCTCGGCAGCAGGATCAGCAGGCTCAGCCCCCCGACCGCCGCCACCCCGCCCCGCGCCGACCACAGCCGCAGCGCGAGCATCGCCTGCGCCACCAGCAGATTCAGCGCGAGCGCGCCCGCCACCGCCAGCACCGGGCGGATCAGCGCGTCCAACCCGCGAAGCGCGCAGCCGATGGCCAGCGCGGGCGCCGCGAGCAGGAAGAAGAGCGTGAACGGCGCCCGCAGCGGCGAGTGGACGTCGGCCAGCGCGAGCGCGGCGCCGATGCCCGCGAGCCCGACCGCGGCGCCCACGATCACCGGCGGCCAATCCCCACCCGCCGGTCTGTTGTCAGTGATGGTACGCATTGGCGACTTTGCCCCCCGAAGCGCCGGATGCCGGGCTTCAATGTTGCGCAGTCGACGGATGCCGTCAAGGCGGAGAAAGTGTACGAAGATGGCATACGCGCTCGGTCGGTTGAGCGCTCATCAGGGCTGGTCGCGCTCCATGCGCCGGTGGTGCGCCGGGGGCGTTCGGGCGTCGCGTGATGACTCATCCGGATTCCGCCGGACCTATGGACCTATCGGCCATGTATCGAAAGATTTTTGCCAACTACACGCATAGATTGGCCGCTTGCGCGGGATGACATATCCATGTCACACCGCCGCAACGAACCCAACCTCCACACGGTGTGACTGACGGTTTCGAACGTGATTGCCCGTTTGTCGGGCTATCGCGCCTCATATCGGCACAGCAGTGATCCTGCTAGGGAGATCGAATGAAACTGTCCAGACTCACGGCGACGATGGGTGCGTTCGTCGTCGGTGCCGTCCTCGCCCTCACCGGGGCCGGCTCGGCCCAGGCCACCGAGAACAGCGCGGGCCCCGCCTATGTGGCGCTGGGTGACTCCTATGCGTCCGGCGTCGGCGCGGGCAGCTACGACAGCGCCAGCGGCAGCTGCAAGCGCAGCACCAAGGCGTACCCCGCGCTCTGGGCCGCGTCGCACGCCCCCTCGAGCTTCAACTTCACCGCCTGCTCCGGCGCCAAGACCGGCGATGTGCTGAACAACCAGCTTGGTCCGCTGGGCTCGGGCACCGGTCTTGTCTCCATCTCCATCGGCGGCAATGACGCCGGTTTCGCCGACATCATGACCACCTGTGTGCTCCAGTCCGAGTCCACCTGCATCAACGCCGTCAATAGCGCCAAGACCTTCGTCCAGAACACCCTGCCCGGCAAGCTGGACCAGGTGTACAACGCCATCAGCGCCAAGGCCCCCTCCGCGCATGTCGTCGTCCTCGGCTACCCGCGGTTCTACAAGCTCAACGGCTCCTGCATCGTGGGCCTCAGCGAGGCCGAGCGCGCCGCCATCAACAGCGGCGCCGATGTGCTCAACTCCGTCACCGCCAAGCGTGCCGCCGACCACGGCTTCAGCTTCGGCGACGTCACCACGACCTTCACCGGACACGAGATCTGCTCCGGCAGTGCCTGGCTGAACAGCGTCACCATCCCCATCGACGAGTCCTACCACCCCAACGCCGCCGGACATTCCGGTGGCTACCTCCCGGTCTTCAGCTCAGCCGCCTGACCTGCCCTCGCCACCATTCGCAGGGGAGGAGGTCCCGGTCGCCGGGGCCTCCTCGCAGGCCGTGGAGAAGGAGACATGCCCGGAGGTGCCGTCCTCGGGCGTCCTGGTCTCCACCGCGATCCAGTCCTCACGGCTGCCGCCCGCCGAATACGACAGCTCGGTGTGGCGCACCGTCCGCGACCTGTCGCCGCCGAACGCGACCGTCTTCCAGCCCGGATCGGACACCTTCCCGCTCCCGGTGATCCAGCGGTACTCCACCGTCGCGGGCGCGCGGTTCACGGTGATCGTCGCCGTGAAGGACGGCGCGCTCTCCTCCGGGGGCGGACAACTGCCCTGATACTCCGCCCGCACCGGCTTCACCACGACCGTCACGGACAGGGCGGGCGGCCGGGTCGTACCGCCGGAAGGGGCGTCGGATGCGGTGTGCCCGCCGTCCCCGCTCTCCGCGTCCTCGCCCCGGTCGTCCCCGGACCCGCCGTCCGCAGGGCTCGCCGTGCCCGTGCCGCCGCCCCCGCCGCTCCCGCCGTCCTCATGGCCCGAACCGTTGTCCCGCAGCAGCGCCCACGCCAGCCCGGTCAGCGCCAGCACGGCCAGCAGCGCCCCGGCCACCAACGCGGCCACCGCCGCCCGCTGCCGCCGTGGAGGCGGCGGTTCATCGGTGGGCCCTGGGCTGTCCGGAGCCGGGGGATACGCACCGGGCGGAGGAGACGGGGGCGCCGCACCGGGCTCCGGTAACCGGCCCAGGGGCTCGGTCTCCGCCGTGGGAGCCCGTCCGAACGCGCCCGCGGCCGACACCGAGCCGCCGCCCGGGGTGCCTCCCGCGGCCACCAGCCGCAGCAGCCGCTCCGCCTCCGCCGCCGACAGCCGCCGCCGCGGATCCTTGTCCAGCAGCCCCGCCAGTACGGGCGTGAGCGGACCGGCCCGGCGCGGCTCGGGCAGCGACTCGTCCACCACGGCGCGCAGCGTGCTCAGCGGGGTGTTCTGGCGGAACGGCGAGACCCCCTCCACCGCCGCGTACAGCAGCACGCCCAGCGACCACAGATCCGCCTCCGGCCCCGGCGGCCGCCCCAGGGCGCGCTCCGGGGCGAGGAACTCGGGGGAGCCCACGAGCTCCCCCGTCAGCGTCAGCGCCGAATCGTCCTCCACCACCGCGATCCCGAAGTCGGTGAGCACCACCCGGCCGTCATTGGCCATCAGCACATTGCCCGGTTTGACGTCCCGGTGCAGCACACCCACCGCATGCGCGGCGCGCAGCGCGGCCAGCACCTCCGCGCCGACGCGCGCGGCCCGCGCGGGCGGCAGCGGCCCCTCGGCGTCGAGCACATCGGCCAGCGAAAGACCGCGCACCAGCTCCATCACGATCCACGGGCGGCCCTCCATGGCCACGTCGTACACCGTGACCACATTGCGGTGCGAGACCCGCGCCGCGGCCCGGCCCTCGCGCTCCAGCCTGGCGTACAGCCGGGCGCTGTCGCGGTCGCCGAGCCCGGCCGGAGCCCGGACCTCCTTGATGGCGACCTCGCGGCCCAGCGCCTCGTCGTACGCCCGCCACACCACGCCCATACCGCCCCGGCCCAGCTCGCCCAGCAGACGGTAACGTCCCCCGCCCACCCGCTCGCCCCGCCGCCCGACACCCTCTTCGCTCATGGCCGAGCCCTCCCTCTCAACCGAGCAATTCGGGCTGAATCTACCTCAGCCGAGCGTGGTTGCCGCCCCCCTCAACACCAATCCACACCCCAGCGCGAGTACGACGGCGGCGGTTCCCACGGGCGAGGCGCGGCGCACCGCCCCCAGCAGCCGGTCGATCCGGCCCCCGGGCCCCTTGCGCGCCGCCAGCCGCTCCGTGGCCCGCGCCCCCAGGCGCACCGCGGCGAACCCGGCCAGCGTGAGCGTCAGCGCCAGCCCGAGCCCGTACGCCACCACCAGCACGAAGCCGAACCACGCCTGCCCCAGCGCGGCCGCGCCGACGAGCACGATGACGGCCGACGGGCTGGGGACCATGCCCCCGGCGAAGCCGAGCAGCAGCGTGCCGCGCAGGGTGGGGCGCACCTCGTGGGTATGCGCGTGGCCGTCGCCGTGGTCATGGGTGACTGTATGGGCGTGGCTGTGCGGGTGGGGGTGGGGGTGCGCATGGTCGTGTGGGCGGTCGTGGCCGTACGTGTGCTCGTGGCCGTGGCCGTGCTCATGGTTATGCCCGTGCGCATGGTCGTGGCCGTGGTGATGGGCCTGTACGTGCCGACGGTGGCGCAGCGCCTTGCGGAGCAGCCCCGCCCCGGCCACCGCCACCAGCGCACCGCTCGCGATGCCCAGCCACGAGATCACCGAAGGGGCGGCCGCCGAACCCGCCGTGACCAGCAGCCCCAGCGCGAACACCCCCAGGGTGTGCGTCACCGTCACCGACGCGCCCAGCGCCAGCACATCGCGCAGCGCGCCGCGCCCGCCCGCCGCGGCTGCCGCCGCCATCATCGTCTTGCCGTGGCCGGGGGCCAGGGCGTGCATCGCGCCCAACATCACAGCCGTGGCGAAGGCGGTGAGGGCGAAGCCGAAGGTGATGTCATGGCGCGCCACCATGGAGGTCAGCGCCTGCGTCCACCGGTCCACACCGCGCGGCAGCACCGATGAGCCCACCGCGCCTTCCCGGCCGGATTCCGCCTCCGCCGCGGCGGCGAGCGCGGGGCCGCCCGCCGTGACGTTCAGCGTGGCCGACCGCTGATCGGGCGGCGAGGAGAGCTGCCCCGACGGGTAGCGGGTCAGCCGGTGGGAGGCGGACGCCCTGGGGACATCGGAGTCGGTGAGCGTCATACGGTCGCCCTGCGCGGTCACTTCCCGCCAGCCGGGGCCCGTACCGATGTCCCGGGGGCGATACCCGACCGCCGCCCGTTCGCCGTGCCCCAGGGCGGCCGTCAGCCGGCACTCCACCCGCAGCGTCGGCAGCCCGGCCTGGCCGGGGCGCTGACGGGCCAGGGCGCGCCCGTCGCGCACCGGCACCTCGCGCCCGTCGACCGTCAGCCGCGCCCCCTCCGCCGCGTCCGCGCACCGCCGCGCCGCCCATGCGCCCAACTCCCGCCCGGACAGCGCGTCGTCGCCGTCGCGGTCGATCTCCGGTTTCGCCTGGGCGGAGGGGATCTCGGCGAGGTCCTCGACATGGTCGATCCGCAGCGTGCCGGGGGTGACCACCAGCCCGTCGTAACGGTTGACGGTGAAATTGCCGAGCGGATGCGCCTCGGCACTCCCGGCGGACAACACCACCAGCGCGACACCCCCCACCAGCACTCCGGCAGCCATCACCCGCCAACGCCCGCGCTGCTTCGGGGGCGTGCTCCGCGCTCCGCCGACGCTTGGCCAGCGGGGCTTCGGGCGGGTGGCAGGGGCCTCGTCCTCGGTTCGAGGACGGTTTGTCAGCCGCCAACGGATGCGCTGCCGCGGGGTCGTGCTCGGGGTTTCGTCGGCGGGGGCTTGGGGGCGGAGCCCCGGGTAGGTGGCCGGGGGCTGGGGCCCGGTTCGGGGAGGGGCGGGGTGGGGGAGAGTCATCGGGCACCCCCCAGCCCCTTCAGCGCCGCCTTCGCCGCCCGCGCCCCCGTCGGCGAGAACCCCGGGTTCAGGTCGAGCGCGGCCTTCAGATGGCGGCGCGCCGACCGGCCGTCGCCGAGGGACTTCTCGATGACGCCCCGGTGGTAGAGGAACGCCGCGTTGCGGTAGCCCGGCTCGGCCGCGCGCTCGGCGTACTCCAGCGCCTTCTCGTCCTCGCCGTTGCGGTGCAGCGCCCAGGCCAGCGCGTCGGCGGTGTGCACCGTCCGCCGTCGGTCCCACTCGGCGCGGGCCGCCTTCAGCGCCTCCTTCGCATCGCCGTGGTCGGCCGCGACCAGCGCGCTGTCCAGGTCGGTCGCCACCCCGTTGGCCCGTGCGAGCGCGATCCAGGTGTCCACCACGGAGTACTGTCGGCGGGCCATGACCCGGTCGCCCCGCGCCTCGTACGCCTCGCCCAGCGCCGCGAGCTCCGCGGGCAGCGGATAGCGCCGTACGACCGCCTCCAGATCGCGGATCCCCGCCTTCTGGCGGCCGTCCGCGACCGAGGTGCGGCCGCGGCCCTCCACCGCCGGGAGATAGCCGGGCACGGCGCGCAACGCGGTGGCGTACGCCCGCCCTGCCGCGTCGTACTCGCCCTGGTTCCAGGCCAGTTGGCCGAGCGCCGTCGAGACGTAGGCGATATCGCTTGGCGAGGTCGCGGAGTCCCGCGCGCGCAGCAGCACCCGGCGCGCCCCGGCCGGGTCGCCGCGCAGTTCGAGTACGTAGGCGAGGCGGGTGAAGACGGGGATGCCGGGGCGCAGGGAGTCGGCCTTCTCGGCGGCCGTGTACGCGTCCCGGTAGCGGCCCAGCTCCACGAGGGCGTCCACCCGGACGGCCAGCGCGCCCTGGCAGTAGGAGTTCACCTTCAGGGCCTTGTCGGCGTCGCGCAGCGCACCGTGGAAGTCATGGCGGGCGGCGGCGAGCGAGGCGCGCCCGGCGAGCGCCACGTCGTTGTCGCGCGGCTGGAGGGACAGGGACCGGGCGAACGCCTTGTCCGCCTGCGGATAGCGGGTGGGGTCGCCGCTGGTCCTGGCCTGCTCCACATAGGCCGAGCCCAGCCCGGCCCAGCTCTCCGCGTCCTTCGGCTCGGCGCGCAGACGGGTCTGCATCGCGTCGATCTGCCGGGCGAGGCCGTCGCCGCTGAGCTGCTCGTACCGCGCGGCGGCCGGGCGCACCGCGCGGGCGGTGTCCTGGCCGCCGCCGGACCCGCCCGATCCGTCCGAGGCGTCGATCACGACCGAGGCGGCGGTCAGCCCCGCCGCGAGCGCGACCACCACGGCCGCGGTGCGGGCCGTATGGGGGAGGAATGGCCGAAGAGCCATGGTGACAGCTGCCTTTCGCATGAGCACGAACGCGCGGCGGGGCGGGCGAACGGAGGGGATGGGCTGAGGAGGGGATGGGCTGACAGGAGGGGATGAGGGCCGGACGGAAGAGGAGGAACGTGGGCGCGGCCGCCGCACGGGTGTCGGCGGGGGCCGCGCCCGGTGGTACGGGCCCGATGGCACCCGTGGTTCAGTGCCGGCGCGGACGGGGAGCCCGCCGGCGCGACCGCAGCCACAGGAATCCGAGGCCCAGCAGCAGCACGGCCCCGCCGCCGGCCGCCGCGGACCCGGCCAGCAGCATGTTGTCGTCGGAGGAGGAATCGATGCCCGAGCCGCCGTTCAGCAGCGACTGCCCGGCGCTCTTCTGGACGGCCTTGGCGTCCGAGCCGGAGCTGGGCGGCGCCAGATAGGGGAAGGAGCCGCCGAACTTCTGGTCGTTCTCGTCCACCGCGTCGCCCAGGTCGTTCTTCTTGCCGAGCAGTTCGCCCTCCATGGCCTGGAGCGCGATGTCCAGAACGTCGTCGGAGAGCCTGCGCCCGTTGGGGAAGCCCGCGTTGTCACCGTCCAGGACGCCCAGCCGCTTGGGGCTGCCCGCGGGCGGGATGGAGGTGTTCAGGCGCAGCATCTCGGCGGGGCGGACGTCGGGCGGCTGGTTGAGCTTGGGCACACCGGTGAGGAACGCCTGCACCAGGTCGTCGCGCGGGGCGTCGGGCGCCTTGATCTTGTAGATCTGCTCGACCAGCTTGGGCAGTTCGGGGTCCTGGACGAACTTCAGGAACTGCCCGTCGTCCCACGGCGCGGAGGCGTTGAACTTGTCCTTGTCCTTGCGCGGGATGACCACCTCGTTGACCAGCGGGCTGCCGAGCCGGGAGACCTGTGTCCAGTCGCCGTCGGCGGTCTGGCGGTGGGTGGTGGCCCATACGCCGATCACCGGCTGGTCCTTGGACTCGGCCAGCGCCGACGTCGGCACCTGGAGCGCCATCGACTGGACGTTGTAGCCCTTGAGGGTGTCATTGCCGACCTCGGACATGTCGCCGCCGTACAGCAGGTCGAAGACGCGCAGATCGAGGAAGAAGGGGTCGTCGGACTGGCCGGCGAAGGCGGTCGAGCCCCCGCTGTAGCCGATCTTCCGCACCGCCTGGTCGCGGAGCTTCTGGTAGTCGGGCATGGACGCCTTGCCGACGTTCGACGGGGCGACCGGCAGATCGTGGCCGAGCGTCGCGCGCGCGACGGCCTTCTGCTGCCTCAGCTTGATGACCTCGAGGTCGTATGTCTGGGTGAAGTTGAGGGTCGCGTCCTCGATCGAGTTGACCGGGCCGGTGTTGTAGAGGAACGTGTCGCCGTTCTTGACGTGGTCCTTGAAGGTCCACCGGAACAGCAGATCGCCCTGGCCGTCGCCGTCGTTATCGACGTGCAGGTCATAGCGGGCGTCATGGGCGAACTTGTAGAAGTTGGGGCCGCCCGCCGGGTCCTGGAACGGCAGCACATTGACGACCATGGTGGTCGTATCCGGCTTGTCCGGGCTGACGAACGCGTAGACATCCGTGGCGTCGTACTGCGGCTGACCGGAGATCAGCGGCGCCTCACGGTGGCTCGAAGCCTGCGCCGCCCCCGGCTGGAGTACGGCCACACCGGCGGCGGTGAGCCCGCCGGCGGCCAGTGCACAGCTGACCAGCGCGGCCAGGCTCTTGGTGATTGCGGTCATCCTGTAGGTCCTTCGCACGCTTGTTGGAGCAGTCCTTCAAGCGGCTATTCGGGCCTGGTGAGCGGATGGATTGGTCGGTCCGGGAATTTGTTTGCGCGTGATAGGTATCGTCAACACCCTTGACGTGGTGGTGAATCCGGAACCTGGGATGCGTGGGTGACGGCTCGGGGAGGTAGGGTTACTCTGCCCGGGGCGGGTGCCCTCGTACGGGTGGGGAGTGTCATGGAGCAGATAACGGTACGGAGCAGGCCACGAGTGCCTGCGATCAACTGCGGAAGCGGTGCGTCAAGCGCGCGCCTCGAGCGCCATCTCGCGGTGATGGGCGGCCCTGCCGTCCCCCAGCGGGAGGCGGAGAGTGCTGCGGTGCTGATGCAGGAGCTGATCGCGCGCGATCACACGCGCGCGAAGAACAGCCGGGGTGCGCGGGTGTCGCTGTTCGCGCCGCTGCGTCGGCTGCGCCGTTCGCTGTTCGGCAATCACGGCTGATCCAGCCGGCCCGTAGGCGTCTTCGTCGTCATCCCGGGCAGGCACGGGGTCATCCGGTTCGCTCCAGCCGGTGAGTCCGTGCTGTGATCCACCCCACGCTGCTGCCGTGGGATGCCGACGAGAGGCCGGATACGGCCGCGCCCCCACCGCGCGGCCGTGGCCGGTGACGGGACGGGCGCGTCCGGAGGCGGGCGCGCCGCTCGCGTTTTCAGAGTTTCCGCTTGCGTTTTCAGAGTCTTCGCTCGTATCTCGGAGTTTCAGCGAGATGCGAGCTCAGAGCAGGGCGAACTGCCCCTCCGGGCCCTCCTCGTGGTGGTCCAGTACGGACGCCGGGCGCCGGGCCGCCCCGGGCACCGGCAGCACCCCCGCCTCCCGCAGCTCCTCCGTGTCGATCAGCGCGCCGTCCGCCAGCCGGTCGGCGAGCGCCCGTAGCTCCGGGCGCTCCTCGGCGAGCAGCGCCAGCACGGTGATCAGCTCCAGCAGCTCCGAGGTCCAGACGGACGGCCAGTCCGCCGGGCGGATCGCCTCCAGCGTGCCCGGCTCATATGGGGCGGTGCGCTGCTCGAACCAGGTCTCCAGCACCCGTACCCCGGCCGCCCGGAACTCCCAGGCGGCCCGTGGCACCGGCGAGATCCGGCCCTCGCCCAGCAGCAGGGCCTCTTCGTCCGGGTCGTAGTCCAGGGAGTCCGGCAGCCCGCTCGACGGAAGCGCGGCACGTACATAGGGGCGCCTGCCGCCCGGCATACGCGGGCGTTCGCCACTGTGCGCCCCGCGCGTATGGAGCCACAGCGCACGGCGGCCCAGCTCCACGCCGGACTCCCACACCTCGGGGTCGGCGGTCAGGGGCACGGCGCACGGGGCGCCGCGCGCCGAGGCGGCGGTCCAGGCCAGGAAGTCCTCGGCGGTCACCGGGCGGCCGAGCCGCGCGGTGAGGTGGTCCAGCAGCCCGGGGGCGAGATTGGGCTCCTGTCCGCCGGGGCGGCGGTAGAGCGGACGGATACGGCCGGGGCGGCCCGCGGGGGAGTGGCCGTCCGGCAGCAGTGCGGAGAAGGTGAGCACCGGGTCCGGGTCCGGTCCGGTGGCCTCGACGACATGGATCTGCCGGTCGTCCGCCACCCGCCACAGCTCGGGGCGGGCGGCGTCGATCAGCCGGTGATCCGGTATCAGCCACTGCTGGTCGAACGGCCCGTGCGCGATCCGCACCGGTTCGGGGCACGGGCCGTCCGCGCGCGCCAGCCGGGCGGTGGAGGTGGCCTGGCCGGGCAGCTGCGGTACGGAGCTGTGCAGCGTACGGGCGCGGGTCGGGCGGAACAGCGCGGCCCGCCCGGCCTCGTCCCCGGCCCGTGTCAGCCGCTCCCAGCGCGCCCCGAGCGAGGCCGCGTCCGGCCCCATGACCCAGGCCCGCCCGAGCCGCAGCGGCCCCACGGCCCACGGCATCAGGTCCCCCAGCGGCGGCGCCTCACGTTCTCCCACGCCCGGCATGGTATCGATGCCGCCTTGTCCTTCCAGGGGGCTGCCCGACGTCGTCCGGCCGCCGCTCGGTGGCTCCGGCCGCCGTGGCCACGGCGGAGGCTGGGTGAGGGGCGTGGGGCCGGCGGGGATCTTTCCCCTCCCCGCCCCTCCCCGAAACTGGGACTCCGCCCCAGCCCCCGAGGGGCTCCGCCCCAGGCCCCGGGGGGGCTCTGCCCTAGGCCCGGGGGGGCTCTGCCTCAGGCCCCGGGGCTTCCGCCCCAGGCCGGGGGGCTGCCCCACCCTCGGGGGCTTCCGCCCCAGGCCCCTTGGGCCCAGACCCCCAGGCCCCAGCCCCCTGGCCCCTGGGCCCTAGCCCCAGCCCTCTGGCCCCTGGCCTCTTCCCCTGGCCCTAGCCCTCTGGCCCCTGGCCCCTGGGCCCACCTCAGGCCCAGGCCCACCCCAGGTCCCTGGGCCCCGGGGTCTGGGGTGGAGCCCCAGTTTCGGGAAGGGGCGGGGAGGGGAGTGGCTCGCCGCAGGCGTCGCGGGGGCCGCTGGACGCGGCTGGGGGGAGCGGAGTTGCCGGAGCGGTATCGTCCGCCGCCTTCCGGTGGCCGCGAAGGGGCGCGGGCTGTGTCGATGTGCGGCTTCGCCGTGCTGCGGGCGCGACCGGCCACGGGCCCCAGCCCTCTGGCCCTTGGCCCTTGGCACCTGGCCCTTGGCCCTTGGCCCTTGGCACCTGGCACCTGGCACCTGGCCCCTGGCCCCTGGCCCCTGGCCCCTGGCCCCTGGCCCCTGGCCCCTGGCCCCTGGCCCCTGGGCCCTGGGCCCACCCCAGGCCCAGGCCCACCGCAGGTCCCTGGGCCCTGGAGTCTGGGGTGGAGCCCCAGTTTCGGGAAGGGGCGGGGAGGGGAAGGGCTCGCCGCAGGCGCCGCGGCCGTCGCTGGACGGGGCTGGGGGGAGCGGAGTTGCCGGAGCGGTATCGTTCGCCGCCTTCCGGTGGCCGCGAAGGGGCGCGGGGCCGTGTCGATGTGCGGCTCCGCCGTGCTGTGCGGGCGCGACCGGCCACGACGCAGCCGCGGATGAACGACCGCACCTCGCGACACTTCCGGCGGAGCCTCAGTCGGCCTCGACCGTGACCGAGAACGAGAAGCGGTCGCCCCGGTAGTGGATGCGGGCCACGTCCACCACGCGGCCGCTCTCGTCGTAGGTCACCCCGGTGTAGTGCAGGATCGGGCTGAGCAGCGGGACCTGGAGCAGCCGGGAGGTCTCGGGGTCGGCGAGGCGGGCCTCCACCGTGTCCGTGATCCGGCTGATCCGCACCCCCACCGCGTCCCGCAGCACCTTCGTCATCGGCCAGCGGATGAGGTCCGCGAGGTCGATACGGTCGGCCAGCTCGGGGCGGACCAGGTTCTCCGCCCAGTTGGTGGGCTCACCGCTGTGGCCGTCGCGGCGCAGCCGGCGGTACGCGGTCGCCTCGTCCAGACCGGGGAAGTACTCCGCGAGATCCGCCGGCACCGCCGCCGGGCCGTGCTCGAGCACCGTCGTCCGCTCACCCGACTGCTGGGCCACGATCGCGTCCACCGACCCCAGCAGCCGTACCGGCGTGGCGCGCCGCGCGCTCGGCTCGATGAAGGTGCCGCGACGGCGGTGGCGGCTGATGAGCCCCTCGGTCTCCAGCTCCTTGAGCGCCTGCCGCATGGTGAGCACGCTGACCCCGTAGTGCTCGGCGAGCCGGTCCTCGGTCGGCAGCCGCAGCGGATCGTGCGGGGCCCGCCCGAGTATGGAGGCCCGCAGCGACTGCGAGACCTGGTACCACAGCGGCAACTTGCGGTTGAGGGCGAGGGAGTCGGGGGCGAAGGTGGTCACGCGGTCTCCGGTCATGAGTCGACGGCAGCGGCCGCACGGCGGCGTTCAGGGGCGGAAATGGCGCTCCAGACCCTGCCATACGTCGTCATAGCGCCCCTGGAGGTGGTCCGCCTCCAGCGCCTGCCGGGTGGCCGTGACCGGCCAGCGGGTCTCGAACATGAAGGCCAGCCCGTCGTCCAGCTTCTGCGGCGCCAGCTCGGCCGAGCTCGCCCGCAGATACGTCTCATGGTCCGGGCCGTGCGCGGACATCATGTTGTGCAGCGAGCCACCGCCCGGTACGAAGCCCCCCGCGCCGCCGGTCTTCGCGTCGTACGCGCCCTCGATCAGCCCCATGTACTCGCTCATCACATTGCGGTGGAAGTACGGCGGCCGGAAGGTGTCCTCCCCGACCAGCCAGCGCGGCGCGAAGACCACGAAGTCCACGCCCGCGAGCCCGGGGGTGTCGGAGGGCGAGGTGAGCACCGTGAAGATGGACGGGTCCGGATGGTCGTAGCTGATGGTGCCGAGCACATTGAAGCGGCGCAGGTCGTACACGTACGGCACATGGGTGCCGTGCCAGGCGACCACGTCCAGCGGCGAGTGGTCGTAGGTGGCGGCCCACAGATTGCCGCAGAACTTGTTGACCACCTTCACCGGGCGAGCCCCCTCCACGTCTTCGTACGCCGCGACCGGGGCGAGGAAGTCCCGGGGGTTCGCCAGCCCGTTGGCGCCGATCGGGCCGAGGTCGGGAAGGGTGAAGGGGCGGCCGTAGTTCTCGCACACATAGCCGCGCACCACGGGCTCAAGCGGCTCCACCCGGAACCGCACCCCGCGCGGGATCAGCGCCACATGCCCCGGCTCGGCGCGCAGCAGCCCGAACTCGGTGCGCAGCAGCAGCCCGCCCCGCTCGGGGACGATCAGCAGCTCACCGTCCGCGTCGCTGAACACCCGGTCGGTCATGGGCGCGTTGGCGGCGTAGAGGTGAATGGCCATGCCCGCGCGCTGGGTGGCGTCGCCGTTGCCGCCCAGCGTCCACAGCCCGGTGAGGAAGTCGGTGCCCTCCGGCGGCTCCGGCAGCGGATCCCAGCGCAGCCGGTTGGGGTCGGGCACGGCCTCGGTGAAGGGCGCGCCGCGCAGCGCGCCGCCCTCGATCCGGGTGAACGGCGGATGCGCGGCGGAGGGCCGGATGCGGTACAGCCACGAGCGGCGGTTGACGGCGCGCGGCTCGGTGAAGGCGGAGCCGCTCAGCTGCTCCGCGTAGAGCCCGAGTGGCGCGCGCTGGGGGGAGTTGCGGCCCACGGGCAGTGCGCCGGGCATGGCCTCGCTGCTGTGCTCATTGCCGAATCCGGAGGCGTAGACCAGCCCTTCGGCCGTCTTACGCGCCTGCTCGATTCCTGTCCCGTCGCCCATCGCGCGCTCCCACCGCTCCGCCGCCGCATCGCTTATTCCTTTGTTAGACGATAGGAATCGAAACCCGGGTGCGTCAATGATCGGGCAGGATGGTGGCGTGCCCATACCGCCCCTACGCCGCAATCCGGTCCAGCGCCGCAGCGCCGAGCGCCTCGGCCGGATCCTCGACGCCTGCGCCGAGCTGCTCGACGAGGTCAGCTACGAAGAGCTCAGCACCCGGGCCGTCGCCGAGCGCGCCGGTGTCCCCATCGGCTCGGTCTACCGGTTCTTCTCCAACAAGCGGGCGATGGCCGAGGCCCTGGCCCACCGCAATCTGGACGAGTACGCCGAGCGGATCACCCGGCGGCTGGCCACTTCGGGCGTCTCGGCCACCTCGGCCACCTCGGCCACCTCGGACGCCTCGGCCGCTTCGGACGCCGCAGGGGCCGGGGGCGGCGGCTGGCGGGAGGCGATGGACGTCGTCGTCGACGAGTACCTGGCGATGAAGCGCGGGGCGCCCGGCTTCGCGCTCATCGAGTTCGGGCATCCGGTCCCGGCGACCGAGCCGCCGGAGCAGCCCAACCATCTGGTGGCCGACCGGCTGCGGACACTGCTCGCCGACCGGCTCGGGGGTGGCCGGGACAAGGCGGCCGAGGAGCGGCTGCGGGTGGCCTTCCTGCTCGCGGTCGAGACGGCGGACGCGCTGCTGCGGCTGGCCTTCCGGATGGACCCGGAGGGCGATCCGGCGATCGTGGCGGAGACGAAGGAGCTGCTGCGCGCCTATCTGGCCCGGGTCCTGGACTGATTCACAAACCCCCGGGTGTCCCAGGGCCCCCGGTTCCTCAGGGTCTCCCGGGTCTCCCGGGTCTGCCGGTTGCCCGGGCCCGCCGGGCCCCCGGGTCTGCCAGTTCCCTGGGCCCGCCGGGCTCCCGGCCTGCCAAGTCTCCCGGCCCTTGGATCCCCCGGATTCTCCGGGTCTGCTGAGCCCGGATCCTCCCGACCCCGGGTCCCCGGGTCTCCCGGGTCCTTCGGGGTCCTGGTCCCTCGGGTCCACCGGATCCACCGGGATCCCTCCCCGACATGCCAACCAGTCGGTATGGTGAGCGGGTCCGGCGTGCATCGCCGCCTCGCCGCCGTCCCTGGGAGAGACCGATGAGCACTGCCCTGCGTATCTGCCCGCTCTGCGAGGCCACTTGCGGGCTGACCCTCACCATCGACGAGGGGAGGGTGACCGGGGCGCGCGGCGATCGCGAGGACGTCTTCAGCAACGGCTTCATCTGCCCCAAGGGCGCCGCGTTCGGGGAGCTCGACGCCGACCCCGACCGGCTGCGCCGCCCCCTCGTACGCCGCGCCGGGCGCCTGGAGGAGGCCAGTTGGGACGAGGCGTTCGCCGCCGTGGCGGAGGGGCTGGCCCCGCTGCTGCGCGAGCACGGACCGCAGTCCGTGGGGGTCGTGCTCGGCAACCCCAATGTGCACACCGTGGCCGGAGGGCTCTATCCGCCGCTGCTGCTGGGCGCGCTGCGCACCCGTAACGTCTTCAGCGCCAGCACCCTCGACCAGATGCCCAAGCATGTCTCCAGCGGGCTGCTGTACGGCGACGCCAACGCGCTTCCGGTGCCCGATCTGGACCGTACGGACCATCTGCTGATGCTCGGCGCCAACCCGCTGGACTCCAACGGCAGTCTGTGCACCGCCCCCGACTTCCCCGGACGGCTGCGGGCGCTGCGGCGGCGCGCTGGCCGGCTGGTGGTGGTCGACCCCCGGCGCACCCGTACGGCCGCGATGGCCGACCGCCATGTGGCGATCCGGCCCGGCACCGACGCGCTGCTGCTCTTCGCCATGGTGCAGGTGCTCTTCGCCGAGGACCTGGTGGCGCCCGGCCCGCTCGCCGAGCACATCAGCGGGGTGGAGGAGGTACGGCGGCTGGCCGCGGACTTCCCGCCGGAGGCGGTGGCCGGGGCGTGCGATGTGCCCGCCGAGGAGATCCGCACCCTGGCCCGTGAGCTGGCGGCCGCGTCCAAGGGCGTGGTGTACGGGCGGATCGGCTCCACCACCGTGGAGTTCGGCACCCTCACCAGCTGGCTGGTCGATGTGGTCAATGTGCTCATCGGCCAGCTGGACCGGCCGGGCGGCATGATGTTCCCGCTCTCCGCGACCGGGCGGCGGGAGCGCCCGGCACGGCCCGGCAAGGGGTTCGCGCTCGGCCGCTGGCACAGCAGGGTCAGCGGATACCCCGAGGCCAAGGGTGAACTGCCCACCGTCGCGCTCGCCGAGGAGATCGAGACCGAGGGCGAGGGGCGGATACGGGCGGTGCTGTCGATCGCGGCCAACCCCGTGCTCTCCGCACCGGACGGCGACCGCCTCGACCGGGCGCTGGCCGGGCTCGACTTCATGGTCAGCGTCGATCCGTACCTCAACGAGACCTCGCGCCACGCCCATGTGGTGCTGCCCCCGCCCCCGCCCAGCCGCAGCCCCCACTTCGACTACGCGTTCAACAGCCTGGCCGTGCGCAACCAGGTCCGCTACTCCCGCCCGGCGATCCCGCTGGAGGCGGACCGGATCAGCGAGAGCGCCATCCTGGCGCGGCTGGTGCTGTGCGCGAGCGGGCAGGGCGGCGCGGACCCGGAGGCGGTGGACGCGATGGTGATCCAGGGGACCCTCGGCAAGGAGGTGGCCGATCCGGCGTCCCCGGTGCACGGACGCGAGCCCGGTGCGCTGGCCGCACTGCTGACTGGGGTGGACGGCCCCGAGCGCCGGCTGGACATGATGCTGCGGCTGGGCCCGTACGGCGATGGATTCGGCGCCGACCCCGACGGGCTGAGCCTGGAGAAGCTGCTCGCCCATCCGCACGGCATCGACCTGGGGCCGCTGCGGCCGCGCGTCCCCGGGCTGCTGAAGACCCGCAGCGGCACGGTGGAGCTGTGCCCGGAGCCGCTGGCCGCCGATGTGGACCGGCTGCGCCGGTCGCTGGCCGACCGGCCTTCGGGGCTGCTCCTGGTCGGCCGCCGCCATCTGCGCTCCAACAACAGCTGGATGCACAACGTCCCGGCCCTGATGGGCGGCAGCAACCGCTGCACGCTCCAGGTGCACCCCGAGGACGCCACCCGGCTGGGCCTGGACGACGGCGGGCTGGCCCGGGTCAAGGGCGACGGCGGGGAGCTGGAGGTGCCGGTCGAGGTGACCGACGCGGTACGGGCCGGAGTGGTGAGCCTGCCGCACGGCTGGGGCCATACCCGCCCCGGCGTCCGGCTGTCGGTGGCCGGGGCCCGCCCCGGGGTCAATGTCAACCAGCTCTTCGACGGCTCACGGCTGGACCCGCTCTCCGGTACGGCGGTGCTCAATGGCCACCCGGTGCACGTCTCACCCTCACTACGGCACTGACCTGGGGTTTTGCGCTTATTGCTCACGCGTCAAGACCTTGTTAACGGAAAGTTGCGCCACCTAACGTCGCCTCGACCGCCAAATCTGGGGGAGTTCAAAGGCGAACGTGAGGTAGCCAACTATGCTGACCATCCTCGGCTTCGTCATGATCGCGACATTCCTTGTCCTGATCATGATGAAGAAGATGTCCCCGATGGGCGCCCTGGTGCTCATCCCCGCGCTGTTCTGTGTGCTTGTCGGGAAGGGGGCGCACCTCGGGGACTACGTCCTCAAGGGCGTCGGCGATCTGGCACCTACGGCCGCCATGCTGATGTTCGCGATCATCTACTTCGGGGTGATGATCGACGTCGGCCTCTTCGACCCGATCGTCCGACTCATCCTGCGGTTCTGCAAGGCGGATCCGATGCGGGTGGTGGTCGGCACCGCGATCCTCGCGGCGATCGTCTCGCTCGACGGCGACGGCTCCACCACCTTCATGATCACCGTGTCGGCCATGGTGCCGCTCTACCGGCGGCTCAAGATGAGCCTGGTGGTGATGACCGGTGTCGCGGCGATGGCCAACGGCGTGATGAACACGCTGCCCTGGGGCGGCCCGACCGCCCGCGCCGCCGCCGCGCTCAAGGTCGACGCGAGCGACATCTTCGTGCCCATGATCCCGGCCCTCGCGGTCGGCCTGCTCTTCGTGATCGCCCTCTCCTACGGCCTGGGTCTGCGCGAGCGCAGGCGCCTTGGCGTGCTGACGCTGGACGAGGTCACCGCGGACGAGCCGGAGCAGGTGCTGGTCGGCGCGGGCTCCGGCGGCAAGGGCGCCAACGGCCGTCAGGGCGGCAAGGCCGCGCTGACCGGCGGCGGCGCGGGTTCCGGCACCGACGCGGAGGCGGCGTCCACGAGCGCTGCGAAGGGCTCCGGCGCCCCGGACGCCTCGGACGACGACGAGTTCAAGGGGCTCGACCCCCACCGCGCCACCCTGCGCCCCAAGCTCTACTGGTTCAACGCGGCCCTGACCGTCGCGCTGCTCGCCCTGATGGTGACCGAGACCATGCCGATCCCGGTCCTCTTCCTGCTGGCCGCCGCCGTCGCGCTCACCGTCAACTTCCCGCATATGAACGACCAGAAGGCCCGTATCGCCGCACACGCCGAGAACGTGGTCAACGTCTCCGGAATGGTCTTCGCCGCGGCCGTCTTCACCGGCGTCCTCACCGGCACCGGCATGGTCGAGCACATGGCCCGCTGGCTGGTCGACGGCGTCCCCGAGGGCATGGGCCCGCACATGGCCGTCGTCACCGGTGTGCTGTCCCTGCCGCTCACCTACTTCATGTCCAACGACGGCTTCTACTTCGGCATCGTGCCGATCCTCGCCGAGGCCGGGGCCGCGCACGGGGTCTCCACGCTGGAGATCGCCCGCGCCTCGCTCGTCGGACAGGCCCTGCACATGTCGAGCCCGCTGGTCCCCGCCGTCTACGTCCTCGTCGGCATGGCGAAGGTCGAATTCGGCGACCACACCCGGTTCACCGTGAAATGGGCGGCGCTCACCTCCCTGGTGGTGCTCGCCGCGGGTCTCGCGTTCGGCATCATCTGACCCGTGAAGAGTTCAGAGCCCGGGAGGGGCTGGCTGCTGCGCCTGGTCATCGCCTTCTCGTTCACCCAGGGGGCGGTGAGCATGGCGCGGCCTGCCGTCTCCTACCGGGCGCTGGCGCTCGGTGCCGACGCCCGCGCCATCGGTGTCATCGCCGGTGTCTACGCCCTGTTGCCGCTGTTCGCCGCCGTCCCCCTGGGGCGGCGCACCGACCACGGGCGGTGCGCCCCGCTGCTGCCCATCGGGGTCGCCCTCATCGCCACCGGCTGCGCGCTCAGCGGGACGGCCGGATCGCTGCCCGCGATGGCCGCGTGGAGCGGGGTGATGGGCCTCGGCCATCTGTCGTTCGTCATCGGCGCCCAGTCCATCGTGGCCCGCCAGAGCGCCCCCGACGAACAGGACCGCAACTTCGGCCACTTCACCATCGGCGCCTCGCTCGGCCAGCTCATCGGGCCCATCGCGGCCGGTCTGGTGGTCTCCGAACACGATGGGGCGATGGGCCGCACCAGCGCCACCGCGCTGTTCGTCTCCGCCGCCCTCACCGCCTTCTCGCTCACCTCGCTCTGGCGCATCGAGCGCCGCCGGGCCGGGACGGCGGGGGCACCCGGCAAGGAGGCCCCCGCGCGGAAGGTGTCCGTACGGGGGATCCTGACCACCCGTGGGGTCGCCTCCGGCATGTTCATCAGCCTCGCCGTGCTCTCCGCCACCGACATCCTGACCGCCTATCTGCCGGTCGTCGGCGAACAGCGCGGGATCTCGCCCGCGGTCGTCGGTGTGCTGCTCAGCCTGCGCGCCGCCGCCACCGTGGCCTGCCGGCTCGCCATCACCCCGATGATCCGGCTGATGGGCCGCACCGTGCTGATGGCCGTCAGCTGTCTGGGCGCCGCGCTGCTGTGCGCGGGTATCGCCCTGCCGGTGCCCGCCTGGGCGCTCGGGGTGCTGCTGGCCGGTCTTGGCTTCTGCCTCGGCGTCGGACAGCCGCTGTCGATGACCACCGTCGTCCAGGCCGCCCCGGAGGGGGCGCGCAGCACGGCCCTCGCGCTGCGGCTGACCGGCAACCGGCTCGGCCAGGTGGCCGCGCCCGCCTCCGCCGGTGTGCTCGCGGGGCTCGCGGGCACCGCCGCGCCCTTCGTCATGCTGGGCGGACTGCTGCTGATATCGGCGGCCATAGCCGTCCGGCCGCTGCGCGGGCGCCCGCCCGCGGACCCCGGCGAAGGCCGTTCGGCACCGGAGAAACGGCGTACGGAGGAGTCCCCGGCCTCGCGGGGCACGGGGCGCCCGCCCGGATGAGCCGACGGTGAACCGGCGTCAGGGCCGCTCGCCGTCGACCATGCCCAGCCACGGCTCGAAGGCGTTCCCGAACGGCTCTGCGCGCCCATCGACCGCGTCCATCAGCCACCGCCCCGCCGCCTCGGCCTCCGCTATGACATCCGCCGGATAGCCGTAGCGCACCTGGTGCTCGGCGAACTCGTCCTGGTCCACCAGCAGGGTCGAGCCGTCCGTCCGCTTGCGGAGCACATCGAGGTCCAGGTCCACCATCGTGACCTCGTGGTCGGAGACCCACTGGGGAGGCGTGGCGATATCGCAGTAGACCTCGGTCTCCCGGGGCGCGGCGTTGAACACCGCGGTCCACCACACCTCGTGCGGGAAGAGGATCACATGCGCGCATTCGATTGGCACCGGCGGGCCGTACCCCTTGCGCATGACCGCCCCGGCAGGCAGCCCGAGCCAGACGCCGTGGCCGTCCTCGCCCAGCCTGCGCATCCGCAGATTCCAGTGCAGAGAGCCGTCGTACTTGCGGTAGTTGACGGATACGAGATCGGGCATGAGCCGATCCTAAGCGGTGGCCGCGGGGGCGCGCCGCCTACCATCGGTGCAATGGACACCCCCGTACCTCCGTCGAAGACCTCCAGGGAGGGGCCGCGGGACAGGCCGGTGCCGGATGCGGGGAGTGAGGACTTCCTCGTCCACCGTGAGCTGCTCTTCTCCATCGTCTACAACATGCTCGGCACGGTCGCCGACACCGAGGATGTGGTCCAGGAGACCTGGCTGTCCTGGGCGGCGGTCCAGGACAAGGAGATCGCCCACCCCCGGGCCTATCTGGTGCGGATCGCCGTCAACCACGCGCTCACCCAGATGCGGCGCGCCCGCCGGAGCCGGGAGAGCTATATCGGCCCCTGGCTGCCCGAACCCGTGCTGACCGAACCGGACACCCCCGACACCGCGATCCGCACCGAATCGGTGTCCCTGGCGATGCTGGTGGTCCTGGAGACCCTGACCCCCTTGCAGCGCGCGGTGTTCGTGCTGCGCGAGGCGTTCGCCTACGACCATGGGGAGATCGCCGCGATCCTGGGCCGCAGCCCGGCCGCCGTCCGTCAGCTCGCCCACCGCGCCAAGGAGCGCGTCGAGGCCCGGCGGCCGCGCTACGACCTGGACCGCGGGACCCAGCGGATCGTCACCGAGCGGTTCCTCGACGCGGCCATCGGCGGCGACCTCGACGCCCTGATGGACGTCCTGGCCCCGGAGGTGGTCATGTGGAGCGACGGCGGCGGCAAGCGCCGTGCCGCCCTCCGCGTGATCGAGGGCCGGGAGAAGGTGGCCCGTCTGGTGGCCGCCGTCAGCGCGCAACTGCCCACCTTCAGCGTGCGGCTGGTGCGGATCAACGGGGGCCCGGGGGCGGTCCTGTTCATCGGCGGGACGCTGTACGCGGCCGCGGTGTTCGACCCCGCGCCCGGTGGTGAGCGGGTGCGCGGCATCTACGGTCTGATCAACCCCGACAAGCTGGAGCGACTCGCCGCGGCCGTCCACCCTCCGGCTGAAAGACTGGCCCCATGACAGAGCTGAACGGGCAACCGGCGGGAATCCGCGAGCTGACGGCGCTGGCCATGATCAACTACGGCCACTTCACCACGATGCGGGTGGAGGACGGGCGGGTACGCGGGCTGAGCCTCCATCTGGACCGGCTGATACGGGACTGCGGGGTGCTGTTCGGCACCGCACCGGACCGGGACCGGATCCGCGAACTGGCCCGGCGCGCCGTCGCGGACACCACGGGACCGCTCACGGTCCGGGTGACCGTCTACGACCCCGACCTCGGGCTGGAGCGGCCCGGGGCCGAGGCCGAGCCGCGGATCCTGGTCACCACCCGGCCCGCCGCCGTCTCGTCACCACCACCGCTGAGCGTGCGCACCGCAGCCTACCGCCGCGATCTGCCGGAGGTCAAACACGTCGGGCTGTTCGGGCTGTTGCGGCTGCGCCGCCAGGCCCAGCTCGACGGCTACGACGATGTGCTGCTGACGGACGAGCGGGGTGCGGTGTCCGAGGGCGCGACCTGGAACGTGGGGTTCTACGACGGCCGGCGCCTGCTGTGGCCGGACGCCGTATGCCTGCCCGGCGTCACCCAGGAACTCCTCCGCCGCGGCCACGGCGGCCCGCAGCACACCGAACGGATCGACCGCGAGCGGCTCGGCGACCTGCGGGCGGCGTTCGCGCTCAACGCGGGGGTGGGCGTACGGCCGATCCGGTCGATCGACGGGGTGGAATTCGACCCGGAGCACCCCGTGCTGGACCTCCTGCGCAAGGAGTACACGGCGACGCCCGCCGAACCGCTGTAGGAGGGGCCCGCGTTACGGGGTGCCCGGGGGCTCTTCCCCCTCCCCGCCCCTTCCCGAATCTGGGGCCCCGCCCCAGCCCCCGCCCCGGGACCGTGCCGGCCCCTGGACCGGGGCCGTGCCAGTCCCCGCCTGGGGTCGCGTCAGCCCCTGGACCGGGGTTTGGCCCCAGACTCTGGGCCGGGGTTTCGCTGCGGGTTCTGGTCCGGGGCTCCGCCTCAGCCCCCGGGGCGGGGTTTCGCCCCAGACCGCGGGCTGGGGCTTTGCCCCTGCCCGCGGTATCGATATGCGGCTTCGCCGCGGGGTCCAGGGGCGGGGCCCCTGGTTACGGGAAGGGGCGGGGAGGGGAAAGAACCGACACCGCGTGGACGGCCCGTGCGAGGCGACCGCGTGAGGCAGCCGTAAAGGGCCGCCCGCGGGCGGCGGACCCGTGGGCCGCCATGCGCCGTGGGCCGGTCAGCCGGTCAGGGCTCGGTCGCCGTCGCGCTTCGGCGCCGGCGCCGCGGGCTCCTCCCGCAGGCCGTACCGATCGTGCAGCCGCCGCAGCGCGGCCGGGGCCCACCAGGTGGCCCGCCCGCCCAGCCGCATCGCGGCGGGCAGCACGGCCCCGCGGATCAGCGTCGCGTCCATCAGGACGGCCAGTGGCAGCCCGACCCCGTACGCCTTCACCAGCGAGATGCCGGAGACGGTGAACGCCAGGAAGACCACCGAGATCGCCACCGCGGCCGCCGTGACGATGCGCCCGGTGCGCTCCAGCCCCTGGGCGACCGCGGCGGTCGGCGAGCCGGTCAGCTCGTACTCCTCCCGCATCCGGGACAGCAGGAAGACCTGGTAGTCCATCGCGAGCCCGAAGGCGAGGCCGAAGAGCATCACCGGGATCGTCGCGGCGATGTTGCCGGTCGGGGTGAAGTCGCCGAACAGCCCGGCGAGATGGCCGTCCTGGAAGACCCACACCAGCGCCCCGAAGGTGGCCGTCAGGCTCAGCGCGCTGAGCACCAGCGCGAGGAACGGCAGCATGACGCTCCCGGTCACCAGGAACAGCAGCACCAGCATGGTCAGCAGCACGGTGCCCAGGGCGTACGGCAGCCACTTCTCCAGCGCCGCGGCGGCGTCGTGGTTGGTGGCCGCGGCTCCGCCGACCAGCGTCTCGAACGGTGCCTTCGTCGACCGGATCTCGCCGACCAGCCGGTCCGCGTCGTCCGCGTCGTCCGGGCTCGCCGACTCCGGCACCACCGAGAAGTAGACGGCGTCGCCCGAGGCGAAGCGCGCGTACCGCTGATCGGGCGGCGCGGCCTGCCGCCCCTCGGCGTAGGCGCCGGTGGCGGTGCGGACGGCGGCGACGTGCGGCAGCTCGGACAGCCGCTGTGCGTACGCGCCGACGGCCGCCCGGTCACCGCCCCCCTCGGGCGCCACGACCTGGAGCGCGTTCTGCTCACTGCTGTCGAACTCGGCGCGCACGGTGTCGGCGACCTGACGTGCCGACGAGGACGCGGGCATCACCCGCTCGTCCGGCATGCCGAGGTTGATGCCGAGGAACGGCGCGCCGAGCAGCAGCAGGAACGCGGTCACGATGGTCACGATCGGCACCGGGCGCCGCATCACGGTGGTGGCCAGCCGGTGCCAGAAGCCGCTCTCCACGCTCCGGCCCGCGGCCTCGGGGCCCGTGGCCTCGGGCCCCGTGGCGGCCGTCGCGGGCCGCCGCCTGCGGAACACCCGCCCCTTCTCGATCCGGTCGCCGAGCAGGGCCAGCAGGGCCGGCAGCACGATGAGCGAGGACGCGCCGGACAGCAGCGCCGTGAGCGCCCCCGCGTAGCCCATGGACCGCACCGCCTGGAGCGGGAACCAGGCCATGGCCAGGGACGAGACGGCGACGGTCAGCGCCGAGAAGGTCACGGTGCGCCCGGCGGAGGTCAGCGTCGCCCGGATGGCGTCCGGCGGGGTGAGCCCGGACCGCAGCTCCTCCCGGTAGCGGCTGACCATCAGCAGGCTGTAGTCGATGGCCAGGCCCAGGCCCAGCAGGGTCACCACGCTCGCCGCGAGCGATCCGACGGTGGTGACGCTCGCCAGGATCCATGTCAGACCCATCGTCAGCATCATGGCCACCAGGGCCACGGCCAGCGGCAGCGCCGCGGCCACCGCGCTGCCGAAGATGAACACCAGCGCGACCAGGGTGATCGGGATGGCGACCGTCTCACCGGTGGTGGCGTCCTTCTGGCCCTGCTCCAGCAGCTCCCGCTGGAACTTCGTATAGCCGCCGAACTTCACCTCCAGCCCGTCCCGCGAGCCCTCGTAACGGTCCGCCAGCGCGGCCACCCGCTTCTGCGAGGCGGTGTCGTCCCCGGTGACCGTGCCCATGATCAGGGCCTTGTGGCCGCTCTTGCCGCGCAGCTGCGGGGCCTTCCCGGTGGTCCAGTAGGAGCTGACGTTGGCCACTCCGGGCTCCCGGCCCAGCTTCCGGGTGAGCTCGGTGCCCGCCGCCGTCACCGACGGATCGTCGACCCCGCCCTTCGACGTCACCAGCAGGGTGAGATTGGGCAGCCCCTGCCCGAACCGGTCGTCCAGCGCGGTGATCGCCCGCGAGGACTCCGACTTCGGATCGTCGAAACCGCCGGCCGTCAGCTTGTCGAACAACGTCGTACTCGCCACACCGCCGACCACGGCGAGCAGCAGGCCGACGACCAAGACCGCCAGGCGCTTCCGCACGACGAAACCGGCCAGTCTGTCCAGCATTCCCTCTTCCTTCCTCCAGCGCACGGCGTATGGAAACCCGTATCGGCATCCCAAGACGCCGAGCCCCGCCCGGATGTGACATCCCCGGCCGACATCGCTCCACGAACGGCCGTCAGAACCGGCCCCGGGGCCCCCGAACCGCCCGGTCCACCAGTGGCCCTGCCGCCCCCGGATAGTTCGCCGGGTCCAGCAGGGCGGCCAGCTCCCGCGGCGTATAACGGCCCTCGAGCTCGGGGGCGGCGGCCAGCACCTCGCCCAGCGTCCGCCCGCCGCGCGCCGCCTCCGCCGAGGCCCTGCTCATCAGCTCCTTGGCGGGCCCCTTGCCCAGCACCGGGGTCAGGGCCGCGGCCAGGCGCTCGGAGACGATCAGCCCGCCGGTCAGCCCCAGATTGGCGCGCATCCGGTCGGGGAAGACGGCCAGCCCCTCGACCAGTTCGACGGCCGTATGCGCCGCCCCGCCCGTCAGCCGCAGACATTCGCGCAGCGGAAGCCACTCGGCGTGCCAGGCCCCGGCCGGCCGCTCGTCCTCCGCGAGCATGCACCCCATGACGGCGCCGGCCAGCGGCGGCACCTGGAGCGCGGCGGAGCGCACCAGCGTGGCCAGGGCGGGGTTGCGCTTGTGCGGCATCGCCGAGGACACCCCACGGCCCTCGGCGGCGGGCTCGGCGACCTCGGCCGTCTCGGTGCGCGACAGCAGCTGCACATCCACCGCGACCTTGCCCAGCGCCCCGGTGGTCAGGGCCAGTTGGGCGGCCAGCCCCGCGACCGGCGTACGGGCGGTGTGCCAGGGCAGGGCGGGCTCGTTCAGCCCGACCTGCGCGGCGAACTCCGCCGTCAGCCGCTCCGCGAACTCCCCCGGCCCCGGCGCCCCGGGCCGCGTCCCCCGGTCCATCAGGGCGTACTCGGTGTAGCCCGCCAGCGTGCCCGCCGCGCCGCCGAGCTGTACCGGCAGTTCGTGGTCGCGGATCCGGGCCAGCCGGACCGCCGCCTCCTCCACCCCGCTCAGCCAGCCAGCCGCCTTCAGCCCGAAGGTGGTGGGCACGGCGTGCAGGGCGAGCGTACGGCCGGGCATCAGCGTGTCCCGGTGGGCCACGGCCAGTTCGCGCAAGGCCACCGCGATCCGCTCCAGGTCCGCCACCAGGGGCGCGAGCGTTCTGCGCGCCACCAGCATGGCGGCGGTGTCCATGATGTCCTGGCTGGTCGAGCCCCGGTGCACATACTCCGCGGCGGCCGGGTCCTTCGCGGCCACCAGCGCGGTGAACGCCCGGACCAGCGCCACCACCGGATTGGCCGCGCCCCGGGCCAGCCGGGCGATCTCCACCACGTCCAGGTGCTCGGCACGGGCGAGCGCGGTGATGGCGCGGGCCGCGTCCCCGGGCACCAGGCCCAGCCGCGACTGCGCCCGCACCAGGCCGGCCTCCGCGTCCAGCATCGCCTGTAGCCAGGCGTCGTCCGACGTGGTGGCCTCGGCGGGGGTGCCCGCCCGGGTGGGGCTCAGCAGGCCCGCGTCGGCATGGCGCGGGGCGCCGTCGGTCGCGTCGCTCACGGCGTCGGTCATGGAACGGAAACCTCGATCGTCTCGGGGCCGGTGGGGCCAGTGGGGCCAGTAGGGCCGTTGGGGTCGGTGGGCGAGCCGTCGCGCAGCGCCAGCACGGCACGCGAGATGGCATCGGCATCGGAAAGGATCACAGAGCCGACCCCCGGCCGGACGCCCGCGGCCGTGGCCCAGTGGACGGATTCGGTGGGTACGCCGAAGGCGAACCGCCGTGGATGCGGCCGCCCCGCGGCGTTCAGCAGGTGGTAGGGGCTGGGCCCCACGGCGAGCCCGCCGGTCTCGTGCCCGCCTGTCCCGCGACCGCCCGCCTCGTGACCGCCGGTCTCATGGCCGCCTGTCTCGGGGTCACCCGTCTCGTGACCGCCCCGCCCGTCCCGGGCGCCGCCGACCACGTACGGGACGCACTGACCGTCCGCCAGCAGCCCCGACAGCAGCGGATCGGCGCTGGAGCGCACATCGGTGCCCGGCAGCCGGGCATCGATCAGCGTGGTCACCGGCCGCCGCGAGCCGGGCACGGCACGGGACTCCAGGACGAAGGCGCCCTCCTCGGCGTCGGCGTAGGCCACGGTGCGCGGGCCCAGCACGGTCAGCACACCGGCCTCGATGAGCGCGACCGCCTCCTCGATCCGCCGGGCCGGAGGGCCGATCGATACGAAGGCGTTCAGCGGGGTGTACCAGGCGTCCAGGTCCTCGCGGTGCGAACGGGCCGTCAGCCCGCCGTGGTCCACCACCAGCCGTATCTCGTTGCGCAGATCGCGCAGCACATCCAGGGCCGCCTTCAGCGGGCCGTGCACATTGCCCGCGCGCGCCGCCTCCAGATCCGCCCGCAGATACTCCAGCAGCCAGGACCGGAACGCGGCGGGGGAGCGGAGGCCGTGGGCGGGACAGGGCCGGGCGATCCGGTCCCAGTTCCAGCGCTGTCGGGGCGGGATGCCGCTCTCGGTCAGCAGCCGGTCCTCCTCCGCGCCGCCCCGGGGCGCCGACGGATAGGCGGCGCGCAGCCGGTGCGCGGCCGCCTCGCGCCCCCGGGAGGTGAGCAGCGCCGTGTAGTAGACCGTCTCCACCTCCTTGGAGATCAGCGGCCACAGCTCGGAGCGGAAGTCCAGACCGCCCCGCTCACGGGCGCGCCGCCGTAGCCCGCTGATCACCTCCGGGGTCAGCACCAGCGGGTGGTGACGGCCGTGCGGGCCCTTCTGGTTCTCGCCCCGCGAGTGGAACGGCACGCCCCGGCGCGAACCCGCGAGCAGCCGCGGCTCCCGGCCCGAGGGCCGGTAGACCAGACGCCCCGCTCGCCGTTCGAACCGCCCGCCCCGGCCCTCGGTGAGCAGGGCCAGATAGTCGAAGAAGTTCAGCCCGAGCCCCAGCAGGCCCACGGCCTCCCCGGGCCGGACGCCGGACAGATCCACCTCGGCCGGACCGGCGGGCGGGACATAGCGCAGACCCCGCGCCTCGGCGAAGGCCGCATGGGCCGCCTCCCGCGGTGAGCGCCGCTGCGGCACATGACCCTGGGCCAGCACCACGGCGTGCAGCCCCTCGAGCCGGGTGCCGTCCTCCAGGACGACGGTCTGCGCCCCGCCCGCCGTACGCTCCTCGAGCCCCACCGCCCGCGAGCGGTGGGAGACCGTGCGGACGGAGGCCGGGGCGGTGCCGGTCACCCGCCGGTGGACCCACTCCAGATAGTGCCCGTGGAAGGCGCGGGTGGGGTACGAGTCGGGGGTCAGGCGCCGTGCCTCCGCGAGGACCTCTTCGTCGTACCCGACCTCGTCGAGACCGCCGGTGAGGCTCACGAACCGGGCCCACTCGTACAGACTGGGCCCGGGGAGGACCGGCCCGGCCATCTCCACGGTCTCGTCCGTGAACATGGTGACCTGTCCGGCCACGGTGTTCATGAGCAGATGGCGGGACTGGCCGGAGCGCCAGACCCGCCCCGCCCCCGGCGGATACGGGTCCACCACATGGATGGTGACCGAGGTCGTGGGCGCCGCCTCCGCGGCGTTCGCGCACAGCCGCTCCAGGACCGACAGCCCCCGGGGCCCGGCACCGATGAGACAGACGTCCAGACGTTGTGTGGTCATGGTCATTCTCCGTGGACGAAGGGGCCCGGGACGTGGCTCAGCCCGAGGCCGCGCTGCGGACGGCCGCCTCCTCGTGCTCCCGCTCCCCGTGGCGCGGGGCGCTCCCGGTGGCGAGGCCGCCCGGGGCGTCGGGGATCTCGGCCGGGCCCCGGTTCCAGGCCCACGGCGAGCGGCCCTCCTCGCGGACCTTTCGGTACAGCAGCACGCAGTAGGTCGCGTCGATGGTCCACACGGTCAGGAAGAGGAAGATGAACAGGTGGTGGCCCGGGTACATCACCAGCACCGTCCACCCCGCGAAGAACGAGCCGATGCCCTTGGCGAGCGCCACGTACATCGACTGCCCGAGCGAGGAGCCGCGGCGGTTGAGCATGAAGATGAAGGACAGGCTCAGGAACACATTCAGTCCGGTGCCGGTGTAGATACCGGTGGCGTCCTTGAGCTCATAGGTCGTCATGATGTGGAAGACCGCGGACCATGCGATGACGCCGAAGACCATCCACCGGAAGGTCCGCCGGCTCATACCGGGATAGTCCTTCCAGCCGTAGGCCAGCGTCTGCCGGAGGATGAAGCAGTCGACCAGGAACCAGCTCAGATTGATCGGGCGCTGCACATCGGCCTGGTCCAGGATCAGGGAGAGGGTGAACTCCCAGGCGAGGTTGACCTCGACCACGAAGACGGGAATCCCCACCCGCTTGTCCAGTTTGGCGCGGTAGATGGCGAGTCCGTACGCCACCAGCCAGCCCGATGCGCAGGGGCCCATCAGGATCCAGAAGAGCCAACTCGGCCGGTCCGCCTCCGGCAGGGTCACCGGAGCGATGTTCGGCAGATCGATGAGAGCGGGCGGGAACCACACGGCTAATTACCCCTCGTTCACGGTGGATGCGTTCGTCTCGATGCGTGGTGCGGCGGTACGGCGGTGCGGCGGTGCGGCGGTGCGGTGCGGATCAGGTCCACTGCCCGGTGCCGTAGGTGTCGCTGGAGCCCAGCAGCTGTTCGCGCAGCTCCCCCCGGCGCACCTTCCAGGTGGCGGTGCGCGGCATCTCGTCCCAGGGGACGAGCCGCGGCTTGTCCATCTCGGGCAGGCCCCGGCAGGCCCGGTCCCACTCCTGCGGGTCCAGGGCGTCGTCGCGCATGCACAGCACCGGGATCGGCAGCTGCCCGGGGACCCCCAGCACGATCACCTCGGAGGCCCGGTCCAGCCGGTCGAGCAGAGTGGACTCCAGCTCGATGCAGCTCATCCCGGGGATCATGTCGACCTCGCGGTCGATCAGCCGGATGCGGCCGTAGCCCGCGTACTCGCCCAGATCGCCGGTGTTCCACCAGCGGCCCTGGTCCTTGGCGCGGTGCCGGTCGTCCTCGCCCAGATAGGTCAGACACCGCGACTTGGTCCTGACCATCAGCAGCCCCGGCTTCCCCCGGGACCGTTTGCGGCCGGTCTCCGGGTCCACGACCTTGACCCGGACCAGGGGCGGGAACCCGACGTTGGTGGCGTCATGCGCCCGGGGCCTGCCGGGGCGGACCATGGCGCGGGTGGCCACCCCGGCGGCGATGCCCGCGATCTCCGACTGCCCCACGCCCCAGGCCCACAGCGGGAGCCGGACCCGGGAGGCGCCGAGGAACTTGCGGACGGTCCTGGGGTGCACCGCGTCGAAGGTGCTGATGAAGCGCCGTACGCCCGCGAAGAGTTCGGGCCGGGTGTCGGCCAGCTCCTCCCAGTACTGGAAGACGTTCGGACACGCCTCCAGCGAGGTGGGAGGGTGCGCGGCCAGCATGCGCGCCACATTGTCCAGCCCCGGCTCGGAGAGGATCACCATCTTCTTCGGCCCGCGGAACAGCGTGCCGTTGGTCCAGGACAGATTGCGGTTGTGGGCGAAGGAGATCCCGCTGGCCACCACGTCCCCCGGACGGGAGGTCATCAGCGGCAGCCGGTAGGACTCGATGCGGAACGGCACCGCCGCGAGCGTGGTGGCGGGCGAGTGCACCACCAGCTTCGGCACACCCGTGGTGCCCGAGGTGTGGGTGACCAGCATGGGTTCGTGCACACCGCGGAACCGCACCGGCGGCCGGGCGCCGCCGCGCACATCGTCGATGCGCAGCGTGCCGTCCGGCACCCCCGGGCGGTCCCCGCCGACGGCCACCAGGGTCATCCCCGGGTCGTCCAGCGCGATACCGGCGGCGGTCATCCGCTCCAGCACCGTGGTGCCCATCACCAGCACCTTCGGCGAGACCCTGGTGAGCAGGGTGCGGATATGCGCCTCCGACCTGATGGGCGCGATCATCACCGGCAGCGCGCCGAGCCGGGCGGCGGCCGAGGCGAGCAGGATGAAGTCGTAGTGATTCTCCTTGACGATGGCGAGCCGGTCGCCGTGGCGCAGCCCCGCCCCGTGGAGCCAGCCCGCGGCGTCCTCCACCGTGGCCGCGAGGGCGGGCACATCGAAGCGGGTACCGGAGTCCGGGGCGATGTCGAAGGGCCGGTCCAGATGCATGACCGTCGGCCTGCCCTGTTCGGCGGCCCAGTGGAACAACCGGCCGACGTTGACGGGCCGTTGAGTACGCGCCGCCATGGTCATCTCCTTGGATAGGGGTGCGTAGGGTTGGGGGCTGAAATCAGCCCCTCCGGCGTTTGAGGAGCGGGGTCTGGGGCGGAGCCCCAGTTGCGGGAAGGGGCGGGGAGGGGAACAGCCCGCCGCAGGCGCCAGGATCCGCCGGACATCCCCTAGGACAGGACATACAGCGCGGGCCCAAGCAGACCCAGGAAGCCCAGGTCATACGCGTACAGCCCCAGCTTGCGGGCGCTGAGCCAGCGCCCCCGCAGCGGGCCCTCGCGCAGCTGGGCCGTGTGCAGGACGGTGGCGGGCAGCAGGGTCAGCAGGGTCCACCACGGCCAGGGCGTGGCCAGGCCGAGGAGGCAGATCAGCGTGGCCGACACCAGGACGAGGAGGACCATGACGGTCTTGTAGACCCGCGGCCCGGTCGACGCGGCCAGCGTCCGGCGGCCCACCGAGCGGTCCCCGTCGGCGTCGTTGACGTTGGAGTAGCTGCTCACCATCACCAGCCAGAGCCCCAGCAGCAGACCCGCCAGCACCGCGGGGGAGGACCAGTGCCGCTCCACCGCCAGATAGGGGGCCAGCAGCCCGGCCGTGGTGGCCAGGCACAGCAGGGTCTCGGCACCGCCCCGGTGGTAGCTCAGCCGCAGCCCCGCCGAGTACTGCACGCTGAAGAAGAACCCGACCCCGTACAGGAGGTAGGCCGCGGCCGGGGCCCGCCAGTCCAGCGCCCAGAACGCCCCGATCCCCGCGAGCACCGCCACCGAGGCCGCGCAGACGATGAACCGCACCGCCTCGCGCTCGGTGACCGCCCCGCTGAGCAGCGGCTTGCCGCGGATATCGCGCTTGGTCTCCCCGGACTTGTAGTTGCGCGCGTCGCTGCCGTTGCGGAAGCCGACCAGGTCGTCGGTGGCGCAGGTGCAGGTGACGATGCCCATGGAGCCGAGCAGGAACAGCAGCATCGCGGCGGTGGTCCCCGGGCGCTCGCGCGCCTGCGGGCTCAGGGTGAGCCATGCCATGCCCCACCCGAAGTAGTTCTGATAGACGAAGATCTTCGACAGCCGGAACAGACCGCGTGCCACGTCCCCGCCGCCGCGGGGGCGCGCCGTGGTCCGGCTCTCGCCGGTCAGTGAGGTGGTCATGGCCGCCCTCCCCGGGCCGGCGTCCGCTCCCGCGCCAGGCCCACGTAGTTCTCGGCGAAGGTCCGCGCGGCGGGGGAGTTCACCACGGCCTCGAGCCGGGCGTCCTGGAGCCGACCGTCGAACACCCGGCCCTCCGGGGGCCGGTGCAGCAGCCCCGACATCCAGTCGGAGAACTCCAGGGCCTGCCACACCCCGGGCAGACAGTCCGCCGTATAGCCGTCCAGCGCGGCGCGGTCGCCGTGGGCGTAGAACTCCCGGAAGGCCGCGGCCAGCACCTTGACGTCCGCCACGGCGAGGTTGAGCCCCTTGGCCGCGGTCGGCGGCACGATATGCGCGGCGTCACCGGCCAGGAACAGCCGTCCGTGACTCATCGGCTCGGTGACGAAGCCCCGGAGCGCCACACAGCTCTTCTCCAGGATCGGCCCCTCGGTCAGTTCGGGCGCGCCGTCGATGTCCAGACGGGTGTGCAGCTCCTTCCAGATCCGCTCATCGGGCCAGTTCTCCACCCGCTCACCGGCCTCCACCTGGAGATAGAGCCGGCTCACCGCGGGCGAGCGCATGCTGTACAGCGCGAAGCCCCGGCTGTGCACCGCGTAGATCAGCTCCTCGGCGGCGGGCGGGGCCTGGGCCAGCACCCCCAGCCAGGCGTAGGGGTAGGCGCGCTCGTAGGTGGACAGCGCACCGGGCGGTACGGACCGGCGGGAGACGCCGTGGAATCCGTCGCAGCCCGCGACGAAGTCACAGGCGATCTCCACCGGTTCGCCCGCCACCGTGCACCGCACCGTCGGCGTATCCGTCTCCAGGCCCCGCAGTTCGACATCGGGGACGTCGAACCACAGCCGCGCCCCGGCCTCCGTCCTGGCCCGGATCAGGTCCTTCACCAGCTCCTGCTGGCCGTACATATGCACGGTGCGGCCGGTCAGTTCGGTGAAGGGCATCCGGTGGGCGCGCGAGCCGAACCGGAAGACGAAGCCCTCATGGACCAGCCCCTCGCGGTCCAGCCGGTCCGCGAGACCGGCCTCGCGCAGGAAGTCCACGGTGCCGCCCTCCAGCAGCCCCGCCCGCACCCGACGCTCCACGTGCTCCCGGCTCCGCCGCTCCAGAACGATCGAATCCACCCCGTACCGCTGGAGCAGATGGGAGAGCAGCAGCCCGCCGGGGCCCGCCCCGACGATCGCGACCCGTGTCCTCAGACGCTTCACGGCCGCCCCCTCACAGCACGCTGACGGTGGGGGACCCGGCGGCGTCCGGCGGGCCCGCTTCCTCGGCCAGCCGCATGGCCTCCTCGATCAGGGTCTCCACGATCTTGCTCTCGGGGACGGTCTTGATGACCTTCCCCTTGACGAAGATCTGGCCCTTGCCATTGCCGGAGGCGACCCCGAGATCGGCCTCCCGCGCCTCGCCGGGGCCGTTGACCACACACCCCATCACCGCGACCCGCAGCGGCACTTCCATGCCCTCGAGACCCGCGGTGACCTGGTCGGCCAGCTTGTAGACATCCACCTGGGCACGGCCGCAGGAGGGGCAGGAGACGATCTCCAGCTTGCGCGGCCGCAGATTGAGCGACTGGAGGATCTGCGTGCCGACCTTCACCTCCTCCATCGGAGGCGCCGAGAGCGACACCCGGATGGTGTCGCCGATGCCCTGCCGCAGCAGCGCGCCGAAGGCCACCGCGGACTTGACGGTGCCCTGGAACGCGGGGCCCGCCTCGGTCACCCCCAGATGCAGCGGATAGTCGCAGGACTCGGCGAGCAGCTCGTAGGCGCGCACCATGACCACCGGGTCGTTGTGCTTCACCGAGATCTTCAGATCGTGGAAGTCGTGCTCGGCGAAGAGCTCCGCCTCCCACAGCGCCGACTCCACCAGCGCCTCGGGGGTGGCCTTGCCGTGCTTGGCCATCAGCCGCGCGTCCAGCGAACCGGCGTTCACCCCGATACGGATCGGGGTGCCGTGGTCCTTCGCGGCGCGGGCGATCTCCTTGACCTTGTCGTCGAACTTCTTGATGTTCCCCGGATTCACCCGCACCGCCGCGCACCCCGCCTCGATGGCGGCGAACACGTACTTGGGCTGGAAGTGGATATCGGCGATCACCGGGATCTTGGACTTGCGGGCGATCTGCGGCAGGGCGTCGGCGTCGTCCTGGCTGGGGCAGGCCACCCGGACGATGTCACAGCCGGTGGCGGTCAGCTCGGCGATCTGCTGGAGGGTGGCGTTGACATCGGCGGTGACGGTGGTCGTCATGGACTGCACGGAGACGGGGAAGTCGCTGCCGACCCCCACCGCGCCGACGCGGAGCTGACGGGTGACGCGGCGCTTGCCGAGCACCGGTGGCGGCGCGGCGGGCAGGCCGAGATCGACGGTCATCGGGATTCCTCCTCTACGCGCCGGACGCCCGGCGCACGGTCGGCCGCGATCCGTAACCGGATGGAGCGGGCCAGGTCTTCGGGGCTCAGGCCGCATTCGGCGAGGATGTCGGCGCGTTTGCCGTGGTCCAGGAAGCGCTGCGGAATGCCGAAACCGGACACCGGGGTCGGCACACCCGCGTCGCGCAACTCCTGGGCGAGCAGCGAGCCGTAGCCCCCGACGCGCAGGCCGTCCTCGACGGTCACCACGAGCCGGTACTGCTCCGCCAGCTTGATCAGGGACGGGCTGACCGGTTTGATCCAGGCGGGGTCCACCACGGTGACCCCCAGGCCCTCCTCGGTGAGCCGGCGCGCCGCCGCACAGGCCGTCGCGGCCATCGCGCCCACGGACACCAGCAGGACGTCGTCGCCGGGGGAGCGGTGGAGCACATCGATGCCGTCGTGCTGGTCGACGGCGGGGATGTCGGGGCCCACCGGTCCCTTGGGGAACCGGATGGCGCTGGGTCCTTCGCTGATCGCCACCGCCTCGCGCAGCGCGCCGCGCAGCGACGCCCCGTCACGGGGCGCCGCGACCCGCAGGCCCGGCACGATCCCGAGCACCGGCAGGTCCCACATGCCGTTGTGGGAGGCCCCGTCGTCGCCGGTGACCCCGGCCCGGTCCAGGACGAACACCACGGGGCAGGAGTGCATCGCCACATCCATCAGCAGCTGGTCGAAACCGCGGTTGAGGAAGGTGGAGTACACCGCCACCACCGGCACCGCCCCGGCCATGGCGAGCCCCGCGGCCGAGGTGACCGCGTGCTGCTCGGCGATGCCGACGTCGAAGACCCGGTCGGGGAACTCCTCGGCGTACGCCGCGAGCCCGGTGGGCTGGAGCATCGCCGCCGTCACCGCCACCACCTCGGGGCGCTCCCGGCCGATCTCGACCAGCTCCGCGCCGAAGACCGAGGTCCAGGACGGGCCCGGGGAGCCCAGCGGTTCGCCGGTGGCCGGGTCGCTGACGCCGACCGCGTGGTGGTGGTCGCGCTCGTCGTCCTCCGCGCGCCGGTAGCCGTGGCCCTTACGGGTCAGACAGTGCACCACGACCGGCCCGCCGAACCCGGCGGCCTGCCGCAGCGCGGCCTCCACCGCCGCGATGTCATGTCCGTCGACCGGCCCGAGGTACTTCAGGCCCAGATCGGCGAAGAGCCCCTGCGGGGCGAGCATGTCCTTCAGCCCGGCCTTGACCGCGTGCAGCGCCTCGTAGAGCTTCGGGGTCTGCCGCAGCTGGTGCTTGGACCACTCCAGGAACCGCTCGTAGTCGGGTGAGGTGCGCAGGCCCGCCAGATAGGTGGCGAGGCCGCCCGTGGTCGGCGCGTAGGAGCGGCCGTTGTCGTTCACCACGATGACGACGGGGCGGTCGGGGGCGCCGGAGATGTTGTTCAGCGCCTCCCAGGCCATACCGCCGGTCAGCGCCCCGTCCCCGATGACGGCCACCACCGCGCGGTCGGTCTCGCCCCGCAGCCGGAACCCCTTGGCGAGGCCGTCGGCGTAGGACAGGACGGTGGAGGCGTGGCTGTTCTCGATGGTGTCGTGCTCGGACTCCGCCCGGCTGGGGTAGCCGGACAGGCCGCCCTTCTGCCGGAGCCGGTCGAAACCCTCCCGGCGGCCGGTGAGGATCTTGTGTACGTACGCCTGGTGTCCGGTGTCCCACAGGATGCGGTCCCGGGGGGAGTCGAACACGCGGTGCAGGGCGATGGTGAGTTCGACGGTGCCCAGGTTGGGCCCCAGGTGTCCGCCGGTCCGCAGCACCTTGTCGATGAGGAAGTGCCTGATCTCGCCCGCGAGTTCGGCCAGTTGACCGGCGTTCAGATGCTTGATGTCGGCGGGACCCTCGATGGTCTCCAGCAGTGTCATCCGGGCTCTCTCCCTCCGCGCCGGTGCCGCCACCGGGTGCGGTCGCTGTCGGTGCTCATCGATGGCCATCAGGGCCCTCAGGCGTTCCGGTAGGCGACCTCATGGGCCATGGCGGCCAGTTCCTCCCGCCACTCCGGCTCCAGCGGAGCGGCGCCGATGGCGCGGCAGGCCCGCTCGACGAGCCCGTCGATGTGCTTCTCGACGTCGTCCCGCACACCCGTCTCGACCAGCAGCTCCCGCAGGTGGTCGGCGCCCCGCAGCCGGGCGGGCACCAGCTCCCGGATATGCGCGTTGCGCTGGATGGCCAGGGCCATCAGCAGCGTCATCTTGTGCTGCTCGAAGTCCTGGCCACTGGGCTTGCCGGTGACCTCGGAGTCCCCGAAGGCGTCCAGGAGGTCGTCGCGCAGCTGGAACGCCTCACCGAGCGCGGCCCCGTACTCCTCGAAGGCCGGTGCCGCGTCGGGACGGCCGGCCACCGCGGCGCCCAGGACCAGCGGGCGGTGGATGGTGTAGCGGCCGGACTTGGCGATGGCGATCCACCGCGAGGTCTCCGGGTCCGGCTCGAACTCCACGGACGCCGCGACGTCCATGTACTGGCCGATGATCAGCTCCGAGCGCAGCAGATGCCACTCGGCGGCGACCGCGGGCTCCACCTCGGCCATGATCTCGTCGGAGTAGACCAGGGCCAGATCGCCCGCGAGGATCGCGACGTTCTCCCCGTAGCGCTCCGCCGCGCCCCGCCATCCGCGCTCGCGGTGCAGCGCGGCCTGGCCGGTGTGCACGGTCGGCGCGCCGCGGCGCACCGGGGACTCGTCCATCACATCGTCGTGGATCAGCGCACAGGCGTGGAGCAGCTCCAGCGCGGCGGCGACGGGAACGACGCGCTGGTCCTGCGGATCGCCGCCGGAGGCCAGATAGCCGCTCAGGCAGAACGTCGGGCGCATGCGCTTGCCGCCCGCGTTGACCAGGTCGGCGATGCCGTCGATGGGCACGCTCCAGCGCGGGTCCAGCGCATGCCACCGCTCGTACTCCTTGGACAGGAAGGCGTGCAGCCGCTCCTCGACCCGGGGCAGCAGGCTCATCAGCGTCCGGCGGGCGGAGGTGGCCGGGGCCGAGGCGGGGCGGGGGGTCGCCATCACATGGGCAGTCACTTCGTCCTCCTAGGGGTGCCGGCCGGGGTGTCGGATGGGACCGTCGACCAGGCGTCGTCGAGCCGTTCCCGGTCGTCGGACCGGACGCCGTCGGTGAGCGACAAGGGCATGGCGAAGACCACGTCCTCGACGGCCGTGGATTCGATGTCGACCTGGTCATGACCTAACTCGGCCAGCCGGTCGAGGAGTTGGTGGACCAGGGCGTCCGGGACGCTGGCGCCGGAGCTGACGCCGACGGTGGTCACGCCCGCCAGCCAGCCGGCGTCCAGCCGGGAGACGTCCGGGATCAGCTGGGCGGGGGTGCCGGCCTCGCGGGCGACATCGACCATCCGCTGGGAGTTGCTGGAGTTCTCCGAGCCGACCACCAGCACCAGATCGGCCTGCCGGGCGAGGGATTTGATGCCGGTCTGCCGGTTCTGGCTGGCGTAGCAGATGGTGTCGGTCCCGGGGCCGACGATGTCGTCGAACCGCTCGGTGAGGGCGCGGACGATGTCGGCGGTCTCGTCCACCGACAGGGTGGTCTGGGTCAGATAGGCCACCGGGGTGTCCCGGGACAGCTCCAGCCGTTCGACGTCCTCGACGGTTTCGACGACCAGGGTCCGCCGTGGGGCCTCGCCCCGGGTCCCTTCCGTTTCCTCATGTTCCACATGTCCCACCAGCAGCAGTACCCGGCCGTCCCGGACCACCCGGCGCGCCTGCTGGTGCACCTTGGCCACCAGTGGGCAGGTGGCGTCGATGACCTGGAGATTTCTATGGGCCGCCGCGGTGCGGACCGCGGGCGCGACACCGTGTGCGGAAAAGAGGCACACGGCCCCTTCGGGAACGTCGAATTCCGATTCCACAAAGCGTGCGCCCTGGCGCTCGAGGAGGCCGACGACGTAGTGGTTGTGGACGATCTGTTTTCGAACATAAATAGGCGGGCCGTATACCTCCAGCGCCCGCTCCACCATGGCAATGGCCCGGCGGACACCCGCGCAGAAACCGCGTGGTTCGGCGAGGATGACGCGTTTGCGGGGCGCTCTGGTATCGGGGTGGGAGGTCTGCGTGCTCAAGTGCATGACGTATTGCTCCAACGCCGGCATGCGGCTCGGATGTGAATGGACGCGTCGCTGTGCGGCCGTGTCCCGGCGGGCGGGCACGGCTTTGTCCTGGCGTTTGCCGATGGCCGTCGACGAATTGGCTACTTACGAGTCAGTAATTGCTCGGAAGTGCCTGAAAAGCCCATCTGAACTGGGAAGATGCCGAGAAAGCCACTGCCAGGAGGCAGGGAGTTATGGACGATCTCCGGCGGCCGGCGCGCGGAGACGAATCGATCGAAGAGACATTCACTTACCCCCGTAAGTCTCATTTGACATCCGCGCCGTCCGATGCGGTGCCCCCGTCGGATATGCGCAGGTTCGAAAACACTATAGAAGGCGAGGCCGAGTGCAAGTCTTGCGCATGTGACCTTCGTCACGTTCCGGAATATGGGCGGAACTGTCGCTTACGGTTGAACGGCATTGCTAAGCTCCCTGCCGCGTTGAATCGACCGTCGTCGGCTTGCGCAACGGGGGCTCTGAGCCGGAAATTCCGGTTAATAACCGCTGGTAAACCCTTCCGAGTGATGGAGCAATTCACTCGAAGGAGTGACGGACGTATATCCATCTTTTCAATCTCCGCTGGTCGCGGTTTTGCGACCGGGAGCGGGTTCGTCTGTTTCCTCGGTTCCGTCGACCCGTCCGGCCCGCCGGTTCGGGGGTCCCCACGGGTGTCCCGCGCTGTTGCGGCGCTTCAGCAGGATGTGTCCGGCCCGACCAGTGGAGGCTTCCTTACATGACCGCTCCCGGCCCGACCGCGGAGAAGGTGACCGCTCAGCAGCCGCCGTGGCCCGACCCGGACCGGCTCGACAAGATCCGGCACGCCCTCGGGGAGCGTCCACCGCTGATCCCCCCCGAGGAGACCGGGGAGCTGGCCCGTCGGCTGGCCGCGGTGCAGCGCGGCGAGGCGGTCGTCCTCCAGGGCGGGGACTGCGCCGAGCTGTTCGCCGACGCCACCCCGCCGGTGGTGCGGCGCAAGCTGGGGCAGCTGCGCGAGCTCTCCGCGGCGATCCGCACCGGTCTCGGGCTGCCGGTGGTGACGATGGGCCGTATCGCCGGCCAGTACGCCAAGCCCAGATCGGCGCCGTACGAATGGCTCGCCGACGGGACCCGGCTACCCGTCTACCGGGGAGACGCGGTCAACGGCGCCGCCGCCGACCCGGACGCCCGGATCCCCGATCCGGACCGGCTGCTCACCGCCTACGACCGCGCGGCCGACGTGCTGTCCACGATGCGAAACGAACAGACGGCGCACGACCCGGCCGAGCGGATCTTCGCCTCCCATGAACTGCTGCTGCTCCCCTATGAGTCACCCCTGATCCGCCCCGCCGACGGCGGCCGCTACGCCTCCTCCCTCCACTTCGGCTGGATCGGCGAGCGGACCAGGGACCCCCAGGGCCCGCACATCCGGCTGGCCGCCTCGATCCGCAACCCGGTCGGCGTCAAGGCCGGGCCGTCGGCGACCCCCGCGGACCTCGTGGAGCTGGTCCGGCTGCTCAACCCCGGGCGCCGCCCCGGCCGGCTGACCTTCATCGTGCGGATGGGCGCGGACCGGATCGACTGGCTGCTGCCGCCGCTGGTCGAGGCGGTCGCGGAGACCGGGATCCCGGTGGTCTGGCTGAGCGATCCCCTGCACGGCAACACGATCCGCTCCGGAAGCGGCCACAAGACCAGATCCCTGCGGGCGATCCTCGACGAGGTCGCCGCGTTCCACCGGATCTTGCGGGACCGCGGCCAGTGGCCCGGCGGGCTGCACCTGGAGATGACACCGGAGCCGGTCACCGAGTGCGTCGCACGGGCCGCGGACGCCGGGACCGCCGCGTTCCCCCGGTTCCGCTCTCCCTGCGACCCCCGGCTGAACCCCGAGCAGGCCGCCGAAACGGTCCACGCGTTCACCTCCATGCTCCGCGCCGGGTGAACCGTGCCGGTCATCCAGAGTTCTTGAAGGTACGAGGTTTCGATGCGCACGCTGCTGGTAGACAACTACGACTCGTTCACCTACAACCTGTTCCACTACCTGGCCGAGGTCAACGGCGAGGAACCCGAGGTGATCCGGCACGACGACCCCGGCTGGAAGCCCGAGATGCTGCGGGACTTCGACAATGTCGTCATCTCTCCCGGACCCGGCAGCCCCGAGCGCGCGGCCGACTTCGGCGTCTGCCGCGACATCATCCTCGAAGGCGCCCTGCCGCTGCTCGGCGTCTGCCTGGGCCACCAGGGGGTGGGCCTGCTCAGCGGCGCCCGGGTGGTCCTGGCCCCGGAGCCGAGGCACGGCCGGCTGTCCCGGGTGACACACGACGGCACCGGACTCTTCACCGGACTGCCCGACCCCTTCGACGTCGTCCGCTACCACTCGCTCACCGTCACCGACCTGCCCGAGGAGCTACGGGCCACCGCATGGACCGAGGACGGGGTGCTGATGGGGATCGCCCACCGGGAACGGCCGCTGTGGGGCGTCCAGTTCCACCCCGAGTCCATCTGCACCGAGCACGGCCGGCTGCTGCTGGGCAACTTCGCCGACCTCACCCGGTCCTGGCGGACCGCCCATGGAGTGGAACCGGTACGGCGGCGCGGCCCGCGCTCCCCGCGCGGCGGCGCCGAGCCCACCGCCGCCCGGCGCGGCACCCCGCGCTCCCTGCGGGTGCTGGTGGAGTCCCTGCCCACCCGCTGGTCCGACGAGGTCGTCCACGACCGGCTCTTCCGCGCCGACCCCAACGCCTTCTGGCTGGACAGCAGCGCCGTCGGGGGCGAGCGCGGACGGTTCTCGATGATGGGGGACGCCTCGGGGCCGCTGGCCCGGGTCGCCACCGCCGACACCTGGGCGGGCACGGTCACCGTCACCGCGGGCGGCTCCCGTGAGGTGCTGCACGAGGAGTTCCTGTCCTGGCTGGAGCGCGATCTGCGCGGCGCCCGGGTCGAACTCCCCCCGCTGCCCTTCGACTTCGCCCTCGGCTGGACCGGATACCTCGGCTATGAGCTCAAGGCCGAATGCGGCGGTGAGCGCACCCACCGCTCCTCGGAGCCCGACGCCGCGATGATCTTCGCGGACCGAGCGGTGGTGTTCGACCACGAGACCTCGACCACCTACCTCCTCGCCCTCGCCGAGGACGGCGTGGCCGGTGGCGGTGAGGAGCAGGCCCGGGAGTGGCTGCGCGAGACCGCCGGGAGGCTGGCCGAACTGGCCGGTCAGGAGCCCCGCCACCCCGCCCCGCTCGCCACCGGCTCCGCGGAGGTGCGGCTGCGCCATGACCGCGAGCGCTATCTGGAGATGATCGACACCTGCCAGGAGCTGATCACCGCGGGGGAGACCTATGAGGTGTGCCTGACGAACATGGCCGAGGCGGACGGGCCGGTGGACCCATGGGCCGGGTACCAGTATCTGCGGCGGCTCAGCCCCGCGCCATTCGCCGCCCTGCTCCGCTTCGGCCCGCTGTCCGTGCTGAGCACCTCGCCCGAGCGCTTTCTGCGGGTCTTCCGGGACGGCACCGTGGAGTCCCAGCCGATCAAGGGCACCCGGCCGCGCGGCAGCTCCCCGGCCGAGGACGAACTGCTCCGCGTCGACCTGGCGACCAGCGAGAAGGACCGCTCCGAGAACCTCATGATCGTCGATCTGGTGCGCAACGACCTCGGCCGCACCGCGGAGATCGGCTCGGTGCGGGTGCCCAAGATCTTCGACGTGGAGACCTACGCGACGGTGCATCAGCTGGTCAGCACCGTGCGCGCCACCTTGCGGCCGACCGGTTCCGCGGTCGAGAGCGTACGCGCCGCCTTCCCCGGCGGATCGATGACCGGCGCGCCCAAGATCCGCACCATGCAGATCATCGACGACCTGGAGGCGGGGCCACGCGGGGTCTACTCGGGTGCCATCGGCTACTTCTCGCTGTCCGGGGCGTGCGATCTGAGCATCGTGATCCGCACCCTGGTGGTGACCCCGGACCGGGTCAGATACGGGGTGGGCGGGGCGATCGTGGCGCTGTCCGACCCGGACGAGGAATTCGAGGAGACGGCCGTGAAGGCGACGCCACTGCTGCGGCTGCTGGGCGCGGAGTTCCCCGGCCGCGTGGGCACACAGTTCCCCGACCGGGTGGGCCCGGAGACGGCGGCCGCCCACTGAGCGGCCGCGGAGCACGGCCACTCAGCGGACCAGCGCCCCGAAGGGGCGCGGGGAACTGCGCGACCAGCCACGATGGCGCCGCGGACGCTCGACGGCAGCTCAGGGCACTGCCGGTGGAGCGCTCAACTCGTGCGCCGGGCACCTCTAAGCGCTTGCTCACCCTCCGTGTAGGGTATCCGCCATGGACGCGGAGCCGAAGAACACCGGGGGCAAGATCGAGCCCTGGGGCGATATCACCCCCGACGCCGCACGGCGGCTGGTGAACGCCGCCGTGCACGCCTTCGCGGAGCGCGGCTACCACGCCACCACCACCCGGGACATCGCCGGCCGCGCCGGAATGAGCCCGGCCGCCCTCTACATCCACTACAAGACCAAGGAAGAGCTGCTCTACCAGATCAGCAAGGTCGGCCATGAGCGGGCCCTGAGCATCGTGGAGCGGGCGCGGGACAGCGAGGGCACGCCCGCCGAGCGGCTCGCCGACGCCGTCCGGTCCTTCGTCCGCTGGCACGCCGAGCACCATATGACCGCGCGCGTGGTGCAGTACGAGCTCGGCGCGCTCGCCGAGGAGCACCACGCCGAGGTCATCGCGGTCCGCAAGGCCACCGACGGGGCGGTGCGCTCGATCATCGAGGACGGGGTGAAGGCGGGCGCCTTCGACGTCCCGGACGTCCGTGGCGCCACGGTCGCGGTGCTGTCGCTGTGCATCGACGTCGCCCGCTGGTTCAACGCCCAGGGGCGCAGCACCCCCGACGAGGTCGGCGATCTCTACGCGGGGCTGGTGCTGCGCATGGTGGGGGCGGGCGGTCAGGACCGGCCGTAGACCGGCCGAGCAGGACCGGCCGAGCAGGACCGGCCATAACGGGGGAAGCGCCGCCGTCGGCCTCGGCAGGCGCCGCCGTCACACGTGGAAGCGGACGACGGACTCCGCCACACACACCGGCTTCTCGCCGCCCTCGCGCTCCACGGTCACCGTCAGCGTCATCTGAAGGCCGTCCTTGACCTCGGCCACCTCCAGGATCCGCCCCGTGGCGCGCAGCCGGGAGCCGACCGGGACGGGGGAGGGGAAACGGACCTTGTTCACCCCGTAGTTGATGCCCATCCGCACGCCCTCGACCCGCAGCAGCTGCGGGGTGAACGACGGCAGCAGGGACAGCGTCAGATAGCCGTGCGCGATCGTGGTGCCGAACGGCCCGGCGGCCGCCTTCTCGGGGTCCACATGGATCCACTGGTGGTCGCCGGTCGCGTCGGCGAACAGATCGATGCGCTTCTGGTCGATCTCCAGCCAGTCGCTGGGGCCGAGTTCCTCGCCGACCGCGGACCGCAGTTCATCGGGCGAGGTGAAGATCCTGGGCTCTGCCATGCGTGCCTCCCGGGCAACCACTCACTAAGCGACTGCTCAGCATGCTTGGCTGGCCTGGGCCCTGTCAACGCGGCCCGCGCCGGCGCGGCGTACGGGCGGTCAAGGGACTCCGGGATTCGCCAGATTCCGGGATTCAGCGGATTCCGCGATCAAGGGGATCCCGGGGTCAAGGGGATCCCGGGGTCAAGAGGATTTCCGGGATGGAAGGGCTTCCGGCGCGCTCGCCGGCCACCGGTGCTCAGGACTCCGGCGAGCGCGCTCCCGGCCAGGGGCGGCCGGGCGTCATACGGTGGCGTACCGGCTCATCCGGATCGAGCGCCGGGCCGCCGCCAGGGCCTCGGTGGTCAGCAGCGGCAGCGGCACCACGATGCCGCAGTCCGCGCAGACCGGCCCGGCCGACGGATAGCGGTCCAGGTCCTCGCGCCAGACCAGGCCCCGCTGCGCGCATACCGGGCAGGCCGACCCCGGACCGGACTCCATGGCCGCGATCAGCCGGCGCAGCACGTCGGCGAGGCGGTCGTCGGGATGGGTCGAGGGGCTCTCGCAGGGAATGATGTCGCATCCGCCCCAGGTGCGCAGATGCCAGTCGTCGACGGTGCTCGGCTGGCGAATGCCGAGAAGTTTCTCCTGCCTGCGCCGGGCGGCGAAGTCCGCCTCGTACGCGAGCCACAGCGTGCGGGCCTCCTCGAGCTCCTCAAGGGCCGTGAGCAGTCGTAGGGGGTCCGGCCTGCGATCCTCCGGGGTGATCCCGGAGCGGGTGCACAGATGGTGCCAGGTCGCCCGGTGCCCGTACGGCGCGAACCGTTCCAGGCATTTGCGCAGCGATGTGCGCCGGGCCGTGATGTGTCTGTGTGGATTGCGTACTTCTCGTGCCAGTGCTCTGAAACCGGCCACTTTCTACCACCTCCGCGATTGCGGACCCGACTCGTTGTCGAATGGACGTAACGCAGCGCGATCCGGATCCATCGAATTCCCTGGATCTTCCTTGGCAGTCCTCATCGGGCCTGTCCGTCACAGAAGTTGACGTCCGCTCATCTTCCGGGCCGGTAATACCGCCGGTAACCTCCGTCCGACGGCAATCGGGAGGAGCGCAGATGCGACGACGTACCCCCAGGCCCATCAGAACCCGCAAGCTCACCAGTACCGTGCTCGCCGCGGCCGCCGCGCTCGGGCTCGGGGTCGCCCTCGCGGCCCCGGTGCCGCAGCCGGCCCGGGCGCAGCCGGCCGCGGCGGCCGCCACCGACTACTGCCGGGGCCAGTGCTCCGACATCCTCCCGCCGGGCGCGACCGGCAACGCCACCCTCGCCGACATCCTCGCCAACCGGGTGCTGGGCACCCACCCCGAGCACAGCACCGACCAGCTCGGCCCGTACGGCGAGCTGGCGAGCGGCTACCCCACCCTCACCGACGACAAGCTGACCAGCTTCTTCAACGACTCCTCCTTCGGGGTCCCCGCCGACCAGGTCGCCTCGGTGACCAAACCGCGCGACGACGTCACGATCACCCGTGACAAGAAGACCGGCGTCCCGCACATCCAGGGCACCACCCGCGAGGGCACCGAGTACGGCGCCGGATACGCCGCCGCCCAGGACCGGCTGTGGCTGATGGACCTCTTCCGCCATGTGGGCCGCGGCGAGCTGACCTCCTTCGCCGGCGGCGCCCCCGCCAACCAGGGCCTGGAGCAGGACTTCTTCCGCCAGGCGCCGTACACCGAGGAGGACTACCAGGCGCAGATCGACTACATCCTCGCCCACGGCGGCGAACGCGGCCGCCAGGCGCTGGCCGACGCCCAGGCGTATGTCGACGGCATCAACGCCTACGCCAAGAAGGCCAAGGACGGCCGGTACTTCCCCGGTGAGTACGTGCTCACCGGCCATATCGACGCGATCACCAACGCCGGTGAGATCCAGCCGTTCAAGCTCACCGACCTGATCGCCCTCGCCTCCGTCGTCGGCGCCCTCTTCGGCAACGGCGGGGGCGGTGAGGTGGAGGGCGCGCTCTCGCTGCTCGCCGCCCAGCAGAAGTACGGCCTCACCGAGGGCGCCAAAGTGTGGGAGTCCTTCCGGGAGCGCAACGACCCGGAGGCGGTGCTGACCGTGCGCGACGGCAGCTTCCCCTACGCCGGCAAGCCCGCCGCGCCCGAGGGCACCGCCCTGCCGGACGCCGGCTCGGTCACCCCCGAACAGCTCGTCTACGACCGCGAGGGCGGGGCCGCCACCAAGGCCCGCACCGAGGTCGAGGCGCCCAAGTCATCGCTGGAGCCGCTGCGCGGGATCTACGACGACGGGGTGCTGCCGCGCGATCTGTTCAGCCGCAAGAAGGGCATGTCCAACGCGCTCGTCGTCTCCGGGAAGTACACCGCGAGCGGCCACCCGGTGGCCGTCTTCGGCCCGCAGACCGGCTACTTCGCCCCACAGCTGCTGATGCTCCAGGAGATCCAGGGCCCGGGGATCAGCGCCCGCGGCGCCTCCTTCGCGGGCGTGGGGATGTACATCCAGCTCGGCCGGGGCCAGGACTATGCCTGGAGTGCCACCACCTCGGCCCAGGACATCACCGACACCTACGCGGTCGAGCTGTGCTCCCCGGACGGCTCCACGCCGCCCAAGGACTCCACGTACTACCGCTACCGCGGCGCCTGTGTGCCGATGGACAAGCTGGAGCGGCGCAACGCCTGGAAGCCCACGCTCGCCGACTCCACCGCCGCCGGTTCGTACCGGATGCAGGTCTACCGCACCAAGTACGGGCTGGTCACCCACCGTGCGACGGTCGGCGGCAAACCGGTGGCCTATACGATGCTGCGCTCCACCTACCGCCATGAGGCCGACTCCATCATCGGCTTCCAGATGCTCAACGACCCGGGCTATGTGACCGACGCCAAGTCCTTCCAGAGCGCGGCGCAGAACATCAACTACACCTTCAACTGGTTCTACGCCGACTCCCGCCAGACCGGCTACTACAACAGCGGGCTCAACCCGGTGCGCGCCGCCGGTGTCGACCCCTCGCTGCCGGTCGGCGCCGAGCCCGCGTACGAGTGGCGGGACTTCGATCCCCAGGACAACACGGCCGCGGCCACCCCGCCCTCCGAACACCCCCAGTCCATCGACCAGGACTACTACATCAGCTGGAACAACAAGCTGGCCAAGGACTACAGCGCGGCGGGCTTCGGCAACGGCTCGGTGCACCGCGGCAACCTCCTCGACGACCGGGTGCGCGCCCTGGTCGGCAAGGGCGGGGTCACCCGCTCCGCGCTCACCCGGGCCATGGCCGAGGCCGCCGTGGCCGATCTGCGCGGCGAGGACGTGCTGCCGGAGCTGCTGAAGGTGGTGCGCTCGCAGCCCATCGACGATCCCCAGCTGGCCACCGCCGTACAGCGGCTGGACTCCTGGCAGTCGGCGGGCTCGCAGCGCCGTGAGACCAGCGCCGGCTCGCACACCTATGGGCATGCCGACGCGGTACGGATCATGGACGCCTGGTGGCCGCTTCTGGTCGAGGCCGAGTTCAAACCCGGTCTCGGCGACGGCCTCTACGACGCCCTGCGCGCCAATCTGGCCGTCGACGAAGCGCCCTCGGCCGGGCACGGCCCCACCGGCTCGCACGCCGGGTCCTCGTTCCAATACGGCTGGTGGTCCTATGTCGACAAGGATCTGCGCACCGTGCTCGGCGAGGACGTCAAGGGCCCGCTGGCCCGGCCGTACTGCGGCGGCGGACAGCTGAGCGCCTGCCGCGACGCCCTGCTGACGAGCCTGAAGACGGCCGTCGGCAAGAGCGCCGCCCAGGTCTACCCCGGTGACGACAACTGCTCCGCGGGCGACCAGTGGTGCGCCGACACCATCATCCACCGGCCGGTCGGCGGACTGACCCACAACAAGATCAGCTGGCAGAACCGGCCCACCTTCCAGCAGGTCGTGGAGTTCCCGGCCCACCGCTGAGGCCACAGGGGGCGGGACCTCGCATCCGGCGAGGCCCCGCCCCGGCCGTCACCCGTGTCCGATCCGGCCCGCGCGCAGCACCACCCGGGCCAGCTCCTCATGGCAGATGTCGCTGTGCGCCCCGGCCGGCGGCACCCCGTGCCGTACGACCTCCGAGACATCGACGTTCACACAGCCCGTGGCCGGGAACGGGCCGTCCAGCGCCTCGGCCAGGTCCAGCCGCCGGCAGTCCGCCACCGCCTGGACGCCGTCGTACCCGATCGCCCCCCACCGGGCGTCGCCCGGCAGCGGGGAGGCGGCGTCCCCCGACACCCGCGCCGCCACCGGGTACAGCAGCCCGAGCGCGGTGTCATGGCGGGAGTGGCAGGACACCACGGGCCCGCGCACCCGGTGCGGGGCCGACCGCAGCGCCCCGCCGCGGTCCGTCGCATGCGGCAGCCGCTCGGCGAACGCGTGGTGCGAGAAGGCCCCCTGGAGCAGGGTCATCGACTCCACGGTGGCGCCCTCCGGCAGCCCGGCCAGCGCGTACGACACCAGCCGGCCGCCGAAGCCATGGCCGATCAGATGGAGCCGGGGGGCGGGCCCAAGGCCCGCGAGGGCGCCGAGCACCGGTCCGAGACCCTCCCGCCCGACCGTGCCGGCGCGCCGCTTCATCACGTAGTACGTCGACTGGCGCAGCAGCTCGTGGGCCCCGTCCCAGAGCCAGCCGATCCCACCGTCGGCGACGGCGCGGTCCTCGGTGTCGGTCTTTCCGCGCGCCTCGGTGAGCGCGGCGGCGAACTGCTCACAGACCTCCGTCACATCCTCCTCGAACATCGCCGGTACGCCGTCCGCGTCCGTGTCCGCCGCGTCCCCGGCCGGGCCGAAGTCCCCGCGGAACCGCACCAGCCCGCGCACCAGCACCGCGAACTCGTCCAGCGCCACGAGCCGTTCGGGCCGCTCGGCCAGCAGCTCGGCCAGCCGCGCCACGATCTGCTGCCGCCCGGGGAAGGCCACGTCCAGCGCCTGGTGGGTGTCGGAGTCCAGCCCCGGCGGCGTGCCGGGTGCCGGCTCCCGGGGTAACCCCGCGAGGGACTCGTCGGCGAACCGCATCGACGGCCACACCACCCCCACATAGCCGAGGCGTGCCGGGCCCGCCTCGCCGAGCAGCTCGGGGAAGGGCGCGAAGAAGCGGTCGTAGAACCGTGTGGCCATGGCCCGGGTGTTGTTCCAGCCGTGCGAGAACACCAGCAGATCGGTGAGATCCCGCTGTGCGGCCTGCTCCAGCAGCCGGTCCCGCTGCCGGATGTCGACGTCCCCGCAGGCGTCGAATCTCAGCTCCCAGTACGGCCTTACGCTCATCCCCGTCATCGCTGCTTCCCCCTTGCATCGTCCGATGTGCGTGCATCGTCCCAACTGCCCTGACCGCTGGCCATACGACACGCGTACGGTCGCCGTCGGACAATGGGCCAGCCGTTCGACTTACCCGGAATGGGACGGGTGGAACCTGGAATGCGGGACTCCGTTGCCTTCCGGCGATAGGGAATTCCCGAATATCCATCTGAAGAATATCGCCGCTGTTCTCTGGATCAGTTCCCCGGAAGGGGCTGCACTATGCTGCGGAAGGAAACGTCATTGGGGTGCCGAATACTCTTCGAGCGGAAGGCCGGAATGCCCTTAAAGGATCGATGGCAGTACCCGACGGCGCTGCTGGACACCACGATGGACCAGCTCAGGACGTTGCTCGCGGTCCATGAGGCGGGCACCGCACTGGGCGCCGCCCGGCTGCTGGGGAGGGAGCAGTCCAGTGTGCAGAAACAACTGGACACACTGAACCGGAACTTCGGCACGCTGTGCGGTGAGCCGCTGGTGGTCAAACGGGGACGCAGTCAGAATGTGCTCTTCACCGCGACCGGGGAGTCGCTCGCCGGACTCGCCCGCGGCACCCTGGAGGACTGGCGGGAGGGGCTGTACGACTGCCGCCGCCGGCTGGGCAGCCGGCTCTGCGTCGGCTCCACCCGTTACATCCTCGGCTTTCTGCTGAATGCCGTGGAGTTGGTCACCGCGGAATTCGACCGCCGGGGTGTCGAGCTCAAGGTCGAGCATGTGCGCACCCGCGATCTGCTGGAGCGGCTCGACGCCAAGGAGCTCGACCTTGTCTGCGGCAGTGTGCTCACCACGGCGGGCCACGACAGCCGGCTCGACGGCTTCGAGGTGATGGAGTGGCGGCGCAGCGGGCTGTCCCTGGTCACCAACCTCGACGCCGAGGAGCTGCCCGGCCCCTCGGTCCCGGTGAGCGAGCTGCCCCGGCTGCCGCTCGCGGTCTCGGCCGACGGTCTCATACCCGGCTTTCTGCGCGGCTGGTTCGGCGCCCGCTACCGCCAGGAGCTGCATATCGCCGCCGAGATCGACACCGTGAGCTATGGCCTGGAGCTGCTCTCCTCCGGGGTGCTGAGCGGCTGTGTGCTGGTCACCGAGGGCATCGGCGACGCGGTGGCCGACGGGCGGATCCGGGCCGGTGCCGGGCTGCGCACCCTGGAGCTGACCGATGGCATAGGGCCGGAGCTGGAAGTGCTGATCGGGGTGTTCGTACGGGCCGGTGAGCGCACCGCGCAGGACTCCGGTCATCCGCTCAACGTGCTGTGGGGCGCGCTCGCCGCGGAGAACGCGCGGTGGCGCAGCGTCATGCGCAAGGAGCGCCCCGGCCGGTAACCCGCCGGCCGTCTGCCGGGAGGCCGATGTGCCTCTTCCGTTTACACATACCGACTGGTTAGTCTGCTGCCGCAGATGCCGATCAGAGCCGATCCGAGGAGCGTTGCGATCGTGGGTACCGTGCGTGGGGCGCGTGTAGTGGTCACCGGAGCGGGCGGTGGCATCGGCGCCGCACTCGCCCGGCGCTTCGCCGCCGAGGGCGCCCGGGTCGTGGTCAACGACCTCGACGCCGCCAAGGCCGCCTCCGTCGCCGGGGAGATCGGCGCGACTCCCGTCCCCGGTGACGCCTCCGGTATCGTGCCCGCGGCCCGCGAGGCGCTCGGCGGCACCATCGACATCTTCTGCGCCAACGCGGGCGTCGGCCACGACGGCGGCCCCGAGGCCGACGACAAGCTGTGGCAGCAGTCCTGGGACGTCAATGTGATGGCCCATGTGCGGGCCGCCCGGGAGCTGCTGCCCGAGTGGCTGGAGCGCGGCAGCGGCCGCTTCGTGGCCACCGTCTCCGCCGCCGGGATGCTCACCATGATCGGCTCGGCGCCGTACGCGGTCTCCAAGCATGCCGCGCTCGCCTTCGCCGAATGGCTTTCGGCCACCTACCGCCACCGCGGTATCGGCGTCCACGCCGTCTGCCCGCAGGGGGTGCGCACCGACATGCTCACCGACGCCGGGACCGCCGGGGAACTGGTGCTCGCGCCCACCGCGATCGAGCCCGAAGAGGTCGCCGACGCCGTTCTCGCGGGCATCGAGGAGGAGCGCTTCCTGATCCTTCCGCACCCCGAGGTGGCCCGCCACTACGCGGCCCGCGCCGGTGACACCGACCGCTGGCTGGGCGGTATCAACAAGCTCCAGCGCAAGCTCGAAAAGCTCGAGGCGGCATCCGGGACCTCCCCCGGGACCTCATCCGGGAACTCCGCCGCGGCCTCGGGCTGATCCGCGGCCCCGTCCCTGCCGTACGCTCCGCTCCACCACCCTCACCCCCGTCCAGACAGGGCCGCCGATGACGACGTACCAGGACCAGCCATGGCTCGCTCAGCTCACTGAGAAACAGCGCCGGACGATCACCCCGCGGCCGAGCCCGCTGCATGCGTTCCGGGACGCCGTGCGCAGCTCGCCCGACCATCCGGCGCTCGTCTACTTCGACGGACGGCTGACCTACCGGGAGGTCGACGAGCTCTCCGACGGCATCGCCGGATACCTCGCCGAACGCGGCTTCCGGCCCGGCGACCGCCTCGCGATCATGCTCCAGAACACCCCGCACTTCGTCATCGCGCTGCTGGGGACGTGGAAGGCGGGCGGCACGGTCGTCCCGGTCAACCCCATGTACAAGGGCGCCGAGCTCGCGCACATACTCGGCGACGCCGAGGTGAGCGCCCTGGTCTGCGCCCGCCACGGCTGGGAGGACTACATACGCGAGACGGCCGCCGCCTCCCCGGTGCGGATCGCCCTCACCGCAGACGCCCGCGACTTCCAGACCCGCGACGACGAGCGGGTGCTGCGCGACGAGCCCATTCCGGCCCCCGCGGACGCCGAGGACCTCCTCGCGGCCGCCCGCGCCGGTGCCCGCCCGCCCTCCGTCCCCGCGCCCGGCCCCGACGACATCGCGCTGATCAGCTACACCTCCGGGACCAGCGGCACCCCCAAGGGCGCCACCAACACCCATGGCAACATCTCCTACAACGCCGACCGGCAGCACATCCTCCATGAGCTGCCCGTCGGTTCCACGATCTTCGCGCTGGCCCCGCTGTTCCACATCACCGGCATGGTCTGCGAGCTGTGCGCGGGCATGGCGGGGGCGGGCACCCTGGCCCTGGCCTACCGCTTCGAGACCGGGGTCGTCCTCGACGCCTTCGCCGAGCACCGCCCCCTCTACACCGTGGGCCCCTCCACCGCCTTCATGGCGCTGATGGCCCACCCCCGGGCCACCCGCGACCACTTCTCGTCCTTCCGGATCATCTCCTCCGGCGGCGCCCCGGTGCCGCCCGCGCTGGTCGAGCGGTTCCAGAAGGACTTCGGCCCGTATCTGCACAACGGCTACGGGCTCACCGAGTGCACCGCGCCCTGCGCCAGCGTTCCGCCCGGGGTCCGCGCCCCGGTGGACCCGGTCTCCGGCACCCTCGCCGTCGGCGTCCCCGGCGCCGACACGATCGTGCGCATCGTGGACGACGCGGGGCAGGACGTGCCCTTCGGCGAGCAGGGCGAGATCGTCGTCCGCGGGCCGATGGTGGTGCCCGGCTACTGGCGGCGCCCGGAGGCGACCGAGACCGCCCTCCCGGACGGGGAACTGCGCACCGGCGACATCGGTTTCATGGACGAGGGCGGCTGGCTGTACGTGGTCGACCGCAAGAAGGACATGATCAACGCGTCCGGCTTCAAGGTGTGGCCGAGGGAGGTCGAGGATGTGCTCTACACTCACCCCGCCGTGCGGGAGGCGGCCGTCGTCGGCAAACCCGACGCGTACCGCGGGGAGACGGTCAAGGCGTATGTGAGCCTGCGATCAGGGGTCCGGGCCACACCGGACGAGCTGTCCGCGTACTGCGCGGAGCGGCTCGCCGCGTACAAGTACCCCCGCGAGGTGGAGATCCTGCCCGAGCTGCCGAAGACGACCAGTGGCAAGATCCTCCGGCGGGAACTGCGAGGATGACAGAGAAAGTCAGAAGGGCAGAAGAGAACGGGTGGCGAGCATGGCCAGAGCGACGGACGGTGACGGACAGCCGGTGCCACAGCGGCTGCTGGCCGCTGCGACCCGCCTTTTCGCGGAGCGCGGCTACGACCGGACGTCCGTACAGGAGATCGTCGAGGCGGCGGGCGTCACCAAGGGGGCGCTCTACCACTACTTCGGCTCCAAGGACGATCTGCTGCATGAGATCTACAGCCGGGTGCTCCGGCTCCAGCAGGAGCGCCTGGACGCCTTCGCGGACGCCGACGCACCGGTGGAGCGGCGGCTGCGGGACGCGGCGGCCGATGTCGTGGTCACCACGATCGAGAACCTCGACGACGCGACCATCTTCTTCCGGTCGATGCATCAACTCAGCCCGGAGAAGCACAAACAGGTGCGCGCCGAGCGGCGCCGCTACCACGAGCGGTTCCGCGCGCTGATCGAGGAGGGGCAGCGGACCGGGGTGTTCAGCTCCCGGACCCCGGCCGATCTGGTGGTGGACTACCACTTCGGCTCGGTCCACCACCTGGGCACCTGGTACCGGCCCGGCGGCCGCTGGGCCCCCCAGGAGGTCGCGGACCACCTGGCGGACCTGCTGATGCGCGCACTGCGGCCGTAAGGATGCGGGAAGGGGCGGGGCGGGGAACAAACCCCGCCCCGCCCCTACACGTACCGCTTCGGCTATACGTACCGCTTCAACTCCCGCCGCGCCAGCGACCGCTGATGCACCTCGTCCGGACCGTCCGCCAGCTGAAGCGTCCGCGCGGCCGCCCACAGCTCGGCCAGCGGGAAGTCCTGGCTCACCCCGCCCGCGCCATGCAGCTGCACCGCCCGGTCCAGGATCCCCACCACCGTGCGCGGGGTCGCGATCTTGATGGCCTGGATCTCGGTATGCGCCTCGCGGTTGCCCGCCGTGTCCATCAGCCAGGCCGTCTTCAGCACCAGCAGCCGCAGCTGCTCGACCGCCACCCGAGCGTCCGCGATCCACTCATGGACCTGGCCCTGCTGGGCGAGCGGCCGGCCGAAGGCCGTACGGTCCACGGCCCGGCGGCACATCAGCTCGATACCGCGCTCGGCCATGCCGATCAGCCGCATGCAGTGGTGGATCCGGCCGGGGCCGAGGCGGGCCTGGGCGATGGCGAAACCGCCGCCCTCCTCGCCGATGAGGTTGCTCACCGGCACCCGCACCCGGTCGAAGACCACCTCGGCGTGGCCGCCGTGGTAGTGGTCCTCGTACCCGTACACCCGCATCGCGCGGCGCACCTCGACGCCCGGGGTGTCGCGCGGCACCAGCACCATCGACTGCTGACGGCGCACATCGGCGCCCTCCGGGTCGGTCTTGCCCATCACGATGAAGATCTTGCAGTCGGGGTTCATCGCCCCGGAGATGTACCACTTGCGCCCGGTGATGACGTAGTCGTCGCCGTCGCGCTCGATCCGGGTCTCGATGTTGGTCGCGTCGGACGAGGCGACCTCCGGCTCGGTCATCGCGAAGGCCGAGCGGATCTCCCCGTCGAGCAGCGGCTCCAGCCACTGCTTGCGCTGCCGCTCATCGCCGAACTGGGCGAGCACCTCCATATTGCCGGTGTCCGGGGCGGCGCAGTTCAGCGCGGTGGGGGCCAACTGCGGGCTGCGGCCGGTGATCTCCGCGAGCGGGGCGTACTGGAGGTTGGTCAGCCCCGCGCCGTACTCGGCGTCGGGCAGGAAGAGGTTCCACAGCCCCTGCCGGCGGGCCTCGGCCTTGAGCTCGCCGACGATCGGCGGGGTCAGCCACGGGGAGTCCAGGGACGCGCGCTGCTCCTCCGCGACCGCCTCCGCCGGATGGACGTGCTCGTCCATGAAGGCGAGCAGTTTGGCGCGCAGCTCTTCGGTCCGGGCGTCGAATGCGAAGTCCATGGCGGGATCAGCTCTCCTCGAGGGTGGTGAGGCCGTGTTCGATGAAGGCGGGGACGATGTCGCCGATGCGGTCGAAGCCCGCGCCGACGGTCTGGCCGAGGGTGAAGCGGTAGTGGATGCCCTCGAGGATCACCGCCAGCTTGAAGTAGGCGAAGGCGGTGTACCAGGAGACGCCGCTGACATCGCGCCCCGAGCCCTCGGCATAGCGCTGGATCAGCTCGTCCGTGGCCGGGTGGCCGGGGGCGCCCTGGGTGGAGGAGATGGGGGAGTCGGCGAGATTCGGATGACCGCTGTACATCACGATCAGGCCGAGGTCGGTCAGCGGATCGCCGAGCGTGGACATCTCCCAGTCGAGGATCGCCGTGATCCGGTCGTCGGCGTTCACCAGGACGTTGTCGAGGCGGTAGTCGCCGTGTACGACGGTGGGCGTGGGGGAGGCGGGCAGCGCCTTGCCCAGCCGGGTGTGCAGCTCCTCGATCCCGGGCAGCTCACGGTTGCGCGAGGCCGCCAGCTGCTTGCCCCAGCGGCGCAACTGCCGCTCCAGGAAACCCTCCGGGCGCCCGAAGTCACCGAGCCCGACCTCGGCCGGATCGACGGAATGCAGCGTCACCAGCGTGTCCACGAGGGAGAGGACCACCTCCCGGGTGCGCTCCGGGCCGATGCCGGTGAGCTGTTCGGCGGTGCGGTACGGGGTGCCCTCGACGAACTCCATGACGTAGAAGGGCGATCCGATGACCGACTCGTCCTCGCACAGCAGCACCGGCTCCGGCACCGGCACGGCCGTCGGGTGCAGGGCGCTGATCACCCGGTGCTCCCGCGCCATGTCATGGGCGGTGGCGAGCACATGACCCAGCGGCGGCCGGCGGACCACCCAGCGGGAGGCGCCGTCGGTGACGGTGTAGGTGAGATTCGAGCGGCCGCCTTCGATCAGCTCGGCGCTCAGCGGCCCGCGCACCAGTCCCGCGCGTTCGCGGTCGAGGTGGGCGCGGAGCCGCTCGAGGTCGAGCCCTGGGGGATTGCCTGCGTTCATCGAACCTCTTCCTGGGTTTTCTTTCCTCGGTACTGGTGCGGGGAACGGCGGACCGTCCTGCCACATGATGCCGACCAGTCGGTATGTAGTCCAGTGGGCCTTGGCTCTCGGGGGCCGGGGTCGACTGGGTGCGCCCGGGTGCACGGGTGCACGGGTGCATTGGCCGTATTGGCCGCACAGGGTGCACAGGCCGCACAGGCCGCACCGGGCGTATCGGCCGCACCGGGCGCACCGGGCGCACCGGGCGCACCGGCCGTATCAGGCGCATCGGCCGCGCGGCCGACGTGGGGTCGCGTGGGCGCGTGGCACGGCGGGCCGGGACTACCGTCCGCGCCGCCGCTCGGCCCGCTCCTGGGCCTCGACCACCGCGTCCGCGTACTCCACCGACCAGGCACCGAGCGCCTCGATCGGCCCCAGCAGGGTCTTCCCGAGCGCGGTCAGCCCGTACTCGACCCGGGGCGGCGCCTCCGCGTACCGGCGCCGCTCCACCAGCCCGTCGTCCTCCAGCCCGCGCAGGGTGTCGTTGAGGACCTTCGCGCTGATGCCGCCGATGGCCGCGCGCAGCTCGCCGGGGCGGCGCGGCCCCTCCCGCAGCCCGAAGATCACGACGGCGGTCCAGGTACGGGCCAGCAGATCGAAGCCCAGCCGCGCCCGGCAGTCGGCGATGAACCCGTCCGGGGCGGTGGGGCGCGATGTCGTCGCCGGTTCGCTCACTGATGACCTCCTGGCCGCCGTCCTAGCCCATCCGTCGCACACCTCGCGGTGTGCGACGGACTTCCTAGTGTCGCTGCCCGGCGCCGGACGAGAACGACCGGCGAACACGACTGGCGAACACGGCAGGCGAGACGGGCGAGGGTGAGGAGACCGCGATGCGGATCGGAGTGCTGGGCACGGGCCGGATGGCCGAGGCGCTGGGGACCCAGTGGGCGAGGGCGGGGCACGACCTGTTCATCGGCGGCCGCTCACGGCCGAAGGCGCAGGCACTGGCCGCGCGGATCGGCCACGGCGCACGGGCGGGGAGCCTGCGCGAGGCCGCCGGATTCGGCGAGGTGACGCTGCTGGCGGTGGCGTACGAGGGCGTCGAGGCGACCCTGGAAGCGGCGGGCGCGGCCGAGGGGACGCTGAGCGGCCGGGCGCTGATCGACTGCACCAACGCGATCGTCCCCGGACGCTTCACCCTCGCCACCGACGGCGCACCGGGCATGGCCGAGCGGATCGCCGCGCGGGCGGTCGGGGCGCGGGTCGTGAAGGGGTTCTGCCACTGCGCGGACGCGGTGTGGCGGATGACCCCGCCGGTCTTCGCCGACGGCCCGCTGGCGGTTCCGCTGTGCGGGGACGACGAGGAAGCCCTGGAGGCCGTACGGGCCCTGGTCCGCGACATGGGCTGCGCGCCGCTGGACGGCGGCGGCCTGGAACGGGCCAGCCTGCTGGAGTCCACCGTGGCGTTTCTGCTCGGCTTCTGGTTCGGCGGGATGGAACCGCGCGCCGCGCTGCCGCCGCTGGCGGCGCAGAGTCCGGCGTAGCGGCTGGGGCGGGGGCCGCCGGGGGGCGGGCGCTGCCGGGGCGGGTGCGGCTGGGGCGGGTGCGGCTTGGCTGTACGGCCGGGGCGGTGCGGATTTGCGGTGGCGGTGGCGGAGCAGGAGCGTCGAAGAGGAGGAGCGGGCGAGAACACGCCCGGGACCGACGCGAACGCGAGAGCCGCGAGATCCGCGAGATCTGCGAAACCCGTGAGATCCGCGAATGCCGCGAGCTCCGCGAACGCCGCGAAACCGCGAGAACCGCGAGGACCGCGAGGAGCGCCACATGAAGGCCATCAGCTACCGCCGCTACGGCGGCCCCGAGATCCTGGAGTACGGGGAGCGGCCGGAGCCCAAGGTCGGCCCCGACGCCGTCCTGATCAGGGTCAAGGCCGCCACCGTGAACCCCGTCGACTGGAAGGCGCAGGCCGGATACCTCGAGCCGGTCCTGGACGCGGTCTTCCCGGTCATCCCCGGCTGGGATGTCTCCGGGGTCGTGGAGCGGCCGGGTGCGGCGGTGACGGAGTTCCGGCCCGGCGACGAGGTGATCGGGTACGTACGGGAGGACTTCCTCTCCCGGGGCACCTGCGCCGAATACGTGGCCGCCCCCATCCGCACCCTCGCCCGCAAACCCCGGAACCTCTCCTTCACGCAGGCCGCGGGCATCCCGCTGGCGGGTCTGACGGCCTACCAGTCGCTGGTACGGGCGCTGAAGGTCGGTGAGGGCGACACCGTGCTGGTGCACGCGGCGGCGGGCGGGGTCGGCTCGATGGCGGTCCAGTTGGCGCGGCACATGGGGGCACGGGTGATCGGCACGGCGAGCGAGCGCAACCATGAGTATCTGCGCGCGCTGGGGGCCGAGCCGGCCACGTACGGGGAGGGACTCGCCGACCGGGTCCGCGCCCTCGCCCCGAAGGGCGTGGACGCCGTGCTCGACCTCGTCGGCGGCGACGCGCTCGCCGCCTCCTCCGAACTCCTCGCCCCCGAGGGTCGCCTGGCCTCCATCGCCGACCCCGCCGTCCTCGGCCTCGGCGGCCGCTACGTCTTCGTCCGCCCCGACCCCGACGACCTCCAGGACCTCACCGACCTCGCCGAACGCGGCGCCCTCGGCGTCGAGGTCTCCGCGGTCTTCCCCCTCCAGAAGACGGCGGACGCGCAGCGGCTCAGCATGGAGGGGCACGGAAGGGGCAAGATCGCCATCACAGTGGACTGACCCCGCGGGGCTTCGCCCCGGCCCCCGACGGCCGCCTGGCCGCCGACCGAAGGTATGCCCTCGCCCCCTCGGAACGGCACGCCCGACCGCGGGGCGCACGGTGCGCTTCCGGCGGTGAAGTCCCCTATCCCGCCCCTCCCCGAACCAAGGGGCTCCGCCCCTTGCACCCCGCGGGGCTCCGCCCCGGCCCCGGTTGGGGGCTGGTCGCCGACCGGGGGTATGGCCTCGTCTCTTCGGGACGGTATGCCTGACCGCGGGGTGCACGGTGCTGCCGTGCGGGGCCCTGGGGGCGCGGGGTCGGGTGCGTTTCCGGCGGTGAGGTCCCCTGTCCCGCCCCTTCCCGAACCAAGGGGCTCCGCCCCTTGCACCCGGTGGGGCTTCGCCCCGGCCCCGGTTGGGCGCTGGTCGCCGACCGAAGCATGCCCTCGCCCCCTCTGGACGGTATGCCTGACCGCAGGGCGCACCGTGCCGCTAGGCGGGACGGCGGCGGGTGGCTCAGCCCCGGGGTGTGGGGCGAAGCCCCATGGGGTGCAAGGGGCGGAGCCCCTTGTTTCGGGAAGGGGCGGGGTGGGGGCTCAGCTCGCCGCAGGCGCCTCCGAGCCGCGCATGCCCCCGGCCTCAGGCCAGACCGCCCCGCCCCCAGGCCAGATTGCCCCGGTCTCAGGCCAGACCGCCTTGGCCTCAGGCCGGACCGCCCCGACGCCAGGCCGGACCGCCCCGGCCACAGGCCAGACCGCCCCGTCCCAGACCAGACCGCCCCCGTCCCAAGCCCCCTCAGCGAAGCGTCGCCGCGCCCAGGACGGCCAAGGCGAGGGTGCAGGTCGCCGCGGCCGCGGCCGCCCGCGGGGACAGGGCGGGCGGCCGGGACGCGCGCATGGCCCGGATGCGGCGGTGGGCCAGCGCCAGGAAGGCCAGCCAGACCAGCACCACCAGGGCCAGGACCACGAGCGAGCCCGGTTCGATGCCGGTGTACAGCGCCTGCCGCCCCGCGAGCGACGCGGCCACCGCACACGCCAGCGTCGTACGCCGCCAGGCCAGCCGCGTCCGCTCCGGCTGGAGCCCGGGGTCCCGCGTTCGCGATCCGTGGGTCCCATTCCCTTCCGGCATCGCCTCACACCTCCCGGCTCACCCGCCCCACCCGAAGGCGGCCACGATCACCATCAGCAGCGCCACCACCCCGACCGCGAGCCCCAGCGCCACCGGGAAGCGGGACATCGGCAGGTCCTCGCCGCGCCGCATGGCCCGTTCGCAGCGGACCCAGTGGCTGATGGCCCGCAGGGCGCACACCGCGCCGCCCGCCAGCAGCGTGAGCGCCAGCGCGAGCCGTAGCGGCCGGCCGGTCTCCGGGAGGAACTGGTCGACCGCGAAGCCGCCGCCCACCAGCGCCATCGCGGTGCGCAGCCAGGCCAGGAAGGTCCGTTCGTTGGCGAGCGAGAAGCGGTAGTCGGGGGTGCTGCCCTCGGCCCGCATCCGTTCGGGCGCGAACCACAGCCGCAGGTCCGCGACGGCCGAGGTGCGGCCGTCGCCACGCGGCTCGGCGGGCCGGGAGGGCTCCGAAGGGCCGGAGGGGGAGGGTTCGCTCACGCTTCGACCCTCTCACGGCGCCACTCCACCAGCCGCCGGTACGCCTCCCACCCGTCCGGCACCCACTCCCATTCGGGCAGCCGCCGGGTCAGCTCCTCCTCGGTGAGGAAGGTGTGCCAGGCGACCTCCTCGGCCTGCGGATCGACCGGCGCTTCGCAGCGGACCTCGTAGACCCGGCACCACGAGGTGTGCTCGGGCCCCTCGTAGAGGAACGAGAACAGCGGTACGGGCGCGGGCAGCCCCCGCACGCCCAGCTCCTCCTCCGCCTCGCGCAGCGCCGCCCCGTCGTAGCCCTCGCCCGCGCCGACGACCCCGCCCACGAACATGTCGTACAGCGACGGGAAGACCAGCTTCCCGGCGGTGCGGCGATGGACGAAGATCCGGCCCTGGGCGTCCCGCGCCTGGATGAAGACGCAGCGGTGCCGGAGTCGGTGGGCCATGGCGTCGCCGCGCCGGGCCTGGCCCATGACGCGGTCCCGCGCGTCCACGATGTCCAGCAGTTCATCGGCGGAAAGCGGCTCCTGATCAGGCATACCGCCATACAAGCAGATCGCGGACGCGATCAGCGCCCGTAGCCGCCCCCGTAGCCACCGCCGTAACCGCCTCCGTGCCCACCGCCGGGTCCGCCCCCGTAGCCGCCGCCATAGCCGTTTCCACCGCCATAGCCGCCGCCGTAGCCGTTCCCGTAACCGTGCCCCTGGCCCTGGCCTTGCCCCTGCCCCGGTCCGTACGGCCCGGAGCCGCCCTCCTCGGCGCGCTGCTTCGCCTGTTCCTCGGCCCAGCGGTCGAACGCCTCCACCGCGTCCTGCCAGTCGTCGTACTGCCCCGGCCCCCGGGACGACAAGTCCCGCTGCCAGGACGAGGCGGAGCGGCCGTTGGCGGACGACGGGGTCCGGGGCCGGTCCTTAGTGGCGGACCGCGTCGGGGCCTGGGCCGTCGGCCGGGCCGCGGCGGGCGGCTGTGGCTCGGGCTCCTCGGCGCGCGCACCGCGCAGCGGGGTGTCGCCCACCGCAGCCTCGGCGTACGCGACGGCCTGGCTCTCCGGCTCGTCCGGGACGGCCGACGAGCTGTCGGGTCCGGAGGCGGCCGTCGCCTGCCCGGAGTCCTTGCCCATGAGCATGAAGAGCGCGGTGGCGGCTCCGGTGGCCGACAGCAGAATCGCTCCGGCGGCCGCCTTGCGCCGATTGTCCGGCGGACGGCGGCGGGCGTGCCGAGGCCCGATCACCTCACCGCGGAGCACCTGCGTCTCGTCCGCGGGCGGCCCGGCTTCGAGGGGCTGCGGGCCGGGGGTGACGAGCGTCGGGTTCACCACGCGACGTTCCACCTCGGGCGCCGGCCCTGAACCCTCAGGCCCTGAATGCTCAACGGAGCGGTCAGCCATGGTCGATGATGATGCACTGTTGGCCCAACCGTGTCCAATCTCGGTGAACGATTGTGACCTTTTGTTCTACGCCGAGGTTTCGCGGGGGTAGTTGGCGGTCCGGAAGCGGTCCGAAACCGCTCCCATGCCGCGGGTTGACGCCGTACTAGCCGGTAGGCAGGATCGCGGTCATGACGCCGTCGGCACACCGCCGTCGGGCGTCGGCGGGCTCACGAGAACGGGACACCACACCATGGCGTACGACGCGGATGTGATCGTGGTCGGCGCGGGGCTCGCGGGCCTCGCGGCCACCGCAGAACTGGCCGACGCCGGCCGCAAGGTGATCCTGCTCGACCAGGAGCCCGAGCAGTCCCTCGGCGGCCAGGCCCACTGGTCCTTCGGCGGTCTCTTCCTCGTCGACTCACCCGAGCAGCGCCGTCTGCGCATCCGCGACAGCCATGAACTCGCCTGGCAGGACTGGCTGGGCACGGCCGGGTTCGACCGCGAGGAGGACCACTGGCCGCGCCGCTGGGCCGAGGCGTACGTGGACTTCGCGGCGGGCGAGAAGCGGTCCTGGCTGCACGCCCAGGGGCTGCGGCTGTTCCCGCTCGTCGGCTGGGCCGAGCGCGGCGGCTACGACGCGACCGGACACGGCAACTCCGTGCCCCGCTTCCACATCACCTGGGGCACCGGCCCCGGCGTCGTCGCCCCCTTCGAGCGGCGGGTGCGGGAGGCGGCCGCCCGCGGCCTGGTCGACCTGCGCTTCCGGCACCGGGTGACCGGGCTGTCCCGCAGCGCGGGCACGGTCGACACCGTCACCGGCGACATCCTGGAGCCCAGCGATGTCGAGCGCGGCGCCAGCAGCGGCCGCGAGGTCACCGACGCCTTCGAACTGCGCGCCCAGGCCGTGATCATCACCTCCGGCGGTATCGGCGGCAACCACGACCTCGTCCGCGCCAACTGGCCCGAGCGGCTCGGCTCCCCGCCCGAGCGGATGATCTCCGGGGTCCCGGCCCATGTGGACGGTCTGATGCTCGGCATCACCGAGGGGGCCGGCGGCCGCATCATCAACCGCGACCGGATGTGGCACTACACCGAGGGCATCGAGAACTGGAACCCCATCTGGCCCCGGCACGGCATTCGCATCCTGCCCGGCCCGTCCTCCCTGTGGTTCGACGCGCGCGGCAAGCGGTTGCCGGTGCCGCTGTTCCCCGGTTTCGACACCCTCGGCACGCTCGAACACATCATGCGGACCGGCTACGACTACACCTGGTTCGTGCTCACCCGGAAGATCATCGAGAAGGAGTTCGCGCTCTCCGGCTCCGAGCAGAACCCGGACCTCACCGGTAAGAGCGTCCGCGATGTGATCGGCCGCGCGCGGGACGGGGTCCCGGGCCCGGTCCAGGCGTTCATGGACCACGGCGCGGACTTCATCGTGGAGCGGTCGCTCCCGGCGCTGGTCCGGCGGATGAACGAACTCACCAAGGAGCCGCTCATCGACGAGGCCGAACTGCGGCGGGAGATCGTCGCCCGGGACCGTGAGATCGCCAACCCCTACACCAAGGACCTCCAGGTCACCGCACTGCGCGGCACCCGTAAGTACCTGGGCGACCGGCTGATCCGCACCGCCGCCCCGCACCGCGTCCTCGACCCCAAGGCGGGTCCGCTGATCGCCGTGCGCCTGCACATCCTGACCCGTAAGTCGCTCGGCGGCCTGGAGACGGACCTCTCCTCCCGCGTCCTGACCGAGGGCGGTGAACCGCTGCCCGGCGTCTACGCGGCCGGGGAGGCGGCGGGCTTCGGCGGCGGGGGAGTGCACGGCTACCGCTCCCTGGAGGGCACCTTCCTGGGCGGCTGCCTCTTCTCGGGCCGTACGGCGGGCCGCGCGGCGGCCGAGGCGGTGGCGTGAACCCGGTGGCGTCAAACCTCCCGACGCGGTGGCGTGAACCTCCGGCGCGTGAACTCCGGCACGGGAGAACGCCGACGGGGCGGCGCACGCCGACACGGTGTCGGAGTACGCCGCCCGCGGGCGGGACGAGCCACGGCGGGCAGTCCGCGCATCACTTCGGGTCGCGGTTGAACACCGCCTTCGACCAGCGGTAGCCGAGCGCCGCCAGGACCAGGCACCAGACGACGGTGAGCCATCCGTTGTGGCCGATCCCGGTGCCGAGCAGCAGCCCGCGCAGGGTCTCGATGGTCGGTGTGAACGGCTGGTACTCGGCGATCGGCTGGAACCACCCCGGCATCGCGTCGACCGGGACGAAGGCGCTGGAGATGAGCGGCAGGAAGACCAGTGGCAGCGCGTTGTTGCTGGCCGCCTCCGCGCTCGGGCTGATCATGCCCATCCCGACCGCGATCCAGGTGAACGCCAGGGCGAACAGCGTGAGCAGCCCGAACGCCGCGATCCACTCCAGGACCGAGGCATCCGTGGAGCGGAAGCCGATGGCCACGGCGACGGCACCGACGAGAACCACGCTCATGACCGCCTGCACCACGCTGCCGATGACATGTCCGATGAGCACGGAACCGCGGTGGATCGCCATGGTGCGGAAGCGGGCGATGATGCCCTCGGTCATGTCGTTGGAGACGGACACCGCGGTGCCGACCAGGGTGCTGCCGATGGTCATCAGCAGGATGCCGGGGACGAGATACGCGATGTACTCGGAGCGATCGGCCCCGCCACCGCCGATGCCCGCGCTCATCACATCGCCGAAGACGTAGACGAACAGCAGCAACAGCATGACCGGCGTGAGCAGCAGATTCAGGGTCAGGGACGGGTAGCGCCGCGCGTGCAGGAGGTTGCGCCGCAGCATCGTGGAGGAGTCGCGTACGGCGAGGGAGAGCCGGGTCGGTCGGGCGGGAGCCAGGGGTGCGCTCATCGGGCAGCCTCCTTGGGCTGGTTCGGCTGGTTCGGCTGGTTCGGCTGGGTGGGCACGGCGGAGCCGGTCAGGGCGAAGAACACATCGTCGAGGTCGGGGGTGTGCACGGTGAGCTCATCGGCCTCGATACCGGCCGAGTCCAGCCAGTCGAGGATGGAGCGCAGCTCACGCTGGCTGCCGTCGCTGGGGATCTGTAGCGACAGCGCCTCGTCGTCCCGGGTGATCTCGCGCAGCGCGGTGGCGGCGCTCCGGTACGCGGACGGGTCGGCGAAGCGGAGTCGTACATGGCCGCCGGGGATGAGCCGCTTGAGCTCCTCGGCGGTGCCCTGGGCGGCGATCCTGCCGTTGTTCAGCACCGCGATCCGGTCGGCGAGTTCATCGGCCTCGTCCAGGTACTGGGTGGTGAGGAAGACGGTGACGCCGTCGGAGACGAGTTCGCGGATGATCTGCCACATGTTGTGACGGCTGCGCGGGTCGAGGCCGGTGGTCGGCTCGTCGAGGAAGATGATCCGCGGGTTGCCGACGAGGGTCATGGCGATGTCCAGGCGGCGCTTCATACCGCCGGAGTAGCTCTGGGCGGGCTTCCCGGCGGCGTCGACGAGGTCGAACCGCTCCAGCAGTTCGGCGGCGACCCGCCGTCCCTCCCGTTTGGGCAGATGGTGCAGGTCCGCCATGAGGAGCATGTTCTCCTCGCCGGTGATCAGCCCGTCGACGGCGGAGAACTGCCCGGTGACACCGATCGCGGCCCGTACCCCGTCCGGGGCGGTGGCGACGTCATGGCCCGCGACCTGGGCCTGCCCGCCGTCGGCGGTGATGAGCGTGGAAAGGATCTTCACGGCGGTGGTCTTGCCGGCGCCGTTGGGCCCGAGCAGCGCGAACACCGACCCGGCCGGGATACGCAGATCGATGCCGTCGAGGACGGTCTTGTCGCCGTACGACTTGCGCAGGCCGACCGCGGAGATGGCGGCCGGTGACGGCTGACCGGCCGGACTGGATGTGGGCATGACAGAAGAAGGCATGGAGCCCTCCGTTCGAAGGCTGAAGTGAGCGGGGGATGGGGCCGATTGAGGAGGGTGGCGCTCAGACCTTGGCGCGGCGGATGTCGATGTTGCCGAAGCGGGTGCGGGCGCGGACCTTGACGGTCTCCTCGGTCTCCTCCGGGGCGTCGGAGGCGGTGAGCGTGTTGCGCACCTGACCGGAGCCCGAGCTGACGTCGAGCCAGGCGGCCGTGGACTGGCGTATGCCGACCTCGATGGCGCCGTAGGAGGTCTCCAGCTGGACGGTGCCACGGGCCACTTCGGCCACGCGCAGGGTGCCGTGGGCGGTGGTGGCGGTGACCGAGTCCTCGGCGCGCTGGATGTCGATGTCGCCGTTGGCGCCGCTCACCCGCAGCTCACCGGTCGCGGCGCCGACGGTCGTGGTGCCGTGCGAGTTCTTCAGGACGGCGGGGCCGTCGGCGAAGCCCACGCGCAGGCTGCCGGAGCTGGTGGTGATCTCGGCGGCGCCCTCCACCCGGTCCACGGTGATCGAGCCGTGCGACGCGGTCAGCTTCAGCGGGCCGGTCGTGTCGAGGCGGGCGTCGCCGGACGAGGTCTTCACCCGGACCTCACCGAGCCGGCCCTCGCCGAGCACCTGGGTCCAGGCGCCGGTCAGGTCGACGTTCGAGCCCGTGGGCAGTTCGACGGTCACATCGACGGTGCCGGTGCGGCCGAACAGATTGGACTTGGGCGTCCGGACGGTCAGGGCGCCGCCCGCGTAGCCGACCTCGGTCTGGTCGGCCGTCCGCACGTCCAGGTCCTTCTTCGGGTCGCGGGGCCGCACCTCGACGACGGTGTCGAGGCGGTCGCCCGCGGTGAACTGGATGGAACCGGCCTCCACACGTGCGGTGACCGAGATCGGTGCGGGAGTGTCGAAAGAAGGCATGGCTGTCCCGTCCTCTTGAGTCTGTGGGACGTCCCCGCTGGTGGGACGTGGTGTGGATGAAGTGGAAGTGGTGTGGGTGACGTGGTGCGGGCGGGGCGCTAAGCGGATCGGCGGAAGTCGGCTGCGGTTCGGTGGCGCCCCAAAGGGGCGCGGGGCTGTATCGGTATGCGGCTCCGCCGCGGGGCGCGACCAGCCACGACGGCGCCGCGGACGATCGACGGCAGGTCAGGGCACTTCCAGCGGAGCGCTTAGCGCACCCAGCCCGTGAAGCTCTGTCCGACGCTCCGGGCCTTCTCCGGCGTACGCGGCCGGGTGCCGCCGTCGACCGCGGCCGACACGGCCCGTACCAGCCAGGCGTTGACCGACAGGCCCTCGCGGGTCGCTGCCTCCTCGGCGCGGGCCTTGAGATGGGCCGGCAGTCGCAGGTTGACGCGGGCGGTGCCGCCCTCGTCGCCGTCGGCCGGGGCCGGGGTCCTGAAGGGTTCGGCGGGCGCGGTCGGCTCCGCGGGGGCGCTGCCGTCGCCGGGCGGCGGTGTCACCACGAAGTCGGGGTCGAGCCCGCGCAGCCGTACGTCGACCGAGCCGGGCGCGAGTTCACGGGTGATCTCGTCCATCGCGGCGGAGAGCACGTTGAGCATGGTCAGCCGGGTCGCCGACTCCAGGGGAGCGGTGAGCCGCTCGGCCAGCTCGCGGGCTTCTTCGCCACCGGCCTCGGCGGCCACCGCGAGTTCGCGGCGGAGGGTGTCGACATACGGGGTGAGGTCCATGACGCCATCATGGCACCACAATGGCGCTATGTGCAAGCCTGAATGGCGCCTACCGTGGGGTGGCCCCAGGTGTGGCCGCTCTACCTGCGGAAACGCGTGGAGGGAGCCCTGGCTCATGGCGATGCCATGCGTGCTCACGCGCTTTTGTGGGCCAGGGGTGGCACTGGATGGCGCCGGGTGGCGCCACATGGTGCCGAGGGTGGCGTTGGATAGTGCCATTCGGCGTCAAGTGATGCCACCCCGACCTCCGGCCCCGGAGTCTTACCGAAGTCTGACGAATCCAGGCAGAGGATGGCGCACCACCCCCGCCCGGTGCTCTTATCGACCCATGAACCCCAACACCGGTGCCGGACCCGACGGCGAGGGCACCCCCGTCGGCCGGCGCCTCGTCCTCGGCATGCTCGGGCTCGGCGCGGGCGCGATGGCCGCGGCCCCCTGGCTCCAGAGCGGGCTGGAGACCGCGCTGGGCGCGGTGGCCGACAAGGACCCGACGGGGGTGACCGGACTCCTCCCCAACGGCGGCGGGTTCCGCTACTACTCCGTCACCTCCTCCGTGCCCCACAAGGACGACAGTTCCTACCGCCTCACCGTCGACGGACTCGTCGACAAGCCCGCCGCGTACCGCCTCGCCGATCTGCGCGCGCTGCCGCAGACCCGTCTCGTCCGCGATGTCCAGTGCGTCACCGGCTGGCGGGTGCCCGAGACCCCGTTCGAGGGGGTGCGGCTGTCGACGCTGCTCGACGCCGCCGGGGTGAGCCCGCGCGGCAAGGCCGTCCGCTTCACCTGCTTCGACGGCGCGTACAGCGAGAGCCTGACGCTCGACCAGGCACGGCGGTCCGACGTCCTGGTCGCGCTGAAGCTGAAGGACAAGCCGATCGGGCACTCCCACGGCGGGCCGGTGCGGCTGTATGTGGCGCCGATGTACTTCTACAAGTCGGCGAAATGGCTGTCCGGTATCACCGTCACCGATGAGGTGCGGCCCGGCTACTGGGAGGAGCGGGGCTATGACGTCGACGCCTGGGTCGGCAGGTCGAACGGACGCGACGATGACCCCACCGCCTGAGCGCACGGTGCCGCCCCGGCCGCGGGCCGGGGGCCGGGACGGGTCACGGGTGCCGCGGTTCAGCCCCGCCGAGCGCTGGGTCCACCGCACCACGGCCCTGCTGCTGGGCATGTGCGTGTTCAGCGCGGGCTGTCTCTATCTGCCCGCGCTCGCCGAACTCGTCGGCCGTCGCGCGCTCGTCGTCACCATCCATGAGTGGACCGGCATCCTGACCCCCGTACCGGCCCTGCTCGGGCTCGTCTCCCGCGCCTTCCGCGCCGATCTCACCCGCATCAACCGCTTCGGCCCGCAGGACCGCGTTTGGCTGCGGGCGGCGCTGCGGCGCGATCACCGGCGGCAGGAGCGCCCGGCGGGGAAGTTCAACGCCGGGCAGAAGCTGTACGCGAGTTATATCGCGGGCGCGGTGCTGGTGATGGCGGGCACCGGGCTGCTGATGTGGTTCACCGGGCTGGCCCCGCTGGTGTGGCGCACCAGCGCCACCTTCGTCCACGACTGGCTGGCGCTGGCCGTCGTCGCCGTGCTGATCGGCCATATCGGCAAGGCGTTCGCCGATCCGGAGGCCCGGCGCGGGATGCGCACGGGCCGGGTCGAGCGGGCGTGGGCGGCCCGTGAGCATCCGCTGTGGCGCCCGGACGAGGACCACGGGGACGGCCGTGAGGACGGCCGTGGGGACGGTCCCGGGGACGGCCACGCGGACGCGGAGCACCAAATCGGTGGCCACGAACGCCGCGTCCGCTGAACCGCTGACACCCGGTGCCATGATTCGTCGCATGCGAGAGAAAGGTGCAAGAAAGAGCGGTATGCGGCTTTGGTCGCATGCCGCCGTATGCCTCGTGATGATGCTTCCGCTGAGTGGATGCCGCATGTTCGAGTCCCCGCTGCGGCGGGGCGGGCTCTGGGTGAACCCGGACAGCCCGGCCGCCCGGCAGGCCCATGAGCGGCAGGAGCGGGGGAAGAACGGCGATGCCGCGCTCATCCGGCGGATCGCCCGGCAGCCGGTCGCGGAGTGGCTCGGCCCCGCGCCGCCCCGGGAGCGGGTCCGCCACATCACCGAATCCGCGGCGCGGACCGGGTCCACCCCGGTCCTGGTCGCCTATCACATCCCGTACCGCGACTGTGGGCGCTACTCGGCGGGCGGCGCGAGGAACCCCGCGGCATACCGGCGGTGGATCGAGCAGATCACCCTGGGCATCGGCGGTCGAGAGGCGATCGTCGTCCTGGAACCCGACGCGGTGGCCCAGCTCGTCGACGGCTGTGTCCCGGGCAGGCTGCGCACCGCCCGGCTGGCGATGCTGCGCGACGCGGTCGCCATGTTCGCCGCGCTGCCCCATGTCCGGGTGTATGTGGACGCGGGGAACCCGGGCTGGATCAAGAACCCCCACCGACTGGTGAAACCGCTGCGCGAGGCCGGTATCGAGCAGGCCGACGGCTTCGCGCTGAACGTCTCCAACTTCCAGCCGACCCGGCTCGCCGAGCGCTACGGCCACCGGCTCTCCGCCGCCCTCGACCGGGCCCACTTCGTCATCGACACCAGCCGCAACGGCAAGGGCCCGCTACGGGCCCGTGGCGCGGCCCGGCACGGCATCCGGGCCCGCGACTCGTGGTGCAACCCCCCGGGGCGGGCGCTGGGCGAGCCGCCCAGCACCAACACCGGAGACCCCCTCGTGGACGCCTATCTGTGGATCAAACGGCCCGGGGAGTCCGATGGCACCTGCAACGGCGGCCCTCCGGCGGGCCGCTGGTGGACCGAGTACGCCCTGGACCTGGCCCGCAACGCCCACCACCGCCACTGAGCGCTCCGCCGGAAGCGCCCGCCGCCGGTCACAGCGCGCAGACCGGGGCCTGCTCCTTGTCCTGCTCCTTGTTCTTCCCCTTCCGCGTCCCACAGGGGCTGGCCGCGTCGCGCGCCGTCGGCACCGTACCGCGCGCCGGGCACTTCCGGTCGTGGCGCAACAGCCCCACCGACCAGATCGCCACCGGGGACAGGCACAGCGCGAGGGCGAGCACCGCCCAGGTCCGCATCACCGCATGGGTGTGACCGAGGAAGAACGAGCCGACCAGCGAGGCGCCGAAGACCACCGCCCACAGCAGATGGATGCGGAACGTGGAGAGCCGGTCCGGGCTGGAGGAGTCGCCCTTGGGGGTGACCACGAACCGGCTGGTGCGCCGCAGCACCGCGTCGCACAGCGACTTGGCGTAGATCGGGGCGGACAGCGCCGAGAGCAGCATCCCGGCCAGCCCGCCGGAGCCCTCCGGCTCATGCGGGGAGACGTTGTGCCGCCGGTTCCAGATGTAGAGGCCGATCTGGAGCATCGCAGCGTCGCTGTAGAGCATCATCCACATCTCGGCGGGGATGTGGATCCCGGCGGCGCCCAGCACTAGGAACAGCGCGCACGACAGCGCGGAGAGAAGCCAGTTGACCGCGGTCATCGGGTAGTACGCGATCATCAGCGAGTAGTTGAGCAGCTTGCCGGGCGACAGTGTGAACGGGCCCTTCCAGAACTGCTTGAGCACGGTCTCGTAGGTACCGCGGCTCCACCGCATCTGCTGGGTGAAGAAGTCCGTCCAGGTGCTCGGGCCCTCGCCCACCGCGAGCACATCGGGGGTGTAGACCGAGCGCCACTTCTTCCCGGTCCCGGGGTTGCGGCGGCGGTGCAGCTCGAAACCGGTGGCCATGTCCTCGGTGATCGAGTCGTACAGCCCGCCGATCGAGCGCAGCGCGCTGATCCGCACCGCGTTGTTGGTGCCCACGAACATCGGGCCGCCATATGCGTTTCCGGCCCGCTGGATCAGTGCGTGGAAAAGGAACTGCTGGCTTTCCGCGGCCTTGGTGACCGGGGTGTCGTAATTCCCGTAGACCTGCGGTCCCACGACGAAGGCGATATCCGGATCCCGGAAGTAACCCAGCATGCGCTCCAGGAAGTTGGGCAGCGGTACATGGTCGGTGTCCACACACGCCATGAATTCATACGCATCGCCATGGGCATCCAGCCAGGCGTTGTAATTCCCGTGCTTGGTCCGTGCCCGGAAAGCGCCCTTCGGCTGATTCCACTTCTCGATGCCCTTGCGGGAGAAGTGCCGTACGCCCAGCCGTGCGCACAGCGCTTTGACCTCGTCGTCGTCCCCCTCGTCGAGCAGCCATACGTCCAGCGGCCCGGTGTGCCGGATCCGCACGGCTCCCTCCAGCGTGGCCCGGACCATCGCGATCGGCTCCTTGCCGGGCACGAAGCTGGTCAGGAACGCCACCCTTGTCCCCGGCTCGGGCACCACCGGCACCGGGTCCCGCGCCACCAGCGTGGCATGGGCGTTGGAGACCACCGTGAACAGGCGGAACCCCTCGATCAGCGCGATCGAGACCAGCATCGCGACGTCCGCGGCCCGCTGCCACCAGGGCGCGTAGTCGCGCTCCACCCAGTGGCCGGGGTGCAGCAGCCACAGCAACAGCAACGCCGAGCACACCGGCGCCGCGCACAGCAGCAGCGCGGCACGGAACCGGTGCGGCTCCTGCGCCAGCAGGCTCCGGCAGCGCACCCGGTAGGGGCGGCCGGTGGGGGCGCTGGTCAGCGGGCCCGCCAGCTCGCTGTACCGCCGGTATTCGTACACCGGGGCGGAGGGGTGGTGCGGAACGCGAGAATCCGACGCGGTACGCGCGGGCGGCGGCCCGGCTACGGCGCGTGCGGTGGATTTCCGGGGGGAATCTCTGACGGGGGTCGGTGCAGGCATCTGGGCACTCCCGCGGGGCTGGCTCGAACCGAATGTCGCGCCACGATGACCCATACGGGCCATATTCTTCAGGTCATCGCGCGAGATGAGAAGGTAACAATCCCATGGGTCATGAGCGCGCACATCGGATATTCGGCGCGCCCTTGTCGGCAGCCCATAAGGCATCCACTCCGACGGCCTATCGGTGCGCGTCTTACGTGATTTACATCCCGCCGTCTGGCAGGGTCGGCAGCGATCGAAGCCCATCGGAATACGGAGGATGGGGCGCAGTCGCCCGATGAGAGTCCTGCACATCATCTCCCGCCTCGGGGCCGGAGGAGCCGAACAGCAACTGAGGCTGCTGCTGCGCCATTTGCCGGTGCGCTGTGACGTCATCGCCCTCTCGGGCCCCGGCGCCACCGCGCACGGCATCCGCGCGGACGGCATCCCGGTCACCCATCTGCCCCTGGGCGGCGGGCGCGAGCGGCAGCTCGCCGCGGTGCCCAGGCTCGTGCGGATCATCCGGTCCGGCGGCTACGACCTGGTGCACACCCATCTGTACCGGGCCTGTGTGCTCGGCCGGATCGCCGCCCGGCTGGCGGGGGTGCGGGCGGTGATCGCCACCGAACACGGGCTGGGCGAGAGGAGGATCGACGGCCGTCTCCTCACCTCCGCGCTCCGCACCCGCTATCTCGCCGCCGAGCGGCTGGGCTCGGCGACCGTCGCCGTCTCGGCCGCCGTCGCCGACCGGCTGCGCGACTGGGGGGTGCCCAACCCCCGGATCCATCTGGTGCCCAACGGGATCGACGCCCGCCACTTCCGCTTCGAGCCGACCGCCAGAGCGGCCGCCCGCGCCCGCCTCGGCATCCCCGACCTGGCCTTCGTGGTCGGCGGGGTCGGCCGGCTGGTGGCGGACAAGCGGTTCGACACGGCGGTGCGGGCCGTCGCCGAGGTGCCGGACGCCCGGCTGCTGCTGGTCGGCGAGGGCCCCGAGCGCCCCGCCCTGGAGGATCTGGCCACCCGGCTCGGCGTGGCCGACCGGGTGCGGCTGCTGGGGGAGCGCGACGGCGCGGTGGCCCCCTCCGACGACCGGCCCGCGGGGCTGCCCGGACTGCTGGCCGCCATGGACGTCCTGGTCTCGCCGTCCGCCGAGGAGGCGTGCGGCCTCGCGGCGCTGGAGGGGATCGCGGCCGGGCTGCCGGTGCTGCACACCGTCTGCCCCGCCCTCGACGAACTCCCGGCCGGTGCCGCCCCCGGCGCCCGTCGCATCGCCCCCGGCCCGGCCGCCCTCGCCGCCGCCCTGCGCCACCAGGCCGCCGCGGGCCCCCTGCGCTTCCCGGTCCCGGACGCCCTCGACCGCTACGACATCGCCCGCGCCGCCCGCCGTCTGATGGACCTCTACGACCGCACCACCACCTGCGGCCCGGACGGCTGCCTGCGGGTGCCGTCCGCCGGCCGCCGCATGCCGCGACGCGGCGCACCCGCGGGCTGAGGGGCCCCGGGTCACGGGCGTCAGCCGTTTTGTGGGTCAGCGGTGCTCAGTGTCGTGGTGTCACCTCGTGGTGTGCTTGCGGGCTGAGGGAGGCGTCCTGGGTCAGGGGCGTCAGCCGCTTTGTGGGTCGGCCGTGTTCAGTGCCGTGGCGCTATCTCGTGGTGTGCCTGCGGGCTGAGGCGTCCTGGGTTACGGGCGTCAGCCGTCTCGTGGGTCAGCGGTGCTCAGTGCCGCGGTGTCACCTCGCGGTGCGCCCGCGGGCTCAGGCCGCGCTCGCGCTTGAAGGCGGCGCTGAGGGCGAACGCGCTGCCGTAGCCGACCCGCCGGGCCACCGCCGCCAGGGTGTGCTCCGGATCCCGGAGCAGATCCGCCGCGAGCGCCAGCCGCCAGCCGGTCAGATACGCCATGGGCGGCTCGCCCACCAGCTCGGTGAAGCGCCGGGCCAGCGCCGCGCGCGAGACACCCGTCTCGGCGGCGAGCCCGGCCACGGTCCACGGATGGGCCGGGTTGCTCTGCAACAGCCGCAGGGCACGGCCCACCACCGGGTCGCCCAGGGCCAGGTACCAGCCCGGCGCGCGGGCCTCCGGCCGGGCGAACCAGGCCCGCAGCACGGAGATCAGCAGCAGATCCAGCAGCCGGTCCAGAACCGTCTCCTGTCCGGGCTCGTCCTTGACGATCTCCTCGCCGAGCCAGGGCATCAGCGGGCAGTCCCACATCTCGCGGTCCAGCGCCAGCAGCGGGGGCAGTGCGTCCAGCAGTCGCCCACCGATCTCGCCGTCCAGCTGATAGGTGCCGATGAGCATCGTGGCCGAGCCGTCCGGGCTGTTGCCCCAGGTGCGTACCCCCAGCGCCATCGTCTCGGCCAGATCCACGCCATCCGCCGTGCGGCACACCTCGCTGGGGAGGATCCACGCCCGCGGTGCGGTGGCGGGGTCGTCGGCGACCGTGTACGGGTCGGGGCCGCGCGCGATCGCCACATCCCCCGGGCGCAGCCGCACCGCCTCGCCCTGGTCCGGCACCACCCATGCCTCGCCGCGCGCCATGGTCATCACACACAGCGGGGCCCGGTCCTCGATCCGTACCGACCAGGGCGGCTCCATCACGACCCGCAGCAGAAAGGCCCCCCGGGCCCGCGGGCCGTCCAGCAGACTCACCAGCGCGTCCATGGCGCACAGCGTAGACGCTCACGTATGCGGCCGAGCCTCTTGGCCATGGCCCGTCTCACCGCCCGCGAGTTGACTGTCCGTATGACGACACAGCACCCGGAAACACAGCACCCCGAAACACAGCACTCCGACGCACGGCCCACGGACGCACAGTCCACGGAAACTCGGCACGCGGAAACGCGGCCCGCGGGCCGCCCGGCCGTCCTGGTGCTCGGTGGCACCGGCAAGACCGGCCGCCGGGTCGCGGACCAGCTGATCCGGGCCGGACACCCGGTGCGGATCGGCTCCCGGTCCGGCGGAACGCCGTTCGACTGGGAGGACCGGCGCACCTGGGGGCCCGCGCTGGACGGGGCCGCCGCGGCGTATATCGCCTACTACCCCGACGTCTGCGACCCGGGCGCCGCCACCACCCTCCACGCCTTCGCCGAACGGGCGGCCGAGTACGGCACCCGGCGGCTGGTGCTGCTCTCCGCCCGGGGCGCGGAGGCGGCGCTGCCCGCCGAGGGGGCGGTGCGGGTGCCGGGTGTGGAGTGGACCGTGCTGCGGGCGAGTTGGTTCTGCCAGAACTTCGACGAGGGCGTTCTGCGCGGCGGTGTGCTCGACGGCGAGATCGTCTTCCCGGCCGGGGACGTCAAGGAGCCCTTCGTGGACGCCGATGACATCGCCGAGGTCGCGGTCGCGGCCCTGACCGGGGACGGACACGCGGGCCGGATCCACGAGCTCACCGGGCCGAGGCTGCTGACCTTCGCCGAGGCGGCCGCGGAGATCGCCGGGGCGACGGGCCGCGCGGTGCGCTATGTGCCGGTCTCGGCCGGGGAGTACGGCGCCGCGCTGGTGCGCGACCAGGGGCTTCCGGACGAGCTGGGGGCGTTTCTGACCGATCTGTTCGCGACCCTGCTGGACGGGCGCAACGCGCATCTGGCGGACGGCGTCCAGCGCGTCCTGGGCCGCGCGCCCCGGGACTTCGCCGACTACGTACGCGAAACCGCCGGGAGCGGCGCCTGGGCCGGTTGAGCCCGGCCGCGCCGGTCCCGACCGGCGCGGCCGCCGCGGTCCCGGCGGTCGCCTCGGCGGCTGCCGCGGCGGACTCGGACCGGGGCGGGCCTCCGACCGCCTCACCCGCCTGACCGGCCGCTTCGTTCCCCGTCAGACGCTCTGCGGCGTGAACATCCCGAGATGCTCATGGACGAACTCACCCACCCCGGTCGGGGGCCGTCCCGTGATCGTTTCGATGTCGTCGGTCATGCGGTCGTAGCGGTTCCGCGCATGCAGCCGCGCCATCGTGGCGAGGTGGTCGAAGAGGTGGTCGGGCAGGCCGAGCGCTCGCAGATCGTGGTCGACCCAGGCTTCGTAGGAAACGTCCACATAGCTGACCGGCCGGCCGAGCGCGTCCGCGAACTCCTGCGCCATGGTGGTCATGTCGACGGAGGCCGGGCCGGTCAGGTGGTAGATCCTGCCGATGTGCGAGGTGGGGTCCACCAGGATCTCCGTCACCACCGCGGCCACGTCCCGCGCCGCGACCGGATTGGTGCGCGCGGCGCCGAACGGCAGCCGGATCGTGCCCTCCTCCGCGATCGAGGCGTAGGCGAAGACCTGGAACATCGGGTTCTCCATGAAGATGGTGGGCCGGATGTGGGTGACCGGGAGCCCCGACCAGTTGAGCGCCTGTTCGGCGAGCCACTGCTGCCGCTGCTGGGTCGATTCCGAGGTGCTGGTCAGGTCCATCTGGGAGACCGTCATCTGCGACATATTGACCAGCGCGTCCAGCCGCGCGTACTCGCGCGCGGCCGCCGCCGTCGTGACCGTGGCCTCCAGGTACTTCGCCGATACGCTCATGCCGAAGTACATCCGCCCGCAGCCGTCCAGCGCGCGGACCACATCCGGGGCCCGGGTCAGATCGCCCACCACCACCTCCGCGCCCGTCGTGCGCAGGGCGTCGGCCCGCTCGTCCTCGCGGTGGACCATGGCGCGCACCGGCAGTTCACGGCGGCGCAGCTCCTCCACCACGGTCCGGCCCACGGCCCCGACACCGCCCGCGGCGCCGGTCACCAGGGTCGGTGGCGGGGGCATGGCTACGACACCAGCTTGTCGAGGGTGATGGGCAGTTCACGGATCCGGACACCGGTGGCGTGGTGCACGGCGTTGGCGATGGCCGCGGCGGTGCCCACGATGCCCACCTCGCCGAGGCCCTTGGCCCCCATGGGGTTGGTGAACGGGTCGGGCTGGTCCAGCCAGTGGGCCTCGACCGCGTGGACATCGGCGTGGGAGGCGATGTGGTACTGGGCGAAGTCGTGGTTGACCACATGGCCGAACCGCGGGTCGAGCACGCTGTGTTCGAACAGCGCCATCGACATCCCCTGGGTCATCCCGCCGATCAGCTGGGAGCGGGCCGTCTTGGGGTTGATGACCCGGCCCACGTCGAACATCCCCAGCAGCCGCGCCACCCGCACCTCACCGGTGTCCTCGTCGATCCGCACCTCGGCGAACTGGGCGCCGAAGCTGTGCATCGCATAGCGCTCGGCCTCCGGGTTGCCGCCGGGCAGCTCCGCGGTGACCTCCAGCCCTTCCGGCGGCGCGATACCGTCGTGCTCGGCCCGCAGCCGGGCCCGCAGCCGGTCCGCCGCCTCCCAGATCGCGGTGCCCCAGCTGTTGATGCCCGCCGAGGCCCCGGCGACCGACGCGGTCGGCAGCGCCGAGTCCCCGATCCGCATCTCCACCTGCCCGACCGGGACGCTCAGCGCGTCGGCGGCGATCTGGGTGAGCGCCGTCCAGGTGCCGGTGCCCAAGTCGGCGGCGGCGATCCGCACGGTGTAGCGGCCGTCCGGGCCGATCCGGATCGTGGCCGCGTTCCCGGGGAAGCGGGCGGAGGGATACGTCGAGCAGGCCACGCCGGTGCCCACCAGCCAGCGCCCGTCGCGCCACGACCGGGGAGCCGGGTCGCGCCGGTCCCAGCCGGCCCGGCGGGCGCCCTCGCGCAGACAGTCCGTCAGATGGCGGCTGGAGAACGGCAGCCCGGACTCCGGATGCACCTCCGGCTCATTGCGGATCCGGAACTCCACCGGGTCGAGACCGCAGGCGATCGCCATCTCGTCCAGCGCCGACTCCAGCGCGAACATCCCCTGCGCCTCGCCCGGCGCCCGCATGATCGTCGGCACCGGGACATCCAGCGGGGCCAGCCGGTGGGTGGTGCGCCGATGCGGCGCCGCGTACATCATCCGGGAGCAGACGCCCACCTGATCCGCATACCCCTTGGCCTTGGCGGTCTGCTCGATCACATCGTGGGCGATCGCGGTGAGCCTGCCGTCCCGGCCGGCGGCCAGCCGGATCCGCTGGATCGTCGCCGGGCGGTAGCCGACCAGGGCGAACATCTGCTGCCGGGTGAGGGTGAACTTGACCGGCCGCCGGACGATCCGGGCGGCCATCGCGGCGAGGACGGCGTACGTATGGGGGTAGACCTTCGAGCCGAACCCGCCCCCGACATGCGGCGAGACCACCCGCACCCGCGCCGGCTCGAGACCCAGCACCCCGGAGATCAGGGCCCGGCTCATGGAGACGCCCTGGCTGGAGCAGCGCACGACCAGCTCACCGTCGGACCAGGTGACGACGGCGGTGTGCGGCTCCATCGGATTGTTGTGGTACATCGGCGTGGAGTACGTGGCGTCCACCATGGTCGGCGACGCCGCCAGCGCCGTCTCCACATCCCCCAGCACACTGTCGGCGGGCGAGCCGTCCTGGAGCTCTCCGCCGCCCGTGCCGAAGGCGGCGGCGTGCACGGGGGAGTAGAGGTCGTCGCGGTCGGCGCGCAGCATCACATCGGGCGGCCGGCTCTCGTAGTCGACGCGGACGAGCCCGGCCGCGCGGCGCGCGGTCTCCAGGCTCTCGGCGACCACCGCCCCGATGAACTGGCCGCGCCAGGCGACCTCGTCGGACTGGAGGACCGCGAGCTCCGGATCGTCCGGCCGGGTCAGCGTGGGGGCGTTGAGATGGCTGAGCACGGCCAGCACCCCCGGCTCCGCCTCCGCGAGCGCGCCGTCCACCCCGGTGATCCGCCCGACGGCGATCGTGGACTGGAGTGGATACAGATAGACGGGCTGGTCGAGGGGCCATTCATAGGCGTAGGTGGCGGTGCCGGTGACCTTCTGCTCGCCGTCGATACGGTCCATCGGCAGACCGACAGCGCGGGGACGGGCCGTGACGTCGCTCATCGCGCCTCCTCCAGCAGCTCCAGCAGGGTGCTGACCATCGTGTTGCGGGCGAGTGGAACCTTGAAGGCGTTGCCCGGCAGCGGCCGCGCCGCGGACAGTTCGGCCGCGGCCGCGTCCATGAAGCTCTCCCGGGTCGCGGGCGCGCCGCGCAGCACAGCCTCGGCCGTCGCGGCCCGCCAGGGCTTGTGCGCCACCCCGCCCAGCGCGATGCGGACGTCCCGTACCGACCCGCCGGCGACCTCCAGCGCGGCGGCGACCGAGACCAGCGCGAAGGCGTACGAGGCGCGGTCGCGCACCTTGCGGTAGCGGGAGCGGGCCGCGCCGTGCGGGGGTGGCAGCTCCACCCCGGTGATCAGCTCACCGCGCTCCAGGACGGTGTCCCGCTCGGGGGTGGTGTCCGGCAGCCGGTGCAGTTCGGTCAGCGGGATCCGCCGCTCGGCGTCCGGGCCGGCCACCGTCACCACCGCGTCCAGCGCGGCCAGCGCGACGGCCATGTCGGAGGGGTGGGTGGCCACACAGGCGGGGGAGGCGCCCAGGATCGCCATATCGCGCTGATAGCCCTCCAGGGCCGAGCAGCCCGAGCCCGGGTCGCGCTTGTTGCAGGGGGTGGTGACGTTCTGGAAGTACGGGCAGCGGGTGCGCTGAAGCAGGTTCCCGCCGGTGGTGGCGAGGTTGCGCAGCTGGCCGGAGGCGCCGGAGAGCAGCGCCTGGGAGAGCACCGGATAGCGCCGTCTGACCCGGAGGTCGGCGGCCAGATCGCTGCCCGTCACCGCCGCGCCGATCCACAGGCCCCCGTCGGGCAGCTCCTCGATCCGGTCGGAGGTGAGCCGCCGTACGTCGATCAGCACCTCCGGGGTCATCACCTCGAGCCGCATCAGATCGACCAGATTGGTGCCGCCGGCCAGATAGGCGGCCTCGGGCTCCCGGACCAGGGTGGTGACGGCCGCCGACACCTCATCGGCGCGCTCGTAGCGAAAGGGCCTCATCGGTGCGCCACCTCCGCGATCGCCGGGACGATGTTCGCGTACGCGGCGCAGCGGCACAGATTGCCGCTCATCCGCTCGGCGATCTCCTCGTCGTCGAGCACCACGTCGACGGCGCCCGGATCCTTGCTCACGGCGCTGGGCCAGCCCTCCCGGGCCTCCCGCAGCATCCCGGCGGCCGAGACGATCTGACCCGGTGTGCAGTAGCCGCACTGGAAGGCGTCATGGGCGATGAACGACCGCTGGAGCGGATGCAGCTCACCGTCGGCGAGCCCGGCCGAGGTGACGATGTCGGCGCCCTGGTGGGCGACGGCCAGAGCGAGGCAGCCCAGGATGCGGCGGCCGCCCAGCAGCAGGGTGCAGGCGCCGCACTGTCCGTGGTCGCAGCCCTTCTTGGGGCTGGTGTTCCCCAGCCGCTCGCGCAGGGCGTCCAGCAGCGTCGTACGGGTGTCGACGGTGAGGCGGTGCTCGGTACCGTCCACCCGGAGCTCGATCTCCAGGTCCATGATCCCTACCCTTGATCGTCGTCCGTCGGAACGTCACGCGGCACCCTCATTCTGGGACATATGCGCACTGATCGCCCGTTCGGCGGTATCCCCTGCCCACAGCGGGGCCGCGGCCCACGCCCGGCCGACACCGGTGGACGAGACCGCGGCCCCGGGCCAGGACCTCTTCAGGTGCGCTGGATCACGGCTTCCAGATGGGGCAGATAGTGGTCCATGCGGTCCCTCTTGGTGAGCAGATACGGGAGGTTCTCCTTGTGGGGAGTCATCAGCAGCGGCACCTGCTCGCTGACCCGGACGCCGTACCGCAGCAGCGCCTCCCGCTTCTGCGGGTTGTTGGACAGCAGCCGCACGGAGCGCACCTGGAGGTCGTGCAGAACGTCCGCCGCCACCTTGTAGTCGCGGGCGTCCGCCGGCAGGCCGAGGGCGAGGTTGGCCTCGACCGTGTCCAGCCCCTCCGCCTGGAGCTTCATCGCCTGGAGCTTGGCGAGCAGCCCGATCCCGCGGCCCTCATGGCCCCTCAGATACACCAGAACGCCCCGGCCTTCGGCCGCGATCGCCTTCAGTGCCGCGGAGAGCTGGTCGCCGCACTCGCAGTGCCGGGAGCCGAACGCGTCTCCGGTGAGGCACTCGGAATGCAGCCGGGTAAGCGCTTCCTCCCCGGTGACATCGCCGTATACCAGGGCTATTTGTTCATCACCGCGAACGAGGTCCCGATAGCCGATCGCGAGAAAGTCGCCATGTGTCGTGGACAGCCGGACATTCACCACTCGTTCGACACCCGAGGGGCGGGTGTCGACATCGAACACGCCATCACTTTCTGTCATGTCCCGATCTTATCTGGAAAACCGCCGCACTTGTACAGGAGAATGAGAAAGCCGCGGCAACAGGCTGTCCGGCCGACACATGAAAGGTCCATGAGATATGAGTGGTTCGGGAACGCGCCCGCAGACCGGCAAGGTGTTGCCGACTCGGACGACGGAGGAAGTGCGGGCCGACGGGGCCGATGTCGCGGTTCTTCCGATAGGCAGCTTCGAACAGCACGGCGCATTTCTCCCGCTGGCCACCGACACGGTCATCGCCTGCACGATCGCGGACGAGATCGCCGCCGCGCACCCGGTGCTCCACCTGCCCCCGGTGACGATCTCCTGCTCCCATGAGCATGCGGCCTGGCCAGGGACGGTCTCCCTGTCCGCGGCGACCCTCTACGCCGTGGTCCGCGATATCGCGGACTCGCTCAGGCGCTCGGGTGTACGCGGTCTGATTCTGGTGAACGGACACGGCGGAAATTACGTACTGCGCAACATCGTTCAGGAATCCGCCGCCACCGACTTCCGTATGGCGCTATTCCCTGGATCGGCGGACTGGGATGGTGCCAGGACACGCGCCGGAGTACGCACCCCGTCGAACACCGATATGCATGCGGGTGAACTGGAGACATCCATACTCCTGCATGCCCATCCGGAACTCGTACGGCCCGGTCATGAAACCTCCGACTGGATATCCGACGATCGGAAACATCTGCTCACCCTCGGTATGCCCGCCTATACGGAGTCCGGGGTCATCGGCCGCCCTTCCGAGGCGTCCGCGGACAAGGGAAAGGAACTTCTGGCCGGGCTCGTCGAATCCTTCGCCGAGTATCTTTCCCTGGTCGGTGCCGAGAAGGAGGCGTGATGACCTTTTTGGAGACGGAAGAGGCATGGGAGCGGCTGTGCCAGGTCCGGACCGAGGCGGCCGCCGAGGCCGCCGGTCTGGTCCGGGGCCCGGACGGCCGACGGCGGTGGAGCGAGGCCGCCTCGCCGGAGGCCCGGCTCCTGGCCGACCGTTACCTCCCACTGTGCCTCGCCGGGCCGCGGCTGACCATCGCTCAGCTCGGCCAGAGCCTGGACGGGTTCATCGCCACCCGCACCGGCGACGCCGACTACGTCACCGGCGAGGAGGACCGCCGCCATCTCCACCGGCTGCGCGCCCTCGCCGACGCGGTGCTCATCGGGGCCGGGACCGCCGTCGCGGACGACCCCCAGCTGACCGTCCGCGCCTGCGCGGGCAGCCACCCGGTGCGGGTCGTCCTCGATCCGCGCGGACGGGTGCCGCTCGACCGACGGGTGTTCACCGATGGCTCAGCTCCGACCCTGTGGGTGGTGGGCACCACCGGCGAGCGCCGGCCGGCGCCGCCGGACGGGGTGGAGGTGCTGACGCTCACGGACCCGGACGCCTTTGCCCCCCACCACCTGGTGCGGGCGCTCGCGCGGCGCGGGCTCGGCCGGATACTCGTCGAGGGCGGCGGGGTCACCGTGTCGCGCTTCCTGCACGCCGGGGCGCTGCACCGGCTCTACGTCACTGTGGCCCCGGTGCTGCTCGGCGACGGCATCCCCGGACTGCGCTTCGACGGGACGCCGGTCATGCGGGACGCGCTCCGACCGCCCGTGCGCCGTTCCGCCCTCGGCGAGGACACCCTCTTCGAACTCGACCTGTCGGCCCCGCAACCGGCCGCACCACTGGACGGCCAGCACCGCGAGACCCGGGAGGCTCGCGGCGAAGGTGAGCACACCGTAGACCACGGCCACGGTCAGCCCCTGGCCCGCGCCCAGGCCCGCGGCGCCGAAGGCCCAGGCGGTCACCCCCTCGCGGGGGCCCCAGCCGCCGACGTTCAGCGGCAGCGCCATGGCGATCAGGGCGAGCACCAGCAGGGGCACCAGCTCGGTCAGCGGAGCCTTTGACCCCGCGGCCCGCGCGGCGAGGACGAACGTGGTCAGATGCCCGGCCAGCACCACGACCGAGGCGACCACCACCCCCGGCCAGCTGCCCCGGGCCAGCAGCCCGCGGCGCGCCTCGGCCAGCGCGCCGCGGACCGCGCCCCGCCGCCGCGCGGCCACCGGCGCCGCGCGGTGAGCGCGGCGCCGGACGGCCCAGAACACCATGAGGAGCGCCGGCACGCATACGGCGGCCAGGACCGGCACCGACGCCATCCGGCCGCCCAGCCCGCCGATCAGCCGGTCCGCCCGGTCCAGCGCCAGGGAGGGGTGGGCCAGCAGGATCGCCACCCCCACGCCGATCAGCACCACCTGGCCCGCGACCCGTTCGAGCACCACCGCGCGCACACCCCGGCCGACATCCCCCGCGTCCCGCCCGTGCCGTACCGCGCGGTGCACATCGCCGAGGACCCCGCCGGGCAGCGCGGCGTTGAGGAACAGCGCGCGGTAGTAGTCGGCCACGGCCGGGCCCAGCGGCAGCCGGATCCGCAGGCCCCGCGCCACCAGACACCAGCGCCAGGCGCTGAAGACCGTGGTGAGCAGGCCGAGGCCGAGCGCCGCCAGCAGGGTGGGGCCGTCGATGGTGCGCAGGCCGTCCAGGAAGGCGCCGGTGCCCAGCCGCCACAGCAGCACCCCGAGGATGGCGACGCCCGCGGCCGCCCCGAGCCGGGCCCGCAGCGCGGCGGTCACGCGGCCGCCCCCATCGTGCCGGACGCGGGCAGCGCCAGCAGGTCCCGGTGGTGGACCACCACCCGCAGCGCGCCCGCCGTGGCCATCGCCAGCCGGCGGCGCAGATACGCCTCGGCGTGCCCGGCGAGGTCCGGCCGCTGCTCCACGGCCGCGCCCACCCAGCCGCGCAGCCACTCGGCCGTCAGCGCGGAGTGATCGGGGCCCAGCACCCAGGGGCTGGCCTGGGTCCGTACCGTCGCGCCGTGCCGGGTGAACGCCTCGGAGGCCACCGCCGTCGCGTCGGGGCCCACCAGGCCGCCGCGCCGCTGATGGGCGTCGAACGCCTCGGCGATCTCCGCGTCCAGCGGATCGGCCGGGGCGAGCTCGACCCGCCCCACCACGGACAGCGTCAGTAGCGCCGGGCACCGGGCCTCGGCGCAGGCCGCGGCGATCCGCTCCACCTCCTCCCGGGTGAGCACGTCCAGCAGCGCGGACGCCGTCACCAGCGAGGCGCCGTCCAGCGTGCTCGCGGTCAGCCGGGCGAGGTCGCCGCGTGCCGTCGCGACGGTGACACGGCTGCCGTCGGTGGTCGCCCGGGGCATCCGCACCGCCGCCCGGTCCAGCAGATCGGGGTCACGGTCGTGCAGGATCCACAGCTGCGGGCCGCCCAGCCGGGGCGCCAGCCAGCGCCCCATGGAGCCGGTGCCGCAGCCCAGGTCGTGGATGACCAGCGGCGGGTCGGACAGCCGGGGGCCGAGCGCCTCGAGGAGTTCGGCGGAGCGGGCCGCCGCGTCGGCGCCCTCCCGCAGCTCCAGCCAGTCGGGGGTGTAACGCGGTACGTCGGTCGTCTTCACGCGGCCCTCCGCGGTTCGTCCAGGAGTTGTTCCAGCGCACCGGCCAGATTGCGGGTGGTGTTCGCCCACCCGGCCAGCGCGGTGCGCCGCTCGTGCGCGGCGGCGGTCAGCCGGCGGCGCAACCCGGGGTCGCCCAGCCAGCGGCGCAGCGCCGCCGTGAGCGCCTCGGGGTCGTCCGGGTCGATGAGCATGCCAGGCACCCTGCCGTCGGGCGCCTGCCCGACCGCCTCCGGAACCCCGCCGACGGCCGTGGCCAGCACCGGGATCCCCCGGGCGAGCGCCTCGGTCACCGCCATGCCGTAGGTCTCGGCGTACGAGGCGAGCACCATCGCGTCGGCGGAGCCGTAACCGGCGTCCAGCTGGGCGCCGGTCCTCGCACCGAGCAGATGCACCCGGTCGGCCACGCCCAACTTCTCGATCGACTCCCGGAGCCGGTCGGCGTATTCCGGGTCCTGGTCCAGGGCCCCCACGCAGTCGCAGCTCCAGGGCAGATCACCGATCCGCGCGAGCGCCTCCACCAGCCGCAGCTGGCCCTTGCGCGGGGTCACCGAGGCCACGCACAGCAGCCGTGAGCCATCGTCGCCCGAGGCGGCGAGCGGGGCGATATCGGCGCCGGGCGCCGCCACATGGACCCGGTCCGGAACCAGCCCGTGCAGCTCCACCAGCCGCCCGGCCGCCCATGCGCTGGTGGCCACCACCGTCCGCGCCGAGCGCAGCGTCCGGCCCTCCAGCGCCCCCAGATCCGCGGCCCGGCCGGGGGCCAGACCCGTCTCGTCGCCCAGCGGCAGATGCACCAGCACCGCCAGCCGCAGCCGCTGGGCCTGCGGGACGACGATATAGGGGAGCGCACAGGCCACCAGCCCGTCGAGCAGGACGGCCGTGCCGTCCGGCAGCCCGCCCAGGATCCGGGCCAGCTCGGCGCGGGCTGCGGGGCCCGGCTGGGGCCAGTCGCCCGCCACCGCGTGCTCCTGCACCTCCCAGCCGGTGCCGGGCAGATCCCGGCAGACCCGCAGGTCGTAGACGTTGCCGCCGCTCGGCGCGGCCGGATCGGCCACGGTGCCGGGCATCACGATATGCACCGTGCGCGGTGCGGCCGGCCTCATAGGTCACGCTCGTAACTCGCCCAGGCCACATGCGACTCATGCAGGGTGACCGCGATCCCGGACAGCCCGCGGGCGCCCTCGCCCAGCGCACCGGAGCGCACCCGTTCGGCGAGGCGGTCGGCGATCACCTTGGCGAGGAACTCGGTGGAGGTGTTGACCCCCTTGAAATCGGGCTCGTCGTCGAGGTTGCGATAGCTGAGCGCACCGCACACCTCGCCCAGCTCACGGGTGGCGAGCCCGATGTCGACGACGATGTTGTCGCCGTCCAACTCGGCACGGCGGAAGGTGGCGTCCACGAGGAACGTCGCCCCGTGCAACCGCTGCGCGGGTCCGAAGACCTCGCCGCGAAAACTGTGAGCGATCATGATGTGATCGCGGACGGTGATGCTGAACAACGGATGACCCTCCAGATACGGCGCGTCGGGCCCTCGGCCGGGGCACGCCCTCTAGTACGGGCCTCGCGTTCCCCGTGTTCAGACCGATGACACGGCAGATTCGGCGCCGTAGCGTACCCGGTGGCACAGCCCGGGAATCTCGCCGGAAGCGAGCCTCGGCAGCACCTCGGGAAGCTCCTCGAAGGCGCATTCGCCGGTGACGAGGGCGTCGAAGGCGGGGTCGGCGAGCAGTTCGAGCGCCAGCGCCATCCGGTCGCCGTAACCGCGGCGGTTGCCCCGGGCGGGTGACACCGTCCCCACCTGGCTGCTGCGCACCGTCAGCCGCCGGGAGTGGAACGCCTCCCCCAGCGGCAGGCCGACCCGCCGGTCCCCGTACCAGCTCAGCTCCAGCACGGTGCCCTCCGGGGCGAGAAGCTCCAGCGAGCGGGCGAGCCCCCGTTCGGTGGCGCTGGCGTGCACGACCAGATCGAGGTCGCCCGCCGCCTCCTCCGGGAGCGCGAAGTCCACCCCGAGCGCCCGCGCGACCTCGGCGCGCGCCGGCTCGGCGTCCACCAGCTGCACCCGTACGGCGGGGAACCGGGACAGCACCGCCGCCACGGAGGCCCCCACCATCCCGGCTCCCACCACGGCGATCCGGTCGCCCAGGAGGGGCGCGGCGTCCCACGCGGCGTTCACCGCGGTCTCCACCGTGCCCGCCAGCACCGCGCGCTGGGCGGGCACGCCCTCCGGCACCGGGGTCACCGCGCTCGCCGGGACCACATAGCGGGTCTGATGCGGATACAGGCAGAAGACGGTGCGCCCCAGCAGGGACGACGGCCCCTCCTCGACCAGACCCACATTGAGATAGCCGTACTTGACCGGCCCGGGGAACGCGCCGTCCTGGAACGGCGCGCGCATCGCGATGTGCTGACTCTCCGGTACGCCACCGCGGAAGACCAGGGTCTCCGTACCGCGGCTCACCCCGGAGCACAGCGTGCGCACCACCACGTCCTTCGGCCCGGGGTCGGGCAGGGCCGTCTCCCGTATCTCACCGAGGCCGGGGGAGCGAAGCCAGAAGGCACGGGCGGTGCGCGTCATACGACGTTCTCCTGAGGGGCTGAACAATCGGGCGGTGGCTCACGTACCGATGACCATGAAGCCGCGAACACGGTACGCGGCACCCATTCACTCCGCCACACAGCCCGGAGGGTGCACGGTGGCCCTGAACAATCCCTACAACACGACGCCGTTGCGGAACGAGACGGCGGTGGGCGCGGCCGCCCAGCTGCTGTTGCTCGTCCTGCTCGGCACGGCGATCGACCTGGGGCCCGCGGGCTGGCTGACCGGCCTGGCCTTCGCGGTCGTCACCTGGGCGGTGCTCACCCGCGCCCTGTCGCGGTCCTGGCTCGCCTCCTTCGGCGCCGCCAACCGCGTCACCCTGGCGCGGGCCACGCTCGTCGGCGGTGTGACCGCGCTGGTCGCCGACTCCTTCGAGAGCCCGACGCCGGTCACCGCCCTGGTGGCCCTCACCGCGGTCGCGCTGATCCTGGACGCGGTCGACGGACAGGTGGCCCGCCGCACCGGCACCTCGTCCTCCCTGGGCGCGCGGTTCGACATGGAGGTCGACGCCGTCCTCATTCTGGTGCTCAGCATCTATGTGGCCACCTCGCTCGGCCCCTGGGTGCTGCTCATCGGCGCCATGCGCTACCTCTTCGTCGCCGCGGCACGGGTGCTGCCGTGGCTGAACGGCCAGCTCCCCCCGAGCACCGCCCGTAAGACGGTGGCGGCGCTCCAGGGCGTTCTGCTGCTGGTCGTCGGCGCCGATGTGCTGCCCTACCCGCTGGCCTTCGGCGCCGCGCTGCTCGCCCTGACCCTGCTGAGCTGGTCCTTCGCCCGCGACATCAGGTGGCTGTGGCGTACCCGGGACAGCAGGACCGGATGAGCGCGGCGGTGCCGACGAGCCCCCCGCTCCACCAGGGGAGGGTGCCCGCGCCCTACCAGGGGAGAGTGCCCTCGATGTCGACGTAGCTACCCGTCGGGCCGTCGGGGCCCACCTGCGCCATCCGGACGATGATCTCGGCGCCCTCCGCCACGGTCTGGTGGCCGGTGTGCGCGTTGAGGTCCGTCGCGGTGTAGCCGGGCTCGACGGCATTGATCCGCATCTCCGGGAACGCCTTCGCGTACTGCACGGTGACCATGTTGACCGTGGTCTTCGACGCCGGATAGGCGACCCCGGGGTAGGCGTAGGCGGGGTCGTCCGGGGTGGAGACCCGCTTCAGCGAGGCCAGACCGCTGCTGACGTTGACCACGACCGGGGCGGCGGACCGCCGCAGCAGCGGCAGGAAGGCATGGGTGACCCGCACCATGCCGAAGACGTTCGTCTCGAACACGGTCCGCATCATGTCGGCGGTGACCTCCGCGGCGCCGACCACCCCGCCGTCCGGCGTCCGCTCCTCGATACCGGCGTTGTTGATCAGTACATCCAGGCCGCCGTCGGCCTCGATGGCCTTCACGGCGGCGGCCACGGACGCGTCATCGGTGACATCGAGGACGACCGGCCGCGCCCCCAGCCGTTCGGCGGCCTGGCGGCCGCGGTCGGCGTCCCGGCTGCCCAGGTGGACGGTGTGTCCCGCGGCGATCAGGCGGCGGGCGGTCTCGAAGCCGAGACCCTTGTTGGCTCCGGTGATGAGTGTTGTCGTCATGTCTCCAGGCTCCGCCCGGAGGGTGCGGGCAGCCAGGTGCCCTGTCTTCCTGGGAACGCGAGTACCAGGTTCGTCCCCGGGCCGAGGTGCACACTGGTCACCATGGCGACCACGGAGTTCGGGCAGGCGGTACGGCGCTGGCGCGACCGGGTCCCCCCGGAGGCCGCCGGGCTGCCGGCCGGCGGGCAGCGGCGCGCGGCCGGGCTGCGCCGCGAGGAGCTGGCCATGCTGGCCGGGATCTCCGTCGACTACATCACCCGCCTCGAACAGGGCCGGGCCTCCCATCCCTCGACCCAGGTGGTCGAGGCCCTGGCCAGGGCGCTGCGGCTGTCGGGGGACGAGCGCGCCCACCTCTTCCGGCTGGCCGGGCTGGTGCCACCGGGCCCGGAGACCGTACCGGCGTACATCACCCCGAGCGTCCAGCGGCTGCTGGACCGGCTGACCGGAACTCCCGTCGCCGTGAGCGACGCGTCCTGGACGCTGCTGATGGCCAATCCGCCGTATGTGGCGCTGATGGGCGATCCGTCCCGATGGCGCGGCAACGAGCGCAATGGCGCGTGGCGGCACTTCGTCCGCCAGGTCGGCGGGGCCCGGCAGACGCATGAGGACCGGACCCGGTTCCAGGCCGCGCTGGTCGCCGATCTCCGTACGGCCGCCGCCCGCTACCCGGCCGATCAGCGGCTGCGGCGGCTGGTCGCGGAGCTGCGCGCGAACAGCGAGCGGTTCGCGCAGCTGTGGGACTCCGGCGCCGTCGGCCGCCACGAGGCATCGCGCAAGACCATCGACCATCCGCGGGTGGGTTCGCTGACCCTGGACTGCGATGTGCTCACCGTGGCGGGCAGCGATCTGCGGATCGTGGTCTACACCGCCGAGCCCGGCACCGAGGACGCCGAACGCCTCGCCCTGCTCACCGTGCTCGGCACCCAGACACTCACCGGTTAGCACCTATCTGTTTTTCATATTTGCGTAATTGGATCGCTGCGTTCCGTAAGATTTTAGGCTCATCCGATGCACGAACCGGCGTCCGTGCGCGCTATCTGAACAGAGAGCGCAACACGGCGCACTCGCGGGGCGTGTGGGGGCCACCCTCGTACGACGAACAGAAGGACAACAAGTCCGGTGAATCTTCAAACCGTGGCGAACGTCGTCACCGCCGTGCTCGTGGCACGGGTATTCGGCAGTGACGCCATCGCCCTCCTGCGCCGTGCGGCCGCGATGGGAGTCCGCGTCGGCGTATCGGAACTGCATCGCAGCAACCAGGAAGGAGGGGAGCGGTGACCAACGACTTCCCGCGCTCGCGCGAGACCACCTCGATGACCACCGGACTCCCCGCCGACTTCCGTGCCTTCCACCAACTCCACCGGAAGGCGTACATAGACCGAGCCATGGTCTACCTCGGCAACCACGCGGACGCCGAGGAAGCCGTCGACGCGGCCTTCGAGCAACTCCTGCGCTGCTGGCCCAAGGTCCTGACCATGGAGAACCCGGCCGCCTACGCCTGGAAGGTGATGAAGAACCGGGTCATCGACCTCGCCCGCGCCCGCAACCGGGGCCCCGCCCTGCTGGACAACGCGACCTTCGAGACCGCGATACTCAAGGACGCGGTCGATCCCATAGCCGTGCTCGAGGAGAGCCTGAACCTCTATCAGGCCATCAAGAAACTCCCCGAGCGCCAGCAGGACGTGGTCATCCTGCTCCACTGCCGCGGCTACAGCGTCGCCGAGACCGCCACCCACCTCGGCATCACCGAGGCCGGTGTCCGCTCCACCGCCCGCTACGCCCGCCGCCGTCTCCAGCAACTCCTGGCCAAGGAAGACCGATGACCTCACCCATTGACCACATCCTCGCCCGGGCCCTGCTCAACCCCACCCCTCCCATCGACTTCGAGGCCGCCGAGGCCCGGCTCGCCGCCCGCCACACCGACCCCGGCGGCGCCCCACCCCATGAGCGGCCCCCGCAACACCTCCGGGGGACGGCCGGGGCCGCCGAAGCCGCGGCGCCGGGCGCGGACGAACGGATGGCGCAGGACCTGCACACCCTGTGCGAGGCGATCATGGCCCGCCCCGACGCCCTGACCCAGCTGCGGGACTTCCTCACCCGGCGCATCCTCGAACCGCCCGGCTCCCGTGTCCTGGGGTGCGTCCTCCAGTTGGCCGGGCATGAGGACCACGCCCAGTTCTGGTGGCAGTTCGCCGCCGGTGCCGGGGACCCCGCCGCCGCGTACTGCCTCTACCTCCACCACATGGCGCTCGGCGAGGACGGCCAGGCGCACGCGTGGCTGGAGTGGTGGCATGAACAAGCGGGCAACGACATCCCGCCGGTCACCGACACCGTGGAGGACTGGGCCGCCACCGACCATGAGATGGCCGCGGCCCTGCGCATTCTGCACGGCCTGAAGAGAGGCCAGGAGGTGCCGCCCGCCACCACGGCGGTCATCCACTACGTCGCCCGGGCCGTCGACTTCATCGACGACCCCGATATCGACCTCCCCCTGCCCGAACCGGGGTTCGCCGACCGCATCGAGGACCTCACCACCACCAAGACGGCCACCGCCATGGCGCCCCCGGCCGACCGGGCCGTGCTGCCCGAGCGGCCGCGCAGCGGTTCCCCCGCCTGAGCGGATCGGCGGAATGCGGCTGCGGTTCGGTGGCGCCCCGCAGGGGCGCGGGGAACTGCGCGACCAGCCACGATGGCGCCGCGGACGATCGACGGCAGGTCAGGGCACTTCCAGCGGAGCGCTTAGCGGCCCGGGGCGCGTGGGGAGACGGGCACCGGCCCGAGGTCATCCCTCGAAGCGGTGCACTGTACCGGGCGGCGCCTCCTCGGCGCGGCGGACCGCCGCCCTCCGCTCGTCCATGCTGAAACGGCGGCACGGCGGCACGGCGGCGGGAGCCGGTGGCCGGAGGATGCCTCCGGCCACCGGCTCCCGTTCCTGGGGGCGCGCCACGCCATCAGCGCTCGGCGACGAGATCCTTGAGCGCGATGTTGAGCTCGAGGACGTTCACCCGCGGCTCCCCGATGAAGCCGGCCGTACGGCCCTCGGTCCTGTCCTCGACCAGCTTCTTCACCTGGGCGACGGGCAGCCCGTTCTTCACCGCGACCCGGTGCACCTGGATGTCCGCGTACCGCGGGGAGATGTCCGGGTCCAGACCGGAGCCGGAGGAGGTCACCGCGTCGGCGGGGACCTGGGACGGCTTGACGGTGTAGCCGGGCACCGAGTTGTTCTCGACGACCGCGGCCTTGGCGTCCTTGACCTGCTGGACGAGGTCCTCGCTGTCGGCGGCGAGGTTGGTGGCTCCGGACAGCAGCAGCGAGTACTGGGTGTTGAGGCTGTTGGTGCCCAGGCCGTTCGCCGGACGTCCCTGGAACCACTTCAGATCGGGATCCGGGGTCTCCTGACCCTTCTTCAGCGGCAGGTTGTACGGCTGCCCGATCAGCGAGGAGCCGACGACCTTGCCGTGCGCCTCGATCTCGGAGCCGTTCGCCTTGTCGTGGAACAGCCCCTGGGCGACGCCGGTGACCAGCAGCGGATAGATGACGCCCGTCACCAGGGTCAGCATCAGTAGGGCGCGCAGACCGGCCCCGAACAGCCGGACGGTGTTCGTGACGGAGTTGTTCATGGCGATCAGCCGATCCCGGGGATGAGGGAGATGAGCATGTCGATGATCTTGATGCCGATGAAGGGCGCTATCAGGCCGCCGAATCCGTAGATCCCGAGGTTGCGCCGCAGCATCTTGTCCGCGCTCATCGGCCGGTAGCGCACGCCCCTCAGGGCGAGCGGCACCAGCGCGATGATGATCAGCGCGTTGAAGACGACCGCGGACAGGATCGCCGAGTCCGGTGAGGACAGCTGCATGATGTTCAGCTTGTCCAGGCCCGGGTAGACCGCCGCGAACAGCGCCGGGATGATCGCGAAGTACTTCGCGACATCGTTGGCGATGGAGAAGGTGGTCAGCGCGCCACGGGTGATCAGCAACTGCTTGCCGATCTCCACGATCTCGATCAGCTTGGTCGGGTTGGAGTCGAGGTCGACCATGTTGCCGGCCTCCTTGGCGGCCGACGTACCGGTGTTCATCGCCACCCCGACGTCCGCCTGCGCAAGCGCCGGGGCGTCGTTGGTGCCGTCGCCGGTCATCGCCACCAGCTTGCCGCCCGCCTGCTCGCGCTTGATCAGGGCCATCTTGTCCTCGGGAGTGGCCTCGGCGAGGAAGTCGTCGACGCCCGCCTCATCGGCGATCGCCTTGGCCGTCAGCGGGTTGTCACCCGTGATCATGACGGTCTTGATGCCCATGCGGCGCAGCTCGTCGAACCGCTCCCGCATGCCCTCCTTGACGACGTCCTTGAGGTGGATGACGCCCAGGACCCGGGCCCCGTCGGCGTCCTCCACCGCCACCAGCAGCGGGGTGCCACCGGCCTCGGAGATCCGGTGGGCGATCCGGTCCGCGTCCTCGGCGACCGTACCGCCCCGCTCCCGGACCCAGGCGATGACCGAACCGGCCGCGCCCTTGCGGATCCTCCGCTCGCCCGCGTCCACACCCGACATCCGGGTCTGCGCGGTGAACTCGATCCACTCGGCGCCCACCAGTTCGCCCTGGTGGCGCTCGCGCAGCCGGTACTTCTCCTTCGCCAGGATCACGATGGACCGGCCCTCGGGGGTCTCGTCGGCCAGCGAGGACAGCTGGGCGGCGTCGGCCACCTCGGCCTCCGTGGTGCCGCGCACCGGCACGAACTCCGCCGCCTGCCGGTTGCCCAGCGTGATGGTGCCGGTCTTGTCCAGCAGCAGTGTGGAGACATCACCGGCGGCCTCGACCGCCCGGCCCGACATCGCCAGCACATTGCGCTGCACCAGCCGGTCCATGCCCGCGATGCCGATCGCCGACAGCAGCGCCCCGATCGTCGTCGGGATCAGACAGACCAGCAGCGCCACCAGCACCACCATGGTCAGTCGCGTACCGGAGTAGTCCGCGAACGGCGGCAGTGTGGCGCATGCGAGCAGGAACGCGGTCGTCAGCGAGGCGAGCAGGATGTTCAGCGCGATCTCGTTGGGCGTCTTCTGCCGCGCGGCGCCCTCGACCAGGCTGATCATCCGGTCGATGAAGGTCTCGCCCGGTTTGGTGGTGATCCTGATGACGATGCGGTCGGACAGCACCTTCGTACCGCCGGTCACGGCCGAACGGTCGCCGCCGGATTCGCGGATGACCGGCGCCGACTCACCGGTGATCGCCGACTCGTCGACCGAGGCGACGCCCTCGACCACATCGCCGTCACCGGGGATGACATCGCCGGCCTCGCAGACCACCAGGTCGCCGACGCGCAGTTCGGTGCCGGGGATCCGCTCCTCCGAGCCGTCCCCCCGCAGCCGGCGCGCGACCGTGTCGGTCTTGGCCTTGCGCAGGGTGTCGGCCTGCGCCTTGCCCCGGCCCTCGGCGACCGCCTCCGCCAGATTGGCGAAGATCACGGTCAGCCACAGCCAGGCGCTGATCGCCCAGCCGAACCAGTCGCCCGGGTCCTTGAAGGAGAAGGCGGTGGTCAGCACGGACCCGACCAGCACGACGAACATCACGGGCGACTTGACCATCACCCGCGGGTCCAGCTTGCGGAAGGCGTCCGGCAGCGACCTGAGCAGCTGCCCCGGATCGAAGAGGCCCGCCCCGACACGGTCCTCGGCCGAGGCGTGTCCGGTGGGAACGCCGTTGTGCGGCGCCTTGGTCCCAGTGGCAGTGGACATGGAGTCCTCGTGGTTTTCTGTGCGGGTGGTCATCACGCCAGCCCCTCGGCCAGCGGCCCCAGCGCCAGCGCCGGGAAGTACGTCAGACCGGTGATGATCAGGATCGCGCCCACCAACAGCCCCGTGAACAGCGGCTTTTCGGTGCGCAGAGTGCCCGCGGTGGCCGGGACCGGCTTCTGCTCGGCGAGCGAGCCCGCGAGCGCCAGGACGAAGACCATGGGCACGAAGCGGCCGAGCAGCATCGCGAGGCCGGTCGTGGTGTTGAACCAGTCGGTGTTCGCGTTCAGGCCCGCGAAGGCCGAGCCGTTGTTGTTCGAGGCCGAGGTGAAGGCGTACAGCACCTCGGAGAAGCCGTGCGCACCGGAGTTGAGCATCGAGTTCGGCGGCGTCGGCAGGGCCACCGAGGCGGCGGTGAAGATCAGGACCAGCGCCGGGGTGACCAGGATGTAGCAGGCCGCCAGCTTGATCTCACGGGAACCGATCTTCTTGCCCAGATACTCGGGTGTGCGACCGACCATCAGCCCGGCGATGAACACCGCGATGATCGCCATGATCAGCATGCCGTAGAGGCCGGAGCCCACACCACCGGGCGCGATCTCGCCCAGCATCATGCCGAGCATGGTGATACCGCCGCCCAGACCGGTGAAGGAGGAGTGGAAGGAGTCCACCGCTCCGGTCGAGGTGAGCGTGGTCGACACCGCGAAGAGCGCCGAGCCGCCGACCCCGAAGCGGGTCTCCTTGCCCTCCAGCGCGCCGCCCGCGGCCTGAAGGGCCGGGCCGTGGTGGGCGAACTCGGTCCACATCATCAGGGCCACGAAGCCGACCCAGATGGTGACCATGGTCGCCAGGATCGCGTAACCCTGTTTGACCGAGCCGACCATGACACCGAAGGCGCGGGTCATCGCCAGCGGGATGACCAGGATCAGGAAGATCTCGAAGAGGTTGGTGAACGGCGTCGGGTTCTCGAACGGGTGGGAGCTGTTGGCGTTGAAGTAGCCGCCGCCGTTGGTGCCCAGTTCCTTGATGGCCTCCTGCGAGGCCACGGCGCCGCCGTTCCACTGCTGCGAGCCGCCCATGAACTGGCCCACCTCGTGGATGCCGGAGAAGTTCTGGAGGGCGCCGCACGCCACCAGGACCACGGCGGCGACCGCCGCGATCGGCACCAGGACGCGGACCGTGCCACGCACCAGATCGGCCCAGAAGTTGCCGAGTTCACCGGTGCGCGAGCGCGCGAAGCCGCGCACCAGCGCCACCGCGACGGCGATGCCGACCGCGGCCGACACGAAGTTCTGCACGGCCAGACCGGCGGTCTGCACGACGTGGCCCATGGCCTGCTCGCCGTAGTACGACTGCCAGTTGGTGTTCGTCACGAAGGACGCGGCCGTGTCGAACGCCTGCGCGGGCTCGATCGAGGAGAACCCGAGTGAACCGGGCAGGCTGCCCTGCAACCGCTGGAGCAGGTACAGGAAGAGCACACCGGCCACCGAGAAGGCCAGCACCCCGCGCAGATACGAGACCCAGCGCATCTCGGTGTCGGGGTTGGCACCGATGCCCTTGTAGATCCACTTCTCCACGCGCCAGTGCTTGTCGGAGGAGTAGACCTTGGCCATGTAGTTGCCGAGGGGGACGTAGGCGAGCGCCAGCGCCCCTATGAGGGCGAGCAGCTGGAGCACGCCCGCGAGTACGGGACCCATATCCGATCTCAGAACCTCTCCGGGAAGATCAGGGCGAGGACGAGATAGCCCAGTAGGGCGACGGCCACGATGAGGCCGACGACGTTTTCGACGGTCACAGCTTTGTCACCCCTTTGGCGACAAAGGCCACCAGCGCGAAAACCGCGATCGTGGTGACGACGAAGGCCACATCGGCCATCGCGAGCTCCTGGAAAGAGGTCGGGGAGATCCGCGAACCGCGGATCGGAGGGATAACGGGTAGAAGAAAACCCCGACCTTTGACCGGATTCGAGCGTTGTTGACGGGTCCCATACGGCGATGCGCGCCCCTTTGACGCGCCTCTTACGGACTCCGCGGAGGGCCTCGACGTTCTGCCGGTGGTTGCGGTCGCGGCCGTCGCCCGGGACACGGTCTTGACGCGGCCGGGCGAGGTCGGGCGGGTCGGGCGCGGCCGGGCGGGCCGGGTGCGGCCACCTTCCCCGGCCACCTTCCGGCCACGCTCCCGCCCGCTTTCCCGTCACCTTCGTGCGAGTTGTCCAGAGGGTGCCGTAGGAGATGCTCAGGAGGCGCCGTACGGGATAACGCTGAGTGTCCGCCCCGGTCCCCTCGGCCACGCCCGCCCCCACCGTGACCTCATTCACGGCCGTAGGCGGCGGACCTGCCCTCTTGGTGCACCGCCGGCACCCGCCCCGGCGCTCTTAACGGAGTCTTGACGCCCGCGAGGCGTCTTTTCGAGGGCCAGAACATCACTCTCCGCTACGCTGGTGCGGCCGTCCGTGTGATGGCCGGAACCGCACGCCGAGCCACGGCAGGAGCACATCGATGGTCACCACCGAGGGCCCACCGCGTCGTCTGCGTGCGTGGATGCTGGAGGGTCTGTCCGATATGGGCAGGACGGGCGGCCACACCGGTCCACACGCCGAGCCGAAGCCCGCGCACAAGGGCCAGCCATGGTGGCGCGTGATGTGCCTGACCGGCGTCGACTACTTCTCCACCCTCGGCTACCAGCCGGGCATCGCCGCCCTCGCGGCCGGACTGCTGTCGCCCATCGCGACCATCGTCCTGGTGGTGGTCACCCTGGCGGGCGCCCTGCCGGTGTACCGGCGGGTGGCCGAGGAGAGCCCCCGGGGCGAGGGCTCGATCGCGATGCTGGAGCGGCTGCTGTCCTTCTGGAAGGGCAAGCTGTTCGTACTGACCCTGCTCGGCTTCGCGGCCACCGACTTCCTGGTCACCATCACCCTCTCGGCCGCCGACGCCTCCACCCACCTGGTGGAGAACCCCCATCTGACCAGCACCCTCCATGGCCATCAGATGCTGATCACCCTGCTTCTGGTCGCCCTGCTCGGCGCGGTGTTCCTCAAGGGCTTCCTGGAGGCGATCGGGGTGGCGGTCGCGCTGGTCGGCGTCTACCTCGCGCTGAACGCCGTGGTGGTCGTCGTCGGCCTGTGGCATGTGGCCACCGCGGGCCATGTGGTCACCGACTGGTCCGCCGCCCTGACCGCCGAGCACGGGAACGCCCTCGCCATGGTCGGCGTGGCCCTGGTCGTCTTCCCCAAACTCGCTCTCGGCCTCTCCGGCTTCGAAACCGGCGTCGCGGTGATGCCGCACGTCAAGGGGGACGACAGCGACAGCGAGGAGAAGCCCGCCGGGCGGATCCGGAACACCAAGAAACTGCTGACGGCCGCCGCCGCCATCATGAGCGTCTTCCTGATCACGACCAGCTTCATCACCACGCTCCTGATCCCGGAGAAGGAGTTCGAGGCGGGCGGCAAGGCCAACGGCCGGGCGCTGGCGTACCTCGCCCACGAGTACCTCGGCGGTGCCTTCGGCACGATCTACGACGTCTCGACGATCGCCATCCTGTGGTTCGCCGGCGCGTCCGCGATGGCGGGTCTGCTGAACCTGATGCCGCGCTATCTGCCGCGCTACGGCATGGCCCCGCACTGGGCCCGCGCCGTACGCCCCATGGTCATCGTGTTCACCCTCATCGGCTTCCTGGTCACCTGGATCTTCGACGCCGATGTCGACGCCCAGGGCGGGGCCTACGCCACCGGGGTGCTGGTGCTGATCAGCTCCGCGGCGATCGCGGTGACCATCGCGGCGCGCAAGGCCGGGCAGCGTAAGTGGACGATCGCGTTCGCGGTGATAGCCGCGGTGTTCCTCTATACGACGGTCGTCAACGTCATCGAGCGTCCCGACGGTGTGAAGATCGGCGCCTGCTTCATCGCGGGCATCATCCTGGTCTCCCTGCTGTCCCGGCTGGCCCGTGCCTTCGAACTGCGTGTGACCAGCGTGACGCTGGACCCCATGGCGGAACGCTTCGTCAGGGATATCGCCAGCCGCAAGATCCGGTTCATCGCCAATGAGCCCGACCGGCGCGACCGGGCCGAGTACCGCGACAAGGTCGATCAGATCCGCGCCGACAACGATCTGCCGGAGCAGGAGGACTTCGTCTTCGTGGAGGTGACGGTCACCGACCCCTCCGAGTTCGAGGCGAGCCTGACCGTACGCGGCGAGGTCCTCCACGGCCGCTACCGCGTGCTCACCCTGGAGTCCTCCTCCATCCCCAACGCCCTGGCCGCGCTGCTCCTCCACGTCCGCGAGACGACGGGCCGCACCCCGCACATCTACTTCGAGTGGACCGAGGGCAACCCCTTCGCCAACTTCCTGCGCTTCTTCCTCTTCGGCCAGGGAGAGGTGGCCCCGGTCACCCGCGAGGTCCTGCGCGGCGCCGAACCCGACCGCACCCGCCGCCCGCGCGTCCACACCGCCTGAGCGGGCCGAGCGGCCCCACGGCGATGCCGCCCCTCGCTCGGTCGGCGGCGTGCGCGATCCGGCTCAGCCCGCGGGCTGAGCCACGTAGCCGATCAGTTTGGCCATGTTGGCCACGTAGGCCGCGGAGCTGATGCCCAGCGGTGCCTCCCGCGGCTGGTACGGCGGCTCGGCCGGCGGATCCTGGGGGTTGTACGGCGAGGTGTCCCGGAGATCGCCGACGTTCTTGCTCATATACGCCTTTCCGTCGTACGGCTTCCTGGCGCCGGGCCCCTCGTAGGGGTTGGTCACCGCGTCCAGCCGGGTCAGCCAGTGGTCCCGATCGCCGAGTCCGGCCACCAGAGCGGCCGCCTCGGCGTCCGACACCACCGGCAGCGGGAGAGGCGCGTCGCGCAGCAGGTCGGACAGCTGGATGTCGCGCGGGGAGAAGTAAGGGGGCAGCGGGATCGGCGCATCGCTGACGAGGGGCGAGCGGGCGCGCATCTTGGCCACCTCGGCCGGTGTCATGGAGGCCAGTTGCCCGTATTCGTCGCGCAGTCCCTCGACGTCGACGGAGCGGCCCGCGGAGTAGTGGCTCAGGGTCCCGCGGTGGTCGTAGTCGTGGTAATAGGCGCCGTTGCGGATGTTGGATCCGAAGCGATGGACGAAGCGCGCGCGATTGGTGCCCAGTTCGACGAAGGTCGGGTGGGTACGTCCGGCCAGCAGCGGGTTCTCGGCGATCTGGCGCTCGGTCAGCCGACAGCTGTCCAGCCAGTCCAGCGCTTCCGGGACGCGGCTGAGGTACTTGCGGTCGCCGGACAGCCGGAAGTAGTGGAACAACTGCTGGATGTTGGTCTGGGTGGTGTGCGTGGTCAGCGCGCGCGGTTCGTAGGAGCGGGCACCGGCGGGCGCTCCGGCCGGCCTGCCGTGCTTGGCGCGTGAGAGATGTTGCAGTCCCCAGCCGGCCTGCGGCCCCGGCTGATGCATCCGGCGCAGGCACTCCATGGCCCGCCGGACGGGAGCGATCAGATCGCGTCGGCCCAGAGCGGAGACGCACATCAGCAGGAACTTGATGTTCTCGCCGAGCACATCGTCGTTGAAGGTGACGTGCTGGGTGTAGTCGCCGTCCTCCATGCCGTGCGTCACGTCGTCGGGGAGCCACGAGGGCCGCCGTTCGGGCCACGGCATCCTGCTGACCGAGCCGTGGTACGCGGGGAAGCGCTGCGGCCAGCCGCCGTCGGCGACACCGGTGCCGAACTGGGCGGCCAGCACGAAACCGATCGCGCGGTCCAGGGCCTTTTCGAACCGCCGATCGCCGCGCTCCACGTACAGCCGCAGGATCAATTGGGCGGCGGCTGAAGTGCCCGCGTCGTCGAAAGTGGCGTTCCCGTAGTAGTGCTGGAACTCCTCCAGCCGCCAGCCGTTGGCACCGATCGTCTCGTACCAGTCCTCGAGGGACTTCCCGCCGGCGAAGTCATGGATGTAGTTCCAGCCGCCGACCGGCAGTTGGGCGTCCATGAGGGCGAGTCCGGTGCGCTCTGCGGCCCGGTAGAACACCTCGTGACCGGTGGCGTGGTAGGCGTCGAGCATGCTGTGCCCGACGGACGGGGTACCGGGCGGCTGGACCCAGCACATGGTGCGCTTGGCCTCCATCTCGCCCCATGTCACCGAGAGGTCGGGCAGATAGTTCCAGACGTAGCCGCCCCGGTAGGAGACGGTGCCGTCCATGTACGCGGCGGCTCTGCTCATGGCGCGGATCGTCTCGGTCCGCTGATCGGCGCCGGTCCGGGCGGTGCCGGGGGACGACGCCGCGGCCGCTCCCGGATGGGTCACGGCGGGCATGGCGAGCAGCGGGGTGACGGCGAGTCGACTGAACGTGCGACGGCCCAAGTTCTTCATGACGAAGTGCCTTCCTCACGTACGCGTAGTCCGAAAGGTGGGCGCGGCTGCGGCCGGACAGCGGCCGCACACCGCTGTGCCGTCCTCGCAGCACGAGCGCCCGGTCCACCGACATGAACACGGACGCCTCATTGTCCGGGTGGACGCTAGTGGTTACCTCATCTGACGAACAAGTATGTGGACGCCATTTTGATTCAGGAATTCGCGCCGGACCGGTACGAGCGCCGTCCGGCGCCACTCCCGGCGCACCAGCTGCCGGTGCCGGGTCAGCGGTGTGCCCGGGGTGACCAGCCGATCACGGCGTGGGGCGGAGGGCAGGTGCCACGCGAGGGCGGAGAGCACAAAGTGCTGGCCGAGAGAAAACTCGACCAGCACTATCAGGAAGCCTGTGGGCTATCAGTATGTGTCCGAGGGGGGACTTGAACCCCCACGCCCGATAAAGGGCACTAGCACCTCAAGCTAGCGCGTCTGCCATTCCGCCACCCGGACCAGGTGTTTGTCGGCCGACCCGTGGCCGTTCCGACATGGAAAACCATAGCAAACTTCGGGACGTGCTCGATCACGGCCGATCGCGCCCCGGGCGGCCGGACCGTGTGACGGGGGCATGACGGCGGTATTGCCGCCTTGGGCTGGGCGGGCGAGCGGAGGAGTATGGGCGGGTGACCCCTGTCGTGGGCCCGTACCTGGGCGTTCCGCGGCAGCGCAACAACGAGGAGGCATCGTGAGTGAGTCGCTTTCGGGCGCGACGACGACCGGAACGGTCAGGGGCGAGGACGAGGTGGTCGACCTCTGCCGTGACCTGATCCGGATCGACACCAGTAACTATGGCGACCACTCCGGCCCCGGTGAGCGCGCGGCCGCCGAGTACGTCGCCGAGAAGCTGGCCGAGGTGGGGCTCGAACCGAAGATCTTCGAGTCGCACAAGGGCAGGGCGTCGACCGTGGCACGCATCGAGGGGGAGGATCCGTCCCGCCCCGCGCTGCTCATCCACGGCCACACCGACGTCGTACCGGCCAATGCCGAGGACTGGACCCACCACCCCTTCTCCGGCGAGATCGCGGACGACTGCGTCTGGGGCCGGGGCGCGGTGGACATGAAGGACATGGACGCGATGACGCTCGCGGTCGTACGGGACCGGCTGCGCAGCGGCCGTAAGCCCCCGCGCGACATCGTGCTGGCCTTCCTCGCCGACGAGGAGGCGGGCGGGGTCTACGGGGCCAGGCACCTGGTCGACAACCACCCCGGTCTCTTCGAGGGCGTGACGGAGGCGATCGGCGAGGTCGGCGGCTTCTCCTTCACCGTCAATGAGCAACTGCGGCTCTATCTGATCGAGACCGCGCAGAAGGGCATGCACTGGATGCGGCTCACGGTGGACGGCACCGCGGGGCACGGCTCGATGACCAACAACGACAACGCCATCACCGAGCTGAGCGAGGCGGTCGGGCGGCTCGGGCGCCACAAGTTCCCGGTGCGGGTCACCAAGACCGTACGGTCCTTCCTGGACGAGCTGTCCGATGCGCTCGGCACCCCGCTCGACCCGGAGAACATGGACGAGACGCTCGCCAAACTGGGTGGCATCGCCAAGATCATCGGGGCCACGCTCCAGAACACCGCCGCGCCGACCATGCTCAACGCCGGCTACAAGGTCAATGTCATTCCGGGGCAGGCCACGGCGCATGTGGACGGGCGCTTCCTGCCCGGGTTGGAGGACGAGTTCCTGGCCGACCTCGACCGCATCCTCGGCCCCCGGGTCAAGCGGGAGGACGTGCACGCGGACAAGGCGCTGGAGACCAGCTTCGACGGGGCCCTGGTCGACGCCATGCAGTCGGCGCTGAAGGCCGAGGACCCGATCGCCCGCGCCGTGCCGTACTGCCTCTCGGGCGGTACGGACGCGAAGTCCTTCGACGACCTCGGCATCCGCTGCTTCGGCTTCGCGCCGCTGCGGCTGCCCCCCGAGCTGGACTTCGCCGGGATGTTCCACGGGGTCGACGAGCGGGTGCCGGTGGACGGGCTGAAGTTCGGCGTGCGAGTGCTGGACCGGTTCCTGGATGCCTGCTGAGGGCCGCCCGATCGGCCTAATCGATCACACATACCGACGGAACCAAAAAGGGTGAATGGTGTCGTAGCTTGATAGCTTGATTGCTCCCTCCTCGTTACATGGGGTGTGCGGCCCGTAACCGGGCCGCGATGCCGACAAGGGGGTGGTGCAGTGCCCCGCCTTCGGCAACTACCGCATCGATCACGTGACATCGGGTCACGGTCCACCGGGGTGTGATCCCGGGCGGTCTCGGAGTGTGCGCGCTCCGGGGCGCCCGGGGATGGGGGTGCGGGCGAGATCGCCCGCGCGCGCTCCGGCCGGGACGGAAGGCTAGGGGAGCAGAAAGTTATGCGACAGGTTGCGAAAAAGGGCCTGATCACCGTAGCCGCTGCGAGCGGCGTTCTCGCCGTGACCGGCGGTTATGCCCAGGCGGCGGGTTCGGGCGCCGACGGCGGTGCCATGTACTCGCCGGGCATCGTCTCGGGCAACAACATCCAGGCCCCGGTGCATGTGCCGGTGAACCTGTGCGGAAACACCGTGAGCGTCATCGGCGTCCTCAACGGTGCCGGCGGTGGGCAGTGCGGCGGCGGCTCGGGCGACTCGTCCGGCGGCGGTGCGCAGTCCGGGGGCTCGCAGGCGCAGGGCGTCGCCAGTGGCTCGTCCGGGATCGGCTCCGGCAACAACATCCAGGCCCCGATCGGCGTTCCGGTCAATGTGTGCGGGAACAACATCAGCGCGGTCGGGTTCGGCAACAGCAGCGACGGCGGCGAGTGCGGCGAGACGGTTCCGGCCGTGCCGGAGAACCCGAGTGAGCCGGGCAACCCGGGGGAGCCTGGGAACCCCGGTGAGCCGGGAGAGCCCGGGAACCCTGGTAACCCCGGTCAGCCGGGGAACCCGGGCAACCCCGGGAACCCCGGTGAGCCTGGGAATCCGGGCAACCCAGGGAACCCTGGCAACCCGGGTCAGCCCGGCAACCCCGGGAACCCCGGGGGTTCGAACCCCGGCGGTGGCTCGAACCAGCCCGGACACTCCTCGCCGGGGCACCAGACCGAGCACACGGGGGTCCACGGTGTCGACCCGTCCGCGAACCTCGGCGGCAAGGAGCAGCTGGCGCAGACCGGCGCCGGCCCCGTCGCGCTGGCCATTCCGGCCGCCGCGGGCATGCTGCTCGCGGGCACCGTGCTCTACCGCAGGGCCCGCGCCGCGCAGCACTGATCGCGTACCGAGCACCTACCGATCACGTCTGATCACGTCAAGCGCTGACATGCGCTGACAGGTGTCGTGCGGTGGTGGTCACGCACTACACACCGCGCATCACACATCGGATCCCATACGCCGGGTGATGGTGGCGTCACTCACGGCGGGCTCCGCGCCAAGCGGGGCCCGCTCCGTGTTGTCCCGGCCCGCTACCAGGTGGCCCGGAGCTGGCGGATGATCCGGCGCCGCAATCGCACTCTGCGGCTGCCGTCGGGGTTGAGTCTCAAGCGATCCAACTCCCAGTGTCCGTACTCGGCATGGTCGGTGAGCAGGCGGGTAGTGGCCTTGCGGGAAACGCCCCGCGGCACATACACATCACAGAATTCGTATTCCGGCATCGCATCTATTGTGCGGGAACTGCCCTGCTACGGATAGCGTCTGCACTATGTCTGATGCTGCGCAGCCATCCGCTGCCGAGGTACGTGCCGCCGCTGAAGCGGTGAAAGCCGCACTGGATCGTCACCTCGACGCTGTCGAACGCCGCTCGGGGGAAGGCGATCCGGCCGTCTACGCCGCGTTCAACGAACTGGCCGCGGCAGCCGAGGTCTACGACGAGCTGCTCTATGACGCCTACGACGAGGTGACGCCCTTCGAGATCCCTGGTGATGACCGCCTGCCCGCCTATGCCGGGCCGGAGGAGCCCAGCGCGCTGAGCGTGCTGATCCGCAGGGACTATGTCGTCGCCGAACCGCAGCGACTGCTCTCGCAGGCGCAGCGGATCGCCGACCTGGATCCGGACATCGACACGGGGAACGGCAGGGAAGGCGGCGGGGCGGCCGCCGGGGAGAGTGTGCACACCGCCCTGGGGGTGGTGTTCGGCGAGTTCGAGCCGGATGAGATCGCCTCTCGGCACAAGGAGTTCGGCCTGGAGGAGGGTGATTCCACGCTCTGGGTGGTGGCGGCCGAGGAGCCCCCGGAGCCGGGGGAGTGGCTCTCCGCCCCCTTCGATCAGGCGGATCCGCATATGGTCGTGTGCCGCTTCGACATGAGCTCGGTCTTCGACGAGGAGCTCGAAGACGAAGACGAGGACGATCTGGAGGTCCTGGAACCGGGCAGCTGAACCCCGCGGCCCTGGGCTTCGGGGTTCCGGGCGGCTCTGGATCGCGCGGCTCCAGGGCACCCGGTCGTGGCGACGCTCGGCCCGGGGCGTTGACTCCGGGCCGTTCGGCCTCGGCCAGCTCGGCCCTGGTTCGCCCGGGTCCGGGCTGTCTGGCCCCGGGTTGCTCGGCTCGGGATTGTTCGGCTCCGGGCCACGCGGTCCCGATTCACCTGGCCGGATTCGCCCGGCTCGAATCGTGCTGGCCCCGGACGGCCGGTCTTGCGGCCGGGGGTCCGGGGGCGTGGCGTGTCGGGGGTCCTGGCGGCCCGCTCCGGGCTGGCGCGGGCCGAACGTCAGTCCGTGGGGGCGGTCGGGGCCTGGGCCTGGAGCAGGGCGCGGAGGCGGGTGGTGCGGTCCTTGAACGGGATCTCCGCCACTGCCTTCGGCAGCGCCGACTCCGCGCCGTGCACCACCGACAGATGGCGCTCACCGCGGCCGAAGGCCGTGTAGACCCAGGCTCGGGTCAGCCCCGCGGTGGCGTCGCCCGGCAGCACCACCACGGCTGCGGGCCAGCGCGCTCCGGCCGCCTGGTGCGCGGTGAGGGCCCAGCCGTGCCGCACCAGCTCGCCGACCTCCTCGCGCACCACCACGACCGGCGTGCCCGCGCAGTCCAGACGCAGCCCCTCGGCGTCCGCCGAGACCACGGTGCCGGGCACCGTACGGCCCGGGGCCGGGGAGTACGCCACGCGGTCGCCCGGGTCGAAGCCGCCGAACCGGCCGGGGCCGGGGTTGAGGCGGTCCTTCAGCGCCGCGTTGAGCGCGCGGGTGCCGGCCGCGCCGCCGTGGCCAGGGGTGATCACCTGGGTCTGCTCAGGCGGGATGCCGATCGCACGGGGCACCGAGTCGGCGACGAGCTGCACGGTGCGGTGCACCGCCTCGCCCGCGTCCCGCACGGGCACGATCACGACCTCCTTGCCGGGCGCCTCCACCTGGTTGAGCTCGCCGATCCCGATCCCCGAGATCAACTCGCCGATGGGGCCCGGGTCGGGGGTGCGCGAGACGACCTGCGGGCAGCGGCGGGCCGCCACCAGGTCCGCGAAGACCCGGCCGGGACCGGCCGACCACAGCACCCCGGGGTCCCCGCTCAGCACCAGCCGGGCGCCGTCCGGCAGCGACTCGACGAGCATCGCGGCCGTTTCCACATCGAGCTGCGGGGCGTCCAGCACGGCGAGCAGATCGAGCGCCAGCGTCCCCTCCTCGTCGCGCCCGGGGCCCTCGGCGTCGGCCAGCAGCCCGGCGACGGTGACGGCCGCCGAGGCGGTCTCCGGATCGGCGTCCGGGCCGGTGTCCGGGTCGGAGTCGGGGGCGGCGCTACGGCCGCCGCTCGCGGCCTCGCTCAGTGAGGCCGCCAGCCGCCGTCTGCCGTCCTCGCTGTGCGCGGCCACGTAGGCCCGCAGGCCCATGGCGCGGGCCGCGGCGACCAGCGCCACCGGCTCGGCCCGCGCCGCCTCGCCACCGCTGTGGGCGACCAGCCCGTGGGCCGCGGCGGTACGGATGAGCTCCGCGGCGGATGCGGTCGGCGCGGCGGCGGCCGCGCTCTCCCACCCGGGCGCGCCGGGGTCGCCCGCGGGCGCCTCGTCGTCCGCCGCGCCGCCCTGTGGCGAGGCGAAGGTGCTCGCCAGCCGCGCGAGGCTGTCGGCCAGGCTCTCCTCGGCCAGGGCATAGCGGTCCAGCCCCAGCAGCACCCGCACCGGCTGCTCGGCCTCCTCGTCCTCGGCCGCGCGGGGACGGGCCCCCGGCGCGGCGTCGAGCGCGTCCTGGAAGACTAGGACCACGCCCTCCGCGATCGCGGTGCGCAGTGCCTCGTCCGGGTCCGGCACGGACGCCTTGGCGAGCGCCTCGCGCAGCGCGGACGACTCCAGCGCGGTGTGCCCCTCGAGGGCGGCGCGCTCCAGCAGCCAGCCGGTGAGCGCCAGCGCGCGGCGCTCGTCGCCGGGCTCGCAGTCCGGGCCGAGGAGGGCGCGGGCGAATCCGTCCGCCTGGTCGGGGCGTACGCCGGGTACGGCCAGCAGCTGCCAGGGATCTTCGCGCAGCGCCTCGGCGGCGCGCTCCCCGAGGACTTCGGCGACCCGCCCGGCCAGGGTCTCGGGCGCTCCGCCCGCCGCGAGCACCTGCCGGACGTCGCCGCTGCCGGGGATCTCGCCCCCCGGCCCGGGCGCCGGACGGGCCGACGGCGGGCGCACGGGAGCGGGCGCGGAGGCGGGCGCCGCCGCACGGGCCCGCTCGCGCGCGGGGGCCGCGGGCGCCGCCGGACGCGGTGCCGGGGCGTCGTTGAAGAACGACGCCGCCGACCGCTCGCCGCTCTCCACGGCCCGCACGGCCGCGGCCAACGCCTCGGCCGCCGCCGACCGCCGCCCCTGCCCACCCTGAACGCCGCGGGTGCCCGCCTCGGCGGGGGCTTGGGCGTCGCGCGGCTCACCTGGTGCGGCAGGCGCAGAACCACCGGGGCCCATGCCGGTGCCCGCCTCGGCCGGGCGCTCTTCCGCGTCTCCGGCGCCGCCCGGATTCACCCCTGGGCCGCCGGATGTGCCGCCGTGCCCGGCTGACGGGGCCTGCGCACCCGTCACGGGGCCGTCGGCCTCGTCCGTGGAGGACTGGTCGCTGTGGTCTCCGCCGGCGGTGAGCCCCACGGCCCCGTCCCGCTCGGCGGCCACCGCCCCCGTATCGTCGCGATCCGCCCCCGCAGGGGCGCCCCCCGCGCCCGGCTCGCCGTGGTCGCCGTCCGGGGCGCGCTCCGGGTCCACGACGGCACCGGTGCGGTCCGGGTCCGCCCCGGCGGCGGGCTCGCCGGGGCCGCCCTGCTCCGGGGCTCCGGGCTCACCCGGTGCCGCCGGCTCCGCCGACGCTTGGGGCTTCGGGTCGGCCTCCTCGGGCGCGGATGCGGCCTCGCCGGCGAGGCGGTCGGTAGTCACAGCGTGCTCCAGTCCTGATCGGGATAGCGGTGCACGGGCGCCGACACATCGTCGAGCGCCTGGCAGATCTCGTCCGGAAGACTAAGGCTCTCCGCCGACAACGCCGCCCTCAGCTGCTGTGCGTTGCGCGCGCCGACGATCGGGGCGGTGACGCCCGGGCGGTCGCGGACCCAGGCCAGGGCCACGTTGAGCGCGGTGGTCGCCAGGCCGTCGGCGGCTATGGCGACCGCCTCGACGATCCGGCTCGCCTCCTCGTCCAGATACGGCGCGACGAAGGCCGCGAGCTCGGAGGCACCGCGCGAGTCGGCGGGCGTCGTGTGGCGGTACTTGCCGGTGAGCACACCGCGGCCCAGCGGCGAGGACGGCAGCAGCCCGACGCCCAGATCGAGGGCGGCGGGCAGCACCTCGCGCTCCACCCCGCGCTGGAGCAGCGAATACTCCATCTGGGTGCTGGCCAGCCGGGTGTGCGCACCCGAGGAGGCCAGCTGCCAGGTGGCGGCCTTCGCCAGCTGCCAGCCGCTGAAGTTGGACACCCCCACATAGCGGGCCCGTCCGCTGCTCACCGCGATGTCGAGCGCCTGCAAGGTCTCCTCGATCGGGGTGAACGGATCGAAGGCGTGCACCTGCCACAGGTCGACATAGTCCGTGCCCAGCCGCTCCAGGGAGGCGTCCAGCGCGGCCAGGAGATGGCCGCGCGAGGTGTCGAAGCGTCGGTCGGGGTCGGGCACGCTGCCGGCCTTCGTGGCGATCTGGAGATCGCGCCGGGGCAGCAGCCCCTCCAGCAACTGCCCCAGGAGGTATTCGGCGCCGCCGTCCGCGTACACATCCGCGGTGTCGACAAGTGTCCCTCCCGCTTCCCAGAACGCCTTGATCTGATCCGCGGCGTCGTGTTCGTCAGTGTCCCGCCCCCAAGTGAGTGTGCCGAGCCCGAGCCGGGAGACGCGCAGACCCGTGCGGCCGAGGTGCCTTAGCTCCATGAACGTCGAGATTACTGGCCGGATTGCGCCGCGTGGGTGCCTGTGGATAACCCACCCCTGACGCATCCCGGCGATGCGCGCTAGAGTCCCCGGAACAGCGACGTTACTGATCAGTAAGGGGTGCGGTATGAGGCTCGGCATCAACCTCGGCTACTGGGGCGCCGGAATGGACGCGGACAACCTCGCGGTCGCCCGCGAGGCCGACCGGCTCGGCTATGCCGTCTGTTGGGCCGCCGAAGCCTACGGTTCGGACGCCGCCACGGTGCTCGCGTGGGTCGCCGCGCAGACCGAGCGCATCGACGTCGGCTCCGCGATCTTCCAGATCCCGGCCCGTACCCCCGCCATGACGGCGATGACCGCGGCCACCCTCGACACCCTCTCCGGCGGCCGCTTCCGCCTCGGGCTCGGCGTCTCCGGTCCCCAGGTGTCCGAGGGCTGGTACGGGGTGCGGTTCGACAAGCCGCTCGCCCGCACCCGCGAGTACGTGGAGATCATCCGCAAGGCGATGTCGCGCGAGCGGCTGAGCCACGAGGGCCAGAACTGGACGCTGCCGCTGCCCGACGGCCCCGGCAAGCCCCTCAAGCTCACCGTGCACCCGGTCCGGGAGTACATCCCGCTCTACATCGCGGCCATCGGCCCGAAGAACCTGGAGCAGACCGGCGAGATCGCCGACGGCGCCCTGGTCCTGTTCTACGCGCCCGAGCACGCCGAGGCGACCACCCTCGGCTCGCTGCGCGCGGGCCGGGCGAAGGTGGGCAAGGACCTCGAGGGCTTCGACGTGGTGCCCACCGTCCCGATGGCCCTCGGCGACGACGTCCGCGCCCTCGCCGACCAGTTCCGCCCGTACACCGCGCTCTACGTGGGCGGTATGGGCAGCGCCAAGCAGAACTTCTACAACAAGCTCGCGCAGCGCCTGGGATACGAGAAGGAGGCCGCCGAGATCCAGGAGAAGTACCTCTCCGGGGACAAGGAGGGTGCCGCCGCGGCCGTGCCGCACGACCTGATCGACTCCACCGCGCTGCTCGGCCCCGTCGAGCGCATCGCCGACCGTATGCAGGCGTACGCGGAGGCCGGGGTCACCACCCTGTCGCTCACGCCCTCGGGGTTCACGCTGGAGGAGCGGCTCGCGGGGCTGCGGGCGGGCGTCGAGGCCCTGGAGCGGGCGGGGCTCGCCTAAGGGCTCGCGCAAGCGCCGCGACGAGTGCCGGGTCACGAGCGCCGCGACGAGTGCCGGGTCACGAGCCGCCACGAGTGCCGGGCCACAAACGCCGCGATACGAAGGCCGGGGGCGCCCCGCTCGCGTCAGGACCGACCGGGGCGCTCAGCTCGCGTCAGGGGCGCGAGAGGCGCCCCAAGGACCCGCGAGGCCGCGACGAAGCCACACAGAGCCGTCTCGAGGGCCCTTGGACAGTCGGCTCGGCGCCGGGCGGGGGAAGTACTGCGGCCGTGGTGGGGGCTCGGGGGTCTTCCCCGCCACGGCCGTCGCCCTGCACAACGCCCACGCCGCCCAGGAGTTACGCGGATGTGGCACCCGCGGGATCGCCCGTTCGGCCGAGCCGGGCGCCCCAGCTGTTGCCGCCGCCCCCGACGGGCCGTTGACTTGTGTTGCGCGGCCCCTGCGCGGATGTCGGCACGGAAGCGCACGGCGGCGCCCGACAAGCGTACGGAGGTGGCGGCGATGCTCTCGGCGAAAAGCGTGTTCCAGGAGATCCTCGACAACGACGAGTCGTTCCGGCTCTTCTGCTCCGTCGCGGCCAGCGGGGAGGCCCAGGGAGGCTGGGAGAACGGCCGGATCGCCGCCCTCGTGCCCGAGAGCCGCCGCGACCTCGCGCCCAAGATCGCCCGCCATGGGACCGACGAGGACAAGCACGGCCGGATCTTCAACGCCCTGCTCCGCAAGCGCGGTCTGGAGCCCATGGAGGTACCGCGCGAGACCGACTACACGATGCTCCTGGAGGCGCGCGGTATCGGCCTCGCCCACGACAAGCTGCGCCGCGACGAGCCGCTCACCGACCACGACATCGTGATCTACCTCGCCCACAGCCGGGTCACCGAACAGCGTGCCGCCGCCCAGATGACGATGTTGTGCAGATACTTCGGCGACCACCCCGACCTCGGCCGCGCGGTGCGCATGATTGCCGACGACGAGGACAACCACCTCGCCTACTGCCATGAGGAGCTGCTGCGCCTGGCCGCCGCCGGGTACGGCCGGACCATCCAGCGGACCCTGCGGGAGAGCGCGCTCGTCGAGATGGGGGTCTACCGGGACGTCAGCCTGGCCGTGATGGCCCGGATGGGACGCGTTCTCGGCTGGTCCAGGGCGAAGTCCGCGCCGCTCGCGGCCGGGATCCGCGCCCTGTACGCGTACGAGCGGCTGGGCGGCTGGCGGCGCATGGTGTCGCTGCGGATGCCCGAGCGGCGGAACGCGCTGGGCGGGCCCGAGCAGAGCGCTTCCGGTGCGCCCGAGGCGCCCGAGTTGGTCTGAGCGCCGGCAAACGTCCCCGGGCGCGCGTGGACCGCCCCCGGGCGCGCGCGGACCGGCCGGTGGCCATGGATTTCCTTCCGAGGCGATGGGCAACGCCCCCGGGCGCGCGCGGACCGGCGCCGGTGCCCCCTCAGAGCCAGCCGCGCCGCTTGAAATAGCGGTACAGCAGGGCGATCACACCGCCCATGAGCACGATCACACCCGGATATCCCCAGGGCTGCTCGAGCTCGGGCATATGCGTGAAGTTCATGCCGTAGATCCCGGCGATCATCGTCGGCACCGCGGCCATGGCCGCCCACGCCGAGATCTTCCGCATGTCGTCGTTCTGCCGCACGCCCATCTGCGCGAGATGGGCGGAGAGGATGTCCGACAGCAGCCGGTCCAGCCCCTCCACATGCTCGTTCACCCGGGTCAGATGGTCGCTGACATCGCGGAAGAACGGCCGGGAGCCCTCGTGTACGAATGGCACTCCGGCGCCGGTGAGCCGCTCCATCGGCTCCGCCAACGGCCCGGCCGAGCGGCGGAATTCCATCACCTCGCGCTTGAAGGCGTAGATCCGCCCGGCGGTGTTCTGCCCTCCGCCCGCGTTGGGGGCGAAGACCTCGGTCTCCAGGACCTCCAGGTCCCCGTGCAGATCGTCGGCCACGTCCAGGTAGTGGTCCACGACCGCGTCGGAGACCGCGTACATCACCGCCGTCGGACCGTGCTGGAGCACCTCGGGCATCTTCTCCAGCCGGTCGCGCACCGAGCCGAGCGGATTGGCCTCGCCGTGCCTTACGGTCACCACGAAGGAGTCACCGACGAAGACCATCAGCTCACCCGTTGTGACGGTGCCGGCCTTGTCGTCGTACTGGACCGGCTTGAGCACCAGGAACAGCGAGTCGTCGTAGACCTCCAGCTTCGGCCTCTGATGGGCGCCCAGAGCGTCCTCCACGGCCAGCGGATGCAGTCCGAACTCGCTGGTGACCAGCTCGAACTCCTTCTCGGTCGGCTCATGCAGCCCGATCCACAAGAAGGCGTCCCCTCTCGCGCGCGCCTCGTCGAGGGCGTCGGAGAAGTCGGCGGGTCCCTCGGTACGGCACCCGTCCCGGTAGATGGCACAGTCCACGATCACGCTGCGCATTGTGCCTCGCGCGATGCCGGTACGCACAGGGGGGCCGTGGTCCGGGATCGGGGCGCAGCATCGCTGAGCGGCGCCGGAAGGGTCGTAGGGTGGCAGCCATGCCCATGCTGATCCTCGTACGGCACGGCCGGTCCACCGCCAACACCGCGGGCGTCCTCGCGGGCTGGACGCCCGGTGTCGCCCTTGATGAGCGCGGCACGGCCCAGGCCGCCGCGCTGCCCGACAGGCTGGCCCGGCTGCCCCTCGCCGCCGCCGTCACCAGTCCGCTCCAGCGATGCCGGGAGACGCTGGCCCCGCTGCTCGCCGCCCGCCCCGAGCTGCCGCTGCACCCCGACGACCGGATCGGGGAGTGCCACTACGGCGACTGGTCGGGCCGAAAGCTGGCCGAGCTGGCCGATGAACCGCTGATGAACATCGTTCAGCAGCATCCGTCCGCCGCCGCGTTCCCCGGCGGCGAATCCCTGCGCGCGATGAACGCACGCGCGGTGGAGGCGGTGCGTGACTGGAACGCCCGGATCGAGCGGGAGCACGGCGCCGACGCGGCCTATCTGATGTGCTCCCACGGGGACATCATCAAGGCGCTGGTCGCGGACGCCCTCGGACTCCATCTCGATCTCTTCCAGCGGATCTCGGTCGAGCCCTGCTCGATCACCGCGATCCGGTACACCCCGACCCGGCCCTTCCTCGTCCGGCTCGGGGACACCGGTGACTTCGCCGGGCTGGCGCCGCGCGAGGAGACCACCGGAGACCGCGGCGGGGACGCGGCGGTGGGCGGCGACGCGGGAGCACCGTGATCGCCGTGCGCAGTAGGGTGGTGCCGCGGTGCCAGGGCGCCGTGACAGCCGTGACCGGGCGGTCGTGACACCCAGTGGTCAGCAGTCAGTCAGCCGAGCAGTCGAACCAAATGGAGCAGGACGTTGTCCCGTCAGGTGTTCCTCTATGACCCGCCGGACCGTTTCGTCGCCGGTACGGTCGGGCTGCCTGGTCGCCGCACCTTTTTCCTTCAGGCGTCCGCCGGCAGCCGGACCACCAGTGTCGCGCTGGAGAAGACGCAGGTCGCCGCGTTGGCCGAGCGGATAGACGAGCTGCTGGACGAGGTGGTGCGGCGTACCGGCGGAAACGCCCCGGTCCCCGCGGTCGCACCGACCGAACTCAGCGACACCGCACCGCTGGAAGCCCCCGTGGAGGAGGAGTTCCGGGTCGGTACCATGGCGCTCGCCTGGGACGGCGAGGAGCAGCGGATGATCGTCGAGGCGCAGGCGCTGGTCGAGCTGGAGGCCGAGTCCGAGGAGGACCTGGCCGAGGCCGAGGAGCGGCTGCTCCAGGACGATGTGAACGGCCCGCCCATGCTGCGGGTGCGGCTCACCGGCACACAGGCGCGCGCGTTCGCCAAGCGCGCCCTGGAGGTCGTCAACGCCGGCCGTCCGCCCTGCCCGCTGTGCAGTCTGCCGCTCGACCCGGAGGGACACGTATGTCCGCGCCAGAACGGATACCGCCGGGGAGCGTGATGCCCTCCCGTCTCCCCCCACCACCCTCAACGGACGCTTCGCGCCTCGTGGCCCCGTCCGAGCTGCTGGCCCTCGGTGAGCTGACGGTGCGCGGCCGGGTCCGGGAGGCGTCCAACGCGGTGCTGTACTGCACGGTCGAGTACGAGGGCCACAGCGCCCCCTGTGTCTACAAGCCGGTGGCCGGGGAGCGGCCGCTGTGGGACTTCCCGGACGGCACGCTCGCCCAGCGCGAGGTCGCGGCGTACGAGATCTCCGAGGCCACCGGCTGGGGCCTGGTGCCGCCCACCGTGCTGCGCGACGGGCCGTACGGGCAGGGGATGTGCCAGCTCTGGATCGAGGTCGAGGTGACCACCGGCGCGGCGGGCGGGGACGCCGATGGGGCGGACGGCGATGAGTCCGGCGAGACCGGGGGAGGGGAGCTGCTCGCGCTCGTCGAGGGCGATGAACCGGGCCCCGGCTGGAAGGCGGTGGGCTATGCCGAGGTGGGCGAGGGGCGGACGGCGCTGCTGGTCCACGCCGACGACGTACGGCTGCGCCGGCTGGCCGTCCTCGACGCGGTGATCAACAACGGCGACCGCAAGGGCGGCCATCTGCTGCCCGCGGCCGGTGGCCGGCTCTATGCGATTGATCACGGAGTGACCTTCAACGCCGACGACAAGCTGCGCACCCTGCTGTGGGGCTGGGCCGGGGATCCGCTGCCGGACGATGTGCTGGAGGTGCTGCGCGGGTTGGCGGACCAGCTGGCCGACGGCGGCCCGCTGAGCGCCCGGCTGGCGAAGCTGATCACCGAGGCCGAGATAGAGGCCCTGCGGGCCCGTGTCGCCACGCTGTTGCGGACCGGGACCCACCCCGAGCCCAGCGGCCAGTGGCCCGCCATCCCCTGGCCGCCGGTCTGAGCGGATGGCCTCCGGCCCGAGCGGACCGGCTCGCTCCGGGTCCGGGCGGGGCTCCCGACGCGTCCCCACCCGGGGTCCGTGGCAGGCGATTGGGGCAGCTCAAGCAGGTTCTGGGCGCTTGCGCAAGACCGCCCATCCGGCCAACACCACTGGTCCGGTTCGTATACGGACGCTGCATCCGGTTACGCTCATTGCATGTATGCCTGGCCCGCTTCTGAGGTTCCCGCCCTGCCCGGCAGTGGCCGCGACCTGAGCATTCACGACACAGCGACCGGGGGACGGATCACCCTGACCCCCGGTCCCGTCGCGCGCATCTACGTCTGCGGGATCACCCCGTACGACGCGACCCACATGGGTCATGCGGCGACCTATAACGCGTTCGACCTCGTTCAGCGCGTATGGCTCGACACCAAGCGCCAGGTGCACTACGTCCAGAACGTCACCGATGTCGACGATCCCCTGCTGGAGCGGGCCCAGGAGAACGGCGACGACTGGACGGCCCTGGCCGAGCGCGAGACCGCCCTCTTCCGCGAGGACATGACGGCCCTGCGGATGCTGCCCCCGCGCCACTACATCGGCGCCGTCGAGGCGATACCGGGGATCGTGCCGCTCGTGGAGCGGCTGCGCGACCTGGGCGCCGCCTATGAACTCGAAGGCGACGTCTACTTCTCCGTGGAGTCCGACCCCTCCTTCGGCTCGGTCAGCCGCCTGGACGCGGAGGCCATGCGGCTGCTGTCCGCCGAGCGCGGCGGCGACCCGGAGCGCCCCGGCAAGAAGAACCCCCTCGACCCCATGCTGTGGATGGCCGCCCGTGCCGGCGAGCCGAGTTGGGACGGCGGATCGCTCGGCTCCGGCCGCCCCGGCTGGCACATCGAATGCGTGGCCATCGCACTCGACCACCTCGGCATGGGCTTCGACGTGCAGGGCGGCGGATCCGATCTCGCCTTCCCGCACCATGAGATGGGCGCCTCGCACGCCCAGGTCCTCACCGGTGAGCGGCCGTTCGCCAAGACGTATGTGCACGCCGGGATGGTGGCGCTGGACGGCGAGAAGATGTCGAAGTCCAAGGGCAACCTGGTCTTCGTCTCGGCGCTGCGCCGCGACGGTGTGGACCCGGCGGCCATACGGCTCGCGCTGCTGGCCCATCACTACCGCTCGGACTGGGAGTGGACGGACGAGGTGCTGCGCGAGGCCGAGGAGCGCCTCGGCCGCTGGCGCGCCGCCGTCTCACGGCCGGACGGGCTCCCGGCCGACGCGCTGGTGGAGGAGATCCGTAAGGCGCTCGCGGACGACCTGGACTCCCCGGCGGCCCTGGCCGCCGTCGACCGCTGGGCCGCCGCGCAGACGGCCACCGGCGGTACGGACGAGGGGGCGCCCGGACTGGTCTCGCGCGCCGTGGACGCGCTGCTGGGCGTGGCCCTCTGACGCGCCGTCGGGCCGTGGCACCGCGGCGGTGAACGCATGAGCCCGCGCCGGGGACCTCCCGGCGCGGGCTCCGCGCTGTTCACCCGTGTGCCCAGGGCCGGGCGGGGCGGTCGTGGCCTACCGGCCGGAGCCGGACCCCTCGTCCCCGTCACCGCCCCGGTCCGTGCCGCCGTCTTCGCGGTGGGAGGCGTCCTGGCCCTCGCCCTCCTGGGCGTCGTCAGGACCCTTGGTCTCGTCCTCGGCGCCGGTGTCCTCGGCGTCGTCCTTGGCCATCTCGTCCTTGGCGGACGGCTTGCGCGGCCGCCCGTGGCCGGTGGAGGGGTCCCGCAGATAGGGGGCGCCCGGACCGCCCGACGTGCCGCCCTCCCGGCCTTCCGCGAGGCCGCCGCTCTCGGTGGCGTGGCCGCCGGGGCCGGGCTGGCCGTCGCGCCGCCGCAAATAGCGCTCGAACTCGCGGGCGATGGCCTCGCCCGACGCCTCGGGCAGCTCGGCGGTGTCCCGCGCCTCCTCCAGTGACTGGACGTACTCGGCGACCTCGCTGTCCTCCGCGGCCAGCTGGTCCACGCCCAGCTGCCAGGCCCGGGAGTCCTCGGTCAGCTCACCGAGGGGGATACGCACCCCGATGAGGTCCTCGAGGCGGTTGAGCAGGGCCAGGGTGGCCTTCGGGTTCGGCGGCTGCGAGACGTAGTGCGGCACGGCCGCCCACAGGCTCACCGCCGGGACTCCGGCGTGGGCGCACGCCTCCTGGAGGACCCCGACGATCCCGGTCGGGCCCTCGTAGCGGGTCTCCTCCAGGTCGAGGCTGCGGGCCAGGTCCGGGTCGGAGGTGACGCCGCTGACCGGCACCGGCCGGGTGTGCGGGGTGTCGCCGAGCAGTGCGCCGAGGATGACGACCATCTCCACGCCCAACTCATGGGCGTAGCCGAGGATCTCGTTGCAGAACGACCGCCAGCGCATGCTCGGCTCGATACCGCGCACCAGCACCAGGTCCCGGGACTGCTCCCCGGTGTCCGCCCGGACCACCGAAAGCCGGGTGGTCGGCCAGGTGATCTTGCGTACACCGCCCTCGAGCGCCACGGTGGGCCGGTTCACCTGGAAGTCGTAGTAGTCCTCCGCGTCGAGCGAGGCGAAGACCTCGCCCTTCCACTCCCGGTCCAGGTGCCCGACCGCGGTCGAGGCGGCGTCTCCGGCGTCGTTCCAGCCCTCGAAGGCACAGATCATGACCGGGTCGATCAGCTCGGGAACCCCCTCAAGCTCGATCACCCAGCGCCTCCTTCCGCCTGGGGCGGACGGATCGGTGCCGCCTCCAGATGCAGTTCCCATTGCGTGCCTCCCAAGCCTACGGCTTTCCATGCCCCCGGCCGCAGCCCCTGTCCAGGAGCACTAAGAGATTCATCCGATCTGTCCTCCGAAAGTTCCGCCACACCTCTGGACGCAACCCTTAGGGCAGCGCTATACATCGGATCATCGCGAAAGGTCCGATGTTCTCTCTCGCGCATCGTTTCAGGGAGCCCCCATTGAGTCAGCGTCCATCCGTCACCGAGCTCGAGGTCCACGACATCCGGTTTCCCACCTCGGAGCAGCTCGACGGCTCGGACGCCATGAACCCGGACCCCGACTACTCCGCCGCCTATGTCGTGCTGCGCACGGACGCGGGGGAGGGGCCGGCGGCGGAGGGGCACGGCTTCGTCTTCACCATCGGCCGCGGCAACGATGTCACCGCGGCCGCCATCCGCTCCCTGCTGCCCCATGTGGTGGGCCGCCCCGCGCCCCTTACGGCCGCCGATCTCGCCGCCCTGCACCGCGAGCTGACCCATGACTCGCAGCTGCGCTGGCTCGGGCCGGAGAAGGGTGTCATGCATATGGCGGCGGGCGCGGTGGTCAACGCCGCCTGGGACCTCGCCGCCCGGCAGGCCGGCAAGCCCCTGTGGCGGTTCCTCGCCGATATGTCCCCCGAGGAACTGGTCGGGCTGGTCGACTTCCGCTACCTCAGCGACGCGCTCACCCGCGACGAGGCGCTCACCATCCTGCGCGCCGCGGAGCCCGGCCGCGCCGAGCGTGCCGCGCTGCTGCGCGAGCGGGGCTACCCCGCCTACACCACCTCGCCCGGCTGGCTCGGCTACTCCGACGAGAAAATGATCAAGCTGGCCCAGGAGGCCGTGGCCGAGGGCTTCGGCCAGATCAAGCTCAAGGTCGGCGGCGATCTCGACGAGGACCTCAGACGGATGCGGCTCGCGCGCGAGGCGGTCGGCCCCGATGTGCGCATCGCCGTGGACGCCAACCAGCGCTGGGACGTGGCGGAGGCGGTGCGCTGGATGAGCGCCCTGGCGCCGTACGACCCGCACTGGATCGAGGAGCCCACCAGCCCGGACGACATCCTCGCCCACGCCGCCATCCGCGCCGGGCAGCCGGTCAAGGTCGCCACCGGCGAGCATGTGGCCAACCGCGTGGTCTTCAAGCAGCTGCTCCAGGCAGAGGCGGTCGACTTCGTCCAGATCGACGCGGCGCGGGTCGCCGGGGTCAACGAGAACCTCGCGATCCTGCTGCTCGCCGCCAAGTACGGACTTCCGGTGTGCCCGCACGCGGGCGGCGTCGGGCTGTGCGAACTCGTCCAGCACCTGGCCATGTTCGACTTCGTGGCCGTCTCGGGCAGCTGGGAGGACCGGGTCATCGAGTATGTCGACCACCTCCACGAGCACTTCGCCGATCCCGTGGTCATCGAGTCGGGCCGCTATCGGGCACCGACCGCGCCGGGCTTCTCCGCCCGTATGTACCCAGAGTCGATCGCCGCCTACCGCTATCCGGACGGGCCCGAATGGCGGGCCCGTATCGCACGGCCCGTACCGGCGTCGTCCGCATCCGCACCGTCCGCATCCGCACCGGCACCGTTCACACCGGCACAGCCTCAGGAGGACCACCAGTGACCACCGGCGACTTCGAAGGGCTGGCCGCGCTCGTCACCGGCGGCGCCTCCGGTATCGGCGCCGCCATCGCCACCACGCTGCGCGACCGGGGCGCGCGGGTGGCCGTGCTCGACCGCGATCCGTCGGGCGCCCCGGACGGCACGCTGCCGCTCAAGGCCGATGTCACCTCCGACGAGGCGATCAGGGGTGCGGTGGCCGCGGCCGTGGCCGAGTTCGGCGCCCTGCACACCGTCGTCGGCAACGCGGGCATCGGCGCGATCGGCAGCGTCGAGGACAACTCCGACGAGGAGTGGCACCGGCTGCTGGACATCAATGTGCTGGGCCTGGTGCGCACCGCGCGGGCCGCGCTGCCCCATCTGCGCGCCGCCGCGGCCGACCGGCCCGGCGCCGTCTCCATCACCCACACCTGCTCGATCGCCGCCACCGCTGGACTGCCGCAGCGCGCCGCCTACAGCGCCAGCAAGGGCGCGGTGCTGTCGCTGACCCTCGCCATGGCCGCGGACCACATCCGTGAGGGGGTGCGCGTCAACTGCGTCAACCCCGGCACCGTGGACACCCCGTGGGTCGGCCGGCTGCTCGGCCAGGCGCCCGACCCGGCGGCCGAGCGCGCCGCCCTGGAGGCCCGTCAGCCCACCGGACGGCTGGTCTCCGCCGACGAGGTGGCCGCCGCCGTCGCCTACCTCGCGAGCCCCGCCGCCGCGGCCGTCACCGGCACCGCGCTGGCCGTCGACGGAGGGATGCAGGGGCTGCGGCCGCGCCCCGCCTCCTCCTGAGGCGACCGCCCCGGGCAGCCGTCCGGGACGACCGGCCGGCACCACCCGCAGGGACAACCGCCACCGCCCGAGACCGGCACCATCCGCACGACTCGACCCACGAATGACCAAGGACGGGACTCGATGACGAGACTCCGCACCACCGGCACCGCCGCCTGCGCCGTGCTGCTGGCCGTCGCAGCGCTCACCGGCTGCAACCGTGAGAGCAATGGCGCCGGCGACGGCAAGGTCGGCATCGACATGCCGCGGACGGACACCGACTTCTGGAACTCCTACCAGCAGTACCTGGAGAAGGGCATCGACAAGGGCACGGTCTCCGCGCTGCCGCTGTCCAACTCGCAGAACGACATCTCCAAACTGGTCGCCAACGTCCAGGCGTTCACCGACCAGGGCGCCAAGGCGATCGTGATGGCCCCCCAGGACACCGGCGCCATCTCCTCCACCCTGGAACAGCTGGCGGAGAAGAAGATCCCCGTGGTGAGCGTGGACACCCGGCCCGACTCCGGCAAGGTCTACATGGTGGTACGGGCCGACAACCGGGCCTATGGCACCAAGGCGTGCGAGTACCTCGGCGAGAAGCTCGGCGGCAAGGGCCGGGTCGCCGAGCTCCAGGGCGACCTCAGCTCCATCAACGGCCGGGACCGCTCGCAGGCGTTCGCCTCCTGCATGAAGAAGAAGTACCCCGGCATCAAGGTGCATGAGCTGCCCACCGACTGGAAGGGCGATGTCGCCTCCGCCAAGTTGCAGAGCCTGCTGGCCCAGCACAAGGACGTGAACGGCATCTACATGCAGGCGGGCGGCGCCTTCCTCCAGCCCACGCTCGCCCTGCTGGAGCAGAAGCGGCTGCTGAAGCCCGCCGGTTCGGACAAGCACATCACGATCATCTCCAACGACGGGATACCCGAGGAGCTGGACGCGATCCGCTCCGGGAAGATCGACGCCACGCTCTCCCAGCCCGCCGACCTCTACGCCCAGTGGGCCCTGAACTACGCCAAGGCCGCTCTGGACGGCAAGACGTTCAAACCCGGCCCCACCGATCACGGCTCCACCATCGTCAAGATCGAGAACGGCCTGGAGGACCAGCTCCCGGCGCCACTGGTCACCAAGGAGAACGTCGACGACAAGAAGCTGTGGGCCAACCAGCTCGAGAAGAAGTGACCATGCCCGCGGTCGACCAGCCCGCCGTGGTGCGGGCCCAGGGCATCGTCAAACGGTTCGGGCCCACCGTCGCCCTGGACCGGGCCCGGCTGGCCGTACGGCCCGGGGAGGCCCATGCCCTCGTCGGGCGCAACGGGGCGGGCAAGTCCACCCTGGTGTCCGTCCTGACCGGGATGGAGCGCCCGGACGAGGGCGAGGTCACCTTCGGGGACGAGCCCGCCCCCGGCTACGGGGACACCGCCGCCTGGCAGCGCAAGGTGGCCTGTGTCTACCAGAAGTCGATGGTGGTCCCGGATCTGACGGTCGCCGAGAACCTCTACCTCAACCGCTTCCCGGGCGCGGGGCGCATCCGCTGGCGCGCCCTGCGCGAGGACGCCCGCGCGCTGCTGGCCGAGTACGGCGTGGAGGTGGATCCGCAGACGCGGGCGAAGGACCTCAGCGTCGAGCAGCGGCAGTTCGTGGAGATCGCCCGTGCCCTCTCCTTCGGCGCCCGGCTGATCATCCTCGACGAGCCCACCGCCCAGCTCGACGCGGGCGGTATCGACCGGCTCTTCGCCAAGCTGCTCGAACTGCGCCGGCAGGGCGTCGCCTTCCTGTTCATCTCGCACCACCTCCAGGAGGTCTACGAACTCTGCGACACCGTCACCGTCTTCCGCGACGCCCGCCATGTGCTGACCGCCCCGGTCGCCGGACTGGCCAAGGAGGACCTGGTGGCGGCGATGACCGGGGACGGCGGCGGGGCGCCCGGGGGCGACTCCGGGGCGGCCGTCCACGCCCCCGTCGCCCGTAAGGCGGCCGACCCGGACGGGGAGCCGGTGCTGCGCACCGAAGGGCTCGCCCTGGAGGGCGAGTTCGACCCGCTGGACCTGGTGGTGCGCCCCGGTGAGGTGCTGGGCCTGGCCGGGGCCACGGCCAGCGGCAACACGGCGGTCGGCGAGACCCTGGTGGGGCTGCGCAAACCGGCCGGCGGGCGGCTGTCGGTGCGGGGACGGCCGGTGCGCCCCGGCAGCGTGCCGCACGCCATCGACGCGGGCATCGGCTACGTCCCGGAGGACCGGCACGACCAGGGTCTGGTCCTGGGCCGCAGCGTCGCCGAGAACGCCACGCTCACCGTCACCGACCAGCTGGGGCCCTATGGCACGGTGCTGCCCTCCCGGACCCGTGCCTTCGCCCAGCGGATGATCAACTCCCTGGACATCAAGACCTCGGGCCCCTCGCAGCCCGTTTCGGGTTTGTCCGGCGGAAATCAGCAGAAGGTCGTCATCGCGCGGGCGCTGGCCCGTGAGCCCAGCGTCCTGGTCGCGATCCGCCCGACCGCCGGGGTGGACGTGAAGTCCAAGGACGCGCTGCTCGGTGTCGTACGGGAGGTGGCCGAGGCCGGGAGCGGCGCGGTCATCGTCTCCGACGAACTGGACGATCTGCGGGTCTGCGACCGGATCCTGGCGTTCTTCCACGGCCGGGTGGTCGCGGAGTTCGGCGGCGGCTGGAGCGACCGTCAGCTCGTGGCCGCCATGGAGGGCATCACCGAGCCGGGCACCACGGGCACCGACGGCACGGCGGAGGACACGGAAGACCGCACAGAAGGAAGGCAGCCATGACCGATACCGCACGCCAGCCGACCGCCGAGGCGGTGGCTGACGACCCGGCGGAGCGGGGCCGGCCGCGGATCGACATCGCGCGCTGGCGCGATCTGTCGCTGGTCCCCGTGATCTTCGTGCTCGGGGTGATCGGCTTCATCGTCTCGCCCGCCTTCCTCACCCAGGACAATCTGATCGGCGTCGTCCAGCAGTCCACCGAGCTGGGGCTGCTGGTGCTGGGCGAGGCGCTGATCCTGATCAGCGGCCGGATGGACCTCTCCCTGGAGTCGACCATCGCCGTGGCGCCGGTGATCGCCCTGTGGTTCGTCCTGCCCGAGCACGGGGCGCGGTTCGAGGGCCTGGGGCTGCTGCCGGTGTGGACCGCCATACCGCTGTGCCTGGCGGTCGGGGCGCTGATCGGCGCGGCCAACGGCTTCCTGATGCTCAAGCTGCGCGTCAACGGCTTCATCGCGACCCTGGGCATGCTCACCATGCTGCGCGGACTCCAGGTCGGCATCGCCGAGGGCCAGTCGATCGTCAACGTCCCCGAGTCCTTCCGCTACCTGGGCAAGGCCGACTGGCTGGGTGTGCCCGCCGCCGTGTGGATCTGCCTGGGGCTGTACGCCATCGGCGGCCTGGCCCTGGGCTATCTGCGGCACGGACGCGCGCTCTACGCGATCGGCGGCAACCCCGAGGCGGCGCGGGCGGCGGGCATCCGGGTGGACCGGATCACCTGGATCGTGCTGAGCGTCGGCGGTCTGCTCGCCGCCTTCGCGGGCATCCTCTACACCGGCCACTACGGCTCGGTCGCCGCGACCCAGGGCAACGGCTGGATCTTCCAGGTGTTCGCCGCCGCGGTCATCGGCGGGATCAGCCTCAAGGGCGGGCGCGGCACGCTCTTCGGCGCGCTCACCGGTGTGCTGACGCTGCAACTGGTGGTCAATGTGATGACCCTCGGCGGGGTACCTCCGCTGTGGAACCAGTTCATCAACGGCTCGATCATCATCGTCGCGCTGATCATCTCCCGCTACGCCAGCGGCGAGAAGCAGGACTGAGAGCGGCCGGGAGGCAACCATGGTGGGCGATGTCGGACGGGCCCCGGGCGGCCCGCGCGAACTGGGCCGCTCGGGGGTGCGCGTACCACCCCTGGGCCTCGGCTGCGCGCCGCTGGCCAATCTCTACGAGGCGGTGCCGGAGGAGCGCGCGCTGGACACCGTAAGGGCGGCGTTCGACACCGGCCTCACCTATATGGACACCGCGCCGCACTACGGCGTCGGACTCTCCGAGGAGCGGCTGGGCCGGGTGCTGGCCGGGCGCGACCGCACCGCGTACACCCTCTCCACCAAGGTGGGGCGGCGGCTGCGGCCGCGCGCCCCCGGGGAGCCGGTCCAGGCGGACGGGTTCGCCGACACCCCCGACCGGGTCCGTGAGTGGGACTTCACCCGGGACGGCATCCGCGCCACCCTCGAGTCCTCCCTGGAGCGGCTCGGGGTCGACGCCCTGGACATCGTCTACCTCCACGATCCGGAAGCCCACATCCGTGAGATCTATGAGACGGGCTTCGCGGCGCTGGCCGAGCTGAAGCGGGAGAAGCTCGTGAAGGCCATCGGCTTCGGCATGAACCACAGCGACCTCCTCGCCCGGTTCGTCGCCGACTTCGACGTGGACGTCGTGCTGTGCGCCGGGCGCTGGACGCTGCTGGAGCGCACCGCCTACGACGATCTGCTGCCGGTGTGCGAGCGGCGCGGCACCTCCGTGGTGGTCGGCGGGGTCTACAACTCCGGACTGCTCGCCGACCCCGCCCCGGGGGCCCGCTACGACTACCGGCAGGCGCCGCCCGAGCTCCTCGCGCGGGCCCGGCGGCTGGCCGAGGTGTGCGCCGAGTTCCGGGTGCCGCTGCGGGCCGCCGCGCTGCGCTTCCCCTTCGGCCATCCCGCGGTGGCCGCGGCGGTGGTCGGCTGCGCCTCCCCGGCCGAAGTCCGGGACAACGCCGAGCTGTTCACCCATGACATCCCCCACGAGCTGTGGCAGGCCCTGGTCCGGCGCGGTCTGCTCGACGACGACATCCCGCTGCCGGTCTGAACCCTCCAGGAGTGCCCGAGTGCCCTTGCCGCGCTGTATCGACGCCCACCACCACCTGTGGGATCTGACCCGCCGTGAGCAGCCCTGGATGGACGGTCCATGGGCGGAGCCCATCCGCCGCACCTTCACCCCGGACGACCTCGCCCCGCATCTGGACGCCCATGGGATCGGCGCGACCGTCGTCGTCCAGTCCAGCTCCTCCGTCGAGGAGACCCGGGAACTCCTCGCCCTGGCCGACGGTTCGGACCGGATCGCGGGTGTCGTCGGCTGGGCCGACCTCACCGATCCCGGGGTGGGCGAGGTGCTCGCGGAGCTGGCCGCGGGGCCCGGCGGCGACCGGCTGGTGGGCCTGCGCCACCAGGTGCAGGACGAGCCGGATCCGCGGTGGCTGGACCGCGCCGACGCCCGCCGGGGGCTGGCCGCCGTGGCCGACGCGGGTCTGGTCTACGACCTGCTGGTCACCCCGCGCGAGCTGCCCGCGGCCCTGGACGCCGTCCGCGAGCTGCCGCGGCTGCGCTTCGTCCTCGACCACGCCGCCAAGCCGCCCGTGGCGAGCGGTGAGCGCGACCCCTGGGCGTGGCAGCTGGCCGCGCTCGCGGCCCTGCCCAACGTCGACTGCAAGCTGTCCGGACTGGTCACCGAGGCCGACTGGGAGGGCTGGCAGCCCGAGCAGGTGCTCCCGTACGCCTGGCACGTCCTGGACGCCTTCGGGCCCGGCCGGGTGCTGTTCGGCTCCGACTGGCCGGTGTGCACCCTGGCCGCGAGCTACGACGAGGTGATGTCGCTGGCGGAGACGGCCACCCAGCGGCTCTCCGAGGAGGAGCGCGCCGCCGTCTTCGGCGGCAACGCGGCCCGCGCGTACGGTCTGGGAACCTAGCGGAAGGTCCCCACCTCACCCCCACCCGGCCGCACCCGATGCGCGGCTCAGCCGCGAGGCAGGGCTCCACCCGGGACCGGGGGCGGGGGTTTGGGGGCGGAGCCCCCGGCGGGGGTCGGGGCGGAGCCCCGGTGGTCTCACAGCGTGGAGCGCAGCCACTGCTCCACGCTCGCGATGTGCACCGTCGCCCAGGACCGCGCCGCCTCCGCGTCGCGGTCCCGCAGGGCGGCCAGGATCGCCCGGTGCTCATGGAGGGTGCGGCTGACCGCGTCCTCCTGGGTCAGACCGCGCCACACCCGGGCCCGGGTGGTGGGTCCTGAGAGCCCGTCGAGCAGTGAGCACAGCACCGAATTGCCCGACGACTGGACGATGCCACGATGGAATTCCAGATCGCATGCGACCAGCTCCTCCACCGAGGGTTCCTGGCCGAGCTCGTCCAGCTGCGCCTGGAGCCGGTCCAGCTCGGCATCGCTGATCCGGGTGCAGGCCAGCGCGGTGGCCGCGGGCTCCAGGATCCGCCGCACCGCCAGGAACTCCAGTACCGTGTCATCGCGGTGGAAGTCCACGACGAAGCTCAGCGCCTCCAGCAGCAGTTGGGGGTCGAGGCTGGTCACATAGGTGCCGTCGCCCTGCCGTACGTCGAGGATCCGGATCAGCGACAGCGCCCGTACGGCCTCGCGCAGCGAGTTGCGGGACAGTCCGAGCTCGGCGGCCAACTCGCTCTCCTTGGGGAGCCGGTCACCGGGGCGCAGCGCACCCGAGACGATCATGCCCTTGATTTTCTCGATCGCCTCGTCGGTAACCGCCATGGTGGACCTCCCCGGGCCAAACATCCGATGTATCAGGGGTCCATTATGACGTATGACGTGCGCGGACCGGCGGCGTCCGCCGGGGACGCCGCCGGTCCGCTGGGACCTCTCACCGGGAGGGCCCGAGGGTGGGCTCACCACCGGTTCATCGGATGGCTCAGAAGGTGAACGGCCCCGGGGACTGGGCCGAGGTGGCGGTGCAGTTCACCGTGATCAGGCCGAAGATCACCAGCTTGAGGGACTTGGCCTCCAGGATGTCGCCCGCGGCCACCGTGCCCTTGAGCGGGCCGGTGGTCACATCGGAGCCGGTCGGGATCGCCGGGTTGGCGTTGCCGGTGAAGGTGGCGGTCCCGGAGCCGTTCTTCGACAGCGTCAGTGTGGAGTTCACCGACCCCGCCGGAACGTCGATCGGCGCCTTGATCGCCCCGGAGGACAGGGTGATGGTCGCGGACGTCCCGCTCTGCGTGGCCGTGAGGGTGGCCAGGCCCGAGCCGTAGGTCCCGCATTCGGCGGTCAGGGTGGCCGTCGTGGGGTCGACCGCCGACGCGGTCGGTGCCAGCGCCAGCGCGCCGGCGGCCATTGCTGCTGCTCCCATTGCCGTGCTGATCCCGAGCTTGATCCGTCTCATGGGATTGCCTTCCGGAGTGGGGGAAGTGAGGTGGGGGGTTGTTCCTGCCCGTCATCCACGGGCGATGTCATTGATGCGCGCACCGCCGAAGAAGGCAAGAGCGATTCAGTAGATTTTTACGCACGAGTAAGTCCGGGGCTCCCGGTGGATCGCCCGCCAACTGCCCCCGACCGGGCGGAAGTTCGCCGGTTCCCGGCTCAGCTCCAGAGCTTGCTGGGCGCCTCCCGGCGCACCACCGGGGCGATCTCCTCGGCGAACCTGGCCAGCGTCTCGATCTGCCGCGAGCGGCTCAGCCCCATCCCGTCGACCGTGATCGACTGGAGGTCGTGCCGGTAGACCTCGTGATAGGCGAGGATCTTGTCGATGATCTGCTGCGGGCTCCCGATGAGCTGTGGCCCGTTCTCGATCGCGTCCTCGATCGTGCGGAACGGGGTGTTGTAGCCCGGCTTGTCCACCAGATGGGGCTTGAAGTTCTGCCGCACCCGCGCCTCGTAGAAGTCCTTGTACTGCTCGATCGCCCGCTGGGTGGTGTCGGCGATGAACAGCCCGCCGGACCCGGCCGCCACATGCGCGTTCGCCGGATCGTGGCCGTACGCCTCGAACCGCTCGCGGTAGTGGCGGATCAGCTCCGCGTACGCCTCGCGCGGCTGGATGGCGTTCGCCGTGAACAGCGGATCGCCGTGCTTGGCGGCCAGCTCGGGCGAGTTGCGGCTGGTGGCCGAGCCGTGCCAGATCCTGGGGAGCCCGTCGTAGGGCCGCGGCACGGTCGTCACCTCCTTCAGCGGCGGCCGGAACTCCCCCTCCCAGGTGACCTTCTCCTCGCTCCACAGCCGCCGCAGCAGCTCGTACTTCTCGGCCTGGAGGTCCCACTGCCGGTCCTCGTCGAGGCCGAAGAGGTCGAAGTGCCCGGCCTCCGCGCCCTTGCCCACGACCAGCTCGATCCGGCCGCGGGAGATCTGGTCCAGCGTCGCGTAGTCCTCGGCGACCCGCACCGGGTCCAGGATCGCCACCACGGTCACCCCGGTGAGCAGCCTGATCCGTGAGGTGCGGGCGGCGAGCGCGCCCAGCACCACCGTGGGGCTCGAGGACAGGAACGGCCCGGCGTGCCGCTCCCCGACGGCGTACGCGTCGAAGCCGAGCCGCTCGGCGGCCACCCCCGTCTCCAGGACGTCCTCGAACCGCTCGGCGGCGGAGGGCAGCTCACCGGTCAGCGGATGCGGGGCACGGCCGATCAGGGACAGTACGGAGAACTTCATGGTGTCCTTCCAGCGTCGGACGGATCGGGCGGTGGGATTCAGGCGGATCGGGCGGAGACCGCATGGCGCCCGCCCGGGATCGCGGCGAGCAGCTCCTCGGTGTACGGATGGGAGGGCGCGGCGAAGACCCGATCCGTCGTGCCCGTCTCCAGTAGCCTCCCGTCGCGCATCACCCCCACCCGGTCGGCGATCTGCCGTACGACGGCGAGGTCATGGGAGATGAAGAGATAGCTCAGCCCCAGATCGCGCTGGAACTCCGCCAGCAGCTCCAGAATGCGCGCCTGCACCGACACGTCCAGCGCCGACACCGGCTCGTCGCAGATGACCAGGTCGGGACCGAGGGCCAGGGCGCGGGCGATGGCCACCCGCTGCCGCTGACCGCCCGACAGCTCGCCGGGTCTGCGCCGCAGCGTGGTCGCGGGCAGCGCGACCCGGTCCAGCAGCTCGGCCGCGCGCCGCAGCCGTGCCGCCCGGTCGCCGACCCGGAAGGCGCGCAGCGGCTCGGTGACGGCGTCGGCGACGGACCGGCGGGGGTCGAGCGAGGAGTACGGATTCTGGTAGACGAGCTGGACGCGGCGCCGCAGTCGGCGCAGCGCACGGCCCGACAGCGCGGTGATGTCCTGCCCGTCGAACCGGATCCGGCCCTCGGTGGGATCGGTCAGCCGCGCCACCATCCGGGCCGTGGTGGACTTCCCCGAACCGGACTCCCCGACCAGGGCGAAGCACTCACCGCGCCGGATCCGGAAGTCCACCGCGTCCACGGCACGGACGGGCGCCCGGCCGCGCGCCGCGAACTCCTTGACCAGGCCCTCGGCGACGACGAGATCGGCGCCCGCTCCCTCGGCGCCCGCTCCCGAGGGCCCATCGGCCGGTGCCTCCTCGCGCACCCGCACCCGCACCCGTGCTCGTTCCGTCGCCACGCTCGGGGCGCTCGCCAGCAGCCGCCGGGTGTACGGATGCCGGGGCGCGGTGAGGACGTCCCGGGTGCGGCCCGTCTCCACGATCCGGCCCTCCGACATGACCGCGATCCGCCGCGCCCGGTCCGCAGCGACCCCCAGATCGTGAGTGATCAGCAGCACGGCCGTGCCCGCCTGGCGGGTGAGCGTCTCGATATGGTCCAGGATCCGCCGCTGAACGGTGACGTCCAGTGCGCTGGTCGGCTCGTCGGCGATCACCAGCCGGGGGCGCGCCGCCACCGCGATCGCGATGAGCACGCGCTGCCGCATGCCCCCGGACAGCTCATGCGGATACTGCCGGGCCCGTACCTCCGGGTCCGGCAGCCCGGCCTGCCCCAGGATCCGTACCGCCTCGGCGGGCGCGGACGCGCGGTCCGCCAGACCGTGGATCAGCAGCACCTCGGCGACCTGCCGTCCGATCCGCTGCACCGGGTTGAGCGAGACCATCGGGTCCTGTGGGATCAGCCCGATGTCGCGGCCGCGCCGCGCCCGCAGCTCCCGCTCTCCGGCGGTGGCCAGGTCGGTGCCGTCGAAGAGGATCCGTCCGCCGTCCACCCGTCCGCCGGGCGGCAGCAGACCGATGACCGCGTGTGCGGTGGTGGACTTTCCCGAACCGGACTCGCCGACCAGGGCGAGGACCTCACCCGGGGCGATGTCGAGGTCCACCCCGCGCACGGCGGGCGGGGCGCCGTCGCCGGTGCGGTAGGAGACCTCCAGCCCCCGGATCGACAGCAGGGGTTCGGTGGTGTTCGTCATCGGGACGCCTCCTTCGCCTCGCCGTCCAGCGCGCGGGAGACCCGTCCCGCGGCCAGCACGGTGGCGGCGATGGTCAGACCGGGCAGAGTGGTGAGCCACCATGCCGTGGCGAGGTAGTCGCGGCCGCCGGAGACGAGGGAGCCCCACTCCGGTGCCGGGGGTTCGGCCCCGTAGCCCAGGAAGCTGAGCGCGGAGACGGCCAGCACCACGGTGCCGAACTCGACGGCCGCGTAGACCAGTACGGGCCCCGAGGCGTTCGGCAGCACATGCCGCAGCAGCACCGCAGGCGGGCGTGAACCGGAGGACCGCGCCGCCTCGACATAGGTGGCCTCGCGCACCCGCAGCACCTCGGCGCGCATGATCCGGGCGAAGCCGGCGACGCTGGTCACGCCCACCGCGACGGCCACCTTGACGGTGCCGAAGCCGAGCGCGGTCACCAGGGCCAGGGAGAGCAGCAGGTTGGGGATGGCGAGCAGCACATCGGCGATCCGCATCAGGGCGTCGTCCAGCAGCCCGCCCACGTACCCGGCGGCAAGGCCCAGCGCGGAACCGGCGACCAGGCCCACCGCCACGGCCAGCGAGGTGGCCTTGAGCGAGAGCGCCGCACCGTGCACCACCCGCGAGAACAGATCCCGGCCCAACTGGTCGGTGCCGAAGAGATGGTGGAGGCTGGGCCCCCGCAGCCGTTCGGCCGGCACCCCCGACAGCGGATCCCGCCCGGTGAACAGGCCGGGGAAGAAGGCCGCCAGCAGCACCAGCGCCAGCACCGCCACCGCGGCCACCAGGCCGGGGCGGCGCAGCCAGAAGCGCGCGGCGGCGCGGCCGCGGCTCATCGGGTCACCGCCGTGGCCGCGGCGCCGGTGATACGCGGATCGAGCAGCGGCACGATCAGGTCCACCGCCAGGTTGGCGAGGACGAAGGCCAGCGCGCCGAAGACCACAAGACCCTGCACCACCGGGAGGTCCTGGGCGGTCACCGCGGTGGCGGTGACCCGGCCGACACCGGTCCGGGAGAACACCGTCTCCACGATCACCGATCCCGCCAGCAGATTGCCGACCAGCATTCCGGCGACGGTCAGCGGCGGGATCGCGGCGTTGCGCAGCGCGTGCCCGAAGTGCACCCGCCGCCGGCTCGCCCCCTTGGCCAGCGCCGTCTCCACATACGGCTCGGCCAGCGCGGTCCGCAGGCTTCTGGCGAAGACCTGCGCGATCACGGCGGAGGTGGGCACGGCCAGGGTGACGGCGGGCAGGATCAGGCTCCCGAACCCCTCGTTGCCGATGGCGGGCAGCAGCCCCCAGCGGAACGACACCAGCTGGACGAGGATCAGGCCCACCCAGAAGGTCGGCGCAGAGACACCCAGCGCGGGCAGCGACAGCAGGGCCTGCCGCAGCCAGCGCCGCCGGGTGTAGGTGGCCGCCAGGGCGACGCCCGCGCCCACCACCGTGGCCAGCAGCAGCGCGGCGGAGGTGAGCTGGAGCGTCGCGGGCAGCTGGCCGGCGATCAGCCGGGCGACCGGGTCACCGCTCTGGACGGAGATCCCGAAGTCGCCCCGGAGGGCGTGCCACAGGCGGTCGCCGTACTGCTCGACCAGCGGTTTGTCGAAGCCGTAGACCCGCTTGAGCTCGGCGATCTGCTCGGGGCTCACATCGTTGGTGTCGCCGCCCCCGGAAGCCATGATCGACACCGGGTCGCCGGGCAGCAGATACAGCACGACGAAGGAGGTGGTGAAGGCCGCCCACAGCACGAAGACCGCCTGGAGCAGCCGCTGCACAAGGTAGCGCGGCATGGATTCGCTTCTCTTCGCTCTCGTGGTCGTCGGCGGCGCTCAGGACAGCCAGGTGTCATGGAACTGGAGCCGGGAGGACGCCTCGAAGTCCAGGTCGTGGACGTTCTTCCCGACCCCGATCACGGTGGTGAGCTCGAAGACCGGCACCTGGTAGCCCTTCTCCACCACCAGGGCCTGGGCGCGGGCGGCGTGCTCGGCACGGCGTGCGGCGTCGGCCGTGGCCGACTGCTCGTCGAGCACGGAGTCGAGCGCGGGGTCGTGCAGCCGCGAGAGGTTGAGGCCCTCGCCGGAGAAGGAGGTGCGCAGGATGTCGGGGTCGACGCGGGTGGTGTTGCCCCAGGCGTAGTCGTAGTCGCCCTTCTGCCGGACCTCGACAAAGTCCCCGATGGAGTGGGACTTCAGGGTGATCTGGACGCCGATCTTCTTCAGCTGCTGCTGGATCAGCTCCAGCGCGGTCTGATTGGGGCCGAAGTTGGTGGCCCAGACGACCGTCAGGGAGAGCTTCCGGCCGTCCTTGGCCCGGATACCGCCCGGTCCCGGCTTCCAGCCCGCCTCGTCCAGCAGCTTCCGGGCCCGGTCCGGGGCGTGGCGCAGCCGGTCGCCGAGGTTCTTGTACGCGGTGGTGGTGGAGGCCAGCGAGCTGGTGGCCGGCTTGTAGCGGCGGCTGAGGACGGTGTCCACCACCTCCTGGCGGTTCACCCCGAGCTGAACGGCCTGGCGGACCTTCGTATCCCGGGTGAGGGGACGGTCCGCGTTGACCGTCAGGGCGAACGGCACACCGGGGTTGGCCCTGCTGAGCAGGGTGAAGCCGGTGCTCTTCAGCCCGTCCTCGTCCTGCGGCGCGACGCCCCCGATGGCATCGGCCTGCCCCGACTGGAGGGAGCCGGTGCGCACCCCGGACTCGGGGACGACCTTGAAGGAGATCCGCTCCAGATAGGCCGGGCCCTTCTTGCGCCACAGCGACGAGCCCCAGGCGTAGCCCGGACGGCGGCGCTCCTCGACGGACTTGTTCGGGGTGTAGTCGGTGAGGGTGAAGGGGCCGGAGCCGACGATGTTCTCGGTGCAGCGCTTCGCCGCCGGGAGCCTCGTCGTCGACCGGGCCAGCAGGCCGAGCGTGAAGGTGGATGTGGCCTGGAGGAATTGGGCGTTGGGCGCCTTGAACCGGACCCGGGCGGTGTCCTCGCCGACCACGTCCGTGCCCCGGTACCCGGCCAGATAGCTGGCGCCCAGCACCGACTTCGCCCCGAGCCGCACGATGCCGTCGAAGTTGTCCTTGACCGCGCGGGCGTCGACCGGGGTGCCGTCGCTGAAGGTGGCGGCGCGGCGGAGGTGGAAGGTGAAGGTGGTGGCGTCCTGGCTCACCTCCCAGCTCCTGGCGAGCCAGGGCACGATCTTCCCGGTCTTCGGGTCCTGGTCGGTGAGGGAGTCCACCAGCTGCCGGGCGGGGTAGATCGCGTCGTTGTTGCCCTGCTGCTGGGGGTCGACGCAGATCGGGTCGGAGGCGAGGGCGAAGGTCAGATGCCCGCCGGAGTGCGGGGTGGAACTCCCCGTGCCGGACGCGCCGGAGGAGGAGCAGGCGGTGGCGGCGAGGGCCAGAGCGGTGACAGCGGCGAAAACGGTATAACCGCGGCGCGAGCCGAGCATGGGTGGGTCTCCAGGCAGAAAGAAAGGAAAGAGAGTGAAAAAGAGAAAGGGCCGGGCGGCGAAAAGCCGTCAGCGGCCCTGACAGATCGCGCTGGAGACGCGGTGCAGATCGATATGGCGCCGGGCGGTGAGCGAGATGGCGTGCTCCTGGTAGGGCATCGCGCGCTCACCCCTCCCCGAAATTGGTCGCCGCCTCAAACTAGCAGCCAGGGCGGCCGGGTGAGAAGACGTTTCCTCTCGCCCGGCCGCCCGGGCCCGGGAAGGCGGCCCCGCGGGGGTCAGGGTCGCTTGGCCAGCAGATCCTCGACCCGGCTCCGGATGTCCTCGGAGTCCAGGCCGCGGATGGTCAGGGTGGTGCGGCGGCGCAGTACGTCGTCCGCGGTGCGCGCCCACTCGTAGTCCCGGGCGTAGACGACCTGCGCCCAGATCTCCGGGGCATCGGGGTGGATCCGCTCGGCGAGCGCCGCGTCGCCGCTGGCCAGCCGGGCGATGTCGAAGGAGAGCGAACCGTAGTGGGTCGCCAGATGGCGGGCGGTGTCGGCGGCCATGCGCGGGCCTGGGGTGCCGCCGTCCACCAGCAGCCGGTGCTCCACGGCGTGCGGATTGGCCAGGCCCGGCAGCGGCATGTACCTGGGCAGCTGCTTGACCGGCTCCATGTCGTCGGCGAGCGGACGGCCCGGCAGCTGGGCCAGCTTCTGCATCACGGTGCGGCCGATGTGGCGGAAGGTGGTCCACTTGCCGCCGGCTATGGAGAGCATCCCGCCCCTGCCCTCGGTGACCACGGTCTCCCGCTTGGCCTTGGCGGTGTCGCCGGGGCCGCCGGGCAGCACCCGCAGCCCCGCGAAGGAGTAGGTGATCAGATCGCGGGAGAGCTGCTGGTCGCGGATGGAGAAGGCCGCCTCGTCCAATATCTGGGCGATGTCCTTCTCGTTGACCGCGACATCGGCCGGGTCGCCCTCGAACTCCTCGTCCGTGGTGCCCAGCAGCAGCATGTCCTCCCAGGGGAGGGCGAAGGTGATGCGGTACTTGTCGATCGGGGTCGCCAGCGCCGCCCGCCAGGGGGAGGTGCGCTTGAGGACCAGGTGCGCGCCCTTGGACAGCCGGATCGACGGCGCCGCGTTCGGGTCCTCCATCCGGCGCAGATGGTCCACCCAGGGGCCGGTGGCGTTGAGCACCAGACGGGCGTCGACCCCGAACTCGGTACCGTCGGTGCGGTCCTTGAGCTCGGCGCCGGTGACCCGGCCGTCGGTCTTGCGCAGACCGGTGACCTCGGCGTGGTTCAGGACGGTGGCGCCGGACTCCACGGCCGCGCGGACCGTCATCAGGGCCATGCGGCTGTCGTTCATCTGGCCGTCGCCGTAGACCGCGACCGCCTTGAGGTTCTCGGTGCGCAGCTCCGGGACGTCGCGCGCGGCCCGCTCGGCACCGATCACATGGCCGACGCCGTCGCGGAACGCGGAGAGCGCCGAGTAGGCGAAGACGCCCGCGCCCAGCTTGGCCGCGCCGTGCGGACCGCCCTTGTAGACCGGCAGGTAGAAGGTGAGCGGGTTGGCCAGGTGGGGGGCGACGGTACGGGAGACCGCGCGCCGCTCGAAGTGGTTCTCGGCGACCAGCTTGACCGCGCCGGTCTGGAGATAGCGCAGGCCGCCGTGGAGCAGTTTGGAGGAGGCGGAGGAGGTGGCGCCGGCGAAGTCACCGGCGTCCACCATCGCCACCCGCAGCCCGGATTGCGCGGCGTGCCAGGCGGTGGTGATGCCCAGGATGCCGCCGCCGATCACCAGGAGGTCGTACGTCGCCTTGGAGAGCTGTTCCCGGGTCTCGGCTCGGCTGGGGTTCGAACCGGCAGCCGGGTGCGTTCCGAGGGACGGAACGCTCTGCGGGGTGGTCATTGATTACTCCTCGTCTTCGATCCAGCTCATGGTCCGCTGCACGGCCTTGAGCCAGTTCTTGTACTCGCGGTCGCGGACGTCCGCGTCCATTCGGGGGGTCCATTCGGCGGCCCGGCGCCAGTTGGCGCGCAGGGCGTCGGTGTCCGGCCAGAAGCCGACGGCCAGACCGGCTGCGTAGGCCGCGCCGAGGCAGGTGGTCTCGGCGACCATCGGGCGCACCACGGGAGCGTCCAGGGCGTCCGAGAGGGTCTGCATCAGAAGGTTGTTGGAGGTCATACCGCCGTCGACCTTGAGCGCGGTGAGCTCGACCCCGGAGTCCTTGGTCATCGCGTCGACGATCTCGCGGGTCTGCCAGGCGGTGGCCTCGAGCACGGCACGGGCGATGTGCGCCTTGGTGACATAGCGGGTCAGGCCGGCGATCACGCCACGCGCGTCGGCCCGCCAGTACGGGGCGAACAGACCCGAGAAGGCGGGCACGAAGTACGCGCCGCCGTTGTCCTCGACGGAGCTCGCGAGGGTCTCGATCTCGGCGGCGCTGTTGATCAGGCCCATCTGGTCCCGCATCCACTGCACCAGCGAACCGGTGACCGCGATGGAGCCCTCCAGGGCGTAGACCGGCTTCTCGTCGCCGATCCGGTAGCCGACGGTGGTCAGCAGCCCGTTGTAGGAGTTGACCGGCTTCTCGCCGGTGTTCATCAGCAGGAAGGTGCCGGTGCCGTAGGTGGACTTGGCCTCGCCCTCGGAGTAGCAGGTCTGGCCGAAGAGGGCCGCCTGCTGGTCGCCGAGCGCGGAGGCGACCGGAACGCCCGCCAGGACGCCCTCGGCCGTGTGCCCGTAGACCTCGGCGGAGGAACGTATCCGCGGCAGTACGGCGGCCGGGATGTCGATCGAGGACAGGATCTTCTCGTCCCAGTCCAGGGTGTGCAGGTTCATCAGGAGGGTGCGGGAGGCGTTGGTGACGTCGGTGACGTGCACCCCGCCGTCGACCCCGCCGGTCAGGTTCCAGATGACCCAGGAGTCCATGGTGCCGAAGAGGATGTCGCCCGCCTCGGCCCGCTCGCGCAGCCCCTCGACGTTGTCGAGCAGCCAGCGGATCTTGGGACCGGCGAAGTAGGAGGCCAGCGGGAGGCCGGTCTCGCGGCGGAAGCGGTCCTGGCCGACGTTGCGGCCGAGCTCACGGCACAGGGCGTCGGTGCGGGTGTCCTGCCAGACGATGGCGTTGTGCACCGGCTCACCGGTGTTCTTGTCCCAGAGCAGGGTGGTCTCGCGCTGGTTGGTGATGCCGATCGCCTTGACGTCGGCGGCGGTGATCCCGGCCTTGGTGATGGCGCCGGCGACGACCTCCTGGACGTTCTCCCAGATCTCGGTGGCGTCGTGCTCCACCCAGCCGGGCTTGGGGAAGATCTGCTCGTGTTCCTTCTGGTCCACCGAGACGATGCGGCCGTCGCGGTCGAAGACGATACAGCGGCTTGAGGTGGTGCCCTGGTCGATGGCCGCGATGAACGGGCCCTGGCCGTGGGACGAGGCGCTCGTGGTGTGGGTGTCGGTCATGATCTGCTGCTCTCCTGCGATGGGTGGGGTGGGCTAGGCGAAGGCGATCTCGTAGATCCCGCCGGCGATGGCACCGCCGATGAGCGGGCCGACGACGGGGATCCAGGCGTAGCCCCAGTCCGAGCCGCCCTTGTTGGGCAGCGGCAGGAGGGCGTGAGCGATACGGGGGCCCAGGTCACGCGCCGGGTTGATGGCGTAACCGGTCGGGCCGCCGAGCGAGAGGCCGATGCCGACCACCACGAAGGCGGTGATCATGACGCCGATGACACCCAGGCCCTTGCCGTCGCCGTTGAGCCCCTGGGTGAGGATGGCGAGCACCAGTACGGCCGTGGCGATGATCTCGGTGGCCAGGTTCTGGCCGACGTTGCGGATCTCGGGGCCGGTGGAGAAGACGCCCAGCACCGGGCCGGCGTCACCGGCCTGCTGCTTGTCCGCCACCGCCGTGTCCTGGGCGCCCGGGCCGCCGACGATCTCGCGGTCCTTGAGATGGGCGTGGAAGTGGCCGAGGTAGGCGAGCCACACCAGCGAGGCGCCGATCACCGCGCCGAGCATCTGCCCGAGGAAGTAGACGGGCACCTTGCTCCACTCGACACCGCCCTCGATGGCGAGGCCGAGCGTCACCGCCGGGTTGAGGTGCGCCCCCGAGAGCGGCGCGGAGATATAGGCGCCGGTGAGCACGGCGAAGCCCCACCCGAGGGTGATGGCGACCCACCCGGCCTCGAACGCCTTGGATTGCTTCAAGACAACGCCGGCGACGACACCGCAGCCGAGCAGAATGAGTACGGCGGTACCGATGGTCTCGCCGATGAAGATGTCGGAGCTGGACACCCGCGACTCCTTTGTCCTTCGTCCAGGGGAAGGCGAACCCCCGGGTTCTCACCGGTGGTCCGCGCCCTCGTGGGAGGGCGTTGGTCGGCCCGCGGCGAGTCCACCATAGCGAATATTGTCGTCAGGTGTTCGACAATGCCGACCGATGAACGGCAGTTTTCTTCACGTCGAAGACCCCGTCAAGGGTCGTGTGAGGGAAAAATCGCATGTATGTGAAACCGTGATGAAGCCGGTCATCACGGCATATGGGGGCTGATCGGCGCCCACTGGCACGATTCAGAAGCGCAGGGCACCCAGGTCCCGGGAGACGGCGCGGGCGCAGTCCCTTACGGCGGCCACGAGCTCGGAGCGCAGCTCCCCGCCGTCGCACACCCGCTCGACCGCGCCCGTGATCCCCACCGCGCCCACCGGCAGCCGGCGCCGGTCGTGGATGGGCGCCGCGACCGACGCCACGCCCTCCCAGGTCTCCTCCACATCGGAGCCCCAGCCACGCGCCCGGGTCAGGTCCAGGACGCCCTCGAACTCGGGCTCCCCGGTCACCGTGCGGGGGGTGAACACCCTGCGCTCGGTCTCGGTCACCTCGGTGTGGGCGACCGGGTCGTACGCGGAGAGCACCTTGCCCAGGGCCGTGGAGTGCAGCGGGTGCATCGCGCCGACCTCCAGCACCTGGCGGCTGTCGTCCGGCCGGAAGACATGGTGGACGATCAGCACGCCCTGCTGGTGCAGCACGCCCAGGTACACGCTCTCGCCGCTGGAGCGGGCCAGGTCGTCGGTCCACACCAGGGCGCGGGCGCGCAGCTCGTGCACGTCCAGATAGCTGTTGCCCAGGCGCAGCAGCTCCGCGCCGAGCTGATAGCGGCCGGACGCCTCGTCCTGCTCGACGAAACCCTCCTGCTGGAGGGTGCGCAATATGCCGTGCGCGGTGCCCTTGGCCAGCCCCAGAGTGGATGCGATGTCGGACAGTCCCAGACGTCGCTCACCACCGGCGAGCAGGCGTAGCATCGCGGCGGCGCGCTCCAACGACTGGATGTTCCGTGCCATCGCCAACCCCTCCTGACTGCGGTTCGACAATGCTGAACACTATCGGTCCATGTCGACCCCGCGGTACAGCGAGGCCGTGTGTCGGCGATCAGCGGGCCCACCGGGGGCCGATCGGCCGTGTTCATCCCGGCTGATGGAACGACCATCGTGAAATGACCACTGGCGGCTACCCTGGCGTGGTGCGTCTTCCCCCGGGGAGGGCGCAAAGCCGACAGCCGTCGCACTCCAGGGAGCACATCCATGGCCTCGTACACGCCATCGCCCACATCCGCCGCCCGAGCCGACGCGCTTCGTGAAGCGCTGGCCACCCGCGTGGTGGTCGCCGACGGCGCGATGGGGACGATGCTCCAGGCTCAGGACCCCAGTCTCGACGACTTCCAGCAGCTCGAAGGCTGCAACGAGATCCTCAACGTCACCCGCCCGGACATCGTCCGCTCGGTCCACGAGGCGTACTACGCCGTCGGTGTGGACTGTGTCGAGACCAACACCTTTGGCGCCAACCACGCGGCGCTCGGCGAGTACGACATCCCCGACCGCGTCCATGAGCTCTCCGAGGCCGGTGCCCGGATCGCCCGTGAGGTCGCCGACGAGTTCGGCGCCGACGGACGCCAGCGCTGGGTGCTCGGCTCGATGGGCCCCGGCACCAAGCTGCCCACCCTCGGCCACGCGCCCTACACCATCCTCCGCGACGCCTACCAGGCCAACGCCGAGGGCATGATCGCCGGCGGCGCGGACGCCCTCCTGGTGGAGACCACCCAGGACCTGCTCCAGACCAAGGCCGCGATCATCGGCGCCCGCCGCGCCCTGGACGCCACCGGTGCCAACCTCCCCGTGATCTGCTCGGTCACCGTCGAGACCACCGGCACCATGCTGCTCGGCTCCGAGATCGGCGCGGCGCTCACCGCCCTCGAGCCGCTCGGCATCGACATGATCGGCCTCAACTGCGCCACCGGCCCCACCGAGATGAGCGAGCACCTGCGCCATCTCGCCCGCCACTCCCGTATCCCGCTGTCCTGCATGCCCAACGCCGGCCTTCCGGTGCTGGGCAAGGACGGCGCCCACTACCCCCTCACCCCGGGCGAACTGGCCGACGCCCAGGAGACCTTCGTCCGCGAGTACGGGCTCTCCCTGGTCGGCGGCTGCTGCGGGACCACCCCCGACCATCTGCGCCAGGTCGTCGAGCGGGTCCGCGAGCTGACCCCGACCGAGCGCTCCCCGCGCCCCGAGCCCGGCGCCGCCTCGCTCTACCAGACCGTGCCGTTCCGCCAGGACACCTCGTATCTGGCGATCGGCGAGCGCACCAACGCCAACGGCTCCAAGAAGTTCCGCGAGGCCATGCTGGAGGGCCGCTGGGACGACTGCGTGGAGATGGCCCGGGAGCAGATCCGCGAGGGCGCCCATCTGCTCGACCTGTGCGTGGACTACGTCGGCCGGGACGGCGTGGCGGACATGGAGGAGCTGGCCGGGCGGTTCGCCACCGCCTCCACCCTCCCCATCGTCCTGGACTCCACCGAGGTCGACGTCATCCGGGCCGGGCTGGAGAAGCTCGGCGGACGCGCGGTCATCAACTCCGTCAACTACGAGGACGGGGACGGCCCCGAGTCGCGGTTCGCCAAGGTCACCGGGCTCGCGCGGGAGCACGGCGCCGCCCTGATCGCGCTGACCATCGACGAGGAGGGCCAGGCCCGCACCCCGGAGCACAAGGTGGAGATCGCCGAGCGGCTGATCGCCGATCTGACCGGCAACTGGGGCATCCGCGAGGACGACATCCTCATCGACTGTCTGACCTTCACCATCTGCACCGGTCAGGAGGAGTCCCGCAAGGACGGCATCGCCACCATCGAGGCGATCCGCGAGCTCAAGCGGCGCCACCCGGACGTCCAGACCACCCTCGGCCTGTCGAACATCTCCTTCGGCCTCAACCCGGCCGCCCGCATCGTGCTCAACTCCGTCTTCCTCGACGAATGCGTCAAGGCGGGCCTGGACTCGGCGATCGTGCACGCCTCCAAGATCCTGCCGATCGCGCGGTTCGAGGACGAGGAGGTCGAGACGGCCCTGGACCTGATCTACGACCGCCGCGCCGAGGGCTACGACCCCTTGCAGAAGCTGATGGGGCTCTTCGAGGGCGCCACCGCCAAGTCGCTCAAGGCGGGCAAGGCCGAGGAGCTGGCCGCGCTGCCCCTGGAGGAGCGCCTCAAGCGGCGCATCATCGACGGTGAGCGCAACGGCCTGGAGGCCGACCTCGACGAGGCCCTCCAGGAGCGCCCCGCCCTCGACATCGTCAACGAGACGCTGCTGGACGGCATGAAGGTGGTCGGCGAGCTGTTCGGCTCCGGCCAGATGCAGCTGCCGTTCGTCCTCCAGTCCGCCGAGGTCATGAAGACGGCCGTGGCGCATCTGGAGCCGCACATGGAGAAGTCGGACGACGAGGGCAAGGGCACCATCGTGCTGGCCACCGTCCGCGGCGACGTCCATGACATCGGTAAGAACCTCGTGGACATCATCCTGTCCAACAACGGCTACAACGTGGTCAACCTCGGCATCAAGCAGCCGGTCTCGGCGATCCTGGAGGCCGCCGAGGAGCACCGGGCCGATGTGATCGGCATGTCCGGGCTGCTGGTGAAGTCCACGGTGATCATGAAGGAGAACCTGGAGGAGCTCAACCAGCGCAAGCTGGCCGCCGACTACCCCGTCATCCTCGGCGGCGCCGCCCTCACCCGGGCCTATGTCGAACAGGATCTGCACGAGATCTACGAGGGCGAGGTGCGCTACGCCCGCGACGCCTTCGAGGGGCTGCGGCTCATGGACGCCCTGATCGCCGTCAAGCGCGGGGTGCCCGGCGCCACGCTCCCCGAGCTCCGGCAGCGCCGGGTCCCCCAGCGCGCCGCCCAGGTGCGGGAGCCGGAGCCGGACCAGGGCCCGGCGCGCTCCGACGTGGCCACCGACAACCCCGTGCCCACCCCGCCGTTCTGGGGCACCCGCGTCGTCAAGGGCATCCAGCAGGCCGACTACGCCTCCTGGCTGGACGAGGGGGCGCTCTTCAAGGGCCAGTGGGGGCTCAAGCAGTCCCGCACCGGCGATGGCCCCGGCTACGAGGAACTGGTGGAGCGCGAGGGCCGGCCCCGGCTGCGCGGCTGGCTGGACCGGCTGCACACCGGGAACCTGCTGGAGGCGGCCGTGGTCTACGGCTACTTCCCGTGCGTCTCCAAGGGCGACGACCTGGTCCTGTTGAACGAGGACGGCAGCGAGCGCACCCGCTTCACCTTCCCGCGCCAGCGCCGCGGCCGCCGGCTGTGCCTGGCCGACTTCTTCCGGCCCGAGGAGTCCGGGGAGACCGATGTCGTCGGCCTCCAGGTGGTGACCGTCGGCTCGAAGATCGGCGAGATGACCGCCGAGCTGTTCGCCGCCGACTCCTACCGCGACTATCTGGAGCTGCACGGTCTGTCCGTCCAGCTGGCGGAGGCGCTGGCCGAGTACTGGCACGCCCGGGTCCGCGCCGAGCTGGGCTTCGCCGGTGAGGACCCGGGCGAGATGGAGGACATGTTCGCGCTGAAGTACCGCGGCGCGCGCTTCTCGCTGGGCTACGGTGCCTGCCCCGACCTGGAGGACCGCGCGAAGATCGCCGATCTGCTGGGACCCGAACGGATCGGGGTGAAGCTCTCGGAGGAGTTCCAGCTCCACCCCGAGCAGTCCACGGACGCCATCGTGATCCACCACCCGGAGGCGAAGTACTTCAACGCGCGGTAGCCCTCCGGAGGCCGTTCGTGGCCGCCTTACGGCGGCTCCGACCCGGAGAAGGAGTTCCGCACGCACGCCGGACGGCGCGCACATGTGCTGGCCGTCGGGGAATGGCTGGACCTGG